>JAKOVX010000127.1 GCA_029781855.1 Acidobacteriota bacterium | reverse complement strand
GCGAGAAACCCTGTCTTCGATCTTCATATCCATTCCCAGCAGTGTCAGTATGTTGTCGGCGCTTTTCATCTGCCAACGCGCGAGCCGGTTGACGGCCGGCATTTCGCTAACGTCGGTAAATGCCGCCGGCTGATGCAGATGCAGTTCAACAACGCTCGACGCGCGAGCGACCTGCATCAACACCATCCGAACGATGTCCGTTTGCGACGCCCAATCGTCGGCAGCGAAGTCGTCACGTTCAAGCATTAGCTTGCCGCTGGCGATCAGGTCGGGAAACGCGACCGCACGTCCCCAAATACTGCCGAGATATGACAGGCACGCTTTCGCGAGCGGTTGGTCGATCTCGATAACCACGCCGTTGCCGCCGACAAATTTTTCGGTCGCTTGTCCGGCCAGTTTCGGTTTAGTCCTCTGGGGGCGAAGCGACGACGAAACAAGAAACCGGTCGATCGCCGACGGCCCGATCTCGCGGTTGAGCTTGATGTCCTGTCGACAGAATAGGGTTTGCCGAAATATCCGTCCGGTCAGAAAGTCGAGGTATTGCTCGCGTTCGATCGGATCCTCGATCGACTCGAGGAAACCGCGGGCATCCGGCGACAGGTTCTGCGTGCCCATCGCGTGCAGTTCGGCCTCGCCCAGGAATTGCAGACCCGCGCCTTTCAGCAGAGACGCAAACTCGTGAAAATAGAACGGCTGATTTGTGTCGGAGAGGTCGTCGTGAAAAACATCTGCCGCCTGATGGCCGGCGTGCCGCTTGATCTCCTGCTGCAGTATCGAACGGTAAACGCCGCGGTCGGACGTGTTCTTGCCCAAAAACGAAAGGAACGAAAGTGCCTTGTCGACCTTTTCCCCGGGCTCGGTAACGGCGGATGTATGAAACCGCAGCGTGCGTTGGACCATCTCGCGATGGTGGGCGCCCGGATATGCACTGTAGCTGATGTAGCCGACGCCGTTGTCATCGAGAAACTCGCCATAGAGCCGCAACACCGCGTCGCGGACGAAGGGCGGCACCCAGGAGAACAGTCCATGCGCGACGATGTAGTCGAATTTACCGTATTCCGCCAAGGTCATCTCCGTGACATCGGCTTGTTTGAATTCGACGTTTGTCAGCCCGAGTTCCTTGGCCGCCTCGTTCGCGTCGTCGATGTGTACCTTCGACAGATCGACGCCGACAAACCGTGACTCGGGCAGCAAATACGCCTGAGCGATCAGATTGCTGCCATTGCCGCAGCCGAGATCCAACACTCGACACGACGCAACCGGTGCCGGCGTCATCCCAAACAACGTCGCGATCGTCGCCAACCGGTCAGGATGCGTCTGCACAAAGAATTTGCTCGGGTACGGCAACCTGTCGTAAGAAAATGTGTCTTCCATCGGGTCTCCTATGTTGGGCGGACTGGCGGGTTCCGGATTGCCCTCATTAATAATCCTCGTAACCCAAAACTCAGACCGCCCTATCGGAATTCGGCGAAAAGCCTTCGGAGTTTGTTACTTTGCAGTAGTATGCGACTGCCCCTTCAAAAGAGCATTCACCACCAAGATTGTCCATAGTAAACCTGCAGTCTCGAAATTCACACTCTACGAACTTACAGTCGGGAAATGATGTGCCTCGGAATACACAGTTTTCGAAAATACAATCGACGAAATTGACTAAGTTGAAAATCCCCCAGTACCAATCAACGTTTCTGAAAATGCAGTCGGCAAAATCAGAGGTGATGTGTATGCCTTCCGGTGAGATATCGACAAATTCACAATATTTATAGTATTCGTCTTCCCAATTGATAGACGCAAAATTGTCGGGGTTAACTTTTAGCAATTGCATTTGTATCTCGGAAGTAATCGCTAGGTTACTCCATGTTCCGTAGCCTTAATCGCAGCGTCTGCAGTTGTAAAATCCTTCGGCGTTGTCTCTAAGTAACTTACGTTTTTGCGGGCTCGGCGTGAAGTTTGAGTCCAAGAGCCTTACAAACCTTTATGACGGTTGCAAAACTCGGGTTGCCTTCCGGTGAGAGTGCTTTGTATAGTCCTTCGCGGGTAAGTCCGGTTTCCCGCGCGAGAGCCATCATTCCGCGAGCCCGAGCGATGTCACCCAAGCCCGCAACGATTAATGCCGGATCGCCTTCGGATTCATCAATGATAGCCTGTAAATACAGGGAGCAATCCTCTTCAGTCTTTAGATATGCGGCAGCGTCGTACGGACGAGTCTTTGTTTTGGTGATTGCCATCGTACTTCCTATAAGTTCTTAGCCAGCTCCAATGCTTTCTGTATATCCCGTTGCTGTGTTCCTTTGTCGCCGCCGGCAAGCAAGATCACGAGGTCCTGGCCTTTTTGAATAAAATAGACTCGATAGCCGGGGCCGTGATCGATGCGCATCTCGGAAATGCCATTTCCAACTGGTTTCACGTCTCCCGGATTTCCATGACTCAGCCTAAGGATCCTTGCTTGAACTCGTGCGCGTGCGGTTGGATCTCGCAGAGACTCAAGCCATCTGGAAAAGACCAAGGTCTCACGGATCTCTATCATAGCACAAATGTGAACTGTAGTTCACAATAATTCACGCCGAATTGCCGACCAATTTACTCCATATTCCGCAGCCTCAACCTCAACGCCTGCAGCTTAATGAACCCTTCCGCGTCGTGCTGGTCGTAAGCTCCGGCGTCGTCCTCAAAAGTGACGACGCGTTCGCGGTAGAGCGAGTTCGGCGATCTGCGGCCGTTTACGGTGACATTGCCCTTGTAAAGTTTGAGGCGGACGTCGCCGTTGACGACCTCCTGTGTTTGGTTGACCATCGACTTGAGGATCTCGAATTCGGGTGCGAACCAAAAGCCGTAATAGACCGATTCGGCAAACTTGGTGCCCAGGCTGTCACGCAAACGGCCAACCTCGCGGTCGAGGGTGATCGATTCGAGTGCACGGTGCGCTGTCTGGAGAATGGTGACGCCGGGCGTCTCGTAAATACCGCGTGATTTCATCCCGACAAAGCGGTTTTCGACCAGATCGACGCGGCCGATGCCGTGCTCGCCGCCGATGTAGTTGAGCTTGGTCAGCAGGTCGACGGCACCGTATTTGACTCCGTCGATCGCGACGGGCTCGCCCTTTTCAAACGAAAGCGTGATCTCCTGCGCCGTGTCGGACGCCTTTTCCGGTGACTTTGTAAGCAGGAATATATTCTCCGGCGGAGCGGACCACGGGTTTTCGAGAATGCCGCCTTCGTAGCTGATGTGCATCAGGTTGCGGTCCATCGAATACGGTTTCTCGGCGGTCGCGGTTACCGGAATGCCGTGTTTGGCACAGTACGCGATGAGGTCGGCGCGGCCCTTGAACTCCCACGAACGCCACGGCGCGATCACCGTGATGTCCGGCTTGAGCGAGTAATACGTCAATTCAAAACGCACCTGGTCGTTGCCCTTGCCGGTCGCACCGTGGGCGACGGCGTCGGCGCCTTCCATTTGGGCGATCTCGATCTGGCGTTTGGCAATGACGGGCCGAGCGAGCGACGTGCCGAGCAGGTAAACGCCCTCGTAGAGGGCATTCGCCTTGACGGCCATCCAGACGAAATCGCGAACGAACTCGTCACGGAGGTCCTCGACGTACAATTTAGAGGCACCCGTAGCGAGAGCCTTTTCATTCAGGCCGCTCAGTTCTTCGCCCTGGCCGACGTCGGCGCAGTAGCAGACGACCTCGCAGCCGTAGGTTTCCTTGAGCCACAGGAGCATGGCCGACGTGTCGAGTCCGCCCGAGTAGGCGAGGACTACTTTATTTATCTTTTTACTCATTTATATAAACCGCAGTTATCAAAATCAGCGAGCAAAGCCATTTCTTCTTTGCGAACTTCGCATCTTTGCGTGAAAATAAATTCTCACGCAAAGGCGAAAGATAAGCAAAGTCACGCGCGGATGAATTTTATTTTCGCCGACAGGGACGACCAGAATGTCAGAAACAACAGGCCAGCTTTGGGGCGGAAGATTTACGGAAAAACCGGACGAAACGTTCGCCGAGTTCAACAATTCGTTACGCTTGGACAAGCGATTGTTCGCGGCCGACGTGCGGGCGAGCATTGCACACGCAAACGGGCTGGCCGGAGCCGGAGTTCTGACGGCGGACGAAGCAGCGGCGATCACGAGCGGATTGGCCCAGATGTTGGCGCTTGGCGATGCGGACGATTCGATCTTTGACGGCTCGGACGCCGAGGATGTGCATTCGTTTATCGAAGGCAGGCTGATCGCTGCGATCGGCGATACCGGCCGCAAGCTCCACACCGGCCGCAGCCGTAACGATCAGGTCGCGACCGCTTTCCGGCTGTGGCTTCGCGACGAGATCGACCGCTTAGACGAGCTCATTCGCCTCGCTCAAGCGTCTCTCGTAAACGCGGCTGAACGTCACGCCGAAGCCGTATTGCCGGGCTACACACATCTGCAGCGAGCACAGCCTGTTATGTGGGCACATTGGTGCCTCGCATATTTCGAGATGCTCAAGCGCGACCGCGAACGGCTGGCCGACGCCCGAAAGCGCGTCAATATTTTGCCGCTTGGCTCGGGTGCGTTGGCCGGGACAGGTTTTCCGTTCGACCGCGAGGCCGTCGCCCGTGAACTCGGTTTCGACGGAATTTCGGCGAACAGCCTGGATGCGGTCTCGGACCGCGATTTTGCGGTCGAATTTGCGTCCGTCTGTTCGTTGATAATGGTGCACCTTTCGCGTTTGGCTGAGGACCTGATCATTTATTGCTCTACCGAGTTTGGATTTGTAAGTTTGAGCGACGCGGTTTCGTCGGGCTCGAGCCTGATGCCGCAGAAGAAGAATCCTGACGCGTTGGAGCTGCTTCGCGGCAAATCGGGGCGTGTTTTCGGCAACAATATGGCTTTGCTCGCAACGCTCAAGGGCTTGCCGCTTGCTTACAACAAGGACATGCAGGAGGACAAGGAAGGCGTGTTCGACACTGTCGACACTGTTAGCATTTCGCTTCGTGCGGCGGCCATCGTCCTCGAAAACCTAACCGTTAACGAAGTCCGGACACGCGAAGCCGCGACGAAAGGCTATCTCAATGCGACCGAGCTGGCTGACTATCTGGTCAAGAAAGGAGTGCCATTTCGCACTGCACATGAAACGGTCGGGCGAGCCGTTTTGTTTGCGATCGGTCAGGGAAAGGAACTTCACGAACTGGGCGTCGAAACTCTCCGCGAGTTTTCGCCCGAGATCGGCGAAGACGTCGCCGATGCACTGAATCTGGAAGCAACACTCGCCGCTAAGTCGACGATCGGCGGAACGTCACCGGATCGAGTTCGCGCGGCATTGGCGGCTGCCAAAAAGTACCTTGAAAACTAGATGGACAAAGCAGAACTTATAGCCGACGTTGCCCGAAACGAGCTGTTCCAATTTCTCGGCGTTCAAATTGTTGAGGCGTCCGGCGAACGCGTCGTGCTGACGATGGAGGTCACGCCGAAAGTGCATCAATATGTCGGCATTATGAACGGCGGCGTCTCGCTCTATCTTGCGGAGACTGCGGCCTCGATCGGCGTCGTCGCCGGAGCCGACCTTTCGAAGGTCACGCCCGTCGGGATCGAGATCAACGCCAACCACCTGCGGGCTGTTGGGAAAGGCATTATCACGGTCGAGGCGAAACCCATCTATCCGGGACGCACGATGAGCGTCTGGGGCATCGAGATCACAAACGACAAGGGCAAGCTCATCTGCACATCCCGCATCACGCTACTCAACCAAAAACGGGCGATATATAAACCAGAATAAGAAATTCACCGCGAATCATACGATCTGTGCGAATTCGAAGAAATTTGATTCGTGCAATTCGTGTAATTCGTGGCTAAACTCATCAAAGTGCATAGCTTTGTTCGAAATCTGATCACCGAATGGCGGCGGCTCGATCTTCCGGTTGCGGATGCGACGGTCGTGATCGCCGTTTCGGGCGGTGCGGATTCTGTCAGTCTCCTGCTCGCGATGCACGAAATGCAGCAGCGGAACAAGCACGATCTGAGGCTGGTCGCCGCCCATTTCAACCATAGGCTGCGAGGGGCTGAGAGCGACGCGGATGAGGAATATGTCCGTCATCTGACGTCGGAGCGCGGCATCGAGCTGGCGGTCGGGCACGGAAATATCGAAACGTCGGGAAATCTTGAGCAAAACGCGAGACATGCCCGCTACGCTTTCCTTACCAGAACGGCGGAAAATCTTCATGCGTTCGGCGTCCTGACCGGCCACACGGTTAACGATCAGGCCGAGACGTTTCTGATGAACCTGATCCGCGGCAGCGGTGTCGACGGGCTGTCCGGAATGAAGGCCGTTCGCGAACTTACCGATCACGGCTCGAGGCTACTACTCGTCCGGCCACTGCTCAACTGGGCAAAACGCGGCGATACCGAGCAATATTGCCACGATCTCGGGGTTGAGTATCGCTACGATACGATGAACGAGGACACGGCGTTCAAACGCGTCCGGATCCGAAAAGTTCTCCTGCCGCTGCTCGAGGATATGAATCCGAACATCATCGAAACGCTCGCGAATACGGCCGAACTGATGCAGCACGCCGTCGCGGGTAATGGGATCGAAACCTCAGAAATTCCCGACGCACTTGACCTCAAATACCTCAAGGGACTCGAAAAAGACGAGCTCTACCGGACACTCCGCAATTGGCTCGGGCACAAACGCGGAACGAACCGGCAATTACAACTGAAACATATCCAGGCCGTTGAGCGTTTGGTTTTGAGTGAAAAAAGCGGCAAGGTGGCCGAATTGCCTGGAGGAGCGAGCGTGGTCAGGTCGGGCGGGAAACTGCAGTTTGGTCATAATTAGGTTGAAAATTGGCGTCGAGCCATCTAGAATCAAAGGTTGGCGTCGGTTGCAGGTGTCGCTCGCCAATTCGTAACAACGCTTGCGGGGCAACTTTCATCCAATGGCAATGGAAAACTTTCGGGTGAAGGTTAGTTTGGAGGCAATGAATTTTGAGTTCTAAAGGTAAACAGATCTTACTTTGGTTGATGATCATTTCGAGCGTGCTCTTTGTGGTCTGGTTTTTGAACGCCAGACAGGCGAAGCCGACGACGGAATTGTCCTTCGACAAAGCAATCACGCAAATCAAGAATAAGGACATCAAGGAGATCACTGTAAATCAGGATACCCTCGACCTTGTCGACAAAAATGACGTCAAGTCCTTCGCCAAACTCGACACGAGCGATTCGACCCGCGACCAGATCTTCGCCGCAGCTAAGGAAACGGATACCAAGATCAATCTTGTTCCGCCATCGAGCGGCCTCGGTTGGATACTGATCATCCAGGCCTTGCCGTTCATTCTGCTCATCGGATTTTTGGCATTCACCCTGCGGCAGATGCAGGCCGGCGGCAACAAGGCACTTAGCTTTGGCAAGTCAAAGGCGAAGCTCCTCAATAATCAGCAGAAACGAGTTACTTTCAAAGAAGTCGCAGGCGTCGAAGAAGCCAAAGAAGAGCTGCAGGAGATCATCGAATTCCTAAAAGATCCGCAAAAATTCCAGAAGCTCGGCGGCAAGATCCCCAAGGGCGTGCTGATGGTGGGCCCTCCGGGAACAGGCAAAACATTGCTCGCCAAGGCCGTCGCCGGCGAAGCGAATGTTCCGTTCTTTTCGATCTCGGGTTCTGACTTTGTGGAGATGTTCGTCGGCGTCGGTGCGAGCCGCGTCCGCGACCTTTTCGAACAGGGCAAGAAGAACGCTCCGTGCATCATCTTTATCGACGAGATCGACGCGGTCGGCCGCCATCGTGGTGCCGGCCTCGGCGGCGGACACGATGAGCGCGAACAGACGCTCAACCAATTGCTCGTCGAAATGGATGGTTTTGAATCTAACGACGGCGTCATCCTGATGGCATCGACCAACCGTCCGGACGTGCTTGATCCGGCATTGCTCCGCCCCGGCCGTTTCGACCGCCGAGTAGTCGTAGGACGTCCCGACGTTCGCGGCCGCGAAGGCATCCTCAAGGTTCACACACGCAAGATACCACTCGACGAAGGCGTCGATGTCAGCGTGATCGCTCGCGGCACACCCGGTTTCACCGGTGCCGATCTGGCAAACATCGTCAACGAAGCGGCGCTCAACGCTGCGCGTTACAACAAGAAGGTTGTGACGATGTCCGATTTTGAGATCGCAAAGGACAAGGTCATGATGGGCGCCGAACGCAAGAGCATGGTCATCTCGGACGACGAGAAAAGGATCACTGCCTACCACGAGGCCGGACATACGATGGTCGGACTTAAGGTGCCGAACGTCGATCCGGTCCATAAGGTGACGATCATTCCGCGTGGAATGGCTCTCGGCGTGACGATGTACTTGCCGGAGAAGGACCGTCTAAGCGCCTCAAAGGAATACTTGCTCGGACAGATCGCGATGGCGATGGGCGGACGAATTGCCGAGGACGTTTTCATCGGCAGTATCACGACCGGTGCCTCGAACGACATTGAAAAGGCGACCGAGATCGCTCGAGCGATGGTCTGCGAGTACGGCATGTCCGAACTCGGGCCGTTGACCTTCGGCAAGAAAGAGGAGCAGATATTCCTCGGACGCGAGATCTCGCAGCATCGCGATTATTCGGAGGACACGGCGATCAAGATCGACCAGGAGGTCCGAAAGATCGTTGCCAACCAATACGAGCGTGCCGAGAGCATCATCCGCGAAAACAGGGATGCGATGGTGCGATTGGCGGAAGCTCTTCTTGAGTTTGAAACGCTCGACAGCGTGCAGATCCGCCGAGTGGTTGCCGGTTTGCCGCTTGATAGCGACAGCTCGCCGTCGACCACCGACGACGACGGCTCGAAGGAGACCGAAGGGGCAAAGAAGAGTCCTTTCAAGAAGCCGATCCTGCCGCCGATCACCGGAAATAATCCGGCGACAGCGTAAGGAAAGCCTAGAAGTGAAAATGTGAAAAAGGGGAAAGGTTTACGGCTTTTCTCCTTTTTCTTTTTCCCGCCGGGCATCAAATTTTATGATCTGGAAGACTTCGCGGCGCTCGATAACCATCGATCGGCCGCTGGTAATGGGCATCCTCAATGTAACGCCAGACAGTTTTTCGGACGGCGGCGATTTTGTCTCGCTCGACGCTGCCGTCGAACGCGCTGAAGAAATGATCGCCAAAGGTGTCGACATTATAGACATCGGGGGCGAGTCGACGCGTCCGGGCAGCGAACGCGTCGACGACGAGACGGAATTGCGTCGGGTCCTGCCGGTCATAGAGGCTGTCGTTAAGCGGTTTGACACGCCGATTTCGATCGACACGAGCAAGTCCGAGGTTGCGAGACACGCGATCGATGCGGGAGCCGAGATCATCAACGATATTTCGGGCCTGCGATTCGACCCTGCGGTCGGCAGTGTCGCGGCCGAAACCGGCAGCGGCCTGGCATTGATGCATTCACGCGGTGCTTTTGAGACTTTGCACTCGGAACCTACGGTCGATGACATTATGGCCGAAGTGACAGCCGGGCTGAATCATTCGCTGGACGAAGCCCGCTCGTTCGGCGTAGAGGACGAACAGATCGTTCTCGATATCGGGATCGGGTTTGGCAAGAGGCTCGAACAGAATTTAGAGTTGATCGCAAAACTTGGTAAACTCCATAAAGAATTCCCTAATTTTCCGCTCCTCGTCGGCACGTCGCGAAAGTCCTTCATCGGAAAATTGCTTGGGGGCAGGCCAGTGGAGGAAAGGATCTACGGCTCGATCGCAACGGCGGTCGTTGCGGTTTGGAACGGTGCGAATATAGTTCGCGTTCACGATGTCAGCGAGACGGTCGATGCGCTGAAGATCACGGAGAGGTTACTGAGAGTATGAAGATCTATGTCATCGTGACCGCGATCGTATTCGCCTTACTGGCCGTCGCGCACATCGCCCGGATCATAATGGAGGGTGTACAGGTCCTCTTCGAGCCGATATTTCTGTTCACGTCGGCCGCGTCGGTAGGGCTTGTTCTGTGGGCGATCATTCTGCTCGAACGGGCCCGCAAATAGTCTATGAGGTACCTTCGCTTTTTCGCACTTTCTTCGATACTGCTCGCGGGGTCGGGTTTTACTGATTGTTACAAGCCGGTGACCAATTCGGGCTTGCCGAAAAACGTTAAGACGGTCGCGGTGCCGGCATTTCAGTTCGAGGCGAACGGGCTGCGGTACAGGGTCGAGACGCGATTTACCGAGGCGGTGAGCCGTGAGATCATTAGACGCGGAAACGGGTTGAAGGTGCAAGGTACCAAGACCGGTGCCGACGCGGTGATCGAAGGGACGATCCGTAATTTCGGCTTTTCCGGCGTGCTGCTCGACAGCGAGGGCCGCGCCCGAGTGTACGAGGTTACGATCGTCGCGGCGGTGACCGTTCGTGACCTCCACGAAAACAAGATCCTTTACGACAACCAAAACTTTGTCTTTCGCGATTCGTTTGAGTTTTCCAACGATCCTCGCTCGTTCTTTAACGAAGAGGATCCGGCGGTCGAACGAATGGCGCGGGCATTCGGCGAGTCGGTAGTTTCCGCGATCGTCAACGGCCTTGGCGTCAAAGACGAAAAGAAGTGATCATCGCCGAATCAGATCAATATAATGCCTGTTTTATCCAGAGATGAATTACGCGACCAGCTCCGACGCCGCGAAATAGCACCCATCTACGTTCTTTTCGGCACCGAAACAAATCTCCGCAATCTGGCCGCCGCGACCATAACGGATTTCAGCTTTTCCGACGGAGACCTCCGCGATTTTAACGAGAGCGAATTCAGCCTGAACACAGAGGGAAACCTCCAGCGGGCGTTTGCCGCGGCCAATCAACTGCCGATGATGTCTTCGAAGCGGGTGATCCGCATAACGGATGTTCGGGTGTCCGCGAGCGGCCACCGGGACACGATCGGCGAGGATGATGAAGCCGTGTTGATGGCTTACTTTCAGAATCCGTCGCCGTCGTCGGTAGTGATCTTTGTCGCTGATGACCTGAACGGTGTCAGAAAAATGGGCAAACTGCTGCGTACCCACGCCACGGCGGTCGATTTTGCTCAGCTTGATGACGCAGAAATGGCGAAATGGGCCCGCGACACGGTTAAGAAGGCCGGCGCCGACATAGACGAACCGACCCTTCGGTACATCCTCTCGCTGATCGGGAATGATTCGTCCCGTCTCGGTAATGAGATCGAAAAGCTGGCTACCGCAGCTCTCCCGGGCAAGATGATCTCACATGAGCTGGTCGATTCGCTGGTCCCGAACTCGCGTGAGCTCTCAAACTTCGCTCTCACGGATACGCTCGTGGGTCGAGACAGAAAGAGGTCTTTGTTGATATTACGAAAGATCCTTGACGACGGAGCCGAGCCGCTGATGATACTCGGGCTGATCTCGTATAATTTCCGCCGGCTGCTGATGGCAAAGGAACTGATGTCACGCGGTGCCGACCGGCCCGAAGTCGCCCGGGTGCTGAACTTGCGTTATCGCGACCAGGAAGAATTTCTGGCGAATGCGCGACGGGCGGACGCGGATGCCCTGAAAACCGCGATCAGGCGAATTGCCGAAACCGACCTCGCCATCAAAACGTCGCTCGGCGGCGGCGGACCAGCCGGCGCGCGGCTGCAGATCGAGATGCTCGTAGCGGAACTTGCAACGGCCTGACAATTAGACAGGCATCAAGCCCATCGCTTTGTTAAAGTAATGATATAGCGAGTTGAAATCGTGGATCGACCGGCTGAGAACCATCGGAAGCTGCGGAATGTCGCTCGTGTTAACGACGAGGTTTAGATTGCGAAGGAACGCGTCCTGGGCATTCATCGTAGTGACATTGTCCTCAAGCGAGATCAGGTAAAGACGCCTGCGCTCCGATGAATACATCGCGTTCGCCTTCTGTTGGATGACGGCGGCTCCGCCAAGTTCAGGAGCGAAATCCGGTGAAAAAATGAGCAGCTCGGTCTTGCCTTCACGCAGGCGTTCGTTTGCCTGCGCCGGAGTTTCGGCGATGTAGACCTTGTAACCCGCCGCCGCCAGCACTTTGGCGGTCTCATCGAGCTTCGATCCCAGGCAGAGCAGGATGCGTCGTGGTTTTTCGTCCTCGTCCGGATCCTTGTCCAGGGCACCCTTATCCGTTTGCAGCGCCGCCATCAATGACTTTAATGCACTGTTGATCTGGTTCTCAGATTCCTTGGCCGCAAATTGGGCGAGTCCGTCCTGAGCGGCTGGAGCCGGTTGGCTCGACTCGAGCTGTTCGACGGGCGAAAGTCCCTTTCCGGAGCCGTCTTTCTGAACACGCAGCAGATTTTGGCAGCGCGGGCAGCGAACGGTAAATTTGCCGCTCGGGATCTTCGATTCGTCGAGCTGGAGGGAAACAGAGCAGTTATCGCAGCGTATTATCATAGGTATTCTCCAACTATTCCATCATGCTGAGAACGGAATCCGGGTTGCTTGTGGCAGGAGGCGGAGACGAGGGCTTGACTGCATCAGGCGTCAGTTGCGGCCTGCCGTTGGTGTTCAGGTAGTCCTCAGTAGATGCGAGGCCCTTGAGCTGCAGCAGGAGGTTGTTCTGGTTTGTCGCGAATGACAGGCCATCCTCCATCGTTATTTCCTTGCGGTCGATGAGGTCTCGGATCACCGAGTCGAAATCCTGCATTCCGTCGATCTCACCGTCGCGGATCGCGTCAAGCAGTGTCTTTCCTTCGCTCTCACCGTTCTCGACATATTCACGGGTTCGCGGGCTTGACCTAAGGATCTCGACGGCGGCGATGCGGCCCTTGCCGTCGGCACGCGGTATGAGGCGTTGCGAAACGATGTAACGAAATGTCTGAGCCAGACGCGTACGGATGATCCTTTCTTCGTTCTTCGGGTAGAGTCCGATGATACGGTCGATGGTTTTGGAAGCGTCGATGGTATGCAGCGTCGATAAAACCAAGTGGCCTGTCTCGGCCGCTTCGAGGGCGATCTCGGCAGTTTCGAGGTCACGCATTTCGCCGACGAGGATGACTTTCGGCGCCTGGCGAAGTGCGGCACGAAGTGCGGATGCAAAATCCTTGGTGTCGGCACCGACCTCACGCTGATTGATCGTGCTCTTCTTGTGGTTATGCAGGAACTCGATCGGATCCTCGATCGTGACGATGTGATATGCCTTGATCTCGTTGATCCGGTCGATTATCGCGGCCAGTGTCGAGCTCTTTCCGGAACCGGTCGGACCAGTCAGCAGAACAATGCCGTTGCGGATCTCAGCGATCTCCTTCAGGACCGGCGGCAGGCGAAGCGATTCGAACGTCGGTATTTCGTGCGGGATGACTCGCATGACGATCGAATATGAGTTTCGCTGCTGGAAAATATTGACACGAAAGCGGCACCTGCCGGGCAGAGCGTAGCTGAGATCGGCGGTGCGGAATTTTGCCAGATGAAGAGCGGCGTCCGGATTATCGCGGACGAGCGACATCGCGATCATCTCCGTCTGATAGACAGAGAGTTTTCCGAGGCCGAGCGGCGAAGTCGGATACAGCACACCGTTGATCTCGACCTGCGGTTTTTGATTGCAGGAAAAGTTCAGGTCGCTAACGTTGTCTGAAGTGAGCAGCATCTGCTCAACGATGGGCGCTATATCAAGCAAACTCATTGTATGGATCTACTCCCGAAAAAAGATTGGAAAGGGCGGGAATCAATTAAGGAATCGCTCGGAACCCGGAAGGGGGCACGCGGCTAACGTTCATTATGAACTATCGACT
>JAKOVX010000111.1 GCA_029781855.1 Acidobacteriota bacterium | reverse complement strand
CCCGGTGGCGCGCAAGGTTCATAGATGCGAGGAATGCGGCGGTCCCGTGCTGCCCGGCGAGCAATACGAGCGCGCTTTCTCGGTGACATACGGACACGCAGACACGTTCAAGACCTGCGTTCGATGCGTTGATCTGCGGACATGGGTCAAAAACAACGTCCCGTGCTTGTGTTGGGCGCATGGAAACCTGAACGAAGATTTGCGCGAGGCGGTGAATGAAGCCCGCTGGCGAGCCCCGGAAGAAACTGCGGGACTGTGGTTTGGATTTATGCGCCGCGTCGTTGCGCGTCGCAAGCACAACGAATTGCATCGGAGGGCAGCATGAGCACCAACAACATCGACGCGGGACATCTGAAAGCCTTCATAGAGAGGCTGGAGCGGCTCGATGAGGAGCGCCGCGGGCTTGTCGGCGATTTCAACGCCGTTCTCGACGAGGCGGCCGGCACGGGGTACGACAAAAAAATCCTCCGCAAGATCGTGTCGCTGCGCCGCCAGGACGCGCACAAGCGCCGCGAGGAAGAAGAAATCCTTGATCTGTACCTCGCCAACCTCGGCATGTCGTAACCAACCCTCGCGCCACCACCATGGCGCGGGCGCAACCTGAAAAACGGGGCGGGGCATGGGTGCATATGAGGAATTTCTAGCGCGCAAGCGGATCGTCGATCCGTCAACAGGCATGCGGATTATGCCGGATTTGCCGGGCTTTATGAAGCCGCATCAACGCGATATTGCAGCATGGGCGCTTCGGCGTGGGCGTGCGGCGGTGTTTGCCGGAACGGGGCTTGGAAAGACATTGATCGAGCTGGTGTGGGGCGGCGAGGTAGCGCGGCATACCGGCAAGCCTGTGCTGGCGTTTGCCCCGCTAGCAGTCTCCGCGCAACATATCCGCGAGGCGTCCAAATTTGGTCTGCATGCCGAACTAGCGCGGACACAGGACGATGTATCCGGGTCCGGGGTGTTCGTGACTAATTATCAGAAGATCGACCATTTCGATCTTTCGGCGTTTGGCGGCGTCATTCTGGATGAATCGAGCATCCTGAAATCGACAGATGGTCACTATCGGACGCGATTGGTTGAGGAATGCGCGCGCATTCCATTTCGGCTTGCTGCTACCGCAACGCCTGCTCCCAATGATTTTATGGAACTTGGCAATCATGCGGAATTTCTCGGGGTCATGTCGTACACAGATATGCTGGCAACGTTCTTCACGCACGACGGTGGAGAAACGCAGAAATGGCGGCTTAAAGGCCACGCTGAGAACGAGTTCTGGAAATGGATGGCGTCGTGGGCCGTGATGCTCCGCAAGCCATCTGACCTTGGTTACGAAAATACAGGATACGATCTGCCGCCGCTAGTCCAGCATCAGCATACGGTCGGCGTCGAGTATGCCCCGAGCATGGAAACAGGATTGTTATTCCCAATGGAGGCTCGATCCATGTCCGAAAGAATTTCGGCACGCCGCGATACTATTGCGGAGCGCGTTGCGGAGGCTGCTGCGATTACGCCATCTGATCGACAATTCGTCTGGTGGTGCAATCTCAATGCCGAAAGTGAAGCATTGACCAAGTCGATACCTGGGGCTGTCGAGACGCGCGGGTCAGACACGGAAGAAGAAAAAGAGCGCAAGATTTTGGACTTTATCGAGGGACGCACACGTGTTCTGGTGACAAAGCCTCTAGTCGCCGGCTTTGGCCTCAATTTCCAGTTCTGCGCAGACACGGGATTTGTGGGTCTTAACGACAGTTTTGAACAACTCTATCAGGCAATTCGGCGTTTCTGGAGATTCGGGCAAGACAAACCCGTGAACGTGCATTTCATCGCTGCCGAGACGGAGGGCGCTGTTGTCGCCAATCTGCGGCGCAAGGAAGCCGATGCAGAACGCATGGCGGCGGCAATGGTCGCTCATACGGCGTCGCTTTCATCGGAAGCGGTACGCGGTCTCGCGCGCGAGCGACCGGATTATGATCCAAAACAACCTATGATTATCCCATCTTGGCTGGAGGATGCAGCATGATGCAGTGTAAGAACATCAACGCAGTCGATCAAATCGTGACGGATCGGTATGCAATTTACCAAGGGGACTCGTGCGAGCTAATTCGCGCCATTCCGGGAGATAGCGTTCATTTCGGGATACATTCGCCGCCGTTCGAGGGGCTCTATAAGTTCAGCAATTTTGACCGTGATATCTCGAACAACGATGGCGGTCGGTTTTGGGAGCACTACGCGTTTTTGATTGCTGAATTGTTCCGAGTGACCAAGCCGGGGCGGCTTCACTCGGTCCATTGCATGCAGCTTCCGACAAGCAAGACCCGGCATGGGTTCATCGGCATCCGCGATTTTCGTGGCGAGATTGTTCGGGCGTATGAGGATGCTGGATGGTACTTCCACTCGGAAGTATGCATCTGGAAAGATCCGGTTATCGCGCAGCAGCGCACCAAAAGCATACGGCTGCTGCACAAACAGATCACGAAGGATAGCGCGATCAGCGGGCAGGGGCTTGCTGATTATGTCGTCACGTTCCGCAAACCGGGCGACAATGACGAAGCCATTGCGGGAATGTTCGACCAGTTCTCGGGTGTCGATCTGGATATATCTCGCGCCGGATATGAGAAGCATGCGGCTCGCACTCGCATGGAAGGGCGTGAGCCATGGCCGTTTGATATGTGGGTTTCGGTCCGCGTGTGGCAGCGCTATGCGTCTCCGGTATGGATGGACATAGATCAAGGGAACACGCTGCAATATCGGTCGGCGCGCGATGAAAAGGACGAACAGCATATTTCACCGTTGCAACTCGACGTGATTGAGCGTTGCATCGACCTTTGGAGTAATCCGAACGATGTTGTTCTGACGCCGTTCTTGGGGATTGGCAGCGAGGTATATTCGGCTGTCAAGATGGGGCGACGTGGTATCGGCTTCGAATTGAAACCGAGTTATTTCCAACAGGCAGCGCGCAATATCGCCGCGCTGGCACGGGAAGATAGTTCAAATCTTATTTCGTTGATGGAATCGCGGCAGTGATTTCGTGGTTCAAATACG
>JAKOVX010000109.1 GCA_029781855.1 Acidobacteriota bacterium | reverse complement strand
CGAGTTCGAACTCGCTAAGTAGTTGAAACAAGGGGGTTTTGTCCAACGCTGAGATTGATAGGATTTGCAGGATTTCGTACAAAGTCCGATCAATCTTCAGTTCTTTTTTGACGATCGCGACGAGCAAGTAAGTGCAGATCGCGATCCAAACCTGGGTCTTCACGGCGTTTTCCGTGTACCCCCAGAAAGTCTTGACCTTCAGGTGTTGCTTGATCCACTTGAAGAACAATTCGACCTCCCAGCGGTTCTTGTAGAGCAACGCGACGTCCGCGCCGGACAGATCGAAATTGTTCGTCAGAAAGATCATTGTCCGGCACTGTTCTTTGTCAAAATATCTGATCCGGCGGAGCCTCTTGGGATACCGTCGCTTTGACTTCGGCCCCGTGAGGCGTATCGTCTGATCGCACCTGATGCCGGCGTCGCGGTCGGGCGGTACCGAGCCGATTCGGTTGAAGGCAAGGTTGGCCTTTGACCTGATCACGAAGAATGCCGGGACCGTGCAGATCCTGTACAGTTCGCCGAAATCGACGTAGCCGCGGTCCATGACGTAAATGGCTCCCGCTTCCCAATCGATCTCGCGCATCGGGGCGGTATCATGCGTTATTCCGTCGGTAATACTGACGAAAGTCGGTATGTTGCCGCGCAGGTCGATCACGGTGTGCAGCTTGATGGCCGCTTTCGCGCGCCGGAACGGGGCCCACCAGAAGACGTCGAGACAAAGGTCGACGACGGTCGAATCGAGGACGTAGACGTTCCCTTCGAATTCCGGGACGGGGCCCGGCTCGTCGGCGTAAAGACGCTTCGCGACGGCCGCCAGCGACGAGGCGAAGTCGCGGTAGATCCTCCAGTCCCGGTTCTCGTTGGCGTACGCCAGCGTTGAGAGACTGACGGTCTGCCGTATGCCGAGATGGTAGAGTTTGCCGCGGTGCGCCTGAAGGCAGGTAACCGTTTCCCGAAGGCTCTCGCGGCGCGTCAGTTGGCCGAACAGCATGGCCAGAAACTGCGTCCAGCAAGAAAAGCTTTTCACACGGTAATGGCCCTTGTGGAACGCGACGCACTTGTCGAACTCGTATTTCGGAAGGAACTCCGCCAACTGCGAAAAGACATATTGACCGGTAAACATATGTCAGAGTCTAGCCGCACGGCGTACGCTGAAGTCGAAAAATTGAAAAAGATCTGTAAGTCGCCTGAAAATGGCTACTTATGGCCGCACAACAAAGTTTAATTGGACACTAGTGATCTTGAATCTTGAATTTTGAACCTTTATTAGCAATCCACAAAGAATTTCAGTTTTTGTTTTACCTTTTTGTACGCACCGCGCTATAATCAACAGGCGCGGCGAATTCCCCAGCCGCTCTTGTCCCGAGATCAGTTCGATCAACGAATATCTTTCAAATTGGTAACTATGTACAGAATGCGTTTTGTTTGCGGTCTTTGCGTCGTCGTTTCGTTTGCGCTTCTCGC
>JAKOVX010000106.1 GCA_029781855.1 Acidobacteriota bacterium | reverse complement strand
ACGGGTGACGATCGCGACATTGGCCCTGTCAGTTTTGACCGCTCTAATGATCGCGCCGGCGGCAACCGGTGCCAGAATGGCGAGTTTCGGCGAGATGCCGGCGATCCTCCAATTCGCTCCGCAGCCGACGGATGTACCGGCCGTTCCGGGGCCAACCCCGCCGGATCAGGCGCTCGACCAGGCGTCTGCCGACGAGCTGGCCAAGGCTCTGACGGACGCGGCAGAGAACGTACTTGACGATACGATGGGCACGGACCAGGTCCAAGCGGCGAAGGCCAGTATCGCGGCGGCGTTCGGAAGAAGGGGGTCGATGGCCGGTAAGACCGGGCGACAGATAGCGGACCTCTACCTTGCAGACATGAAAGCAGTCGCCGGCGCCGGTATTCAGGATCAGATGTCCGAGGACATTGACGACCTGCTCGCCGATCGGGACAGCAGCCCCGATCCGGTCAAAGGGCCGAACGTGACCGAAGTATATGTTCAGGGCAATGCGAACCGTCCGGCGGAGATCGCGGACAACTTTACCGTCAGGATGGTCCTGCCGAAGAAATGGCAGGTCATCAACAGTGATGGCGATAGCCCGGGCGACTGTTCCGAAACCGGTCGGGACGAGTGGTCAGTTTATATGACCTGTCCTCTTCAGTCCGGAAACTCGACGTTAATGTTGAATCTGTTCAAAAAGGAGGTTTCCAGGGACGGAACCGTGATCGGCACCGTGAAAAGCGCCGATAACCTCAACATCGTCGCAAAGTCGGTGCCGAGCGCTCCAATACCCGCGAAAGCGATAGCACTTGCTGAACCGACGCCGACACCGGAAGCTGCGAATTGCGGGTCCGGACTCGTCAAAGGAAGCGACGGCACGTGTGTCGTCGAGGTCAAGTTCTACCATCAGGACAACATCACGCCCGCGGACGCTCGCTCGATGGCAGCCCGGAACAACTGGGCCATTGCCTCGCAGGAACAGGTCAACAATGCGTTCAACAAAGCGGGACTCGATGTTTTTGCCTATGCCCAGATCAACACCGGCCAGATGTGCGTGGCGGTCCAGAAGGACGTCAGCATCTTCAAGCGCGGTACCAACTGCGGCGTCGCGGGCGGCAATCAGGGATTTCTGTACGTCCTCAAAGACGCGTTGAGAGAACAGGCGAGCAAGACGTACAAGACGGTTGATGAGTACATTCGCAGCCTGAATTACGACCGTGACCTGCTTTTGGCAGTCCAGCCGGACGCCGGCCCGCCGAAGCCGCTCGGCCCGCCAAGCGAGACGCCCTCCGGCGATCCGAGCGTGGTGTGTGTCAATCAGCGGATGAAGTTCGGCAAGAATTTTGACGCTCTTCAGAGCCTGCAGCCGAATACCGGCATCATCTATCCCGGTGCGGCATTGTATGCTGACAGCCGTCTCGCCGACGGTACTCCCGGTTCGATCACGTTGAAGAGAGCTCCGTCGCGGCTGTCGATCACAAATCTAAGCGCGCCTGTGGACCCGATCGTGGTCAACGATCCCGATTCGCAAAACGTCAACGGTGCGATCGCTGCCGCGCTCCAGAATTACTTCCGGAAGTATCCCGGGGCCACCAGTACCGGCCAGAGCGGTTTCTCCTACTTCGAGGCATATTCGAAAGATCAGCTTGCGTTGAACCTCGACTTCAAGGCTGAGTGGTTGACCGGAAGCGCGGGTGCCATCTTCAACTTCAACACGTCGTCGGAAAAGACGGTCCTGTTTGTCGTCGCCAAGGATGTCTTCTATACCGTCGACGCCGTTCTGCCGCGGACGCCCGGAGCGTATTTCGACCCGAGCGTAACAGTTGCTGACGCCGTCAATTCCTTTGACAGCACCAAGCCGCCGGCATTCGTTCAAAGCGTCGATTACGGCCGGATGATTCTTTTCCGGCTCGAAACGAACAACAGTGTCACGACCGCGGACCTGAAGGCGGCTTTCGCGCAAAAGGCCGGCGACAACAAGATCGACGTCAAGGCCGGTTTCGATTACGAAAAGATCCGCCGGCAGACCGACATCAAATATGTCCAACTCGGCGGCGGGATCGATGACAAGGATGTCGTTCCCGTGAATTTTGATCAGCTTAAACCGTTGATCGACCGGGGCCGGACCTTCTCTCCTTCGAATCCGGGCGCACCGCTCAAGTACAAGATAAAGTTTCTCGATTTTGACGGCTACAACACCGCCAGGATGGGTGACTCGACCGAGTACACCGAACGAACCTGCAAGGTCGTGCCGCAATTGAGCTTC
The DNA here is from genome assembly GCA_029781855.1 of Acidobacteriota bacterium. Lineage (GTDB taxonomy): Bacteria > Acidobacteriota > Blastocatellia > Pyrinomonadales > Pyrinomonadaceae > OLB17. The sequence continues at coordinate 970 of JAKOVX010000106.1, read as the reverse complement.
AAGGTCCGGCATCGGGGCGCGTACATAACTGAGGTCAAGGTCACCTATCTCGACAAGAACGGACGGCTCGTCGTCCACCCGAACTCAGCCACGGGTCGCACGGCAGGCCTCGATGATCTGTTCAACATCCCGGGTGACGCGAAAAAAGTCCATCTTTTTATCAGAATGGATACCGGCGTCGGCCTCGTGACATTGTTCGACAAGGACCTGACCGGAGAACAGATGGATGACATGTGCTTCACGACGGTCGGGACAACGATAATCGGACGGGATCTTGTTATCGAACCTTGTGATCCCAACAAGAGGAACCGTCAGCCATAGCATTCACGGCTGAGTCGGTTCGTGATGTCCGCGGCCTTATTGATTCACCTTAAACGGGAATCGATAGGGCCGCGGGTGCATTGTTCGTGATCGGTCCCGCCGCCGGAAAGGGAACGGCTGGCAATTCAACGATCAGCCGGAGAGAATTTCTACCGTTTTTGCGATTGCTATTCGGATCGGTGATTCCGCACAAAAGGACGGATCAGGGAGAACCACAAGAAACGAAAATCGGCAAGCCAGCGTTTGCATCTGACTTGCCGATCAAGAATTTTTGGCTCCGCAGGTAGGACTCGAACCTACAACCCTTCGGTTACACTTAACCTCAAACTTTCGTTTGAGCGTGGACTATCTCTTCAACTTTCCTTCGAAAGTTGTCGGACGCTCGAGGGAGTGTTATCGGTGTGGCTTCCTCAACTCCTAGTCTCTGCACGTTCCCGCCTACATTAACTTGCCATTCAGCGGGCTTCGCTCAGGATTACCATGCCTATTCGGCGAAGGCTTCCCTGAATTCATCCGATTTTTCAATCACAGTCACCTGTGAAAGCTGCAACTAAGTTTACAGCCGAATGCTCTGCCATTGAGCTACTGCGGAATGTAAATTCGCCCCGCGTGCCGCGAAACGAATCTAAAGAGTAGGAATTTCGACCGA
>JAKOVX010000103.1 GCA_029781855.1 Acidobacteriota bacterium | reverse complement strand
CATCGATTGCCACGTTACGGACGGCGCGGATTTTCAGTACAACGTGACGTACGAATACGCTCATTTTCAGGAAGTGAGCCCGTCGATCAAGCAGTGGATGGACGACCATTTCGACGGAAACGTCGTGCCAAAGGTCGAAAAGGAAGGCAATCTGCTGACGCACTATGTCGAATTTGCCGGCCGCGAGGTGACGGGCGGCATTGCTACATTCATTGCCACGCCGCGATTCGCGACCGGTTACACGCCGCTCAGGAACCGTGCCGGGTTACTGATCGAAACGCACGTTTACAAACCGTACAAGTCGCGTGTCCGCGGCACTTACGACGTCCTGCGGTACACCATCGAGGAAGTCGGCCGTTCGCGCGACAGCCTGTTTGCCGCGAACGCCATCGCCGACACGCAAACCGTCGAACGCGGCAAAACGTACGATCCGGAACGCCAATTCCCGCTCCGTCTCGACGTCACCGACCGCTCGACGCCATTCGCTTTCAAGGGCACCGCGTACACGGTCGAGGATAGCCCGATCTCGGGCGGCAAACGTATCGTTTACGGCACGGAACCGCTGAACATCACCATCCCGCGTTTTGACGAGGGCAAGGTTACCGTGTCCGTCGCGCCGCCGCTCGCGTACATCGTCCCGCCGCAGTACAAGGACGTGATCGAGGTGCTGAAACTCCACGGGGTGAAATTTACGCGGCTCGCGAAGGCACGTGAATTCGAGATTGAGAGTTACCAACTGTCCGAGCCGAAATGGGCCACAGCGTCATTCGAAAACCGGATCACGCTGAACAGCTTCAAGCAGACGCCCGTCAAAGAGAAACGCACCTTCGCCGCCGGCTCGATCATTGTCCCGATGACGCAGGAAACCGCCAATATCGCCATCCACCTGCTCGAACCGATGGGCCCGGATTCATTCGTCTACTGGGGATTTTTCGACTCGGTCTTCGAACAAAAAGAATACGGCGAGAGCTATCAGATCGAGAAGCTCGCCAAAAAAATGCTCGCCGCCGACCCGAAACTGCAAGAAGAATTCGACCGCCGCCTTCTCGACCCGGCGTTTGCCAGAAGCCCGCGTGCAAGGCTGAATTTCTTCTACGAAAGATCGCCGTATTTTCTGAATCAGAAGGTTGGTGTTTATCCGGTCGGACGGATCACGACGAAGTTGCCATAGAGAGAAACATATTTAAGTATCTGACCCGATTTGTGTCACAAATGGTCGGGTGGCGGTGTATCCAGTTTGACCGACGTGTTAGTCCAACAACTTTTTAAGACTGTTCTCTATACTGTCTGCATATTTTTTGCGGCTGGGATCCTCGTGTCGCAAGCTCAGATCACCGCAGCCGGTTCACGTAAGAAAAGCGATCGATCAATGGTGTCAATCCCCGGCGGGACGTTCACGATGGGAACCGATCCGTCAAAGATCGCTGCGATAGCAGAGGCCTTCAATATCAAATCGCATCCGGACATCATCCAGGCAGAGACGCCTGCCCACACCGTCACGATCGCCCTGTTTCGGATGGACAAATATGAGGTAACCAACGAGCAGTTCAGGACTTTTCTTAAAAAGGCTCCTCAGTGGCGTGCCGCACTGGTTCCTAAACAGTTCAACAATGGCAATTATCTTAAGGACTGGTCGGGGATCGATTTTCCTAAGGGAAAAGCGAAATTTCCCGTCGTCAATGTCAGTTGGTTTGCTGCCGTCGCATATTGCCAGTCGGTCGGAAAACGTCTGCCGACGGAAGCAGAGTGGGAGTTTGCGGCCCGTGGCGGCCTGGAGAACAAGATCTTTCCGTGGGGCGACGAGCCGGTCGATAACTCACGGGCGAATTACGCGGGGAGCAAAATCAATGGGGCAACAACCGTAGGAAGTTACCCGGCGAACGGATACGGACTCTACGACATGGCGGGAAACGTTTGGGAGTTCATGGCCGACGAATGGCAACCGTATCCGAACGGTCCGCAAACCGATCCGATTGCGGGCGGAGACCTTTTTCTGGGCAATAGCTTTTTGAAGATTACGACCCGCCGTGTCATCCGCGGAGGAAGTTGGGGCGGAGGGCCGCTAAATTTGCGGGTGACCTATCGTGACTCACACCCGCCGGATGGGGCGAGGGATTTTGTCGGCTTTCGCTGCGCAAAGTAAAATAGCGAACTTCTCAGTTCGCTATCGCCGATATATTGGTGGAGATGAGGAGGATCGAACTCCTGGCCTCGGCATTGCGAACGCCGCGCTCTCCCAGCTGAGCTACATCCCCGAGAGAAAAGATAGTTTAGAATCGAAGTCCGATAATTTCAAGCTCACTGCACGCCCGCGGGCAGCAGCGAGCCTTTCGGGTCGGAGGCGAAGGCATAGCCGTCCTCGATCTTGCCGATTATGCCGTGAAACGTTATCTCGTCACCGGTCAGCACGACGACGACGTCGCCGGGGCTGTTCAGCTTCTGATCGACGGGAAACTTGATGATCGTTGCGTTGCCGTTCTCCGATGCAACCGCCTCGTATTCGAATGTATCAGCATTAAAGCTGAGCGTCTGACAAAATGAAACTTCCATGGTCTCAAGTCTATCCTTTTGTTACGACATAGTCTAAACGACCAGCCTCCAAAATGTCAGCGCCAGGCACACACCTTTGCACGTTCATTTTGCCAGCAGGCGCCATCGCGAGCGAGCGTACCGAGCGGGGACTGGGCATGGGTAGCCATCGGGTCTTCGTTCCAGTAGCCTTCGGCGGTGTTTCCATCTACGTCCACGTATGCAAAATAACCGTGCTTTTTTAGGTCATAGATCTGGAACGAACCACCCTTTTGAATATCGATCCGGCAAGCACCGGAGATGTACTTCTTCCCGTCAACCTGCAGGAGGCAGCGGCCCGGTTTCGATATTTCGAGGGCGTTCGATCCCGCCACGGCGGGCTTAGAACCAAAAACAGCACCGAAAGCCAACAAAAACGCAAAAGAAACGAGAAAAACAAATCTCATAATTCAACTAATTTAAGACAGCCAAAGATACAAAAATACCTCAATTTTCTAGCACACTATTCGGTCGCTTTCAAAATGCGCAGATCAACGGCGATAGCATCGTGATCCGAAAGCGGAACGCCTTCGGAATCGGTCAGATTTCCTATCGTCTGCGGCGTCGTACCGGCTGCGATCGCAACATCGCGTCCGGCGAACCAGTCGAGCCGCCCCGAAACGCTGCCGCCAACCCGGCCCGCCGCCCAGAAGATGAACGGAAAGCACCATTCGGGTACCCAGTCGCGTAGATTTGTGTTCTTTTCGATGCTCTCGATATGGTAATGCAGCGTCCCGACGCCGACCTCGTTCAGCGAGCGGTAGTCGTAACCGCGTTGCTCGAGCAGATTGAAAAGGTTCCGCTCGAAATAGCGTTCGGGATTTGGCAGATGGTTCTTGGCGACGTTCTTTGGCCCCATAAATACACGCCGCCAGTAGCCGAGGATCGCGCGCGTCGCGTTTTGCGAGTTGAATGTGGTCGTATTCCAGTCACCGCCGATCAGCGTGGGCAGCTTAGGCAGAGTGTCGAGGTGGTCGAGAACGATCTTGATCTGTTTCTGCCGGTGTGCCCGCGAACAATGGGCATCGAGATGAATGGTCACCGCACGGAAAGTGCCCGCCGGATGCTCGATGTCGGCAAACAAAGCCCGCAGATATCCTAGCCGCTTTTCCTTGCCCCACATCTTATCCTTGCCGTTCGGCAGCGGCACGGCGTGGACGTTTTTCATCGGAAACCGAGAGAACATCGCGAGGCCGTGGATCGAACGGGTATTGTCGCCTTCCATTTCCGATTCGACGCCGCTTCCCTTTTGGAGTGCGACGTAAACAGGTGCGAATGCGTAATTTAAGTTCAGTTCGCGTGCGAGTTCCTGGGCGATAAATCGGTTCTTGCTGCGGGCCATACCGTAGTCGAGCTCGGTCAGCAGAAGCAGGTCCTTGTCTTTCAGCTTTTCGTGATTTTTGAGTGCGTCGACGATGCCTTCGAACCGGTTGCCGCGTTCGATGTTCCAGGCGAGGGCGCGTATCTTTTCAGGGCCGCCTCCGGTAGCGGGCGGTTGAATACGGTCGTCTGCCGCCTCTTTGGGGCTTGAAGTCGAACTGGAACCACTCGCTACCGCAAGTGGCTCTGACACAACCGCATTCAGTATCTTCTCGACCTCGGGTCTGATCTGCCGATACAGCTCCGACCGCTCCATCTCCGGCGTCGATTCGAACTTCAAAAGCTCAGGAAAATGCCTGTTGAGATCGTGGTCGAGAATGCTCGGCGGGCCCGTGTACCTGGCGTCGTTCGCGGTCATAAAAAGTCGTATGTTACGCGAGCCAACCCGAGAACACAATGTTCGCTAATCATCATGCCTTTCCTTGACCGGGGCGATCATCAGGAAATCCTCTGTGATCCGGCGGGTGTAGTCGTCGATTAATTCGGCCACGCGGGAGTGTTTGGCGGACTGGAAAATGAGGCCGACGTGTTTTGGCCGATCGACCTTGTAGACGATCTCTTCGTCGGTGTAATGCGATGTATCGGGTTGGTCGGTGTTCGCGAGGGCGAGCGTGATGCCGGCGTATTCCTTTCGCAGTTTCGGCAGCTTGTAGGGCTGTTCGGCGGTCGCGATCTCGAGCTTCGCCCATTCGCGCCAGAGGTTAAAGTTTGAGGCGTATTCGAGCACATTGGCAATGTACGCACCGCCGACGCGACAGGCGACCTCGAGCAGGTAGAATTTACCGTCGGTGCTGCTCTGCAGAAATTCCGCATGAGTAACTCCGCGGTCGTATTCAAAACCGGCGAGCAGTTCCACGTTCATTTTTTCGAGGGCTTTGCGCTCCTTCGAACCGTACTTCACGACCGACGACGTAAAAACGCCGCCGTGGTGCGACACCTTGAATGGCGTCGTGCCGTATTGGCTGACACCGCAGGCGACGACCTTGCCGTTCTCGACCACCGAGTCAACGTGAAATACCTCGCCCTCGATGAACCGCTCGATCAGGAACTGCGACGGATGATCGCGCCAGTTGTTGCGGGCGTCGAGTTCGTTGAGGACGCCCCAGACCTCGTCGGCCGTTTCGCACTTACGAATGCCGAATGCCGAGACCTCGTGCCGCGGTTTGATCACCCACGGAGCGGGCACCGCCGCGAGGTATTCGTTGATCTCGTCGGCGTTAAAAACGCCCGTGAACTCGGGGCACGGGACACCTGCGGCGCGAGCGACGTTTCGCATCGTATATTTGTCGCGAAACCGCAGCGCGAACGAACGTGTCATCCCCGGCATATTCAGGTGCTCGCGGGCCATCGCCGCGGTCAGCACGTCAAATTCGTCCAGGCCCACTATACGGTCAACTCGGCTGGAACCGAGAACATTCGTCACCGCACGGACGTATTCCATCACGTCGGCGTCGTCGCTAACGGTCCTCGTATCGCTTATCGAGGTCCAGGGCCACGGCTTATCGAGGAGTTTTTTACGCGTGACCATTGTCACGGTCCAGCCGGCGTTGTGGGCTTCTTCGATAAATTCCGTACCCTTAAAATCGCTGACGATCACAACGATATGATTGGCCATATAGTGGTACCTGCCTAACAGCGGACGGCCGCCAATAATCGAAAATCTGATTTCATTTTGGATTAAAAGAATGGCACAATTTATCCGTAAAGACAATAAAATTGCTCGTTTAGGCGCGCAAAATTTGACTAAAGGTTTTCTGCATTATGGGTGATATCGACATCGTCAATTTGGTGAGCCACCTGCTCATCTATATGGTCGTCCTGCTGCTGGCGATCTCGTGCCACGAGGCCGGCCATGCCTGGGTCTCATACAAAAATGGCGATGATACGGCTTTCATGCTGGGCCGAGTGACGTTAAATCCCGTCGCTCACACGGATCCGATAGGGACGCTTCTGATACCGATGATCTCCTTTGTTTTCGGTGCGATGGGCGGGGCCGTCGCCTCGATCCCGCTGATCGGCTGGGGCAAACCAACGCCTGTAAATCCCAGGAAATGGACAAATTACAAGGTCGGCAACGTTACGGTCTCGGTCGCCGGGGTGGCGGCGAATCTCATCCTTTTGATCATCGGATTCGTGGCGGCAAGGATAATGATGACGCAGGGCATCGGCGTCGGTGATTTTTTCGGCCAAAGTAGTAATCCGATAGCGATATTTGTCGGCTATATGATGACGCTGAACCTATCGCTCTTCGTATTCAATCTATTACCGTTTCCGCCGCTCGACGGAAGTAAGATCCTTCAGACGTTCTTGCCGCAAAGTGCCGAGCCGATCTTCACTTTGTTCGAACAGTATGGCTTCCTTATCCTCATGGGGCTGATCTATATTGGCGTCCTGAATATTGTTATCACGCCCTTTTTCTACGGATTGATCTATCTTCTCCGGCTGTAATTTATGAAGAAACGCATTTTCAGCGGCGCTCAGCCGACCGGTGAGCTACATATCGGCAACTATCTCGGAGCGCTCAAGAATTGGGTCGCCCTGCAGGACAAGTACGAGAGCTTTTATTGCATCGTCAACCTGCATGCTGTCACTCTGCCGCAGGACCCGAAGACGCTGCGTCAAAAGACGCTCGACCTCGCACGTATCTATCTTGCGGCGGGGCTCGACCCCGAGCGCTCGACTATCTTCATTCAGTCCGATGTCCCCGCACACGCCGAATTGACGTGGGTCCTCTCGTGCATCGCACGCATGGGCGAGCTTGAGCGGATGACGCAGTTCAAGGATAAGGGCAAGGGTAATACTGAACGTGCCGGCGTCGGCCTCTTCACGTACCCGATCCTGATGGCGGCCGACATATTGCTTTATCAAACCGATCTTGTGCCGGTCGGGCAGGACCAAAAGCAGCATTTGGAATTGACGCGCGATCTTGCCGAGCGATTCAACCGCGATTTTGGCGAGACGTTCAAGGTGCCCGAGCCCTACATTCCGCCGGTCGGAGCCAACATTTTGTCGCTGCAGGACCCGACGAAAAAGATGTCAAAATCGGACGAGAATGCCGCCGGAGCGATCTTCCTGCTCGACGACGCCGACACGATCACCAAAAAGATAAAGCGGGCCGTAACCGATTCGGGTACCGAGATCAATTTCGACGAAAACCGCCCGGCGATCCGCAACCTGCTGACGATCTACCAGCTCCTGACCGGCAAAACGGCAGACGAGTGCGTCGCCCACTTTGTCGGCAAAGGCTACGGCCAGCTCAAAGGCGAACTTGCCGAAGCGACCGTCGAATTCCTCCGCCCGTTCCAGGAACGCGTCAAACAATACGATGACGACTCGCTGCGAAAGATCCTCGACGACGGAGCCGACAAGGCGTCGAGTGTTGCGAGCACCACGCTAAAGACAGTTTACGAACGAATGGGATTCAATTGATACCGGTTTATGTCGCAGACAAAGTGGTTCGAGCGAAAATTTGATTTCGGGTCGGAACAGAACATCTTTCCGTCCATCATCGAACGTCTCGAGGGCACCCCGCTCAGACTCGAGCATAAGCTCCGGGCAATGCCGACAACTTGGCTGACCCAACGCATCGACGAAAGCTGGACGATCAAGGAAAATGCCGGCCATCTTACCGATCTCGAACCGTTGTGGCAGCGAAGATTGGATGACATTATCAACGGTGCCGTCGAGCTAAGCCCGACCGACCTTCAGAACACGCAGACAACTATCGCCGGACATAACGAAACGCCGCTCGATGAACTTCTCGACGCCTTTCGGCAAACTCGCGAACGGACAATAGCATCACTTAAGAAGATCGATGAAGAGACGGTTTTCAGGTCGGCGCTTCACCCACGTTTGAAAACGCCGATGCGGACGATGGATCTGTTCCTGTTCGTTGCCGAGCATGACGACCATCATTTAGCGAGGATCTCGGAGCTGGCAAGGTTGATACAGTCTGCCTCCGGATGACCTATCTCTCTGTGCGGCTCGAACGTCGCCGGCACTGGCTCCCGCCCGCCCTCATCGGTGCTATAATGACGCTATACATTTTTTGGAAACTTTTCCCACGGACACGCCCGGCAAAACGGGTTTTCAGACATTTATTGGAGGAAGTATGGACGCAGTAAAACGATCTTACAACATCCCAAAATTTAAGGAACAGTACGAAAATTACATCGGCGGCGAGTGGGTCGCACCGGCGAGCGGCGAATATTTCGAATGCATCTCGCCCGTCGACGGCAAGTCCTTTACGAAGGTCGCCCGTTCGAACGAAGCCGACATCGAAGCGGCATTGGACGCGGCACACGCTGCCTTCGAGACGTGGGGCAAGACCTCGGCGACCGAGCGGAGCAACATGCTCCTGAAAATTGCCGACCGAATGGAGCAGAATCTCGAATTGCTCGCCCGATGCGAGACGTGGGACAACGGCAAACCGATCCGCGAAACGATGGCGGCGGACATTCCGCTCGCGATCGACCATTTTCGCTATTTCGCGAGTGTGATCCGCGCCGAAGAAGGCAGCGCATCCGAGCTCGACCAAAACACGCTGTCGGTGATCATCAAGGAACCGCTCGGCGTCGTCGGGCAGATCATCCCGTGGAATTTCCCGATCCTGATGGCAACGTGGAAGCTCGCCCCTGCATTGGCTGCCGGCAACTGCGTGGTGATCAAACCGGCCGAGCAAACGCCGGCGAGCATTTTGATTCTGATGGAGTTGATCAGTGACATTCTGCCGAAAGGCGTGGTCAATGTTGTCAACGGTTTCGGCGTCGAGGCCGGAAAGCCGTTAGCCACGAATCCGCGTATTGCCAAGGTAGCGTTCACCGGCGAAACGACGACCGGACGCCTGATAATGCAGTACGCATCGCAAAATCTGATCCCGGTCACGCTCGAACTCGGCGGCAAATCGCCGAACATCTTCTTCGAGAGCGTGATGGACGCCGACGACGATTTCTTTGACAAGTGCCTCGAGGGTGCGACGCTCTTTGCCCTCAATCAGGGCGAGGTCTGTACGTGCCCGTCGCGTGTACTCGTACAGGAATCGATCGCCGATAAATTTATCCCGCGGTTTGTCGAACGCACCAAGCAGATCGTCATGGGCCACCCGCTCGATCCGACAACGATGATGGGCGCACAGGCGAGCCAGGACCAGTACGAAAAGATCCTGAACTACATCCAGATCGGCAAGGACGAAGGAGCCGAGGTCCTGACCGGCGGCAACGCCTACAAGAACCCCGATCTCGAAGACGGCTATTATATCGAGCCGACCATTCTCAAGGGCAACAACAAGATGCGCGTCTTTCAGGAAGAGATCTTCGGCCCGGTCACCTGCGTCACGACCTTTAAGGACGAAGCTGAAGCGATCGAGATCGCCAACGACACCCTCTACGGCCTCGGTGCCGGCGTCTGGACGCGCGATGCTCATGAGCTTTATCGGGTGCCGCGTGCTATCCAGGCAGGCCGCGTTTGGGTAAACAATTACCACAACTACCCGGCCCACGCCCCGTTCGGCGGCTACAAAAAGTCAGGCTTCGGCCGCGAAAATCACCTGATGATGCTCGACCATTACCGCCAGACGAAGAATATGCTCATCTCTTACGATAAGAAGGCGATGGGATTCTTTTAGCAATTGATGAGCATTCCAGCTGAGGCCCTCGAACTTGAAAATAGAAGCATAGGCGTTGACGGCGAACCGACGCTGGCCGACGCCTATGCGATTCTAAGAGATAGGTGGTTGAGCGGAGACCGAAATCGCGAGTTAGGACTTCATCTGCTATTTCTGTCTTGGTACGGTGCAACTGAACCAGAACATATCACCGGTTTCAGAAATCCATGGCAGGAAAATCGGAAGATGCTTTTGCCGGTTTTCAAAGAAGTTCACGATTATTTCGAGTCCTCGATCGAGAACGACGCTGAGATGCTTTACGTAGTTGGTCTCATTGCTCATATGGACTGGTTTATGCTGGACGACGATCCAGATGCAATGAAACGCTGGGAACGCATTGGAGAGGAATATCGAAAGCGATATCGGGAAGTCATGCCAAACGGTATTGATCCCGCAGTTTTCGAGAATCGAGGCGCCTATGGCGATTATTTCGCCGGACATGCTCGATTGGAGAATGCATACTAAGTGTATAGGAGCAATCGAAATGGGCCAAACCCTTCGAGTAAAAATAACAGAGGATGCCGCTGCGGTCGTCGACCAACTACGCTCGAAAAACGGCGAGCTGATGTTCCACCAATCGGGCGGGTGCTGTGACGGTTCTTCGCCGATGTGCTATCCGAAGGGCGAGTTCATGGTCGGGGCGAGCGATGTTTGGTTGGGCGAGATCGCGGGGTGCGATTTTTATATGGCAAAGGACCAGTTCGAATTCTGGCAGCACACGGAACTAACGATCGACGTGGTAAAGGGCCGCGGCGCGAGCTTTTCGCTGGAGATTCCGCTTGGGTTGAGATTTGTAACAAAGTCGCGCGTGTTCACCCACGAGGAAACTCAGAACCTTACGCCGGTGCTTTCTGGCGAACATCGGTCCGCCGCGGCGTAAGAAAATGTCAGCTCCCTACCTAACCGGAACCTAAAACACGTTTCTTCCGTATCAGCTACAAATCGTTCAGACTTGGCTTGCTGGCGCACGGTCTGTTCCGAAAGATCAAATTATGAATACCCGACACACCTTTTCCCGTGCAAATATCGCTCTGCGGATCGGACTTTTCGTTCTGGCACTCTCGCCGTTGGCAGCCATTCAGGCTCAGACTGCACAACAGGCGTTTGACCCGAAGCTCACGGTTGAACGAATTTTCGCGAGCGGCGAATTCCGGCCCGAACGCTTTCCAGGTTTCGAGTGGCTCAAGGACGGCGACTCGTACGCGAAATTTGAGCCGTCAGACAAGGTTAAGGACGCGTTTGACCTTGTCCGGTACCAGATCGAGACCGGCAAGCGTGACCTCCTGCTCTCGGCCGCGCAGTTGATCCCGAAGGGCGAGACAAAACCGCTAGAACTCGACGGCTACGATTGGTCCGCGGACGGCAAACGTGTACTCATTTACACCAATACGAAAAAGGTCTGGCGGTACAACACACGCGGCGATTATTGGGTTCTCGACCTCGCCTCGGGCAGGCTCTCGAAGCTCGGCGGCGATGCGAAAGAGTCAACGCTGATGTTCGCCAAATTCTCGCCCGACGGCAGCAAGGTCGGATACGTTCACGACAACGATCTTTACGTCCAGGATGCCGCCAGCCTGAAGATCACTAGACTGACCAATGATGGTTCGCACACATTGATCAACGGCACGTCCGATTGGGTCAACGAGGAGGAATTCGACCTTCGCGACTGCTGGCGTTGGAGCCCGGACAGCAGGTCGATCGCGTTTTGGCAGTTTGATGCCTCCGGTATCCAGGATTTTCTGCTGCTCAATGACACCGCGGGCCTCTATCCGACACTGACCAGAATTCCCTACCCCAAGACCGGCACCCAGAATGCAGCTGTCCGCGTCGGCGTCATCAGTGCCGGCGGCGGTGCGATCCGCTGGCTCGATACGCCCGGCGACCTTCGCAACAATTACATCGTCTCCGTCGATTGGGCCGGCCCGAACGAGATATTTCTCCAGCATATCAACCGCCTGCAAAACACCCTGCAGGTCCTGGTCGCGGACGCCAAGACCGGTAAGTCGCATTCCGTGCTGACCGAAAAGGACGACGCCTGGGTCGATGTGACGCTGCCCGAAATGAAGTGGCTCGACGGCGGCAAACGCTTCCTGTGGGTGAGCGAACGCGACGGGTGGCGGCGGCCATATTCGGTCTCGGACGACGGCAAGGACATTCGGCCACTCACGAAGGGCAATTTTGACGCGATGAGCATTTCGGCGGTCGACGCAGCAGGCGGATGGGTTTACTACATCGCTTCGCCGGACAATGCCACTCAGCGTTACCTTTACCGCTCGCGGCTCGACGGCACCGGCACCGACGAACGTGTCACGCCGGCGGAATTTACCGGCTGGAACAACTACGATTTTTCGCCCAACAGCAAATGGGCCATCCAAAGCTCGTCGTCATTCGGTAAATACAGCCACATCGACCTTCTCAGGCTCACCGACAAGACCATCGCCCGACACCTTGTGACCAATGACGCACCGCAGGCAAAGCTCGATAAGCTGGATCGCGGGCCGTCTGAGTTCTTCAAGGTGGACATCGGCCACGGCGTCACGCTCGACGGCTGGATGATGAAGCCGCCCGGATTCGACCCGTCGAAGAAATATCCCGTCCTTTATTACGCCTACACCGAGCCCGCCGGGACGACTGTCAACGATTCGTTTGCAGGCGCACAATATTTCTGGTTCCTGATGCTGACGCAGCAGGGCTACATTGTCACCAGCGTCGATAACCGCGGCACGCCTTCTCCCCGCGGCCGTGCCTTCCGCAAGAGCATCTATCGGAAGATCGGCGTGCTCAGCTCGCAGGACCAGGCAAACGCTGTCAGGGCTATGCTCGCGAAAATGCCTTTCCTCGACGCCTCCCGTGTCGGCATTTGGGGCTGGAGCGGCGGCGGCGTAGCGACGCTCAACGCGATGTTCCGTTATCCGGACATCTATAAGGTCGGAATGGCGGTCGCCCCGGCACCGGACAATCGCTATTACGATACGATCTATACGGAACGCTATATGGGCCTGCCAAAGGACAACCCGGAAGATTATGACAACAGCTCGGCGATCAAACAGGCCGCGAACCTGAAGGGCGACCTGCTGATCGTCCACGGCACTGGCGACGACAACGTGCATTTCCAACAAACGGAATATCTGATCAATGCATTGGTCGCCGCGAACAAGCCTTTCACGATCATGCCGTACCCCGGCCGGACGCACAGCATCTCTGAGGGCCAGGGCACGACGCTTCATCTTTACAGCCTGCTGACGCGGTATCTGAAAGAGCACCTTCCAACGGGTGCTCACTGATCGACGAAGGGACGCTCGATCAACTGATCAAATATGGACAAGATCACCGTTTACGAAAAACCGACCTGCACGACGTGCCGCAATTTGAACAAGTTGTTCGAATCGAAGGGCATCGACTGGAAAAAGGTCAATTATTTTATCGAGCCGTTCACCGAGCGGAAACTCGCTGCATTGCTGAAAAAAGCCGATGTGCGGCCGTGGGATGTGCTGCGGCGGGCAGAGCCTGACTTCAAGCTGGCGGGCATTAACAAGGACTCATCGGACAAGCAGGTCATCGCCGCGATGGTCAAATACCCGAGCATTATCCAGCGGCCGATAGTCGAGGTCGGCGACAGGGCGGTCCTTGCCCGGCCGGTTGAAAAGGCGTTGGAAATACTCGGCTGATGCCGGACGCGCATGTTCACCACGGTCTTGAGCGGGCCGCAAGTGAGCGATGATCGCGATAAAACCGCCTTTCGCCTCTGTGTTCTCTGCGTTCTCTGTGGTAAAAATACGCATATGAAACAGGCATTTACCGTTATTACTTGTCTAGTGGTTTTCGCGTTTCTTGCCGGATGCGATATGCGTAGCGAGACCGCGAAACGTGAGATGGAAAAATTCAACGGCACGCCGACGCCGACCCTCGAACCGACGCCGACCGAAGTTCCGATCGATCCCGCGGATGTCGTCCAGGTCGATACGAGCGTCCAGGGTGAGACGCTGAGCGTCAACGGCCAGGACCAGAAAAAGTCCCTCACCTGCAAAAAACTTGATCGCGTTACCATCAACGGCGACCGCTGCGTCGTTACCATCAAGGGCCCGTGCCGCCAGATCGTCCTCAACGGCGACAATAATCAGGTGGACGGCGACGCCGCGATGGAGATCTCTCTCAACGGCGCCAATAACACGGTCAATTATTCGCGATTCGTCAACGGCAAGCGGCCGATCATCACCGGAAGCTCGTCGGAAAATACCGTAGCCAAGGTCGCGGCAAGCAGTACAAAAAAATGAGCTACACCAACGGGAATGGTAACGGGCACCGCCCAAAACCGAAAAATGTCCTCGGCGGCGAGCTCGAAATGTGCTGCACCGACCCGATGACCGGCTTTTACCGCGACGGGTACTGCCGCACCGGCCTCGACGACACCGGCCGCCACACGGTATGCATTCGGGCGACGGACGAGTTCCTGGCATTTTCGAAGGCAGCAGGCAACGACCTCTCGACGCCGATGCCGCAATATGCATTTCCAGGCCTCAAGGAAGGCGACAAATGGTGCCTCTGCATGCTCCGTTGGCGTGAGGCTCTTGACGCCGGCATGGCCCCGCAGGTCTATCTCGCCGCCACGCACGAAGCCGCCCTCACCGTCGTCAGCCTCGAAGACCTCAAAGCTCACGCGGCGGACGGGAAAGGGGAAAAGTGAAAAAGTGAAAAGGTGAAAAAGTTCGGAACTCACGCGACAGCGGCTTTTTCACATTTAAACATTTTCACTTTTTCACCTTTAGCGTTTTTCACATGAACACTGTTTCCCATCTGCGCGAGCTTTTCCGATACAACGACTGGGCTAATCGCCGGATCGTCGTCGCGTTGAAAGAGAACGAGTGCGAGCGGGCGTGCGAAATTTTGGCGCATCTGCTGACGACCGAGCAGGAATATTTCGAGCGGCTGCACGGCAAGGATTCGACGGGGTTCGATTTCTGGCCAAGGCTCTCGATCACGGAATGCGGCACGCTTGCGAAAGAAAATGCCAACCGATACGAAAGGCTGATCCGCGGTTTTGACGAAGAGGGCCTCGACATTACCGTCCGCTATCGGACGAGCAAGGGCAAGCGTGTCGAGAACACGTTTCGCGAAATTCTGTCGCACGTCGTTTTGCATTCGTCGATACATCGGGGCAATATAATGCTCAAACTCCGCGAATCCGGGTTTGAGCCGCCGGTGATCGACTACATCATCTACCTGCGCGAAACTAAATACGTTTGAACGAGCAGCCTGAACAATTTACATTCGATTTTCGCGAGTCGACCGCCCAGATCGTCGGCGGCGCGAGCGAGGACCTGAAGATCAAGATCGGCGACTTTGCCGGCCCGCTCGACCTGCTTCTGTTCCTCATCAGGCAGGAGCAAGCAAATATTTTCGACATCCCGATAGCCCGTATCACCGAGAAATACCTTGAGTATATAAGGCTGATGAAGCGGCTCGATATCTCGATAGCGGCGGATTTTCTCGTAATGGCAGCGACGCTGATCGAGATCAAATCGAAAATGCTGCTGCCGCGCGACCCGTTCGCCGGCGAGGAAGAGGAGATCGAGGATCCGCGACAGGAGCTTGTCGATCGGCTGCTCGAATACGAAAAGTTCAAGACCGCCGCCGGAATGCTTTATGAACGCTCCACTGTCGAACAGGCGATATTCACCCGCGGCCCGATCGAGTCCGACGACAATAACGCCGAGATCGACGCCTCCGTTTTCGACTTGCTGACCGTCTTTCAAAAGATAGTCGCCCGTCACGTCGACGAGATCAAGCTCGAGATCGAACGCGAAGAGATCTCGCTCGCCGATATGATGCGGACGCTCAAAAAGCGCATTTTCGAGTTCGGCGAGGTCAGCATGCTCAAGTTTTTCGAGGAAATGCACTCAAAACGCGAGATAGTCACGGCGTTTACCGCCGTGCTCGAGATCGTCCGGACCGAGAGCGTGAAATTGCTCCAGGCGACGACCTTCGGTGATGTAATTTTGAAGAAGATCTGACCGCAGGCCGACGCGGAAAGACACGGTTCGGAGAAATTCTTATCCGTGTTCATCTGTGTTAGTCTGTGGTTTATTTTTTATGGACGAGGAAGAAATTGTATCGGCCCCGAGAGAGGCCCGCAGCCCCGGACAGCTAGTTGCGCTCGTCGAAGCCCTGATCTTCGTCGCGAGTGAACCGGTCACGACCAAGGTGCTCGCCGACGTGCTTGAGGAGGAACGCGAGAGCATCGAGGCGGCGATCGAACAGCTGCAGAGCGATTATCTTTCGCGTGACAGCGGCCTCCAGGTGCGCGAGATCGCCGGCGGTTGGCAGCTCGCGACACGAACCGATTTTCACGAGGAAGTACGTAGTTTCCTGAAAACACGCCCTTCGGCAAAGCTCTCACTCGCCTCGCTCGAAACGCTCGCCGTCATCGCCTACAAACAGCCCGTGACCGTGCCCGAAATTCTCGAGATCCGCGGCGTCCAATCCGCCTCCGCGATCAAAACGCTCCTCGACAAACGCCTCATCGTCGCCAAGGGCCGCAAGGAAACCGTCGGCCGCCCGATGCAGTACGGCACCTCGAAAGATTTTCTGATCCAGTTCGGATTGAACGATCTGTCGGAACTTCCGAGCATCGAGGATTTCGAAGATCTGGTTCAATAATATTCACCACTGAGAACACAGAGCACGCGGAGAAATTCGTATTTCTTCTTTTCTCTCTGTGTTCTCTGTGCTCTCTGTGGTGAAATAGTTTCATATGCAGGAAAGACTACAAAAACTTATCGCCCAGGCCGGGATCGCTTCCCGCCGTGCGGCCGAGGAGCTTATCAAGGCCGGCGATGTCTCGGTCAACGGCGAGATCGTGATCGAACTCGGGACCAAGGCTGACCCGGAAAAAGACCACATCAAGGTCCGCGGCAAGCTGATCAATCCAGCTCTTCAAAAACGCTCAAACGTTTATGTTTTGCTCAACAAGCCAAAGGGCTATCTCTCAAGCGCCGCCGACCCTGAGGGCCGCAAACTCGTAGTCGACCTCGTCAAAGGCCACGGCCGACTGCACCCGGTCGGCAGGCTCGACTACAACACCGAAGGGCTCATCATCCTGACCAACGATGGCGACTTTACAAATTACGTTGCCTCGTCACGCATGATACCGAAGGTCTACGACGTTAAGGTCAAGGGCATGCCCACGCCGGTTGCGATCAACAAACTGCGGCGCGGCGTCACGCTCGAGGACGGCTTTAAGACCGCTCCGGCCGAAATAAAAGAGCTAAAACATACGGAAAAAAATGGCTGGTACGAGGTGACCTTGCACGAAGGGCACAATCAGCAGATCCGCAAGATGTTCGATGCGATCGGGCACTCGGTCGTAAAGCTGAAGCGTATCGCGATCGGCCCGATCAGCGACCCGTATCTTTCCGTCGGAACGAGCCGTTCGCTCACCGCCGAGGAGCTCGAAGCATTTCGGACCGATCCGACCGGCAAAGGGAAAAAAGCAAAGAGCCGGCCTAGTTCAAAAGCGCGCGGTGCTCGACCATTAGGCAAAGGTCCTGCACGACCTTGATGCCTGCGGTCGCGAGCGTCTCGGCGACCTCGTCATTTCGTATCCCCAGCTGGAACCACACCGCCTTCGGCTTTTTCGAGAGTATCTCCAGGGTGTGCATTTGGATGTCCTTTGATCGCCGAAACACGTTTAGCAGATCGATCTCGCCAGGCACCTGGTTCAAACCGCGGTAGACCGGTTTCCCCAGGATCTCAGTCACGTCAGGATAGTAAACGGGCACCGGAATGATCTCGTATCCGGCATCCGCCATGTATTTCGGAACGTAAAATGCCGGCTGCGTGCCGTGATCCTCGGGCTTGATGCCCAGCACCGCAATCGTTTTAGTGTTCTTCAACAGTTCCCTGATCTGGTCGTCGGTCGTCAGCAGATTTTCTTTCCAGTCCATAACTCCGAGTTTAGTTACACTTTGCCCCAAAGGGCAAGCCGACAAATCACAGGCTGAAAGTTGCCTATATACCCGACGTTATGTCATCATAATACTTTGTTATACACATCGAATTATGGACTTTGAATTATCCGAAGAGCAACTGCAGATAAAATACAGCATCCGCGAATTCGCCGAGAGCGAGATCCTGCCTCACGTCATGGAATGGGACGAGTCGCAGCATTTCCCCGAGGAACTCCGTCCCAAGCTTGCCGAGCTTGGCCTGATGGGAGTTTTATTCCCCGAAGAATACGGCGGCGCGGGCATGGGTTACGTTGAATACGCGACCATCATCGAGGAACTCGGCCGTGTCTGCGGCTCGGTCGGGCTGTCAGTCGCCGCCCATAATTCGCTCTGTTCGAACCACATATATATGTTCGGCAGCGAGGAGCAAAAGCAGAAGTACCTCGTTCCGCTCGTCACCGGCGAGAGTTTCGGCGCTTGGGGCTTGACCGAGTCACAAGCCGGATCAGACGCATCGGGAACGCGTACCAACGCCATTCGATCAAACGGCGGCTGGAAAGTGAACGGCTCCAAGAATTTCATCACCCACGCTATCGCCTGCAACACGCTCGTCGCCGTTGCCGTGACCGACAAGGAAAAAGGCAGCCGCGGCATTTCGGCGTTCATTTTCGATAAGTCGATGGAGGGATTCCGCTCCGATAAAAAGGAGAACAAGCTCGGGATGCGAGCATCCGAGACCGCGTCGGTCGTATTTGAGGATTGCTACGTCCCGGACGAGAACCGGCTCGGCAGCGAGGGCGACGGATTCCACCAGGCGATGCAGGTGCTCGACGGCGGCCGCATCTCGATCGCGGCCCTGTCGGTCGGCATCGCTCAGGGTGCCTATGAGGCAGCCGTCAAATATGCGAAGGAACGCGAGCAGTTTGGCAAACCGATCGCGGAGTTTCAGGCGATCCAGTTCAAGCTCGCGGATATGGCGACTCAGATCGATTGTGCCCGACTGCTGACGCTCCGTGCGGCTGCGACGAAGGACGCCAAGAAACCCGTAACGCAGCAGTCCGCGATGGCGAAGTTGTACGCGTCGGAAACGGCGGTCCGTGTCTCCGAAGAATCGGTCCAGATCCACGGCGGCTACGGATATACCAAAGATTACCCGGCCGAAAAATACTGGCGCGATTCAAAACTCTGCACGATCGGCGAAGGCACGAGTGAGATCCAGCGGATCGTCATCGCGAAGAACCTTCTCAAATCAATGTAAACATTTCGTGTAGTTTGATGTCTCCTGTCCCGGTTTCGGCGTATACTAGAGCATCGAAAGAAAGTTCGAGAAATTGTGTGTTTCATGTTGCATCTATGAAACGCTTTTGCTATTATCTAGTTCCAAATTCAAACACAGGAGATAAGAAATATGAGTACAAGTACCGCGCAGAGTTCGGGCCGAATCGCATCGGCATTCTTAGGTGAATTAGACAACGAGGCAAAGGTCACCCGACAGGTGCTCGAACGCGTCCCTGCCGACAAGTTCGACTGGAAGCCGCACGACAAATCGATGACGATGGGCCGTCTCGCGACGCATTGCGGCGAGATGTTCGGCTGGACCAAGGAAACGCTTAAGAGCGATGTTCTCGATTTCGCTGCAATGGACTACAAGCCGTTCGAACCTGCTTCATCTGAGGAATTGCTGGCGTTCTTCGACGATCACGTCGCCAAGGCCAAGGCCATCATCGCCGAGACGTCGGACGAGACGTTCATGACCGACTGGACGATGCGTAACGGCGATCAGGTCTACATGACAATGCCGAAAGTCGCAGTCATGCGTTCATTCGTGATGAACCACATCATCCATCATCGCGGACAGCTCTCGGTCTACCTCCGCCTGAACGACATTCCCGTCCCGTCGATCTACGGGCCCTCGGCTGACGAAGGTCAGATGTAATTTTTAGCGATAGGATCTAATTCGATCAGATATGACGGGCCGAGCGGCTCGTCATTTTTGTTTTGGCCCTGAAAAATGAGAAAATCGGGGGCTATGAGATCTATCTCCTTAATATTGTTTTTGTTCCTCTTTTTCGCTTACCAGGCATCAGGCCAAACTGCAGATGATCCAGCCTTTGCCAAATACAAGGTCCGCGTTGAAAAATTGAAACCGGTAACGGTAGACCTTAAGAGCCACAAAAATGCTCGAATGTTTCGCACCAATTTACGCGAAGCGGCGAAGGGCGGCGTGAATTTTTCCGGCCATTACACGATCGCGACCTGGGGCTGCGGCACGAATTGCACAGAGAGCGGCGTCATCGACCAGCGAAACGGGCGAGTATTCTTCCCGCGACAGCTTGAAGGCGTAGGAAACGGGTTGGCCGCCTGGTCGGACGACCTCGAGACACTGGTTTTCAAACCCGAGAGCAACTTGCTGATCCTGAACGGTTTGGTCGGCGGCTCGGACCTTAACTACACCAATCCGAAACAAGGCATCCATTATCTGCTCTGGAACGGGTCAACGTTCCGCGAGGTCAAGTTCGTCAAGAAGCCAAACAATTAGAATGCCCGTCTTCGAATCCTTTACAGAATTGTTCAACGGCCAACCGCGTGCGGTGGCCCGCGCGATCACCGCAGTTGAGAGCGGTGCGGACGATGCAGCCGCCTTGATGAAGGCGGTCTATCCCAAAACCGGTAAGGCAACGGTCGTCGGCATCACCGGATCGCCGGGTGCCGGCAAATCGTCGCTCGTCGACAAACTCGCGCTTTATTACAAAGATCTTGGGGAAAAGATCGGCATCATCTGCGTTGACCCGTCGAGCCCGTTCTCGGGCGGAGCGATCCTCGGCGACCGCATCCGAATGTCGACGATCGGGCTCGATAAGAACATTTTTATCCGTTCGATGGCGACCCGCGGCAATCTCGGCGGGCTTTCGCGTGCGACTGTGGACGCGGTGTCGATCCTCGACGCCGCCGGGTTCGACAAGGTGATCGTCGAGACGGTCGGCGTCGGCCAGGACGAAGTCGAGATCGTCAAAACCGCGGACGTTTCGGTCGTTGTGCTCGTGCCGGGAATGGGCGACGACATTCAAGCGATCAAGGCCGGGATAATGGAGATCGGCGACGTTTTCGTCATCAATAAGGCCGACCGCGAGGGCGTCATCCGCACTCAAAAGGAGCTCGAGGCACTGCTTTCTCTTGCCCACCGGCCCGACATGTGGAACCCGCCGATCGTCCGAACCGTCGCCACCGAATCGAAGGGCATCGAAGACCTCGCCGCCGCCATCAAAAGTTATTATGAGTTTCAAACCGGCGAGTCGCGGGGCATTGCCAGAAAGACGGCGATCGCGCGATGGCGCCTGTTGGAGCTCCTGCAGGAACGGCTGCTCTCGGACCTGATGAAACAAAACGGAACGAGAGAAAAGCTCGACAAACTTGCTCAGCAGATCGCCGAAAAACAAAATGACCCGTATTCGGCGATCGAGGCGATAATTGCGGAAGCCCGCACGAAGTAAGGGCGTTGGTAATAGATATTGAACGTTAGGGCACTTTTGCCGCAGAGCACTAAGATTAGGGCGGCATTGTATAGTCAGTGAGAACGCCGTTACTTTGTGCGGGCTTCTGCAACTTAGATTATGAAGATCAACCACCTAGGCATCGCTACAAAAGGCATCAACGACGCCCTGAAGTTCTGGTCGGACGCTCTCGGCTTGGAAAATGTCCATACGGAAGTCGTTGAAGATCAAAAGGTTAGGGTCGCGATGCTGCCGATCGGCGAGAGCCGTGTCGAGCTGCTGGAGCCGACAAGCGACGATTCGCCGATCAGCAAGTTCCTCGAGAAGCGAGGCGGCGGTATTCACCATATTGCGGTCGAGGTCGACGACATCGAGGCGTCACTTGCGAAACTCAAGTCGCAGGGAATGCGTTTAATAGATGAGAAGCCGCGGATCGGTGCCGAGGGATGCCTCGTTGCATTTGTTCATCCGGGGGCATCGGGTGGGGTTTTGCTGGAACTGGTACAAACTGCGGATTAGCAGTTTTGATTAGCTGAAAACGGCATCGTTTGTTATGCTGTTCGTTTGGCTAACGTCTGATTAAAGAGAAGTGAGGACTTTGGAAATTGAATAATTTAACAAAAGGGCTGGTATTGGTGGTCGTTATTTTGGCGATCGGCCTTGGCCTTGTGGTTTGGAAGAAAAAGGTCGGCGGTTCGGCGAATGAGTCGTTTAATTCGATGAGCCGCGAAGAGGTCGAGATGCTGCTCGCCGACGTGGCAAAGAGCAACCCGGCTGTGCTAAAAAGATTTTCCGAAGATCCGGATATGAAAAAGCAGCAGCTTGATAATCTCAAGGAACTGCTTGCGTTCGCCAGCGAAGCTCAGGCCGAAGGCCTGGCAAACGACCCGATCAATAAACAGGAACTTGAAAATATCAAGGCGGAGATCACGGCCGTCAATTACGACCGCGACCTGAACAAGGACAAGGGCCCGATGCCGCCTTTTGGTTTCATCACCGAGGATCAGGTAAATGCGTATTGGGGCCAGGACAGTCAGCCCAAGACCGGTCCGGGAGCCTTCACCTCGTTTATGGAAAAGATCGGACTCGGAGCTCCGGCTGACAGCCGCACGCACGAGGAAGAATTCCAGAACTTCTTGGACACTAAGATCGCCCTGCTCAAATCGGGAAACCCCGACATGAAGGATCGCGAGATCTCGGACGACGAGAAGAAACAGGCACGCGACATTTTTGCCAAGATCAGGATCTACTACAACGAATACAAATCCAAACTCGCCGCCGGCCAGATCTCCAAGGAGCTCGCCGACCGCGTTGCCCTGCAGACGAAATTGCAGGAGGCACAGTTCCTCGCACGTATCTATTCGACCAAGGTCGCTGACAAGCTAAAGGTTACCGACGACGAAATTGCCAAGTACATCGCCGATCATCCGGAACTCAGCAAGGAAGAGAAGAAGAAAAAGGCGACCGAGATCCTGAACCGGGCGAAAGCCGGTGAGGATTTTGCGGCACTTGCCAACGAATTCACCTCCGATCCGGGCAACAAGGACCCGAAGACGGGTGAATTGCAGGGCGGACTCTACAAGGATGTCACGAAAGGAAAGATGATGCCGGCATTTGAGCAGGCAGCTCTCGCACTTCAGGCAGGCCAGGTGGCACCCGACCTCGTCGAGACCGATTACGGTTTCCATATCATCAAGCTGGAACGTGCGCTCGGCAAGAAAGACGGTTCGCCGGCTGAGACCTATGACGTCCGCCACATCCTGATCTCGACCGGTTTCAAGGACCCGGATAATCCGACGGCTCGTGAAATGCCGATAAATGATTATGTCCGGAACAAGCTGGAGACCGAAAAGGAAAAGGCTCTGCTCGACGATATTGTCGCTAAGAACAATGTCACGGTCCCGACCGATTTCACCGTGCCCGAGGTGACCGAAGAGCAGATGAAGCAGATGCAGCAAAAACAAATGCAGCAGATGCAGCAAATGCAGCCGCCTCCGGGAGCAGACCCCGGCGATGGCGACAAGCCCGGCGAAAAGCCGGCTAAGCCCGAGCCGAAGAAGCCGGAAGCTAAAAAGAAGTAAATGCAATTTGGTGATTACCGCGTCGAGATCATTCCCGACGCGGAATTCAAATTAGACGGAGGGGCGATGTTCGGTGTCGTCCCTCGCGTCGTTTGGGAGCGAGTTTGTCCGGCCGATGAACTCAATCGGATCCGGATGAACATGAATTGCCTGTTCATCGACACGGGCACCGAAAAGGTGCTGATCGAGACGGGCATCGGCGAAAAGTGGTCCGAAAAACAGACCGCAATGTACGGTATCGATCGCAAACGGCCGTTCGCCGAGTCGCTTGAGAACATCGCAGGCTGCCGCCCCGCAGACATCACGATCGTCATAAACACGCACCTGCATTTTGACCACGCCGGCGGTAACACGGTTCTGAGCTCCCCTCCTTACGAAGGAGGGGTGGCAGCCGCTTCGGCTGCCGGGGTGGTTCTCTCTTCAGAACCGCTAATCGTCCCCCAATTCCCGAACGCCCGTTACCTTGTTTCGAAAAGCGAATTCAACCACGCCGAGCACCCGCACGAACGCGACCGCGCAAGCTACTTGCCCGAAAATTGGCGCCCGATGCTGGACAGCGGCCAGCTTGAACTAATGCCCGACACGTACGAGCCGATCGAGGGCCTCCGGTTCGAACAGGTCCGCGGCCATTCTGAGACGATGCAGACCGTTCGCCTCGACCGCGGCGGCCGCACGCTCTATGGCTTTGCCGACCTGGTCCCGATGCGGCAGCACCTGCCGCTGGCGTGGGTCGCGGGCTTTGACCTCTTTCCGGTCGAAACGCTCGCCTTTAAGAAACGCATCCTTCCGCAAGCCCTCGCCGAAAATTGGCTCTGCCTTTTCTATCATGACCCCGACATTCCGATTTGCACATTGACAGAAGTTAATGGAAAAATAGTTGCCGTACAATTGGAAAAATGATCATTCAGGGAGATTAGCTACACATGCGGAAATTCAAAAGTCTTGCTCTCATCCTCGCGACTTTAGCTCTTTTTCAGACGGCTCTGGCGCAAGACGACAAGCAGAATGTGATCGACGCTGCGAAGGCGATCGAAGCGAATACGAAGTCAAAGGAAGCCGCCGGGCAGCAGGAACGTGCTCTCAAATGGCTGATCGAAACCGAAGACGTTCATCTCATCGTATGCGGCCAAGTTTTTGGCTTATTCAGCGATAAAAAGAATAAGAACTCATCGATGATGACAATGGGTTACACGATCGGTATGGGAGCCTTTAAGATCGGCTCACCGGATAAAGCAAATGACGAAAACGCAGCCCAACTCTCTGGCCTTTTGCTCGCACTCAAAGCTTACGAAAATGGTGTTTCGGACAATCCCAAGACCAAATTCGACAAAATCGAATCGTTGCTGCAAAAACGTAATGCGGGTGAGCTTTCCGCTGTCGTGACAGGGTTTGATTGCGGTAAGAAATAGTTGCTCGAACAATAATGGAACAAGTAAATATAGGAATTATTGGCGGCAGCGGGCTTTACCAGATGCCGGAGTTGCAGAATGTGCGCGAGGTGGCGGTTGATACGCCTTTTGGCAAGCCGTCGGACGCGTTTATCGTGGGCGAGTTGGACGGCGTGACGGTGGCATTCCTTCCGCGGCACGCCCGCGGGCATCGGCTCACGCCCAGCGAACTTCCCTTTCGGGCGAACATCTACGCCATGAAGCTGCTCGGCGTCGAGTACATTCTTTCGGTCTCGGCGGTCGGCTCGCTGCAGGAGAAATACGCACCGACCGATTTTGTGATCCCTGACCAGTTTTTTGACCGCACCCGTGCCCGTGCCCACGAATCGACCTTCTTTGGCGAAGGCATCGTTGGCCACATCACGTTCGCCCATCCGGTTTGCAATGAGCTTGGCGACATCCTCGAGGCCTCGTGCCGCGAGGTCGGCGTCAAAACGCATCGCGGCGGGACGTACATCTGTATGGAAGGGCCGGCGTTCTCGACCAAGGCCGAGTCCAACGTCTATCGCCAATGGGGAATGGACGTCATCGGGATGACCAACCTGCAGGAAGCCAAACTCGCCCGCGAAGCCGAGATCGCCTACGCGACGGTCGCTCTCGTCACCGACTACGATTGCTGGTACGAGGGCCACGACGACGTCACCGTCGACATGGTCATCGAATATTTGAACAAGAACGTCCGCAATGCCCAGCTCGTTCTAAAAGACGCCGTCAAACGCGTCGCCGCCAAAACAACGCCAAACCAGTTCGCCGGAGCCACGAAGAACGCAATCTTCACCGCCCCCGACCTCTGGCCGGCCGAAACGGCAAAGAAGCTCGACGCGATCATCGGTAAGTACCGTTGATCCCTCTACGTGCACTTTGTGTCTTCACTTTGTGCCCTTTGTGTTAAATGATCTTCTAACACAAAGTTCACGAAGCCGGAGACACAAAGAACACTGAGAAAACCTAAAGCTCTAAGTGCACATCAAAATAGCTTATGAAAAGGTTCTTATCTTTAGTTTTTGCTGTTGCCGCGATCGGGATTTTTTCGTTTTCTGCGATTGCTCAGCGCAACGTCACACCTGCGATCGACCGTGATCCGTTGATGGAGGCGGACGCCAAGCACAATTTGGATGTCGCCTGGCAGGGCTTTGCACCCGGAAAAAAGGCCTACAAACAGGTGATACTCCGATTCGACGAAACGTTCGCTGCGTATCCGGATTTTTCGAAGATCGACGAGTTCCTCTACCTCGCCGGTATGAGCAGCTACTATCTGTCGGAAAACAAAGGGAAACAGAAACTGGACCTCAAATCCGAGAAAGAGAAAAAGCGATTCGCTCCTGAAAAATTGAAGGAGGATGCCCGTGTTTACCTCGGGATGATCGTCCAGAAATATCCCGAAAGTAAATACTTCGAGGAAGCCAAAAAGACCCTCGAATTGATCCCGAAAGAGTAGCCGACGGAGAGCGGACACTCTTGTCCGCATCGCCGGTTCCTCCGGCGAGAAATGGAAGATACTTAGTGAATTGTTCGGGCCGAAGCGGCCCTCATGCGGACAAGAGTGTACGCCCTCCAAAATGGATCTCAACCAGGTCACCATTTACTCGGCGCGACCGGTCGAAACGGTCGAGTTCTTCGAAAAGCTCGGCCTCAAACGCATCGTCGATTCCCTGCCGCGTTACGCCCGTCTAGAGTGCCCCGACGGCGAATCCACGCTCTCCGTCAACATCGATGACGAGGCCGTCACGACCAACAACATCGTCCTCTATTTCGAGTGCGACGACCTCGACTCCGAGGTCGATCGCCTCAAATCCCTTGGCCTCGAATTCGACGAAGACCCCACCGACCGCGACTGGCTCTGGCGCCAGGCATACCTCCGCGACCCCAACGGAAACAAAATTTGCCTGTTCCGTGCCGGCGAAAATCGCAAAAACCCGCCGTGGCGTGTAAAATAGCCTGCAGTGTTACGTAGAGTGAATAACGGAATTGGATTCGCGGCCGTGCTCGCAATCCTGATCTTAGCGGTCAATTTGTCTGCGCAAACCGGTCGAGAATTCCGATTTGAGGAATTAGCCGGGACGTACGCCTACGGTACGAAATCTTCCTCTTCGATCACCACCTTGATGGCCGACGGGACTTACAAAAGCGAATATTCGAGCTGTACTTTCAAGACCTCAGAAACCGGAAACTTTAGGGTGCAAGCGGATAGTGTTATTTTCAAACCGGTAACATTGATTCAAGATGATGGTAATGGCAAGTTCACCGATATCCTTCTGGAAAATAGTAAGAACAGGGCAACTCACGTCTCATGGCTGGCCACCTGGTCCGATCGGATTTATTTGATAGCTAATTCTCAGTTGTTATCGTTTGTCAACGCTGTCAATCTCGGCATTGAACCGCGGGCGGGCCTGCATATTGACAGTTACATTGGAGTGTTTGAAGTTCGCGATAAGTTAAATACCAAGCTTGACTTTGGTTCGAGCTTGTCGCCGGTCGTTGGATTTCCGCAACTACCTGAAAATTGGGCTTCTTATCTACTAGAGCGTCCATTCGCTACCCAGATCTTGAGCGTTCAATTTGAAGGGGAAAAGTTTTTTGGAACGATAGATAAGGGTAAGGCCGATGGCGTGCGAGTCGGGATGAATTTGGTTTCTGCGAAATCCGATCCTCGTTTTGAGGCGGCGGCTGAAGTTGTGCAAGTCAACTATCGAACCGCTAAGATTCAGCTGTTCGAACTCGCTTCCGTCGGCGACCGATTAAGTTCCCGGTTCGAAAACAAATAACCTAATTTTGGAGAATTTTTAATAGATGTCTTTAACAGTAGTTGGTTCGGTTGCGTTTGACGCTTTGGAAACGCCGTTTGGCAAACGCGAAAAGATACTTGGCGGTGCGGCGACGCATTTCGGGTTGTCGGCGAGCTTCTTTACGCAGGTGAATGCGGTCGGGGTTGTCGGCGGCGATTTCGGCGATGATGAGTGGGCGGTATTCAAGCGGCACGCGATCAATACCGACGACATCCAGGTCGTCCCCGACGGCAAGACCTTTTTCTGGAGCGGCCGCTATGACTATGACATGAATACGGCCCACACGCTCGACACGCAGCTAAATGTTTTCGAGACGTTCGACCCCAAACTCTCGGACCGATCGAAAGAGGCGGATATGCTCTTTCTCGCAAATATTTTGCCGATGCTGCAAAAGCAGGTTCGCGAACAGTGCCCCGACGCGAAATTTGTCGCGATGGACACGATGAATTTCTGGATCTCATCGATGAAGGACGCTCTGCTGGAGACGATCAAGGTCGTCGACTGCATCATCATCAATGACGCCGAGGCGCGACAGTTGACCGACGAGCCGAGTATCTACAAGGCGGCGAGAGCGATCATGGACCTCGGATTAAAAGCGGTCGTCATCAAACGAGGCGAGTACGGCGCGACATTGTTCACGCGGGACAGTTACTTCACGGCTCCGGCGTATCCGCTCGAGAGCGTTTACGATCCGACCGGTGCGGGCGATACATTTGCGGGCGGCTTTATGGGCTATCTCGCCAGCCACACGGAGATCACCGACGAGATCCTTCGCCGGGCGATGATCTACGGATCGGTAATGGCGTCGTTCAACGTCGAAAAATTCGGCACCGAGCGGGTCGACGCCCTCGATTATCCTGAGATCAACCAGCGTTTCAGGGACTTTAAGCAGATGACGCACTTTGACGACATCCCATTTGAACGTGCCACAACAGCAGGTTAAAGCCGCGGCCGCGCAAGCCGCATTGCCGGACAAAACGGAGAATCCGCTGGCTCGTTTCGAGCGGCGGTCGACCGGCTATGCCCTCTTTATCGCGGGGGCGTTGGCGTTTATGTGTCTTGGTGCCGGAGCGATCGTCACGGTTCGCGACGGTTTGTGGACGCCGGCAGTATTACTGATCGCCGCCGCTTTCTTTGTTGCGGCATATATCGTTTTGAATCTGAGCCGTAATCGCCGCCTTATCGCGACCAGCGACCGCCGGCTCGTTAAGTGGGACGCCGCGATGCCCGAGCTCCAGCGGCAAAACGTAAATCTCGAGGTCCGCGAACTGACCCGCCTTCTCGGCGTCGAAGAAGATCAGATGCCCGACCTGCTCTCGGCCTACATAGTCGCCGAGGATCTCGCCCTTCGCCAGATCCAGCAGGAAGAGAAGATGCCGCTCCTCCGTCACGTGCAGCTCGGCTCGACGCACTTCGACGCGATCCTGATCGAGCAGGACATGATCACCTGCATTGAGGTCTCGTTCCTCGTCGTCCCGGACGTGCGGCAGGACAAGATCGAATCGATGCTCAAAAAGATCGTTCAGGCAAAGAAGAATCTTGCCGAAATGCGGCTGCGGCTTAAGTTGCGGTTGATGCTGGTGCTCGTTACCCAGCTGACCGCCGACGAGGAAGAAAAGCTCCGGTCGATGCTGATCACGCGGCGATTCTCCGACACGCCGGTCGATATCGACATCCGCTTGCTCGATTTCGAATCGCTGCAAAAGATATATGTTACGGATTAAAATACATGAACGGATGGATCGTCGCGGCGTGCGCTAAACTCGCACAATTTGGTCGTTATTCGTCGAATTTCATTAAAAAGCTTATGTTAAAAGACAAGATCGGATTGATAATGGGCGTCGCGAACAAGCGTTCGATCGCGTGGGCATGTGCCCAGGCCTGTGCCGAAAACGGTGCAAGGCTCGCGTTTACCTACCAGGGCGAACGCCTGCAGGAAAACGTCGAAAAGCTCGCCGCAGAGGTGCCGGATTCGCTCGTCGTGCCGTGTGACGTCAGCGATCAGGAATCGGTGGACGCCGCATTCGACGCTATTGGGAAGAAGTACGGGCGGCTCGATTTCGTCGTCCACTCCATCGCGTTCGCCCCGAAAGAAGCGCTCGAGGGTGAATTTCTCAATACATCGCGTGACGCGTTTCGCACGGCTCTCGAGATCAGTGCATATTCGCTGACGCAGGTCGCCCGGGCGGCTCTGCCTCTGATGACCGACGGCGGCAGCATTGTCACGATGACATATTACGGCTCGGAAAAGGTCGTGCCCTCGTACAACGTCATGGGCGTCGCCAAAGCGGCATTGGAATCTTCGACACGATATCTCGCAGCCGATCTCGGCAAGAGCAACATCCGCGTAAACGCGATCTCGGCCGGCCCTATCAACACTCTTTCTGCCCGCGGGGTCAAAAATATGGGCTCGCTCCTCAGCTACGTCGGCGAAAAAACGCCGCTGCAGCGAAACGTCACCGTCGCGGAAGTTGGCAATACGGCTCTCTTCCTAGTCAGCGATCTGTCGACCGGGATCACCGGCGAGACGATCTTCGTCGACTGCGGCTACAACATTATGGGGATTTAGTACGTTGAGTCTATCGAGTTCGTCGAGTCTAGCGAGTCGTTCGAGTCTATCGAGTCTGTCCGGGCGGGCGGGTCCGCATAATTAACATAAAATGGTGTGAGGGCCTGTAGTAACCAGACCAAGAGAATAAAAAGGACTCGCTTAACCCGGCAGACTCGACCGACTCGCTAAACTCGACAGACTCGACCGACACGCTGAACTCGGCATACTCGGCCGACTCGATGAACTCGATAGACTCGCAAGACTCGACAGACTATCAAGATATGGCAAAAACGAAACCGAACAAATCCAAAGTTTCCGGAGCGGTGCAAAAGCCAGTTGTCCCCAAAACTGTAGCCGATGTTAAGAAACGGCAGCAGGAGCCGGGCTATTGGCACCTGACGGATGACGAAGTCCTGCTCCGCTCGCCGGAGCTCGAGGACGAATACCGGACATCGGATTCGTGGCGTGTGTTTCGCATCCTTGGCGAATTCGTAACAGGATTTGACCATCTCGCTACGATCACACGCGGCGTTTCGATATTTGGTTCGGCCCGCACTCATCCCGACGACGAAATGTACAAGGCCGCTCAGGAGACCGCACGGCTGCTCGGCGAGGCCGATTTTGAGATCATCACCGGCGGCGGACCGGGGATAATGGAGGCCGCGAACCGAGGTGCCCATCAGGCAGGAGCCGTGTCGGTCGGGTGCAACATCGAACTGCCGTTCGAGCAGATGCCGAACCCGTATTTGACCAAATCGCTGACCTTCAAATACTTCATGGTCCGCAAGACGATGTTCATCAAATACAGCAACGCGTATGTTATCTTCCCGGGCGGATTCGGCACGATGGACGAACTCTTCGAGGCACTGACGCTGATCCAGACGCGAAAGATCCGCAACTTCCCGGTCGTCCTTTTCGGGTCTCAGTATTGGCAGGGTTTGCTGCAGTGGCTGACGTCGACGATGCTCAACGAAAAGAACATCAACCCCGAAGACCTCGGGCTGATCCACCTGACCGATTCGCCCAACGACGCGGTCGATTTCATTGTGAAGACATTTAATTCCGGCGTTAGTAACGTGGCCAAGTAATGTGAAAGTGGTGGAAACTGAGCCTCTCGGATCTTGGATCTTGGGTTTCAACTGATCACTTACCGTTCATCATTCATCACTATCCGAAGATCGCCGCATCCATCCATTTCAGATACGGTTCGGACACGCGGGCCGCGTCTACGGCGACGATCTCCGGAACCGAATAGGCGTGGTTTGCCGTGATAAAGGAGCTCAACTCGTCGAACTTCTCGGGCAGCGTCTTAATGAGCAAGAGGTGCTCGCCGTCCTTGGTCACCTTCCCTTCCCACACGTAGACAGATATCATCCGCGGCAGCACCTGCACGCAACCAGCGAGTTTGGCCTCGACGATCTTCGTTGCGAGGTCCTCGCCGGCGGCTTGGGTTTCAACGGTTGTTAATACGATCAGCAATGAACTTATTCCATCGATCCGAGCAATTCGGTGAGAGCCTCGGCGGTCGCGGTCTCTATGTCGTCAGAAGATGTCAGGTCCCATTTCCAGACACCGCCGGACTTGATCAATCGAGCCAGGCCGCGTAATTTGACGTCTTTTCCATCCAGCTTGGCGGTGGATGTTGTCGGAACGTTAGCCTTGTCGCCCATTATAATTGGCTCGCCAACAGCAACATCGGACATGCTCTTGGTAACGGCGTCGAAGACTTTCTTCCCGTCGGGATCCGAGCCAACCGCATTTCCAATAGCCTTAGCCCCCGCGTTAGCATCATTCCCGAGTGATTTCGTGAGTACCGGTGAAAAGGTTGAGAGCTGGAAGATCTCTTTCCAGTCGTGACGCTGCATCGCCTTGTAGATCTTCAGAGCCTGAGCTTTCGCGTCCTCCGACGACGCGTCGCCGGCCTTGGCACCATTCACCTGTGCGATGACCGAACCCGCCGACACGAGCAAGACCAGGATGCCTAGAATTTTCCTCATAATTATTAGTGGTTGAAAATCGGTGGGCTAACAAACAGTTTCAACACCTAAAATCTTACAGTTCATTTCCCGATTTTTCAACGAAAATCGGAAAGGGCCGATCAAAACTCCGATCGGCCCTTCCGTATTTTGCTGCAATTTGACTATTTATCCATCAAACCCTGATACTGCCCGCTCTCAACCCATTGCAGGATCTCGGAGACACGCCAAACCGGGAATGGGTGCGAGAGGCCGGCGTTGATGATGTCGGCCCAGAATTTGTCCAGCTTGTTCTCGTCGTAGTTCTTTTGAAACTCGCGTGCCTGTTCGAGAAAGAGTTCGTAGTCGATCTTCGAGGCAAATGTGCCGCCGCCGAGTTTCATCATTGTCCGGCCGATGACGTGTGGATCTTGCGTGACGAGCAGAGCTGCACGGTCGCAGCTAAGCTCGGCTCGACGCGACCACGCGAGCAGTGCACTCGAGATGCCGGCCGAGACGATGAATTTGATGATCTCGCTGCCGGGAATAAGCCTGGCGATGGAAAGATTAGCAAGTGCCTCCATCAGCCGTGCGGCAGTCAGGTAAAGCACGTGTTCCGAATGGATATGGCCGACCTCGTGGGCGATCACCGCGAGCGTTTCCTCGTCCGTCAGCCGTTCGAGCAACGCCGAATGGAGCACGATCACCGGCCGCTCGACGCCGCCTGTAAACGCGTTGACCATCGGATTCTGCTGGATGAACATATCCGGCATATCGACGCCGAGCGTCGTGCACGCGATCTGGAGTTTGGCATAAAGGTCGGGACATTGTTTGTCGGTGACCCTGATCGCCGATGCCATAAAGGACACTCGTATCGCCGACTCGCCGGTGACGGCCAGCAACTTCTTCAACGCGGTATCGATCCCCGGAATGGCACGAAGCGCCGCCAACGCCTTGCTGTCAGCCGGATGGATGTAGTCGTGCTTGTTGAGCGACGCAAACTTTTTATGCGGCTCGTTCGACAGCGGCAGCTTGCACTTGCCGCAGTTTGCCGACCGGTTCACGTAATCTTCCTTGACCGCGTTCTTCTGGCCGCAGTAACGGCAGCGAACGGACAACGCTTTGGTGACGGCCTCGGACGACGGCTCTTCGGATTCAGGTTTCTTCTTTGCCATAAATTAATTAAAGTCTATGCGAAACTTACGCGATTTTCCAACAAATAGTTCCGCGTAGTGCAGAATGTCTAATTCGCCTTCAGCCTCACAACGGTTTCGACGTGATGTGTTTGCGGAAACAGATCGAGTGCGGTGATCGTTTCGATCGTGTAACCGGCGGCCGTCAACACGGCGAGATCGCGGGCGAGGATCGACGGCTCGCACGAAATGTATGCGATCTGTTTCGGCCTCAGGCGGGCGATGTCGCGGATCGCGTGCTTCTCTGTTCCGGAACGCGGCGGATCGAGCAGTAAAAAGTCAGTGTCTTTGAGTTCGTGGCTTTCGAGGTATTCACCAACGCTGCGGGCGACAAAATTCACGTTTTCGAGGCCGGCGGCACGGGCGTTCTTTCTGGCGAAGCCCACCGCGTCACTGTTTCCCTCAACGCCGATAACCTGTGCGAACCGGCGAGCCATCGGCAACGCGAAAAGCCCGACGCCGCAATACAGGTCAAGTGCCTTATTGCCGTTCGACGATCCGAGAGCCGCGTCGATCAGTTCGCCGATAAGGAGCTGGTTGCCCTGAAAGAAGCTCCGTGCCGAGAACGAATACTTCTCCTCGTGGGCGGTGAACGATATCTCGGCCGTCTGCTCCAATAACTCCGCCGAATAGACCGACACCTGTTCGCCGTCGCCGCTTGCCGCTTCGATCTCAAGCCGGTCGTTCCACATCGTGTCCCATTCGAGCGAGGACCTCAGACGCGTCAACTCATTTTGAAGTGTCGGCGTCAGGATCGGGCAGCGCCCAACGTCAACGACATCGTGCGAGTAGCGGCCGTAATAGCCGAACTTTTTGCCGTCACGATCGGCGTGCCATTTTGCCCTTGATCGGTAGCCGAGCGGCTGCGGGCTCGGAATTATCTTGATCTCGCCCTCAAATTCGACCTTGCCGATCCGCTGCAAGCAGTCGCGAATGATCGCGACCTTGGCCGAAAGCTGGGCTTGGTAACTTAGTTGCTGGAAGTCGCACCCGCCGCAAATGCCGAAATATTGGCACGGCGGCGTGACACGGTCAGGCGAAGGCTCGAGCACCTCGACGATCTCGGCAAACGCGGTCCGCTTTTTCAATTCGTTGATCTTCACCCGCACCTGATCGCCGGCGGCGGCGAGTGGAACGAAAATTGTCAATCTTTCTGCAAACGCGAGCCCGAGGCCGCGCGGCACGATCTTTTCGATCCGGACCTGGAGTTCGTCTCCGACCGAATACGGCTTGTTTTCAATTGTCATTTAAGGTTGAAGTTCCCTTCTTCGAGTATCCGCCGCATCGTCGTCAGATCGTCATCCGCCGTGTACGAGAGTGTGAACATTATTGCAAATCCATCGCGAACCGTCGCGTACATCCTCTTTTTTCCGGCGCTTGACGCGGTATCCAAATACGCGAACTGCATCGTGCCCAACTTTTCAGCCTGGGTCTCAGAATACTGAAAGTCCACCGGCAGCTTGATCGCTTTGAACGTCGCCCTGATCGCGTCGAAATAATCGACCGCGTCCTTTATCTGCGGATTGGCGGACAGGTCCTCGACCGAAACTCTCATTATCGCATTATTCGTCGTCCCGGGCAGTGAGCGATACGCGGTAAGCAGGACCGTCACATTCTTGGCGGCCTTGTTGACGGCAGCCTTGTCCTGCGGCGCCAGCGAATCCGGGGCCCTGAGGCTCAGGTCATACCCTTTCGATTTCATGTACGCTTCGAAATCGTCATCCGGTATCAGCCACGTGTCCGGAAAAACGATCTCGAACCGAAATTTTCCATTGGTATACGTTCGCCCAACCACGTATCCTTTCTCAAGTTCGGAGACAGGCGCCGCTTTACCAGCCGGCTTTGATGCGGCAGGCGTGGGCTTTGGCCGGGGCTTCGGACGTGCCTTCGTTTGGGTGAAAGCCGCCGACACTGCAATAACCGATATTAATACGACTCCGATAGACTTCTTCATAGGTAAAACAGCCCGAGACGCGGAATGCCGGCCTCTTCGCGAAGCCGTTTTAGCAGCATCAGGTCGAACGTCTGCTTGTATGCGGCCGGTTCCATCGACGCCTTATATTCTTTGAGCTGGCCCGCGATCTCTTTCTCCAAACGTTTTAGATGCTCCTTTTCCCAATTGGATTGCAAACCCCGGTCGAGCAATTTCTCGATATCGCCGAGCGTCCCGTCGATCTGCTCAAAGTCGTCGCCGAGATTCGCATTCAGCTCCTCGAGCCGTGCGACGGCACGTCCGATCTCCTCCCGTAAAACCGCGATGTCGATCGACCTGAGCTTCTCCATCGCTGATGATATGTGCTCGCGGATCGCGTCCGCCGAGAACGCGGTATCTCCGTCCGCTGCGGCTCCGGCCGACTTCCCTGCCTGCGATCGCATCCACTCGGCGTACTGCACCTCGATCTCTTCGCGACAGTAGAAAAGGCTCTTGATCGACCGCGTTCCGGCCGGCTGCTTGTCGTAAACGTCGAAGACCGACTCGATCGCCCGGATCACGATGTGCAGCGGTATCCCGCGATCCTGCCACGTCTCGATCAACGCCCAATCGAGCGGGCTCACGAACAGATTCTTGCCCCGCCGCCTGATGAACGTGTCTTCGATCTCTGTGAAATAGTTGTAATAGTTCAAGTTTCGGCCGCCTCGATACATTGATGCTATGCGAGCCGCATTCGTTAGTCAAAAGCAGTATTCGGCCTCCGCGTTGTCGCATACGTAAAACAATGAATTACTGACAGTACGCTGTGCTATAATTGGATTGTAGTCCTCGGTCTTTGAAAATTGAATTGCAGATAGCCGTCACAGGTCGCGGATTATGTCCGAACTTACATCGGCGGCGAAATTCACATGTATGGGCGTAACTGTATTATTAGCAGCGTTTACCACCACGGGCCACCATGCAGAATATTTTTTTAAAAAACTGCGAAAATAAGCGTGATATTCTTTGTAACTGGTGCAAATGGATATGGTTATTTGTCCCACTAGGGTGCGGGACAGGGCTGGGACAAGCCTCGGAAATGGGACAAATGCCGATTCTCATGCTCCTATGCTAATCTGTTCATGTTATGGCTCAGCGACGCGAGAAATTTGAGACCTCGTCGGGTATCGAACTGCCCAATGATTTCAATCCCGAGAACACGACGCCGGTCGATTACGGCCTTGATCTTGGCGAGCCCGGTCAGTTTCCATACACGCGTGCTGTTCGCAAGGACCTTTATCGCGGCCGGTTTTGGACGATGCGGCAGTACGCCGGTTTTGCGACCGCAGACGAGTCGAACGAGCGTTACAAATACCTGCTTTCGCAGGGCACGACCGGGCTGAGCGTCGCCTTTGACCTGCCGACACAGATCGGGCTCGATTCCGACGATCCGCTCTCGGCCGGCGAGGTCGGCAAGGTCGGCGTCGCGATCGACAGCCTGGATGACATGCTGACATTGTTCGATGGCATCCCGCTCGACCGCGTGTCGACGTCGATGACGATAAACTCAACGGCATCAACGCTTTTGTGCCTCTATCTGGCAGTCGCCCGCAAGCAAAATGTCGCCTTTGACAAGGTGTCAGGCACGATCCAGAACGACATCCTCAAGGAATACATCGCCCGCGGCACCTATATTTATCCGCCGAAACCGAGCCTCCGTCTGATCACCGACACGTTCGCGTTTTGTGCAGCCGAGGTGCCGAACTGGAACACGATATCCATATCCGGCTATCACATTCGCGAGGCCGGCTCGACCGCCGCTCAGGAGATCGCGTTCACTCTCGCTGACGGCATTTGTTACGTCGACGCCGCGATCAGCGTCGGGTTGAAGGTCGACGATTTCGCCCCGCGACTGTCGTTCTTCTTCAATTCGCACAACAATTTGCTCGAGGAGATCGCCAAATTCCGCGCCGCCCGACGCCTCTGGGCACGGATAATGAAGGAGCGGTTTGGCGCTAAAGACCCGAAGTCGATGATGCTCCGCTTTCACACGCAGACAGCCGGTTCGACGCTGACGGCGCAGCAGCCTGAGGTCAACGTTGTACGAACGACGATCCAGGCACTCGCCGCCGTTCTCGGCGGCACGCAGAGCCTGCACACCAACTCGATGGACGAGGCCCTTAGCCTCCCGACCGAACACGCCGCGACCGTCGCTCTTCGTACCCAGCAGGTCATCGCCCACGAATCCGGTGTCGCCGATACGGTCGATCCGCTTGCCGGCAGCTACGCCATTGAGGAACTGACGACACAGCTTGAACAAGCGGCCGTCGATTACATCGAAAAGATCGACGCGATGGGCGGAATGCTCCGGGCGATCGAGACCGGTTATGTGCAGAACGAAATTCAGGACGCCGCCTACAACTACCAGCGTGCCGTCGAACGCGAGGACGCCATTGTCGTGGGCGTCAATAAGTTTCAGACCGACGAGGAATTGCCGATCCCGATACTCAAGGTCGACGACCGTATAGAACGCGAACAGGTCGCTCGCCTCCGCGCCATCCGTGAGAAACGCGATGCCGTCACCGCCGACAGCTGTCTGGCCGCGATCGAAGATGCTGCCGCGAACGAAGAAAATCTCCTGCCGCACATCCTAAATGCTGTAGAGGCGTATGTTACGGTCGGCGAGATCAGTCATCGGCTCCGTAAAGTTTGGGGCGAATATCGCGAATCGCTCACCGTCTGATCGGGTATCTGCATCGCAAAACTTGAGGCACCCGCTCAAATTTTTTACTGACAAACACTGTTGAACTATGGTATCTTTTCCTTTGTGGCCCCCGAAGCCTGGGCCCCTCCCGATCTCCGACCACGCCAAACCGGCTTCAGCGTTAATATCCGATCCGATCTATGGAAAAGCTAAACGAATATCTCCAACTCCTAATGTCGACGTGCAGCGAAGAGTTGCATCTCGAGCCGGATGTCAGGCCGTATCTAGTCTCCGGCAACAAAAGGACGGACGTTTCAAACACGCCGGTGCTGGGAACCCACATCAGCATGATGGTTTTTCCGCTGATCCCGCCCGATGTTAAGGCGGCCCTGCCGAGCAGTTCCGAGATCGAATTCGTCCACCAGCACAATGCCGGCAATTTTGGCTTTTATGTACAGAAATCGCCCGCCGGATTTAACGTAACGATCCGGCCTATGCTTAGCGACGCAAGGCCGTCACCACCGGACGCCGATCCGCCGGAGGATCTGCTGGCTGTCAACACCGACAGTGCACCGGTTCCGCCAGTCCAGTCCGAAACCATAGCTACTCCGCCGTCGGGAGCAGATCTTTTCACCTTGGAAAGCCCGTCTGCCGGCAGAGAGTACGAACCGGAATTTGAACCTATCTCGATGTACCCCGAGGTACTCATCCCGGAATCATCGCCTGCAGAAGCCGTCGAAGCAAGCTTGCCGACAGGGCCGCCGATCGAATTGGTCCCGGTAAACGACCCGGAGTTTGCGACCGTGTTTTCGCCAACTTCCGCCTACGAGCCGCCGGGTGACCGGATCGACGCGGATACCGATTACAGTTTAGGAGCGGTTGCCGAGCCCGAAGAACTCATTCCGTCGTCCGAACCTCTATCCGCGGTTCCACCGCCTCGTCCGGTGGAACCAGCTCCGCCCGCAAAGCCGCCCAAAGCAGAGTTTGTTGCAGCCGTACCGAACGGACATTTGCAGAACCGTATGGACATGTTATTCCAGAAGATGTCCGAACTAGGCGCTTCTGACCTTCATATGTCTGTTAGTATGCCTCCGATGGTCCGCAAAGACGGTAAGATGGCGGTCCTCGAATCCGACGAGCCGGTGCTAACCGCCGAGTCGATGGAGGAAATGCTGACCTCGATAATGCCCGCGAAGAATCAAGAGGAATTCGCCGAACGGCGTGATACCGACTTCGCCTACGAGATCCCGGGCCTCGCTCGCTTTCGCTGCAACATTTTTATGGATCGCAAGGGTATGGGTGCCGTCTTCAGGATCATCCCGACCAAGATCCTGACCGCCGAGCAGCTTGGCCTTTCGAAAGCGATAATGGACCTTTGCACCTTGTCGAAGGGCCTTGTCGTCGTGACCGGCCCGACTGGTTCCGGCAAATCGACGACGCTCTGCGCGATGGTCGACTCGATCAACAAGAACCGCGAAGAACACATAATCACGATCGAGGATCCGATCGAATTCGTTCACGAGAACCAGAAATGCCTCGTAAATCAGCGTGAGGTCCACAATCATACCAACGGCTTCAAACAGGCGTTGCGTGCCGCACTTCGCGAGGATCCGGACATCGTGCTCGTCGGCGAAATGCGTGACCTCGAGACTATTTCGATCGCGATCGAAACGGCGGAGACCGGCCACCTCGTCTTCGGCACCCTGCATACGACAACGGCCGCTTCGACTGTTGACCGCATAATCGACCAGTTCCCTGCCGACCGTCAGCAGCAGATCCGCGTGATGCTTTCGGAATCGCTCAAGGGCGTCATTGCTCAAACACTGCTGCCCAAGAAAGGCGGCGGCCGCGTCGCAGCCCTCGAGGTACTGATCGTCACGCCGGCCATCAGCAACCTGATCCGCGAGGGCAAGACCTTCCAGATCCCGTCGGCGATGCAGACCGGTAAGTCGCTCGGAATGGTGATGCTCAACGACGCTCTATACGAACACGTAGAAAACGGTACGGTCGAACCTGCTGACGCCTATCAAAAGGCCGTCGACAAACCGGCTTTTGAGTCGATGCTTACCAAGGGCGGATTCACGCTCTAGATCGACCGGTAATTACATTGGTCAGGCGTCGGAACACATCATTCCGGCGCCATTTTTCATTGAATGTCCGTCGGGCAATGTGTTAGAACTTCTCCTATGAACGCAGACGAATTTCGCGAACTCGCACTTGGCTTTCCCGAGACGGAAGAACGGTCGCATATGAACCACCCTGACTTTAGGGTCGGGGGCAAGATCTTCGCGACGATCGGTCCAGACAATACTTGGGGAATGGTCAAATTGACGCCGACCCAGCAACAGGAATACCAGCGGATCGATCCCGCTTTCCGGCCTGCGTCGGGAAAATGGGGCGACGGCGGTGCAAC
Source organism: Acidobacteriota bacterium (assembly GCA_029781855.1). Classification (GTDB taxonomy): domain Bacteria; phylum Acidobacteriota; class Blastocatellia; order Pyrinomonadales; family Pyrinomonadaceae; genus OLB17. Next base: position 35,533 of record JAKOVX010000103.1, on the reverse strand, counting down.
GCTCATTGATCTCGCCGATTCGGATGAAGACGCGGTTAGAGCAGCACTGCGCGAGGCGTGGCAGAACGTTGCTGCCAAGTCCGGCCGTCAAAAAGGGAGCAAGTAAGGAAAAGGCCTTCGAGCGGACCGAATTTAGCTGGTTATTTAGTTACAGAGACGTTGTTCACGTCGAGGGTTTTGCCGATCGAACGGTTGAACGCCGAGATTGCCTTATTGAGATTTGTCCGGGCGATGATCTCATTCGCCCGTGCGACCAAGAGGTCGGTCTGGCGTTGGGCAACCAGGTAAAAAGTGGTCGTGCCGCCGCGGAATTTGCGCTCCTCGCTCGAATAGAGTTCCTCGGCCGCTTCACGGGCGGCTGTAGCCGACGTGAGCCTGGCTTCGGCCGACCTCAGTGCCTGGAGCGAATTTCGGACATCTGCCTCAACAAGCTGTTCCTGCTGGGCCGTCTGATTTTTCAACTTGTCGCCTTCGACGATCGTCCGCCCGAGATTGGCCTCGGCGGTCCGATTATGCCATGGGATCGAGATCTGGATGCCTGCTCGATACGTCGGAAAATCCTGCTGAAGCAGATTCCCTAGTGAATTGAAATAGCCGCCGATCAGGTTAATTGGAACGTTCGAGGATCCGGACGAAAGCGGGTTTCGCGTTCCGGCGAGTCCCGACGCAGTGTACGAGCCAACCAGGTCGATCTGCGGTTTGGTCTGATCCCGGTAAAATCGAAGGTTCACTTTGTTGATCTCGGCATTTACTGCCAGCTGCTCCAGTTCCGGGCGGTTTTTGAGGGCCTCCGTCATTGCATCGGCCAGGCCGATTTGCGGCACAGCCTGTACGATCGGCGAAACCGGCGTGATCGGCCGCTGCCATTCCGCGGAAGTTCGATCCGGAAGCAACAGGGTCTTGAGCGTATTTTCCGCCCTCGTGACCGATTCCTGTGTGACAAATACAGCCTGTTCGAATGACGCTATCTGGGCGTTGGCGGCGACGATCTCGATCGGTGCCAGCACGCCCTTTGCGACCTGCCGCTGATTGCTCTCCAGTTGGTCCTTGGCCTGTTTTAGGGCATCCATCCCGACCTGCAGGTTGCGAAGCGCGGACGCGAGGTCCCAATACGCCTGCTCGACCGAGGTCACGGTGTCCATCGCTTTCTGACGCAATTGAGAATCGCTGAGGTTCGTGTTCTTTTTGGCGATCTCGATCAGACGCCGATTATTGTCGATCCGGCGATTTCTGAAAAGCGGTTGCGTAAAGGTCGCAACGATCGAGGACGGGAACTGCGGATTGAGCGTCGCATTCCGGTTTGTCGTAAATAGCCGCGACGAGTTGAAAATGACGTCGTACGAACCGCCGAATTTCGGCACAAACCCGGACAGGCCGACGTCGCCGTAGAATTGCCGCTGCGTCACTGCTCCGTTTACCGCACCGCCGATGGTCGAGGCGGTCGGCGTCGTACGGGATTCGTAATAAGTCTGCGAATTGAACAGTGGATCGTATATGCCGTTCGCTCCGCGCAGGTTGAAATCGGCGATCTTTACGTCCTTTCTCGATGCCTCGATATCGTTGTTGTTCTTGAGGGCCATCTCGATCGCTTGGTCGAGCGTGAGCGGGAGTTGGTCCGCGTTGTCGATCCCGACCCGTTCTGCCGAAGGCATCGGCCGCGATGACGTCGGGAATGACGGCGCCACCGGCATAGGTTCATCCGGTTCCGGCGTTGGCGTCGGCGTCTGTCCATAAATGGCGGCCGCACACGCAACTCCAAACGCCATCCCGATGATGGACCTGCGAAGCGGCTCGAATAGTGATTTGGATCGCAAAAAAACAAGCATCAGGAGATTTTCAACCCGCTTCGTTGCCCTCAAATTGTTCGGTCTGTTCGATGTCGTTGGCCGGTCTCGGGCGACGGAATACCGATGTCAAATTCGATAGTCCGTTCGAGATCGAACGAAATATGGTCAGCTCCTTAGCATCGTCGAACAGTGAATAGAAAACCGGAACGGCAAGCAGCGTTAGCAAAAGGCACATCGACTGGCCGCCGACCACAAGAATACCGATCGATCGGTTCGTCGCGGCACCGGCTCCGCTTCCGAGCACGAGCGGGATCATGCCGGCAACGAGGGCGATCGTCGTCATCAGGATGGGCCGCAAGCGGTCCCTGTTCGCCCGAATGATCGCATCATATCGGGCCATTCCCCTCGACCGAAGCGTATTGGTGTGGTCGATCTGCAAAATGGCGTTCTTCTTGACGATACCGAACAACAGCAAGATGCCGAGGGCCGAAAAGATGTTCAGCGTCTGGCCAGCCATTGCTGTCGATAACAAGGCGAAAGGTACCGCCAGCGGCAAAGTTAGCAGGATCGTCACCGGATGGATGAACGACTCAAACTGTGCCGCAAGGATCAGGTACATGAAAACGAATGAAAGCAAGAAAGCCAACAGAAACGACTGGTACGCACGCTGCAGTTCCTTTGACTGTCCGGTCACGCCGGTCGTGTATTCCGGCGGTAATTTTAGATCCTTGACGTATTGTTCGACCTTTGCCAACGCGTCCGCTTCAGACGTGTTTGGCGGCAGGCTCGACGATATCGTAACCACGCGCTGACGATTGAGCCGGCTGATCGACGAGGGGCTCAATCCCGCCTCCTGAGTGACCACCTTATCGAGGCTGACCGGAGTTCCGGTCGACGACGCCACCGTAAAATACTCGAGATTATTGCGGGTCCGGCGGAACGGTTCATCTGCCTGTACGACGACGTCATATTGCTGCGTCCCTTCGCTGAACGTCGATACCCGCTGACCGGCAGCGGCAATATTCAGCGCGCGCGCAATATCGTTTGCCTGAACTCCGAGGTCAGCGGCCTTGACCCGGTCGATCACGAATTTTACTTCCGGAGAACCGGCATCAACGGAATTATCCGGATCGCGAAATATCGGGTCTTCTTTCATGCGGGCGACGACCTGATTCGCTGCCTCGTTCAACTTGTCCATATCCGGGCCCGCGATGTAATATCCGATGCCCGAACCTCCGCCGCGGCCGAGGCCGATGCTGCCGGCGATCGACGACGTCGCCGACACCGACCCTTTGTAATCGTCGTTCGAGTATTTTTTAACTATTCCGCGGGTCTTGCCGATCAGATCGGACTGCGAGAATTTGCGTTCGCCGACCGGCACGAGGCTTACGTTTATAAAGCCTGAATTCGATCCGCCAAGCCCGGCGAGAACGACCGTATCCTTGATCCCCGGGATCTGCTCTCGGACGTCTCTCGCGATACGATCGAGTATCGACTGGATCGCCGCCAGCGACGTGCCTTGCGGCCCTCGCATACTGATCTGATAAAGCGATTCATCCTCGTCGGGGAGGAATGCCATTCCGACGTACTTATATAACGGATATATCGAGGCGACAACCAGCACGCAGAGCAGCACGACCGCCCAGCGGAATCTCATCGACAGCCGCAGCAGCCACGTATATCCGCCGTCCACCTTGCTGTAAAACCAGCCGGATTTCGAGTCGTGTTCGTGATGATCCGCGGCGGTGTCCAGCGAACCTCGGTCGTCCGGGCCGTCCGCCACGATCGGTTCGCTGCCGGCGGTCGGTTCGTTCTTCGGCTTGATCCATCGTGCGGCGAGCATCGGCGTCAGCGTGAACGATACGATCAACGAAACTGCGATCGCCGCAGCCGAGGTCAACCCGAACGAAGACATAAATCGTCCGACAATGCCGGTCATGAATCCGACGGGAATGAAAACCGCGAGCAGCGATAGTGTTGTCGCCAAAACGGCCAGGCCGATCTCCTTGGTTCCCTCGATCGCGGCCTGAAAAGGGTTCATTCCCTTCTCTTCGACAAAGCGGTAGATATTTTCAAGTACAACTATGGCGTCGTCGATGACGATCCCGACCATCAGCGTCAGGGCAAGGAGCGTCATCTGGTTCAGCGTGTACCCAAGGGCGGCGATGGCAGCAAACGCGGCTATTATCGACGTCGGGATCGCCAGTGCCGCGATGAATGTCGTGCGAAAATTCCATAGAAAAAAGAAAACTACGACCGCGGCAAAAATGCCTCCTAGAATAAGGTGTTCCTCGATCGAATGCAGCGAATTCTCGATGAACTCGGACTGATCGCGAATGACCGTGACCTTCATATCCGACGGCAGCGTGGGAATGATCGTCGCCATGCGGGCTTTGACGTTATTGATGACAGCGACCGTGTTCGACCCCGACTGCTTTCGGACTCCGACGGAAAGCGATTGCACACCGTTCAGAGTGATCGCGGATGATGCGTCCACGCCGCCCTCCACGACCCTGCCAATGTCCTTGAACTTGATCGGAAAGCCGTTTCGCGTGGCGATGACGATGTCGTTGAAATCGGCAACGTTCGTCAGCTTGCTCATCGTCCGCAACCCGACCGTCTTTGCACCTTCGACCAGCGTTCCACCGGGAAGTTCCTGATTCTGGGCCGACACAGCACTCGTCACCTGTGTGACCGAAAGATTGTATGCCCTCAGCCGGTCAGGATTAACGTAGAGCTTGATCTGCTTTTGACGTACACCATACGCAAACACTTCACCAACGCCGTCCGCCGATTCGATACGGTCCATCACAAGTGTTTGGATCATATCCGAGAGGTCAACGACGTCTCGCGGAGCGCTGATCACGTACTGAAGCACGGGCTGCGAATCGGGGTCGCTCTTTCGGGCGGTCGGCGGATCGGCGCTTTCAGGCAAACGATTTACGACGCCGCTCAATTTCTGCTGGATCTCTTGATATGCCTGGTCGGGATCTTTGTCGAGGTTAAAAGTGAGAGTGACGTTCGAGCTGCCGCGGGACGACGACGAACGCATCTCATCGATGCCCGGGATCGTGTTCAGGGCACCCTCGATAATGTCGGTGACCTCGGTCTCCATCTCGGCAGGAGCCGCACCGGTGTTATCTGTCCTTACGCTTATAGTCGGCAGATCGATCTTAGGAAATCGATCGACACCGAGCGTAAAAAAACTAAAGCCTCCCACAACGGTCAGAAACATGACGATCACGGTCGCAAAAACCGGTCGATGAACACATATTTGCGCTAACCATTGCATAAGGCCCGTTTCTTAGGTCGTTACCTTGGCTCCCTCGAAGAGCAGGTCGACGTTACTCAACGCAATATTCTCGTCCGCGTCGACGCCCGAAAGTATCTGGACGTAGCCGTTCTCCTCGGTTCCGAGCTGCACGACCTTGAGTTTGGCAACGCCATCCTGAATGACGAATAGTCTGAACGACTGCGTTGTTCGGTCATTGTAGACGGCCGCTTTCGGTACGAAAATTCCTGTGCTGCCTCCCGAACGTGTGATCTTGACGGTTGCGAACATGCCCGCGCGGAGTGCGTTATCGCCATTCTCGACGAGAGCCTCGATGACGGCCGAACGGGATGATGTATCGACCGAAGGATTGATCGCCGAGACCGTCGCCGCAAAACTCCGGTCCTTATATGCATCGACCTGAAGCGAAACACTGCGGCCGACCACGACCGACGGAACGTCCGCCTCAGCCACCTGGATATTTATCTTCATCGGATTCGTCCGCAGGATCGTGGCAATGTTCGAAGCCGACGTAACGAATTCGCCGACCGCAGTGGGCCGGGCGCTTATGTACCCTGCAAACGGAGCCTTAATGACGGTATCGGCAATGTTCTGCTCTGCCGTTGCGACCTGTGTCTGGGCCGATTCAAACGCCGCTCTTGCACTCGCTATCGCCTGATTGTTCTGTTTCGCGGTGTTGACGGCGACATCGAGCAGGTCCTTGGCGTTATTAGCTTTTGCCCGGGCGGTATCGCGTGCGGTGCGATATTGTTCGTAGGTCATCATCGCGACATCGCCCGATTCGAGCAGTTCGCGATAACGCTGTTCGTTATTTTCGGCCTGTTTGAGTTCGGCCAATGCCTGTTGATAATTCGCGTTGGCGGCACGGACTTCCGGTATGGTCGACGCGTTAAAGGACCCGTTCTTGTCAAGTCCGAGTCGGGCTTCGGCCTGGCGAATTGCGGCTTCGGCCTGCTTGACCGAGGCTTTTGCGGTCGCCAGGGCCAGCCGTGCATTGGTATCGTCGATCTTAGCGATCACGGCACCCTGTGAAACATACTGTCCAACGTTGACCGAGATATTCGCCATTTTTCCGGCGACCTTCGGGGCAATGTCTGAGGTTTCGTCGGCGACGAGACTGCCGGTCGCGAGCAGGACGGCAGCCACCTGTCTCGATTCACTCTTGCCGAGCGTGACCGGTATCGCGGCATTCTGGGCGTCCTGAGCGGAGTTCGAATTTGACGTCTGAACGGCGTCGGGCTTCGCGGTTCCGCACGACATTCCAAACGTCGCGACTATGGCCACGAACGGCACGATCCATCTAAACTCGCGTAAATACCGCATAGCTTTCACTTTAAGCAAGTAAAAGTGTATCTCACTCGACAACGACCTAAAATCGCAATTATGTAAATTTTTGTAAACCGTCGGTAACGCGCTATTGGCCGCTCTGTTCGTCGGCCTTGCCACGAACCGCTGCGTCACGCTACATTAGAGTTAATTTCTAGGTATCGATACCAAATTTTCGGAGCAATAGATGCAGGCAATAACCGCTCGTGAACTTAAAGCCGCGCTTGATAGCGGCGCAGAGATCCAAATTATCGACGTCCGGCAGCCCGACGAATTCGCGTTCGCGAGTATAGAAGGGTCGAAGCTGATCCCGCTCGCTGAGATCATCAGCCGAATGAACGAACTTGCTCCTGATGTCGAGACCGTCGTGATGTGCCGTTCCGGCATGCGCAGTGCCCGGGCGATCGATGTACTTGCCCGTTCGGGCTTTCAAGGCGTGATGAAGAATCTGACCGGCGGCATCCTCGCCTGGTCCGACGACGTCGATCCGAGCATCCCGAAATACTAGGCCGACGCGACTAAATGAGCACAGCAATGGCCGTTTCGATGCTAGTTCGTGCCCTTACGCCTAATGTATTTGTAGTCGTAATTCGTGGTCCACGTCTTTCCGTTGTCGTTTGAGCTTTCGGAAAATTGACGGACAGTGTTGCTGTCAATGTTGAAAAACGTCAGCCGCAGGAGCGTACGTTTTCCGTTGGCCGTCGTGACCTCGCCCTCGTATCTCATCGCACCGTCGAAATAGGTACCTGAATAGCGTGTCGGTACACCGTTCGAGCCCATCCAGTACTGAAACCATTTCTTGGCTTCCGGATCGTAAAAATTGATGCTCTTTCCACCGCCTCCGCCAAGCGAACTGCTCCAATTCTCCAAAATGCCGCATCCGGCCGCAAAGCTCTGTATAACGCTGGAGCCGTCGTGCCGGCCTTGCGGATTGTAGACTTCCCATTCTCCGACCCAGAAATTGAACTGTTTGGCTTCGTCCTGGTACATACAAGGCCGGACTTGGCGATCGACCTTTTCCGCCAAGGCTTTGACTCGAGGATCGTCCTTTACAGCCGCCAGGTCCGGATCATTGAAATTTACCGCCTGTAATATCGCCTTGGGGTTGTCTATCGCCTTTGTGAGCCATTCGATCGCGCTCTCTTTCTGACCCATCAACGAATAGACGCACGCGAGGTTGTACATTCCGAACGGGCTATCGCTGATCGCCACGTTCTTTTTAAATGCCGCAGCCGATCTCTCGTAATTCTTCAATGAATATTCCGCTGACCCGAGCTGGTACCACGCCGCTGCGTTTGCCGGATCGTCTTTTACGATCACCGAATAGGCCTCGGCTGCTTCGCCGAACTTACCAGCCTTGAGCAACTCGCCCGCTGCCGCCATTTGAGGGCTCGGAGCACCCTGGGCGACGATCACGATCGAGCCCCAGATAAATATGAAGAGCAATGCGGCTACCCCAACGACAATTCTTCTCAATTCTGTTTCCATTTGATCTGGCTCCTAATTTTTTGCATTTGAATGCCCGGCTATACCCGGATCGAACGAAGCGACTCTACGCATATCATTGGCGTCGCCCCCTCGAGGTACTCGATATGCACCTGCCCGGTCCCGATGCATTCGAAGATCGACGCAACATTAGTAAAGGCGATGAACGCGGCCTCGTCCGGCCCAACGACGCTAACCTCCATTTCGCACTGAAGGCAATACCGCCTCTGCCACAGCCGCTTGCGCCTGATCACCCAGATCTCGTCGGTCTCGATGCTTCTTGTTTCACGTATCGTGTTCATTATTCCGACCTGTCTGCCGTTCTAAAAAATGTTTGCAATAAAAAACCGGTTCGTATTAGGATGAAGTGAACAGACCACAACGACGCGGTAGCGGATGCTAGTCAGTTCACCGATGTCGATCCCGCCGCTCACTTCATCTTGCTGGAACGTAACAAATGTTATTTCCCGAGTCTTGAAAGTTTGTTGAAATTCTCTTGAAAACTGCTTGAAACTTATATGAAAGCGGCAATGAGGGTCATTTACAGTTTCGATTCGTTCACCGTTGATGTCGACGAGGGCCGGTTGTGGCTCGGAGATCAGCCTGTGTCGCTGACTCCTAAGGCGTTCGATACCCTTCTGGTCCTGCTGGAAAACAACGGGAACCTTGTTAACAAGGACACCCTGCTCGACGAGGTATGGAAGGACACGTTCGTCGAAGAATCGACCCTCGCACAGAATATTTCCACACTTCGAAAAGCTCTCGGTACCGGGCTCGACGGACGTCAGTTCATCGAGACCATTCCTCGGCGGGGTTACCGTTTCAACGGCGATGTTCGCAAGATCGTCGGAGAAGACGAGGTCGTTGTTGTCCGCCGCAGCGTCCGTACGAGTATCTCTACCGAGCGGGTCGAATCTCCCGAGGCCTCGATCGACATCCGGGCGGGCGACCTCGTCGACTATCGTTTTTTCCAGAGTAATGCCGTCAAATTTGCGGTGTTTCTGCTATTGGCGATTTTCGTTGTCGTGGGTGTGTATGCGGCGTTTCGCTACGCTCGGCCGACAAAGATGTCGGCGTCGGCATTTAGCAATATCTCGGTCAAAAAGCTGACTTCCGACGGGGACATCGCAATTGTACGAGTCACGCCGGACGGCAAATTCATCGCGATGGTCGAACGCCGAAACGGCCTCTACTCGCTGCTTCTGCGTCAGGTCGACAACTCGACATCGATCGAGGTCCTGCCCGCAGCAGAACGCCGAATCGCCGGACTCGCATTCGCACCGGATGGCAAAGACATCTTTTATACCTCGTATGAAGAAAAGCCGGCGCCCGGCCAGCCGCAGGTTGGCAAATTGTTTAGGGTTTCGACACTCGGCGGCCCGGCCAAGCTGATCGCCAGCGATGTCGACAGCTCGATCGCGATCTCGCCGGACGGGCACAATTTTGCTTTTGTTCGAAATTACCCCGCCGATGGCCACTCTTCGGTCATCATTCGTTCCTTCGGGGACGAAACCGAACGCGAGTTGGCATCGGAGAGCCTGCGTTACGCGTTTTCGACTACCGGCCTCTCATGGTCGCCCGACGGCAAGTCGATAGCGGCGGTGAGACAGATGGACGACGGCAGAATGGCGGCCGTCTCGATCGGCGTCGACGACGGAAAGCAAACCGTTCTCACCTCCGGAATCTGGCAGTGGATCGGGTTTCCGGCCTGGCTAGCTGACGGCAGCGGCATCCTTGTCGCGGCATACAGCAACGCGTCGCACACGCAAACCGACGAGATATGGGAAGTGCCGTTCCCCGAGGGCGAACCCCGACGCATCTCCGACGGCACCAACGGAATAATGGGGCTGAGCCTGACTTCCGATTCGAAATCGGTCGTCGCGGTCAGGTCACAGCTTGTTTCCGGTTTTTGGGCAGGAAATGCTGACGATCCGGCCAAGGCCGTCCGCATCAAGAGCAATTTGCCTGACCACAATTTCGGTTTTCCGGGAGCTTTTTGGACGCGGGACGGCCGGGTCGTCTTCGGCTCGTCTCTCAATGGCAATGCGGATATTTGGGTGATGGACGCCGACGGGACTCACCTGAAACAGTTGACGAGCGATCCGTCGGTCGATTCTCAGCCCGTGATCTCGTCCGACGGTGCTTATATTTTCTTCGTGTCGAACCGCTCTGGCAACCGCTCACTATGGCGAATGCGCTCGGACGGCAGTGAGCAAGTGCAGTTCGCCGATGATGCCGGCGTGTCTTCGCCGAGCATATCCTCGAACGGTGCCGAAATATTTTTCTCGGCCTTTGACACGAAAAGCCGGCTTCCGCTTCTCCGCAAGATCCCACTCGCCGGTGGCCAATCGGCGCAGATCTCATCGTCGGCCACGCTCTTGCCTGCAGTCTCGCCGGACGGCAAGTACATCGCCTGCTATAGCCCTTCGTCGAAAGCCGCATCTCCGACGGCTGCCGATCTCCGTTTAACTTTGCTCGCCGCAGACACAGGGCAAGTGTGGAAACAGTTCACAACGAACCTCCCTGAAAAACTCTCGCCGATCATCTGGATAGACAATGAGAATTTTGCTTATTCGACAAGTACCAGCGAAGGCAGCCGGCTCTGGAAACAACCGGTCGGGAAAGACGAGGCGGCGGTGATGCTCGATTCGCAGGGAGAAAATATTTTGCGGTTTGCCTGGTCGCCGGACGGCAGCAAGGTCTTTTATGAAAAAGGAACGGCGATCAACGACGTAGTTCTGATCAGCTCGGTTGAATAGTCCAGGAACTTGCGGGCCTGATATCAGATCTCCGTCAGATCGACGTCATCTGCCACCCGGACGATCGACATATTTTCCTGGACGGTCGTCCGGCAGGCGATGACGGCCTTTTCTTTATCGCCGTTACGCAGCCAGACCTGGCAATTGAGGCATTCGCCGTTCCAGCAAAAATCGCCGTACGAAATTGCCTCCATTGAAAGAAACTGAAAACACCTGAGAAGCGAATTGTTTTCCGGGACCATATGTTTGGTCCCGAGAATGTCGATCTCGATCAAACGGTCGTAGGGTGCAAAGATATCGGGTTCGGACATTATTGTTGGAATGCGGACAATGAATGCCGCATGAACATCCTGCGGCTAGATTATATTAGCGAAAAGGTGTAATTTTGAACAATGGCTTTAGTAATGTATGTGAAACCGGACTGTCCGTATTGCCAGCGGGCGCGAGACCATTACAACGAAAATGGGATCGAGTTTGTGGAATATGACGCCCAGAACGACAAGGATCGCCAGCGTGAGATGCTTGAGTATTCGGGCGGTGACCTGGTCGTGCCGTGCATAGTTGAGAACGGCGAATACATTCAGTCCGGCTGGGGCGAACCGCCTCGCGGCTGAACGATCCACCCGGACTGACCGGCAGTTTGCCGGTCGCAGACATAACTTTCTGGATCAAAGATTGAATCTAAGTTTCATTCATCGGCTTTTCGGCTTTACAAGTTTGGCCTTCCGAACTAGGATTACCGTTTGCCCCTGAGGGTGCACTCCTTCGGTGTGGCATTACCGATTATGATTGGTTCGCAAATTAACCAATACAAGATACTCGAAAAGATCGGTTCCGGGGGGCAAGGGACCGTCTACAAAGCTCTCGACACCAAGCTCAACCGAACGGCGGTCATCAAGGTGCTTCCGCCCGAATTAACCCACAAGACCGCAAATTTCAAACGATTCGAACGCGAAGCTCAGCTCTGCTCGCAGCTCGATCACGCCAACATCTGCACGATCTACGATTTTCATCAGGCAGACGGCCTTTTCTACATCGCGATGCAGTACGTCGACGGCAAGAACGTGCGGCAGCTCGTCGCCGGCCGGCCGTTGGAGTTAAAGGCAGCGTTGTCGATCGCGATCCAGGTCGCCGATGCCCTTGCCTATGCCCACTCGAAAAATATCATTCACCGGGACATCAAGGCCGGGAACATAATGGTGACCGAGAGCGGACAGGCGAAGATCCTCGATTTTGGACTTGCGAAACTCATCGAGGACGACGAGATCGATCGCCACGGCGGCGGCAACCGCCACGAGATCACGGAACTCGGTATTCCCTACGGCACGGCGACCTATGCGGCCCCCGAACAAGCCAAAGGCGAACGAGCCGACAGCCGATCGGACATTTTTTCGACCGGCGTACTCCTCTACGAAATGCTGACCGGCATTTGGGCGTTCCAGGGCAAGACCGTCATCGACGTTCGCCATCAGGTGCTTCACGGCACGCCGAAACCTCTCGCCGAAATGCGAAAGGAGCCGCTGCCGCCGCAGCTGCAGTTGATCATCGACAAGGCACTGGCCAAGGAGCCAAAAGACCGCTATCAGAAGATCGCTCAGATGCGGGACGACCTGCGGGCGGTGTTGACTCAGATCGCAGGCGCACAGGTGATGCCCGGCGATACCTACGCTCCGACTCACGCCGATAACAGCCCGGTCAAGCGTGCCTGGAACTGGATCAAGGGCCGCACGGGCGGCGAAACGTCAGCGGCTAACGCGATGACTGCTTCGAGCCTGCCGTCGTTTGCGCCCGACCTGTCGCTCACGTCCGCGGGCTCAGAGAAAAAGAGCGTTGCGATCCTGCCGTTCAAAAATCTCGGTGGCGACAAAGAATCGAATTTTTACGAGTTCGCCCTCGCCGACGCCGTGATTACGGAACTTGCCCAGATCCGTTCGCTGATCGTGCGGCCTAGTTCTGTAATAGCAAAATATCAGGGTGCCGCGATCGGACCCCGCGAAGCAGGCCGCGAACTCCGCGTCCAGGCAGTGCTTTCTGCGGGTTTCATTCGAGCGGGCAACAAGCTGCGCGTCACGGCCCAATTGCTCGAGGTGACGTCCGGCGACATTCTCTGGAGCGACCGCATCGACGCCGAGGGCAGCGACATCCTCGCGATCCAGGACAGCATAGCCCAACGCATCCTCGACGGCCTGCGGCTCGAACTGTCCGACGTCGAAGCCGAATCGCTCGGAAAGCGTGCAACCGAAAACACCGAGGCTTGGGAAGAATACCTCCGCGGCCGCGACAATTTCGGAAGGTTTATTTTCCGCACGCTCGACGCCGCCGATTGCGAAGCGGCGATCGCGAATTTCCGCCACGCGACCGAGCTCGACACGCATTTTGCCCTCGCCTACAGCGGCCTCGGGGCGTGTTACGCCAACCGTATGTTCAAGGGGATGGGCGAGGCCGAGGACTACACCTACGCCGAAGCCGCATTCACCAAGGCGTTCTATTACGATCAAAATGTCGTCGAAGCCCGCGTGCTGATGGTAATGATCTACATGGCCCGCGGCGAAAAGAAAAAAGCTCGTCACGAGATCGAATTGCTCGAAAAGCAATTTCCCAATGACGCCGCTCTGTTTTTTGTCAAGGCAGTGATGCACCGCCTCGACGGTGATTATCCGCAGGCACTCAAGGCGTTCGAGAAACTCGCGCGTCTCGACCCGGCCGCCCGCGTGGTTGCCGCATACAACCGCGCACGTATATTCATTTACCAGCGGCAGTTCGACGACGCCCTCGACGAACTCGCCCGCGGTGCCAAGGCCGAGCCGAATCATCCGATGCTCAAGATATTCCGCTCGGCGGTCTATCATTATCAGGACGACGAGGACGCCGCCATCGACTTGATGAAAAGCGTTCTTGAGGAACACCCTGAAATGGATGGCATCCGCCCGCTTTACGCCATCTACCTCGCCGCCGACAAACGCTTCGACGACGCCCGCGCCCAGCTCTCGCCCGAGACGCTCGCCATCTCACGTGCCGACCACGATATGGCATATTGGGTCGGTTCGGCGTACGCCCTGCTCGGCGAGACCGACCTCGCATTCAAGTGGCTCGGCAAGGCCGTCCGCCTGGGCAACGAGAACAAACCCTATTTCGAAAAAGACACCAACCTCGACGTCCTCCGCGACGACCCGCGTTTCCAGGAACTCCTCGACAAAATGCACAAGTCCGAATAACGGACGACGCCTCAAAACCACCCGCGTCCGCGCGCCGGTTCCTAAAAGCCCCCGTCCTTCTATAGAACTGTTGGCGGCGCTTCGCCGACCGGGTGGTAGTTCAGAAAAGTTCTTCCTCCAGTCTTCCGGCTTCCCGCAACCGGCTTCTGGCTCTCCCTCAGCGTCCTTTGCGTCCTACACTTTGCGGCCTTTGCGGTAAAAAAAGAAGTTAACCGCAAAGCACGCCAAGCAAACCCGAAAAGCCCGCAAAGTCACAGTCGCCCAAGCCCGCACGTAAGTAAGGGCGGTACACTCACCACCGACCTAAGACTTCCGACCGCAGACCTAATATCCGTTCACAGCGGTTTCCAGCGGCTCGCGTGTCCCTCATATTCGTAGATCGTCCCCTCGGCAAAGAGCTCCTTTAGAGCGAACAAATATCTCGCCGAACATATCCCCGCGAACGTAGATCTGCAGCGAACTCAGTTTGTTCGAGGATCGCGCGATGCCATAGACAATTTGATCAGGCTTAAAGCCATAGTACTTAACAAAATACTGCTTTGCCTGGTTTATCCTCGACTCGTCGTAGCGTCTGAAAGCAAAGCTCCTTGAGCTCGCGATAATGATCACTTTCCCCAGCTCCTTGTTATTCAGGTACTCATTTGCCACCCCGTCGAGAACAGACGTGATGTATTCGCAATTGCTGGGGCGTTTGGGCACGCTCGTCTCCGTCTGAGCCGAAACAGGCTGGGCTATCGTCAAAATAAAGACAGTCAAAAGTATCGAAATAGCTCGCTTCCTAAATAGCATCAAAACTTGCTGCCTCCCGAACAACACTCTACTCGTGAATTTACTCTCCTACGAATCCTGAAAAACGACACGTGAGAATGTCATCCGCAGCCATCGGTCCCGCCAAAAGCCGCCCTACGTTCTTTTTGCACGACAAAACGAGTTGCGAACCACTTCTCTTTGCCTGTTCTGCACGTCTTAACACGGCTCGCATCCAATTGATATATGGCGCTTCGTCTTTTGTCGGGTTATTCCCAAGCGAGTTTGCCTCCGACCAGAATTTCATATTTCCCTTACCCAAATACCAAACCTCATAACCATCTCTATCGTAAGGGATCGTAATTTCATTTTCCTTTAAGCTGCTTGCCTCTGTTTCGAATACGAGTGTCTTCTCGATCACTTGAAGGAAATCTGATCTGATCTGCCTTAAAGCCTGACGAGGAAGATCTACTCTATATCTTTCGTACTTGATCTGGGCAACTGCCGCATCAAACGATATCTCCTCGTTTCTACCTTGGATGTCTTGAAGTTGAAGTAGAATGCTTTTATCACGCGCACAAAATATCGTAACCTCCGCCGAACCAGACGCTTTATAGAGAATATTAACTTGGACCTCGGGTTTATTGGTCGGACTGTACCGTAACACAAGGCCGACCCCGTTCTCGCGACCTATGAAATAGGTGGGAAACAGGGAATCGATCACGGTCAAGTAATCCAAACCCGCATTCTGTGCTAAAGGCCGGTCGTCTTTCAGGTTAACGGTCGATCCCTGAGAGAAACTCTCAACGGCAAAAAAAAGTAGTGCCAGTAAACAAAAAGCGGCTTCTATTCTGATCTTTGATCTAATCATTTTTTGTCCTCAAGCATTTCGGGGTCAATTCGCCGCCGCAGCCTTTCGATGCCTGCGGCTCCGCCTTCGACAAATGGCCATTCGGCATCGTCCACGGAACAAAGGCTATGGCCGTTGGAGCGGATCGACTCGATCCGTCATTCATAGTCCTTCGTTCCTCTTCTGACCTGAACAATACTTCTGTCTGGTACTACTTTACGGGAGGCATACACTAACGCTCAATGACCCGTTCAACGGGCTTTGGAAAGTCAGTTTCTCCATATCTATTCTTTAGATCTTTTTTCAAAAGCGTAAGATCCTCCCCAGACAATAGTCGTCACTATAAGAAGAATCGTTGGCACAAGTATCCAATAATCGCCTGTAAGGGCTCCGCGAAAACAACCAATTCTCAGAAGTTCTGAATCATATTCGGCTGAGAATTCCTTTAGCTCGATAATCTTTAGGAAACTATATTTTTCAAAATACCACCAAATATAGATGGCTATTACACCCACGCACGCAAGCATCGCGAAAAGTCTACCTGCCAAACTTTTTCCCAAGGACATTATAAAGATGCCAAAGAAAAGAGCACACAATCCGGTATGGATGACTAATAGTTGCAGCGGCAGAGTCCCCTCAGCGCTAATTCCCAGGTTGCGTATGGCGTTTACGGCGAATGAATAGTAGATACTCTCGCCGAGATGATAAACGCACAAGAAGATTGCCACTGGGGTAACAATTTGCCGAAAAGACGTCAAAATTAACTCTTTCCCTCCGGTATGCAGGCTGGGTACTAGATCGATCCACCGTGACTACTTGGAGCAAAGCAGGTAATCGTATTTGCCAGGCGGATAAAATCCTATGGATTCGATCTTTCCGTTCGAATTAACTGTCACGTTTATTCCTTGTTCGGGGTCGTCATAGAAATATGCACTGATCGAATCTTCAATCCGATCTTTCTTGAAGCGCGCGAGATCAAATGGCAATTTCTTTGGTTTGATTGGATTGTTAGGGGTATAAGAAATGCTCGTTGCCGTACCGACAGGAACTTTCCAACCCATAGGTTTCCCGTCGCTATCAGCAGTTGCCAAGCAAAGACCGGAGGCGAAAACAACGAATACCTGTCCGTCTTCGAGTTCAAACGAGGCGGACAGTTTTATTTCCGAATTATCGTTAACCTCCTTTCCAAATATACGAAACACATCGTTCCGGGCGTCTGAAAGTAGACGGACCTGTTTCATCTTTGTCAGCCATTCCGGTTCGACAGCCATTGAGCTCGAGGAAAATAGAGCTAATAGACCACATAATACGAAAATTCTAATTTTCATAATTGTTTCTCCTATTTGTTTTTTTCTCCAGCGCTCGGTAGACAATAGATATTCATGATGCGACTAAAATACCTATTATTAGAGTCATCTAAGTCACGATCGTACTCTGCTTTCTTTTCCGGAATGGTATTGTTCTTTTGTTCATCCAATGTCAATGCATGAAACGCGGCTTGAGCCATGTTTCGATCCCCGACCCCCTCGATCAACGGCCGCAGGGGCGCTTGAAACCAGCTCCGAGTGACAAATCCATCGATCCTTGGGAGAACGTGGCTCATGATGCGTCAAATATCGCACCGCCCGCCCCGCCGTGTCAACAAAATTGCAATTTCGACGTTGCAGAAGCCCGCACGTTGCCCAAGCCCGCACGTTGCCCAAGCCCGCACGTAAGTAAGGGCGGTACACTCACCGCCGAAGCTCGCACTCTCTCGCTCCCATAATCCCTTTTCCCATTTCCTTTCGCCAAAACGGAAACAGAATATAGCCAAGCGTTATGGTTGCCAGGCACCGTCGCATTACGCACCAAAAAAAGTCAACGAAGACCTCATATTATTCGTGGAATTGTGACTTATTACCATCATAAAGTTCGGCCTGCGTCCGGCTAAACAATGCAGTTCGTGAAACAAAAACCGTCTCCGCCTGCACGCTACAATAAGCGCATCTGTTGTTTTCGGGTAGTGTTTTGATTGAAGCGCTATTTGGGTCGATACTCATACAGGCCGAGCGTCTTACCCGTCTTCTCAGGCATGATGAGAGATCGCCAATCAGGACTAAGATCTGTCCGCCATTCTGAAGTGATCGGCATTTGTGCAAGGAGTTTTCCAGTCGCGGTGTCCCATATCGAGAACCGATTACTTGTACCACTCATTATTTTCTTTCCTTCGGGACTAAAAGAGAGTCTGGTAACTTTTTTCTTGATATCGGGTGAGGCCCATAACAGTCGTCCTGCTCTAAGATCCCAGAGCTTGAAATCATTGTTTCTGCTTCCGACTGCAAGGATCTGCCCATCAGGGCTCAACGCTAAAGATTCTATTCGACCTTTTTCTCGCCCGTATCGAATAAGCAACTCTCCTGTTCTCGTATCCCATGATGTTATTGTTCCATCATACGAGCCGGTAACCAAAATTTTGCTGTCTTTGCTGAAGAGTAATTGGGAGACTACGCCGTTGTGCGTGAGGTCCGGATGACCGTAAAATTCTATACTCTTGTCGATCAGTCGATTCAAAAATTTACCGGTCTCAGCATTCCATAAGAAAGTCATTGCACCAAAGGAAACGACCGCGATCTTACTGTCAGGGCTAAAACCATTTGCATAATAAACCGCTCGATTACATGAAAAGCAACGAGCATATTCTGAAGTAAGCTTCGCGATCTTTGTTCCCGTAACGGCATTCCACAGTTCTGCATATTCGCCGATACCCGCGAAGGTGATCAACACCCTTGTCCCATCGCTACTGGTGTAGGGTTGCGGATTTTCCGATGCCTTAACTTTTTGTACTTGAAATCGTACTAGCTTTTTGGCGCTCTGAGTATCCCAGACCTCAATTGAGAAGTCCGGACAGCTGATTGAAAAAAAATCTCCAATGCCACCATAGTCCGAACCAATGATCTTATCGCCATTACAAGGAATGAATATCTTCTTTCCTGCTCCTAAGCTATATTCCCAAATGCTAGTCCGATTCCTTCCTAAGACGAACGGTTTCCCGTTTTTGGTAAATGTCGCCTGAAAGATTTCATCCTGGATCAAATCGAATGTCTCAATCAGTTTTAGATCCTCACGCAGATCCCGCGGTTGAGCCTTTTGAGCAAAGGTGACAAAAGGAACCAAAACCACGGTCGCGACAATCAGCGTCCGAGAAACAAATCGCCCTGCCATTGATACGACTCGCATTGCAGCCTCTTATCTTCCGCAATTCTTGGCAATATTTATTAGAACGCAAAAGGTTCGCTAAGCTATAACTGTTGCCAATTTTGTGAATTGCCGATCGCCTCGATACTTCGTCCTTTCATCCAGAGTATTTTTTCGCCAACTGCACACATTTGACAGGATCCAAGCTTCGGTTCCGCCCAAAAGTCTGCCGGCTCATCCCGCTGGCCGATCGGCCGGACTTTTGCCGCGCTACTGGATCGGTCAAATTTCAACTGCGCTCCCTGGTAGGGACGGCCGCATTTCCCGGGTAATCATAAGGCACATATACCAGACGGGTATATCGGTCCATGACCGGGCCGGCGATCAACAAGTATCTAACACGGTCCCTACAACTGTCGTGGTTTTCAACAGTAAATGTTCCGTCCGCCGCCGTTTTCGCCCAAATTCTCGTCAATGGAGTAGTATCGTTGCACTTATTGTCGGTCGACAGATCTAGCAAATGGGCAGACGCACCCGCCACGGGCCTTCCACTATCGTCCACGACCCGCCCGGTCAACCGCACGTTCCATTGCCCGAAAACCGCCGTGCTCAGGCAGCTCAAGATGATCACGAATTTAGGTAGACGTCGGACAACCAACTTCCACACGAGTCTGGCCGTGATTGTTGTTATGGCACCTTTCACTTTCTGTTTCACCTATTCGAAAACGATCTTTCCAAACCGAATCTGCCTGCCGATAGACACCCTTACGGCACTAATACAACCGAGCTATTTCTGAACGCTTGAAGTTCGCGGCATTCTAGGAAAATCGATGACTTGTGGGCGCTGTGCCGCGACCACAATTCGTTTTGCGATCGTTTGCCAACCCATCCGCGAGGTCTTGAACTCGACCTTCCATTTTCCGCTCGGCAATGCGATCGTTATCGTCGAATTATCGGGATCTAATCCGCGCCCGCCTTTCGGATTCGCCGCGACATGGCCATCCATATCCGTAACTCTAAAACTGATCGCATCGTCAGTATTGAACACTCTGTCTCGCCATTTTTCACCGATCCGGATCGTGATCGGCGAATAGTACGACATGATCGGCACATCTCCCAGATCGATCGTTTCCGGCGGTCGAGCGTTGCGGAGCTTGATCGGCCCAAGTCCGTTCAGGTATTTAGACCAGAGATTGCTCCCCGGCGGGACGAGTACACGCCAGTTTGCCCAATCGATACCGCTAGTGACCCAAATCATCCCTCGGTCCGATACCGCCGACGCACGAAACTCAAATCTGCCGTCCGGTCCGGACTTTGTTTGTGGGATCATATCGGCGGTCGGGTCAGGGCTATAGGTGATCTCAGCATTCGCAAACGGCTCACCGTTTTTATCTAGGACTCTTCCGACTACCCGCACAACGGCCTGCCCGAACACCGCCATGCTCAGGCAGCTCAAGATGATCAAGGGAAACAAAAGGCTCCAAACCCTGCTCGGTATAACTAAGGCTGCGATCTTTGGGAGAACGTGGCTCATTATGCGTCAAATATCGCACCGCCCGCCCCGCCGTGTCAACAAAATTGCAAACTGAGCTTTGCCCAAGCCCGCACATTGCCCAAGCCCGCACGTAAGTGAGGGTGTAAGCGATCCGCCATCAGAGATAGTTCAACAGCAACTCTCCGACTCGCACTCTCACGCTCACGCCATCCCCCGCTCTTTCTTCACGATTCCAGCTACATGACCTTTGTGTTCTTCCCTTTGTGGCCTTTGTGTTGAGAATCCTGCCGATATCTCCAACGGCAGTTCAGTCATCAAAGCGATGACTAACTCGCAGCTCTTACCGTTCAGCAGAATAGAACCAGAATACGGCTGAAATACGCGACGAAATACCGGTCGCAGCCGCGCACCCGAAAAGCGATTTTTTCGTATGAAAATGCGCCGCATGTAGCGCACTTAAATGCTCCACGAGATGCGTAAACGGCGACCAAGCCCGATCGCATGCAACAAAGTGGCATTTCAGTCCTAAAATTTCGATCAGAAACATAGCGCCTGAGAGGGGTAAACATAGCGCCTGAGGGGGGTATCGAGTGCGCCTGGAGGGGGTAAACATAGCGCCTGAGGCCCATTTTAAGTGCGCCTGACTCGCTTAAGCTAGCTGGGGGACAAATTCCAATTTTCGGATCCGATAGGATCGATACGTCACCCCGTCAAGCACGTCGTGGGGGAAGATGGCGAGTGAGTTCGGATGGATCGAGGTCGCGGTAGGCAGCGACGCGGTTGCGGCCCTCGCGCTTTGCCCGGTAAAGGGCGGAGTCGGCCATTTCGACCAACTCGATCGGGTCGCTCGAATCGTCCGGGAACGACGACACTCCGATGCTCAGCGTGATGTGATGCGTGAGCGACGTCTGGCCCGGACGCACCACGCTAAATTCCTTTTCTGCAACACTTGCCCGTATACGCTCGGCGGCGACAAGCGCCTGCGGGAGCTCGGCATCGAGCAGGAATGCGGCAAATTCGTCACCGCCGAACCGGGCCGCCGCATCGCCTGTCCGGAGGTTTATCATGATCGCCTGTCCGATCTCTTCGATGGTCTTGCTGCCGGTCAGGTGGCCAAAGGTATCGTTGACCCCTTTGAAGTAATCGCCGTCCATCATCAGCACGCAAAACGGCCTATTTTCCGCGGTCGCACGGCTCGCTTCACGCTTTAACTCGGAAAAGAATGAACGACTCGAAAGCAGCCCGGTCAGGTCGTCGTGAGAGATCAGACGATGGATCTGTCGCTGGTATTCCCGATCGATCTCGTCAAGCAGATCGAACCGCAGAATCGTGTCGCCGATCGCTATCTTGTCTCCATTAGTCAGTTTCTCTTTAGTGATCCGGTGCCCGTTTAAAAGTGTGCCATTGCGGGAGTTAAGGTCGTTTAGGATGTACTCGTCCCGGCCTGTTTCGGGGTTCTTTTCGGTCAGGATCCGGGCGTGCTGCCGCGAAACCTGGGTGTCATTTACACGGATCTCAGCCTCGAGCGCACGGCCCAAGATCACGACCTCGCGTTCAAGCGGGATCGGAACGGCAATGAGTTCGCCGCTCAGGAAAACAAGCGCCGGCCGGAGATCACGGCGGATTATTTCAGAATCATTCATAGACAGGCGATACCGGCCACGGCGAGGAGGCGCAGGGAGAACCTTTTCTAGGATAACCCATTTCTCGCTTAAAGATAAACACTTTTTTGGCGGCCCGTAATTAGCTAAGGCGCTGATTATATTGGCCGAATCGTGAAAATTTAGCAGCATTGAACATATCCTCATAGCGTGTTTTGCGAACCGGCGAAGGATCAGAGCGTGAGGCCCGGGAAAGCTCAGGCAGGCCAAATTCATTGGACACATCACAGATCTGTCAGTGTCGATGCGCTTTACATTTGAGGCTCAGGATAGAAATTGAATAACGGCGAGACACCAAAACAATCATTAAAGTCCCAAAGTGCCTGGCTGCTGGCCGCAAAGATCATCGGCTTCGGCTTGAGCTTTGCCTTGCCGCTGCTCATCGTGCGCTACATGGCGCAGGAAGAAGTTGGACATTATCGCGAGGCATTTCAAATAATTACAAACGCTATTGTCATCCTGCCGCTTGGTTTTTCGATGAGCGCCTACTACTACTTGGCGAGGGAAACTACGAGACGCGGTACGGCGATACTGAACATTCTGCTATTTAATTTTGCCGTTGGCGGGCTGGCGTGCGCGACGCTCTATTTCTACCCAGAGATCATAGGAAATCTTTTTCAAAGTGACGAACTGACCAGGCTCGGGCCGAAGATAGGCGTGGTCATATGGATCTGGATCTTCTCGACATTTCTCGAAACAGTGGCGATCGCAAATCAGGAAGCTCGGGTAGCGACGGCGTTCATCATACTCGCGAACCTAAGCAAGGCAGTAGTGATGGGCGCTGCGATCCTTATTTTTGCTACGGTTGAGAGCTATATTTACGCCGCTATGATCCAGGGAATATTTCAGACGGCCATACTTGTCTGGTATCTGACGACTCGATTCCCGGGATTCTGGCGTAGATTCGAACCGTCATTCTTCGTCGAACAGATGATCTATGCCGTTCCATTCGGACTTATCGGAACCTTATGGATACTTCAAAACGATATCCATAACTATTTTGTCGGCTACAAATTTTCCAGTTCAGAATTCGCGGTATACGCTTACGGCTGCTTCGAAGTGCCGCTCGTGGCGATGCTGGCGGAATCGGTGACGTCAGTTCTCATACCGCGGATGAATGAGCTACAGCAACGTGGCGATACCGATGAAATGATCCGGCTAACGGCCCGGGCGATGCAGAAGCTAGCTTTCTTCTACTTCCCGATTTACGTGTTTCTGCTCATAACATCCAAAACGTTCATTATTACTCTGTTTACTGAGAATTATGTTGAAAGCGCCTCGATCTTCGTCGTAAATATTACGATCCTGCCGTTCAGCATACTGATAACCGATCCAATAGTCCGTTCATACAAGGAGCTCGGGCGACTATTGCTCGGGCTGCGGATAGTGGTCCTTGGCGGACTCGTCACCGTGCTTTACTTTGGCCTCGAGAACTTTGGGATGCAGGGGATGATCATTGCGGCTATTTCTGCGATCGTTCTGGAAAAATGTATTGCTGAGACCGTGATCGTCCGGCGTCTTGGCGTCGGCCGCAGGCATTTGTCGCTGCTGACAAAGGTAGGAAAAGCCGCCGTGCTTTCCATAGTTGCTGGCGCGATCACTTACTTTGCTTACGCACTCTCGCAAGACTATCTACTGAACCTGGGTGAGTATTTCGCTCGCTTGGTCTTATCGACAACGAAACTGGGCATCCTGAATTTCGTTGGGGGCAGCCTCGTTATACTGGCTTCGGCCAGTGTGTTTACACCGATCTACTTGCTCGGAGCCTTGCTTTGGGGCGTCATTGAAGACGGTGAGAAGGACGCGGTGATCGATGCCGGCCGGCATTTAATGCCAAAGCGATTTTCCGGGCCGCTCATTGAAAAAGCCAGTTGAAAACAGGTATTTGCAACTCAAATGGAATTGAACGGCACAACTTTGTTAACAAAATTGCGATGGAATCTACCCTGGATGATCCGCTATCCGTTCACGCGATCCGCGTCAATGCTGGAACAGACAGCGTTCGAAAAGAAGCACGTGATCTTTACTGTTGCAAACCACTTTGAGCCCAGCTGGAGCCAGAATGGGCTTCTCGGACAGAAGGACCAGATCCGCCGCCTAAAGGAGTATGTGAAGCTTGCCAGATCGACTGGTGACACCGTTCGGGACGAGGATGGGACAAAATTCCGCCATACAAATTTCTACCCGGCTGAACAATACGACCCTGACATTCTTGAAATCATGGCGGAAATGCAGGCCGAGGGCTTGGGCGAAACCGAGATCCATCTTCATCACGGAGTCGAGCGGCCGGACACAGCTGAGAATCTGCGGGCTACATTGGTCGAATTCCGCGACACGCTCGCTGATCGCCATAGGTGCCTCTCCAGAATGAACGGCAGCGGTGACCCGATGTACGCGTTCGTTCACGGGAACCTGGCGTTGGCGAATTCCTGCGGCGGGCGATTTTGCGGCGTCGACAGTGAAATGCAGATCCTTCAGGACACGGGTTGTTATATGGATATGACGCTTCCGTCCGCGCCTGATCAGTCTCAAGTCGAAATGATCAATGCGATCTACGAGATAGGGGGCCCATTGGATCGGGCAGTTCCGCATAGCACCGGCCGTCGTGTAACGGCAAATGGAAGTACACCTCAATTGCCACTAATACACACAGGGCCACTGGTGCTTAACTGGACGCGCCGCGTAAATGGGATCCCGTTTCCGCGGATCGACGACGGGGTACTAGCGGCAAATCAGCCGGCGGATATTCCCAGGTTGAAGCGTTGGCTATCGGCAAATATAACAGTGTCCGGGCGTTCGGATTGGGTATTTATAAAGCTATATTGCCACGGCTTTTTCGACCATGATACGAGTTCATTGATCGGTGAACGAGCAAAGGCGTTTTTTAGCGAGATAGTCGAATACGGAGCCAGAAAGGGCAATTTTGACGTATATTTCGCGTCAGCCCGCGAAGCATTCAACATGACTACCGCCGCGATCGATGGGCAGAAAGGATCTCCCGGAAAATATAGGGACTACAAACTGCGGTTGATAATGGATGAAGCGTGACATGTTGGATTTGATCGAACGAATGAGCAGACCAATCGAAAAATTCAGATCCATTAGAAGTTGGGACGAATTGCGCACCCGAGGGACGCAAACGGTCACTGCCTTCGGAGAAAAGTTCGGGTTGAACGGTCAGGTTCCGACTGACGATGAATTCCTTCGTTTATTGAATTCAACTGACGCCACGTTCAAAAACGCGACAGACGAAAGTATCTGGTTAGAATTTTTCAAGAACTCCGACCGTCATTTTTTTGGGTCGTTCCGCGATATCAAGTCCTCGATAGAGTTATTTCTTAGCGCATTTCCGGCATCAGCTCAGCATTTTGTCGAACGGGCCGAGCGACTGATTCATGGACGGATCGATCTGCTCGGCTACTCTGATCTCCACATCGGAACGGATATAGACTGGCACCGTGAGCCCCTTTCGGGCACGCGGTCACCGATGAAGCATTGGAAAGAGTTCGACGACCTGGATGCCGCCGAGTCGGGAGACAAAAAGATAATTTGGGAGCTGAACCGCCACCAGCATTTCTTTACCCTCGGAGTCGCTTATCAGATCACCGGCGACGAACGATTTGCGGGATGTTATGTGCGACAGTTGGAAAGTTGGATGGAGCAGAATCCTCCGGGCATCGGCATTAACTGGGCTAGCAGCCTTGAAGTATCATTTCGAGCCATTTCCTGGATCTGGTCGTTCCACCTGTTTCGAGGTTCTGCCAGTCTGTCCGTTAATGTTTTCAAAAGAGCCGTCAAGTTCCTTTACCTGCATGGCCGGCACATCGAACGATATCTCTCAAAATATTACAGCCCTAATACGCATCTCACTGGCGAAGCACTTGCACTTTATTATCTCGGGACCCAACTTCCCTTCATCAAACGATCCGATCACTGGCGGAAATTAGGGGAACAGATAATGTGCGACGAGATCAAGCGCCAAGTGCTCGATGACGGCGTATATTTTGAGCAAAGTACGTGGTATCAACGTTATACCGTCGATTTCTATCTACAGTTCCTGATCCTTCGCTCACTAAACAGAGACCGTCAAATCGGTCGAACCGCCGTTTCTCTGGAGTCAAGGCTTGAATCCGCTCTTGAATTCATCACAGGAATGCTCGAATCCCGTCTGATATCGGCACTCGAGTTTATGATGCACACGACGTTCCCGGATCGCGGATCTCCGATCATTGGCGATGATGACGGTGGCCGGGCATTGCCGTTGACTTCAGCCGATAGCTCCGACTTTCGCGGCACTCTTGGTCTGGGAGCTTCGATACTCGCACGCGGCGATATGAAATATGTCTCGGGCGAAAGTACGGAAGAGATATTCTGGCTAACTGGAGCTGTTGGCCTTGACAAATTTCGGGCCATACGTACGCATGAACCTGCCCAGACTTCCCGTGCGTTTCACAATGGCGGATATTATACGATGCGCGATGGTTGGTTAGATTCCGACAATTTTTTGGTCGTGGACTGTGGCCCGGTCGGGGCTCTTTCGGGCGGGCACGGGCACGCCGATGCGCTTTCGATAGAGGTGGCGATACAGGGCAAAAAGCTACTGGTCGATCCTGGCACACGTTCTTACCACCATTCGCGGGAATCTCGTGAGCATTTTCGATCGACCGCGGCCCATAACACGCTGGCTATTGATGGCGTTTCTTCGTCAGAATCTAAAAGCACGTTTTCATGGAAGAATCGTGCTGAGTGTACGACCAAGGTCTGGATCTCAGACGACCGTTTTGACTTTTTTGAGGGGAGCCATAATGGCTACGAGCGACTCGAAAGTGGGGTCACGCACGAACGAAGCATCCTTTTCCTCAAGAACGATTACATTGTAATCCGAGATCGGGCGGTTACGAACGGTGATCACGAGTACTCGCTTAATTTCCAGTTTCCTGAAGAACAAGTAGTGTGGGTTGATCAGGATAGCCATACTATCGGGTCGGATAATTGGCGAATGTTCGTCTTTGGCGATGGCGGGCACCTGCGGAAAAGCGACGGCCTGGTATCCGATCTATACGGTCGAATTAACGAAGCCACGCGGGTTAGGTACTTGTTGGCCGGCCGCGGCCTCCAGGAGTTATTCACTTTCATTGTGCCCGTGGATGGCGGCGTTTCGGCTCCGATGGTCCGCAACGTAACGATCGATGGAGCCAGAGCCTTTGACATTTCCTATCGCGGTTATTCGGACCTGCTACTCTATAAAAACAATGATCCTGATGCCATCAGGACGGAAGCTTACAGCTCTGATTTTAAGCTGAACTGGTCCCGGTCTGGGAGTATTCCCGGCCGAGCGGAGGAATACATTCTTGTTAACGGAGGTCGGTTTAATGTACGCGGAACGACGATCGTCGACGAAAAAAACGTGTCAGATTTTGCAGTAATGCGGCAGGTCGGACGAGACCTGCAAATTCGAACCGATCGCGGCATCAAGAAGGTCTTCGTACCGTGAGGTGAATCCTATCGAGGATGTCAGTACCTGTTTTGAAACCACGAATACTCCATTTGATAAGCAGCTTTAACCAAGGCGGCACAGAAAGACAAGCTGTTTCGCTCGTTAAAGCTCTCGTTGCGGACGACCAGTTCGAGATTTTCGTGGCCACTTTGAACAAGGAGGGCGTGCTTCTCAATGAGGTCGAAAACTTGGGGCTGCCGGAAATTCCAGAATTTAAGCTGACTTCGTTTTTGAATTACAATTTCTTCCGGCAACTATCGCGATGTGCCAAATACATCCGCGACAACCGCATCGACCTGGTCCACACGCACGA
This sequence comes from Acidobacteriota bacterium, assembly GCA_029781855.1. Taxonomy (GTDB): domain Bacteria; phylum Acidobacteriota; class Blastocatellia; order Pyrinomonadales; family Pyrinomonadaceae; genus OLB17. Next base: position 7,932 of record JAKOVX010000103.1, on the reverse strand, counting down.
CTTTTACTCGAATATTTTCGGGATGGGTGCCGCAAGACTCGCCGGTGTTAGAGCCTGCATCGCTTCAAAACGCGAAACGGACGGTATGCGCACGACTCTTCAGGACATGGTCGAGCGGCTAGCCTTTCAAACGGCGAATTCGATAATCGCGAACTCTGCTGCGGTCAAGAACCATCTAGTCGAGCGAGCGATCTCGGAGAAAAAGATACGAGTGATCTACAATGGCCTCGACCTGTCGCGATTTTCTGTTGAGACTGGTGACGTGACCAAAATTGGGTTACCCGAAAATGCCCGATTCGTGACGCTTGTCGCAAACCTCAGGCACCCGGTCAAGAACATTCCAATGTTTCTGAGAGCCTCAAAATATGTGGCAGAGGTGGTGCCGGACGCCCATTTCGTGATCGCCGGAGAAGGTGAATTGGAAGCTGAACTGAGATTGCTCGCTTCAATGCTCGGCCTGGACGACCGGGTACATTTCATCGGAAGATGCGTGGACGTGCCATCGCTCCTGTCGGCATCATATGCTTGTGTCCTGACATCCGTGGCCGAGGGCTTTTCCAATTCCATACTCGAATATATGGCCGCGGGAAAACCGGTCGTTGCAACTAATGTCGGCGGAGCAGCTGAAGCAATAGTCGACGGCGAATCGGGTTATCTAGTCGCATCCGACGACGACTCAGCTATTGCCGCTCGCTTGATCGAACTACTAGACGACGCGGAAATGGCACGACGAGTCGGCGAAAAAAGCCGTGAAATAGTTGGAGCGAAATTTTCAACCGAGGCAAATTTGATCAGTACCACCCGGATATACAAGGAACTGATCGACGAGATCGTAAATTAGTACTTATGCATGTTCTGCAGTTAGGCCCATATCCGCCGCCCGAGGGCGGCGTCAGTCGGAATATGCTGGCGATCCGTGACAAACTCGTAGCGGAAGGACACACATGCAGCATTATTGCGACTACGCGCGGCAGTGCTGTAGCGGCGGATGATGCCGTGTTTCGTCCAAAGAAATTACTAGAATTTCTTCGGCTACTCCGGTCAATAAATTGTGACATTCTGCACCTACATGTCGGCGGCGACGTCACGTCCCGGGTAATGGCACTAGTGCTCGCGTGCACGGCTGCTGGAAACGGAAAGAAAATACTTAGTATTCATTCGGGAGCATTCCCACTCTCCAAGGCCGCCGTCCAGGCAAAGCCGCGGAGTTTTCGGAGCCATATTTTTAAGCGATATGACAGGATTATCGTCTCAAACGAAGCGATCGAATCGGTATTTCATCGTTACGGTGTGGCTCCGCAAAATGTGCGAATGATCATGCCCTACGTACTAGGCGAACCGGACGAAGACGCAACGATACCGGAGCAATACAGTCGATTTTACATTGAACATTCGCCTGTGTTGCTGTCCGTTGGAGGGTTGGAACCGGATTACGACCCCCTATTCCAGATCGACTCGATGAAGAAAATTCTGGCCCAGTTTCCGAATGCCGGACTGATGTTAGTCGGCGATGGTTCCATGCGATCCGAGGTCGAAAAGGCAGTCATCGCGAGTGGCTATGCGGAACGGATTTGCGTCGCAGGAAATGTCGAGCATGCGACAACATTACATCTGATCCGCGACGCGGATGTATTCGTTCGAACCACCCTTTTTGACGGAGACTCAATATCGATCCGCGAGGCATTATTTTTAGGCACGCCGGTAGTTGCCACAGATAACGGGATGCGTCCGAGAGCGGTTAGTCTATTCGAAATCGGAAATATCGATGAGTTCACATCAGCGGTGAGAGCGGCGTGCGGGAGCGAGCCCCAGGGCCGAGTTCACGAATCCGGATCGAATTCGAACATTGCTGAGATTATGACCCTTTACGGTGAAGTCCTTTGACTAAAAAGCTCTCAGGGTCGATTGTTGGTTGCTGCCAGGATCCTTGTTTCCGTGACCCTTGCCGTGAAACTTGCTCCTGGGAGCGAGCCTGTAATCGCCGTTCGCGGGGTTTTCAAATCCAACATCCGAGATCGTCGAGACGATGCTATTTCCTGGTGGAAACGCGTAATCTTCTGACGACACGCTATTTAGATTTATGAAAATATTGTTCTGAAAGATCGCCGTTGCTGTAGGCGATTTAAGATCGGAAAGTCCGTGGATGCCGTAGTTGCCGTGACCGACGATGTTGTCGCGGAATATGAAATTCTGCGGCATCGTACCGTAAAAGGAGACAATATTACCCTTGTTGAACGCGGTGTTGTTGATAAAAGCTATACCGACCCCATCGGCGATCTGTACCAGATATCCAGAGCCATCAAAGCCGTTGCCGTCTGCGATGTTGAGAAAGAGGTTGTTTTCGATCGCCAAATTCTTTAGGGTCTGGCTCGGATGCGAGTCGTCCTTTCCAAGAATATTTATCCCGTCACCGGCATTTTGAATTACGTTGTCGCGGATCGTGACGTCCTCGACGGTCGAAAACGGGGCGTTACCTTCTTGATTCCGAACGGTTATCCTCAATGCCGAACCGACCCAATTATTCGTCATGAGATTGCCGATCAACTGGACGCGTTTTGCGTTCTTGAGTTCGAAAAGCGTTTTCATGGAGGCAGCTCCGACCCAGGACCGGGGCTTGTTGAGGTGATTCCCGTTCACCTCGATGTCTGAGGGTATTTGATCGGCAGATCCTGGGTCAGAACCGCCGAACATAATGTTTTCCGCACCGCCCTCGATGTAATTATTGATAATGCGAACGTTTCGCGTGCCGGTCCATCCGCAAATGCCTTGGGTTTCTTCACCCGGAAAGCCGAATCCTTCGAGATAACTGTTCTTGATCGTTGTAATTGAGCTATTGAGAGCGATGCCGCGACGCACGACCCCTTTCTTACCCGGATGAAGGTAACAGCGGTCGATCTCAATGTCGTGCGGTACTTTGTCTCCCGTCTCACCGTTACCGAAAAGAATAAGATTGTAAACGTAATCATCTCCGGTGGCGGTAAACTCAATGCCGACAAATCGATAGTGATGAGCACCGTTTTCCGCGGTAATCGCAGATTTGCCCGCGCCGCGAGCCAATATCTTCGGCATTAATACAGCGGCGGCAGGACCGACGCGTTCTTCCTCAGGAAATCTATCGGCAGCGGACGAACGGATGGTAACGAAATCAGTTAGCGGCTTGGTCGTCAACCGTATTTCGCCAAAGTATGTCGCACCGGCCTGGAGCTCGACGATGTCGCCGCTTGTTGCCTGATCAATCGCGGCCTGAATGTTTCCGCCCGCCGGAACCCTTATTATTCGACCAGTTTTGGTAGAAACGATGTCGATTGACGGGCCCAAAAGACCGATTCGGCCGGAATAGGCGTCAAAACCTACTGTACCTGCGGCGAGTGCGGATATCAGCAATACGAAGATAGTCAGTTGGGCCGCCGGACTCGGCCTCCAGAACCGAGTCTTCTTCCCACTCTTCGCCCTTACTGTACTCTCGACCATTTTGAATCCTTGCTGCACGATTATTACCGTCATAAAACGACGAAAGCCTTCAGAAATCCAGACGAGACCGACGATCCGAGAGTATTTTGGACATTTATCTACCTCACGGCGTTCGGATCACAAAAAAACTGCAAATGTGTCCCGTTTCATACTTTTAACAATATTCATGTGTGGGATAAATGGCATAGCATTTTCACCTCACTCACGCCGAGAAGTCTCGTCGGACGTACTCACGCGCATGCGGGACATTCTCCACCATCGCGGACCTGACGACGGCGGCATTTTCGTTGACAAGAATGTCGGCCTCGGCCATCGCCGTTTGAGCATTGTCGATGTCGCCCACGGATCGCAGCCGATGTTCAATGGAGATCGGTCTTGCACGATCGTTTACAACGGCGAGATCTACAATCACGGCGAAAAGCGCGAGGAATTGTCGCAGCTTGGCCACAAATTCAATAACCGAAGTGACACCGAAACCATTCTGCACCTGTACGAAGAACACGGCCGAGACTGTGTCGACCACCTCCGTGGAATGTTTGCCTTTGCGATATGGGACGCCAGGAAACGGGAACTTTTCATTGCCCGGGATCGACTGGGCGTCAAGCCGCTTTACTACGTTCACACCGACGATGGCAGCCTCTATTTCGCGTCCGAAATAAAAGCCTTGCTTGAGGCCGGTGCGACCAAGGCCGAAATCAATTTTGACGCTTTGCCGGATCAGTTTGCAAACCACGGAACCTCCGGAGACGAAACGCTTTATGTAGGCGTCAAACGACTTCTTCCCGGCCACACGATGGTCTGGAAAGATGGAGAACTCGACGTCCGAGAGTACTGGGACGTTAGCTTTGAGCCGAAAGATCAGGGCGGCACCGATATAGAGTACATTGACGAATGGCTCGAGCTTTTTCGGGAATCTGTCAAAATTCGTCTGATGGCTGACGTTCCGCTGGGAATGTTTCTTTCGGGCGGCATCGACTCGAGTGCGATCGCCGGCGTCATGTCCACGATGGTTGACGATCCGATCAAGACGTTTTCGGTCGGATTCCGGGAGCGTGAGGCGAACGAGTTCGAATATGCTCGCCTCGTTGCCAAAAGATTCGGAACTGATCATAACGAAATAACGATCACACCGGAACAGTTTTTTGCCGAATTGCCGAACCTTGTCTGGCATGAGGATGAACCTATCGGATTCATTGCATCAGTGCCGTTGTATTTTGTCTCGAAACTAGCACGGGAGCATGTAAAGGTCGTGCTCACAGGTGAAGGTGCCGACGAAACTCTTGCAGGTTACGGCCGTTACGCGAAGTCAATAAAGCTCCTTGAACTCGGCAAACGATATGAGGATGTGACCCCAGGATTTTTGCGAGATGCGGTCCGAGGCGGCGTGGCTACGCTCCCTACAGCTTTCACACGGAAGCTCAGCCGAACATTTCTATCTCGCGAATCGAATGTCGAGAGCCTCTTCCTCGACAATTTCGCGGTATTTTCGCGCGACATGCAGCGAGGGCTATTTTCGAATGAGACAAAGGCGAAGATCACTGAGCTCAACCCGTACGAGCGACAGAATGAATTGATACGAGGATCTGATGCCATTGACCTGCTCGACAAGCTTCTGTACGCCGACAAAAAGACTTACCTCCATGAGTTGCTGATGAAACAGGACCAAATGTCGATGGCAGCCTCGATCGAGAGCCGTGTCCCGTTCCTTGACCACAAATTGGTTGAGTTCTCCGCACGAATGCCGCGTGAGATGAAGCTTCGCGGCAGCACCACAAAGTGGATACTCCGCGAGGCAATGAAAGGGATCCTGCCTCCTGAAATACTTGACCGGCCGAAAATGGGATTTCCGGTGCCGATCGGCAATTGGTTTCGTGGGCCATTCAAGCACATCGTCGATGAATATGTGCTCGGGAAACGGGTGCTTGATCGTGGGATTTTCGACCGCGACTATTTGCGTTCGCTCGTCGCACGGCATGGTGCCGGCGAGAATCACGACGAACGCATCTGGGCTCTTGTTATTTTCGAGATTTGGCATCGGCGTTTTATTGACGGTGATACGGAGACCAAATTATGTCAATGATCGCTGGTGTTTACCGCACGTGTCGCGGGGTTGCCGTCCCAGGCGATCTTAGCGAAAGTCTAAGATCCGTGGTTTCGCGTAAACGGTCGCTGATGAGCGAGGCGAAAAAGTTAATACGGGCAAAAGATTTTCCTCGTCAGATCTTGAGTAAGAGAAATATCGGGCTAGCGGCCCTCGTTCACCTGACTGTGCTTCACGATTACGGTTACGTCATTGAAACGGCGGGCATCTTCCATAAATATTGGAGCAGATGCAACGGCGAATTCACCCTGGACGAAGCATGACCCCTCAGCCAAAACAAAACCCATCCAGACCGATCGACAACGTGCTTCGCGGGCGCGATATCTTGTGCTTTTCGCACGACTGGACCGGTGACCCGCTGTCGAAAACGCACCTGATGCGTGTGCTGGCAAAGGACAACCGCATTTTGTGGGTCAACGCTATCGCTAACCGAATGCCGACCACATCTTCGCGTGACATGTCTCGAATCGTTAATAAACTCAGAGCGTTTACGGAACCGATCCGCGAGGTCGAGCCAAATATCTTTGTACTAAATCCACTCGCTTTCCCCTCTTACGGCAATAAGGCGATCCTTTCCGTCAATCAGCGGTTTCTCGCCGGCCAAGTGAAGAAAGCAATGCGGAAACTTGGGTTTTCAAACGCCGTAAACATGGTCTTCAATCCCGCGGCGGGAATGATCGCCGGCCGGTTGGGCGAAAGTCAGATCATCTACTATTGCGTCGATGAGTACACGGCTTTCACCGGAGCTTCGAATGGCCTCAAGGCGATCGAGGACGAACTGTTCCGACGTGCGGATCTCGTCGTGGTTTCTGCCGAGCGGCTTTTTGCATCGAAGAAGCAGTTTAATCCCAACACTTTCGTCATTCGCCACGGAACCGACTGGCGGCACTTCAGAACCGCTCTTGACCCTGAACTCCCCATCCCATATGAGGTTGCGGATCTGCCGCGACCGATCATTGGTTTTCACGGCCTGCTCGCCGATTGGGTCGATTTCGAGCTGATCAGGAAGATCGCTGAGCATTTTTCACAAGGCTCCGTCGTTCTCGTCGGTAAAACGAGCGTGGACGCCGAACATAAGGTCAAGATCCTCGATGGCGTGCCGAATGTTCATTTCCTTGGCCGCAAGCCGTACGCCGAGCTACCCGCCTTCTGCAAGGCGTTCGACGTCGCACTCAATCCCTTTGCCATCAATGAATTGACGCTGGCGGCCAATCCGCTGAAGGTCCGCGAATACCTCGCCGCAGGGCTACCCGTAGTCTCGACCGATATTCCGGAGGTCCGGGTCTTGAGTGACTGCCTGGTCGGAACGGACCACGACGATTTCATTTCAAAGATCGAGTCGGCCCTCGCCGATCCAAAGCCGCGAAAAGCTGTCAGCGACGCGATCGCCCACGAGAGCTGGGACGCAAAAGTTGATGAGCTGCGGAAACTTGTCGCGATCCAAAGGGAGCAAGGCAGGTGAGCCTGAATAAGCGACGTTTGCTTATGTTTACTGCGGTTGCGGGCCTTCTCATCGCCGTTTGGGCCCTGATCGCTCCGTTCCTCTCCCGGCGTCTTATCGTCGAGCGGCCGCTCGAACGGGCCGATGCCATCCTTGTACTCAGCGGGTCGGCAGCCTACAAAGAACGGACCGCGAAAGCCGCTGAACTCTACCGAAAAGGCGTTGCCCCAATCGTCTTTATCACGAACGACGGCGAGCGGGCGGCCTGGGACTCGGGCGAACAGGGCAATCCGCCGTTCGTTGAGCTGGAACAGCGTGAACTTCTGGCCGGCGGCGTTCCGCCTGACGCGATCACCGTCCTCCCCGGAGTGGTCACCGGGACCGACATCGAAGCCAAGGCTCTTGCAGCGGAGGCCGACAAACACGAGCTTTCGTCCGTTTTGATCGTCACGTCGGCGTACCATACGCGGCGGGCGCTTTGGACGTTTGACCGGATCGTTGCCAAGAAGGGCGTAGTTATCGGGATCGAGCATGCTCCGATCGGCGACCGGACGCCGAGCCTAAATTGGTGGTGGCTGAGCATCCGCGGGTGGCAGATGGTCGGCCTCGAATACGTCAAATCCCCCGTTTACTGGGCATTTTATTGAGAAAGGCTTCGACGCCTACCATTGCCGCCTAACGGCGCCGAACCAGAATAGCCGTCTCAAATCGTCTCAATCTCGCGCCAAAGTGAGACGGGTTAAACCATTTCATCGCAACAGTTGAGTCCCAAAATCGTCTCATATTAATTTTGCTCTCGGGAATTTGAGACGGTGGGTGCGACAGTGGTCAGTGGCCGGTGGTGAACGACCGGAAACACGAAGACGGAATCTGAGCTTCGAATGCGTCGTCGAACGGCGTCGCTGATCTCATAAGCGGC
>JAKOVX010000114.1 GCA_029781855.1 Acidobacteriota bacterium | reverse complement strand
GGCCGGCCCGGTGTCAGCCTCGGCGTTTTCCACATCCTCGACGTTGTAGTCTTCAGCCTGGACTTCGACGGCTCTCATGAGTGGTTTGAGTTCTTCAATGTACGCTTTGAGAGCCGCGAGTTTGTCGGCGGGTACGTCACCGATTTTTGTAAACACCGCCCGACTGTAACTGATGCCGGCAGTATTGGTTGCTTTCTCAAGCTTGATCTTGGTCACTACAGCCCAGTACGGTTTCTTGGTCTTCGAAGTCAGCCGCATCATGTATGCGTTGAAGTTCGCCAGCGACGTGGGTGGAAGCGCAATAAGGAGCGGTAGAATGTCACCTGGGGGCAGGATATAAATTCGATGCAGGTTCTTGCAGGCCTTACCACGTCCTTCGCCGTCCGAGCCCCACTGATTGTGCGGACATTTGATGCATGGTCCACCGGGTTGACCCACCCCGTTCTGACCATCGAGGGCCACACACTGTGGCGGGTTCTTTGCACCGGCAAACTTGTCCGGCCAGTACGCATTGACCGGATAGCGGTCAAGGATGACTCCCACAATTTCCGCGGCTGGCCGAGGCTCGCCGTTCTCGTCCGTAAGTTCGAACGCCAGAGCACCGCCAGACGGCATTTTGACGCGTTCAAACTGTATTCTTCCCATGCCGGCTAGGTTTTCGCGGACGATTTCCTTGATTTCCGGCTGTTCCAGAGCCGCAATCGTGAATGGCTGGTTTGCCTGTACAATCTCAGTAGCCACTTAAAACGCCTCCTTGTTCTGGATTTCAGGGATTTCTTCGAGAGCCGCCAGTTCCGATAACATCGAAAGTTCGGCGACCACCAACCGGGCCGCAAAACGCAGAGACTGGTACTCGTCGATCAATTGCTGAAGAGTATCCGAGGCCTCGTTGAACTCTGCCTCAGCCATCGACACCTTCTGATCCGCCTCGAGGTACCGCGGATCTGAGGCCTTGCGCCTCAAGAGCTCCGCTGCTCGGGCCTCGGCATTCGAATACTTGGTCTTGCCCTTCTCATCCGTCTCGGTCGAGATAGCAAGCACCAGTTCCGCTTCGATCGTCGCCCGCTCAAGTTCCGCGTCCTTGAGAGCTTTGCGA
>JAKOVX010000101.1 GCA_029781855.1 Acidobacteriota bacterium | reverse complement strand
GAGTTGTTGTTGGCGGCGATCCGGACGGACGAATCCTCGTCGACGACGATCGCGGCAAGCGCGCTTTCGTCGGCGATCCTGGCAATCGCTGCTGGACTGAGTTCTGCCATCGATTCAGTTTCCCGTTCGCCGTTTGGATGCAATACGGGCGTCGGGGTGTGCTCAAATGAGCTTCTGCATACTGACAGAATAGGATTAATTTGGGTGAAATTTCAGGAAAGAGCGGACCGATTTTCGATTTGCGATTTGCGATTGCTTTGAACTCGGAGACCGCTCACGGTTGCTTCGAAATAGCTGATATCTGATAGCGTAGAGCTGAAAGCGATCTACTCAGTGCTTACTGCTCACTGCTCACCGCTTACTGCTAACTGCTCACGGCTCACGGCTCACTGCTTACTGCTCACTGTTTGCTTCGAAATAGCTGATATCTGATAGCTGATAGCTGTCTGACCACTGACCACCGACCACTTCTCACCGCTCACGGCTCACCGCTCACTGCTTACTGCTCACCGCTCACTGTTTGCTTCGAAATAGCTGATATCTGATAGCTGATAGCGGTCTGACCACTGCTCACCGCTCACTGCTTACTGCTCACCGCTCACTGCTCACCGCTCACCGCTTACTGCTCACTGCTTCCGGCTCACGGCTCACTGTTTGTTTCGAAATAGCTGATATCTGATAGCGTAAAGCTGAAAGCGGTCTGTCCACTGACCACTGACCACCGACCACTAGGATATTTCCGGCTTCTCAGGCGAAATTCGAATACATGCCGCGAAATGCCGTGGCTTGATCTCAACGAGTTCCGGGACGCGCGTTTTGCATTCGTCGATCGCGTACGGGCAACGGGTGTGGAAATGACATCCGGACGGCGGGTTGATCGGGCTCGGTACGTCGCCCTTGAGGATGATCCGTTCGCGCTTTGCCTCGATCTCGGGATCCGGCACGGGAACCGCGGAGATCAGCGCCTGCGAATAGGGATGCAGCGGCTGCTTGTAGATCGAAGCGCCGTCGGCGAGCTCGACGATCTTGCCAAGGTACATTACCGCGACGCGGTCCGAAAGATGACGGACGGCCCGCAGATCGTGCGAAATGAAGAGATACGTCAGATTCTTCTCGGACTGAAGCTCCTCCATCAGATTCATGATCTGCGCCTGGATCGAGACGTCGAGCGCCGAGATCGGCTCGTCCGCGACGATGAATTCCGGATCGACCGCCAGCGCCCTCGCGATCCCGATGCGCTGCCGTTGTCCGCCCGAGAATTCATGCGGATAGCGCTTGATGAAGCGCCGCGAAAGCCCGACCGTTTCCATCAGTTCCTGAACCCGCGCGGAAACCGATCGGCCGTTTGCGAGGCGGAAGGTCCGGATCGGTTCGCCGATGATGTCGCCGACGGTCATCCGCGGATTGAGGCTCGCATACGGATCCTGAAAAATCATTTGAAGATGGCGACGATTGTCGCGCATCGCGCTGTCAGAGAGGTGCGTC
>JAKOVX010000113.1 GCA_029781855.1 Acidobacteriota bacterium | reverse complement strand
GGATTACGCTGTCAGCGTAATCCTTAACAGCTCTCTGCAGATCGCCTTGGGGCTGTTCCCAGTACTTGTGTTGCTATCATACGTTCTGGGCGGTGCAATTTTGACATTCGTACTCTCACCGTTATTGGTCGCCGTGATGCTCCTGTCGGTGATCGTCAGTGCCTTCATCGTCTACGACGGCGAATCGATCTGGCTTGAGGGTCTTGCTTTGATGGGGCTTTACGCGATCATCGCGTCGGCGTTCTGGTGGGGATGATACCTGTGAGAAGTGAGCAGTAAGCATTAAGCAGTCAAGGATATCTTATGGAAAAGGAACTATCGGATTCGGGTTACGACATCACGCCGCTTTCGGCGGAGGCGGTCGAGCGGCTCGCTAAAGACCTCAACGAAGAGGAATACCGCATCCTTCTTAACCACGGCACGGAACCCGCGTTCTGCGGAACACTGCTCGACAACAAAATGGACGGGACGTACGCCTGCCGTTTGTGCGGCCTGCCGCTGTTCAGCTCGAGCCACAAATTTAATTCCGGCACCGGCTGGCCGTCGTTTTATCGGCCGTTCGATAAAGACCACCTCACCAACATCGAGGACAACAGCTACGGAATGCGGCGGATCGAGATACGCTGTGCCCGCTGCGGTGGCCATCAGGGACACGTTTTCCCCGACGGCCCACCCCCGACCGGCCAACGATACTGCCTGAATTCGGCGTCGCTCGAGTTTTTCCCCGAGGGCGAGGAAATACCGCAGAAGTCATGAAGGTCGAAAGGTTCAAAAGTGAAAGGGTGAAAAGGTGAAAAAGTCCGGACTCAGAATTCATCCCACTCTTTCACCTTTTCACATTTTCACTTTTTCCCTCTAATCACTTTCTGTCCTTAAAACTATCGAACAGCTCAGTGTGTCGGCTCGTCAGCGGCATCATTCGGCCGTCGATGAAGACGTATTTGACGTTGGTCCGCGGTTCGAGCATATCGCCGTCGGTGACGACGAGGTTAGCGATCTTTCCGGCGTCGATCGAGCCCATCTTGTCAGCAAGCCCGAGCACCTCCGCCGGATATAACGTCACCGACTTGAGTGCGTCCTCTTTCGACAGGCCAAAACCGGCCGCGATGCCCGCCTGATAGGGCAGGTCACGGACCATCGCTCCGTCGTTTCCGGTCGAAATGCAGTATTTCAGTCCGGCTGCCTGCATTTTTGAAGGTGCGACGAAGAGCTCATCATACGGGTTATCGTCCAGTACCGGCAGGGCGTAAATGTTCGTATAGACGACCGAGATGTTGTTCTTTTTCAGCTCGTCCGCCGCCTTCCACGCTTCCATTCCGCCGACGATGATGCCTTTGAGCTTGTGCTCGGCGACAAATTTCGCAACGCCGCGAATGTCGCGTTCGCGCTCGGCAATGAATATGACCGGCCGCTCGCCGCGAATGTACGGTGCCATCGCGTCATTTCGTTCGTCGGTGGCGGTGTAGGGCAGCGTATTGTCCTTAGCGTAGGCGTCGCGGGCTCGGAGGTAATTTTCCGCGTCGGTGAACAACTTCTTGAGTTCGTCGAGCTGCTTGTCGCGAAGTTTGACCGCATCGCTGAATTCGATCGTTCGCCGGCCTCCGCCGCCAAATCCGCCGAATGTCGAGATACGCGGAAAATTGATGACGAGCCCAAAATCCGGCACGACCGCCATCGCGTCCTGCGTCGCACCTGTTAGGTTGATAACGGCTGCCTGTCCTGCGATAACTCCGCCGGTCGGATACGAAAGCACGGTAGTCACGCCATTAACGCGAGTGACCTCAACGTGGGCGGAGTGTGGATTTATGCCCTTGATCGCACGCGCGTTGGCGTTCATCGAGCCGGTCTCCGCAATATCGACCGATGCATTGACACCCTGGCCGATCTCGAGCAGGCCGAGATTGGTCGCGGCGTCGATCATTCCCGGATATACCGAAAGTCCTTTGCCGTCGATCTTCTCCGCTCCCGCGGGGATCGCGGCGTTGGCCCCGACCGCGGCGATCTTGCCATTCTGGATGACGACGGTTCCATTCTCGATAGTCGCCCCCGAAACCGTCACGATCCGTGCCCCGACTATCGCAAATGTCCCCGCCCGGCCGTTCTGGTTCTGCTCGGAGCCATCATTTTGGGCATTGGCGGTAAGCAGCAGGCAGCAAGCGGTGAGCAGTAAAAGCCCGATACGGGCCGATCTTGATCGAATATTTCTAAATATCAATTTTCCGTTCTCCATTACTGGTTGCCTCCGTCGCCGAATTCGGCATCATCGCGGTCACCGCGGCGTCGCTCGCTCGGGATCTTCGGCTGTGTGCCGCCGCTGCCCGGAGCCTTGTTGACGTCCAGTTTTTCGAGCGCTTCGCGTTCTTTCGCCATATCCTGCTGCATCTTGGCGTCCTTGGCCCGGTCGAATAGAATTTCGCCCTCGACCATCGTCGTTTCGACCCGCGAATAGACGCTGAACGGATGTCCGTTCCAGATCACCAGATCGGCGTCCTTGCCGACCTCGATCGAGCCCGTTCGTTTATCGATGCCGAGCTGTTTGGCCGGATTGAGCGTGATCATTTTCAGAGCTTCTTCCTCGGGTACGCCGCCGTATTTTTCGACCTTGGCGGCGTCGAGATTGAGCCGACGCATACGTTCGTCGTCGTCCGAGTTAATTGAGACGTTCACGCCGTTTTTCCACAGAATGTAGGCGTCGTACGGTATCGCGTCGTACGCTTCGAGCTTGTAGCCCCAAAAATCCGTGAATATCGAAACGCCCGTGCCGCGTTTTGCGATCTCGGGGGCGATCTTGTAGGCTTCGAGGCCGTGCTGGAGCGTGCCGACGCGGAAACCGAACTCATCCGCGAGCAGCAAAAGGTTAAGGTGCTCATCCGAGCGGTATCCGTGTGCGTGGATGAGGCGTTTGCCTTCGAGCACCTCGACAAGCGGTTCGAGTTCGAGGTCCTTTCGCGGCTGGACCTTGATCTTGCCGGCTTTATAGTCGTCCCACGATTTTTTGTAATCGCGTGCCCGTAAAAAGGCGTCGCGCATCGTTTCGATCACGCCCATTCGCGTTCGCGGATAACGGACCGTTCCTCCCGGAGGGCCGAACGAAGTCGAACGCTTGACGTTCTCGCCCATCGCGAACTTGATCCCCGGAGGTGCGTCAGGTATCGGGAAATCTTCGACCGGATGGCCCCATTTGAATTTGACGACCGTATTCTGCCCGCCGATCGAGTTCGCCGAACCGTGCAAAAGGTTCGCCGCGGTCACGCCGCCGGCCAGTGCCCGATAGATAGCAATGTCGGTGACATTCAAAACGTCGCGGGTCCGAGTCATCGACGTCACCGAATAGGTGCCCTCATTGATCGCGTCGAGCATCGAGTGCGAGTGGCAGTCGATGATGCCCGGCGTCACGTATTTCCCCGAGGCATCGATAACCTGTGCACCCGCCGGAGCGGCGAGGTTCTTGCCGACCTTTGCGATCTTGCCGTTCGAGATCAGAATGTCGGTATTCGCCAGCGTTCCCTTGACCGCGGTCATTACCGTCGCGTTCTTGATCAGAATGTCGGTTCGCGATTGGCCGAGAATGAGTGCCGGCGAGATCGCCAGCATCGATGCCATTAACAGAAAAACTACAGCTTTTCTCATTACTTTTTCCTTATATGTATGCAATTACAATAACTTACGGATTCTTCGTGCCGTAGAAAGGTACCGCACCCTGCGGCGAGTCGATCGTACCGCTGATCTCATTTCCCTTGACCGTGCCGCTGACCGCGATGTCGATCATCGAGCCGCCGTAATTGACCGACGCCGCGAATGAGAAGCCTTCCGCCGTCACCTTGCCGCCGGTGATCTGCGTGGTCCCCATTTGCGAGACCATCGTGCCGTTGAACGTCGAACCTTGTTGATTAAAGGTCCATGTCGCGGCCATCGGCTGGCCGGGAATATCGATCGTGATCGCATACGTCCCGCTGACACTGGCGACATTTGCGGCACCACCGCCCCCGCCTTTGCCCGTCGGATCTTCCTTCTTCGGCGGCTCCTTTTGCGCGAAATATTTGCCGTCGACGAAAACGTGGGTAACGTATTTGTCTTTGCCAAACAGGTCGCCTTTGACGACGACGACGTTGGCGATCTTGCCCGCATCGAGCGAACCGAGACGGTCGGCAACACCGAGCAGTTCCGCCGACCCGAGAGTCATCGCCCTGACGGCCGCGTCCTTGTTCAGCCCGCCCTCGACGGCCTTACCGGCGTTGAGGAAGAAATCATTGATCGATCTGACATTGTCGGACTCGAACGCGAATTTGACGCCCGCAGCCGCCAGCCTGCCCGGCCCTTTCGGCGTTTCAGCACGCAGGCGAAGCGTCTCGAGGCTATCGGGATCAGCCTCGGGCGAGGCCGATGCCGTGCGTTTCGGGAAATTAAGCGAGAGCAGGACCGGCACGTTCATTGCCTTCAGCCGGGCGGCCTGCTTCCACGCCTCCTCGCCGCCGGCGATCATGCCGTTGAGGTTGAATTCCTTTATAAAGTCGAGTGCCCGGACGATCTCGCGTTCACTGTTCGCCTTGAAAACGACCGGCATTTCGCGGTTGATCGCGGGATACAGTGCTTCGAGCGAACGGTCCGCTTCCGGCCGGACAATTCCCTTCGGGTTAGCCGCGTACTGTTTCTGGATCGCCTGCAAACGCTGGGCGTCGTAAAACATCTGCCGCAGGGCTGAGAACGTTCCCAGCAATGACGCCGGATATTGCCCGCCGATCGTATTAAACGAGATATTTTGAGCAAATGGCGATCTGACGATCAGGCCCGAAACGGAATCACCCGCGAGGTCGATGACCGCCGACTGGCCGTTGAATATCCCTGTCCGTCCCGTCGTCGCAGCGGTCGTAAAACCGGCGTTTCGGATCGTGTCGAACTGGCTGTCGCCGCCCTTCAGTTCGTCTTCGGCCTGGTCCTCAGGCCGCAATCCGTCGGGGTAATTCGATTTCGAAGCCGGAGGCGGTGTCGCCTGCTGGCCGCCTGGTCCGCGCTGAGGAGGTGCCGCAGCGGCAGGCATTCCGACATTCGTGTAGGCGTCGATAAAGCCCGGATAAACCGTCAACCCGCTTCCGTCGAGTACCTTCGCGTCCGCGGGTGCTGCGACATTAGCACCGACGGCGTCGATCAGTCCGTTACGGATGACGACCGTTCCTTTTTCAATGGTCGGGCCCGAAACCGTCACGATCTTCGCATTGGTTATCGCGTACGTCTGGGCATTGGCGGAACTGCCCAAAAACAATGATACGGCCCCGAAAGCAAGCAAAAATAGCTTAGAATTCATATCTTTCCTGAGTTTGTGTTATCGAAATATTCCGAAGAAATGTCTTTACGCCAAGCATACAAAAAAGGTTTCAGATCGCAAAGACGCGCTTCGCGAATTCCGAAACCTTTACAAAACACGGCGATCCTATTTAGACGGCTTTCTCGTGTTCGAGCAGTTTCCGTTTGCGGTCGACGCCCCATCGGTAGCCGCTGAGTTTGCCGTCGCTGGCGACGACGCGGTGGCACGGAATGACGACCGCGACGCGATTTTTGGCACACGCCTGAGCAACGGCACGGACCTTTTTCTTGTCGCCGAGCATTTCGGCGATCTGCGAATACGAGACCGTTTCGCCGAAAGGTATCTTTCGCAGCAGTTCCCAAACCCGCATCTGAAACGCCGTCGCCTGGATGTCGAGCGGCAGGTCAAGCCGCTTCTGTTTGCCCGCGAGATGTTGAAGTATCTCATCAACAAAGCTTTTCAGTACGCCGGCATCTTTAATTATTTCAGCATTTGGATACTCTTCCTTCAGGTTTTGCTCGAGTTCGGCGTCATCGTCCGCAAAGGCCACCGAACACAGTCCTTTAATGGTCCGTCCGACGAGTATGCGGCCGAGCTCGCAATCGGTCACCGTGTAGTTGATCTTCATTCCCTCTCCGCCTTTTTTGTATGTGGTCGGTGTCATCCCGAGGTTCTCGGCCGCCTTTTCATAAAGCCGGCTGCTCGAACCGAATCCCGCGTCGTACATCGCAGTCACGACGTCGCTGCCGCCGCGTACCTCGCTCTTAAATTTCTCCATTCGTTTTGCCTCCGCGTATTTCTTCGGCGATATGCCGATGATCTCCTTAAAACTCCTCTGAAAATGGTATGGGCTGACGCCAAGCTCATCAGCGAGGTCGTCCAAGGAAACGAGTTCGTCCCGCTCGATCAGCTCGCAGGCCCGCAAAACCTTGGCGATCTGCGGATCGACCGCTTTCACCGTCGCCGGGCGGCACCGCAGGCACGCCCGGAAGCCGCTGCCTTCCGCCGCCGCAGGCGTGCGATAAAATTCAACATTCTCGCGTTTCGGCAAACGGGCACGGCAGGACGGTTTGCAGTAGATCCCGGTCGTTTTCACGCCGAGGAAAAATGCCCCGTCAAATCGTGCGTCGTTGGTCGTGACTGCCTGCCAAAAGATCTCGTTTTCCATAGCTTCAGAGTTTATTCGGTTGCGAATCTGAATTCTATCCGAAAATTGCGGTAGAATTTTATTATGAACCCGATCGTACTTTTTGACGGCGTGTGCAATTTTTGCAACGGTGCGGTCAATTTCATTATCCGGCACGACAACGCCAAGCGCTTTACGTTCGCTCCGCTCCAATCCGAGATCGGGCAGGAGCTGCGGGCAAAATATGGCATCGGCGAGGACGTGGACTCGATCATCCTGGTCGAGAACGACCACGCATACACCCATTCGACGGCCGGATTACGTATCGCGAAGGGCCTCGGCGGCATATGGTCGCTTGGTTATATTTGGATCATCGTGCCGGCGTTCATTCGCGATCTCGTATACAAGACGTTTGCAAAGAACCGCTATCGACTATTCGGTAAAAAGGACGTCTGTATGATGCCGACGCCCGAGATCAGAGAGAGATTCGTGTCAGAACCGGGAGCGGTAGCGACTGGTTTGAGCCCGGCCCAGGACAAACATTAATTTATGAAAGCAATTTGGAATGGAACAGTTTTAGCCGAGAGCGACGCGACCGTCGTTGTTGAGGGGAACCATTATTTTCCGGCCGACTCGGTAA
Source organism: Acidobacteriota bacterium (assembly GCA_029781855.1). Classification (GTDB taxonomy): domain Bacteria; phylum Acidobacteriota; class Blastocatellia; order Pyrinomonadales; family Pyrinomonadaceae; genus OLB17. The sequence continues at coordinate 386 of JAKOVX010000113.1, read as the reverse complement.
ATATGCAGTATTTTCGATCGTCGGATAAGCACACCGTCTGCGGATGGAAGGGCACCGCGAGCTATTATGACGTTGCGGTCAACGGTGACGTTAATAAGGACGCGGCATGGTACTACCCGGAAACGCTGCCCGACGCGAAAAATATCGAGGGCTATGTCGCGTTTTGGCGTGGCGTGACCGTGACCGAGTAGTTCCGCTCATCGGCTCGAAAGTGGAAATTACAAAAACGTGGGACAGTGGGACAAAACACATAACTATCAATGTACACAGCAAGATAGACTGTCCCACTTGCTGTCCCACTTTAAACATACGTGGGACAAATCGAATGTTATCGAGCAAGCTCGACTAAGACACGTATCTGTTGTGAAAACAGTGCTTAGCGACGG
>JAKOVX010000096.1 GCA_029781855.1 Acidobacteriota bacterium | reverse complement strand
CCGGTCGGCACGACGCTTGACGAGGCGAAGGTCAAGCTCCAGAAACACCGTATCGAAAAGCTGCTCGTAGTCGACGACAACGGATTGCTCAAGGGCCTGATCACCGTCAAGGATATTCAGAAAGCGATCAATTTCCCCATTGCCGCCAAGGACGAACTCGGCCGCCTACGGTGTGCGGCAGCGATCGGCGCGACCGGCGATTTTCTCGAACGCGCCGAAGCGCTCGTCGCCTCGCGCGTCGATGCGATCGTTATAGATACAGCCCACGGCCATAGTTCCCGCGTGCTCGACGCGATCAAGGCAGTCAAATCGAAATTCCCCGAGATCGAGATCGTGGCAGGCAACGTCGCGACCGGCGAAGCCACCAGAGCCCTGATCTCTGCCGGCGTTGACGCAGTCAAGATCGGCATCGGGCCGGGCTCGATCTGTACGACGCGGGTCGTTACCGGTGCCGGTGTCCCGCAGGTCAGTGCGATCGTCGAATGCGTCGATGCCGCCCGCGGTTCGGGCGTTCCGGTGATCGCGGACGGCGGAGTTAAGTTCTCAGGCGACGTCGCCAAGGCCATTGCCGCAGGTGCCGATTCGGTGATGATCGGATCGCTTTTTGCCGGAACGGAAGAGGCTCCGGGCGAGGTCATCCTGTTCCAGGGCCGTAATTTCAAGACCTACCGCGGCATGGGCTCGATCGGGGCGATGAAACAGGGCTCGAGCGACCGATACGCTCAGGAAGGCACCGTCTCGGACGCCAAATACGTTCCCGAGGGCATCGAGGGCCGCGTCGCCTACAAAGGTTCGGTCGCGGAGATGGTCACCCAACTCGTCGGCGGCCTGCGTGCGGGCATGGGCTACACAGGCTGCAAGAGCATCGGCGAGCTGCAAACGCAGGCGAAATTCGTCCGAATCACGTCCGCCGGACTCCGCGAATCGCACGTCCACGACGTCATAATCACAAAAGAAGCCCCGAACTACCGGATCGAGTCTTAAGTTCAAGAGGTCTCATGCGGCTGTGATGAACCGCACCTTAATATGTACCTGAATGGTAGGTGTGGCAACGTTTTCATTACGCTAAATGTCTGGAATAGCTACAGATAGCGAGTCGCTTGTCGGTGTCGAGCATTTGCGCCGGTATTACCAGCGATCGGTCGCAGCCCGCTCGGGGAGCGTTGAAAAGCGGACCGAGAGCGACTGGATCAATGACAATATCGTGCTGTGCGGCCTCAACCTCGCGCTCGAGGAAACAAATTCCTACCTCATGTCCGAAATGCCCGATCTCGCGACGTTCGAGAGGTGGATACTCGACAAAAATGGCGGTCACATCGATCCCCTGACGCTGGAGCGGATAAACCGGGCCGTCGAAGGCTTGCCTTATGGACCGGAGATTGCCGAACAAACTCGCGAGATCGAATCCGCCGATGACGTCCTGACCGCCGAGGACCTGGCGTTTTGGAACGAGAACGGATATGTCATCGTTCGCGATGCGATCGCACCGGAGGACGCCCTCGCCTCGGAAACCGCCGTTTGGGAGCAACTCAGCATGTCGCCGGATGACCCGTCAACCTGGTACGGCAAGCCGATCGGGAAGGGCATAATGATGGAACTGTACCATCACGCAACCCTCGCGAAGAACCGCCGATCGGCCCGGATCCGAAAGGCTTTTGCCCAACTCTGGAATGACCCCGATCTGTGGGTAACGATAGACCGGACAAGCTTTAACCCGCCGGAAACGGCCGGATACACGTTCCAGGGGCCGCATCTGCATTGGGATATGAGTCTCGCGGAACCGCACTTTTTCGGAACCCAGGGAATTCTTTACCTTTGCGATACCGATGCCGATCAGGGAGCCTTCACCTGCGTACCCGGCTTTAACCGGACCCTCGCACAATGGCTCGATTCCCTGCCGGATCGTTCCGCCGCAAGGCAGGTTGACCTCTCGAAACATGCGGTTCCGGTTCCGGCGAACGCCGGTGACCTGATCATCTGGCACCAGTTCCTGCCGCACGGCGCAAGCCCTAACCGCGGAAGATATCCTCGTATCGCTCAATACATAAACATGTTCCCGACCCGCCGTCGTGAGAACATGGAATGGGCATGAACAACGGCCGCCCTCCCAGGCGCACTTCATACCCGCCACAGGCGCACTTGATACCCCCGTCAGGCGCACTCGATACCCCTGTCAGGCGCACTCGATACCCCCGTCAGGCGCACTCGGTGTTTAGGGCTAAATTGCCTTTTGTTGCATGTTCAAAGGCGTGGCGACCGGATCGTTTAACTCAATTTGGGGCCAATTCCGCTCCCCGGGCAGATCCCTTTGTGACCCGCACAGCACCGGCCGCACCCGCCGCACCGCGAGCCGCACCTTCGGCGTACGCCGATCCCTTTATCGAGATCTGTGACTCTCAATTACGCCTGCAGAGTCCGTCACGCCGTCGGCCAGGATCGTCTCAAATGAAACCACTATGACCCCAGCGGGATAATACTCGTGGTTACACAGCCATCTTGATTCGAAACGACTGTTGCATATATAATACAGATACGCTGCCATGCAACACCGGCGGTAGAAGATCGATCAGCACAGGAGAGAAAATATGATCAGTCATTGGGAAGAATTCGAGTTCGGGCAGACAAGATCAAGGAGCCGACGCAAGCACGTGACGATAAGCGAGAAGAAGGTTATATACATGAACGGCAACGTGTTCGAAATGCTGGGAAGCCCGGCGGCGGTCACCTTGCTCTTCGACAAGCTGAACAGTGTCATAGGTTTGCGGGCGGCGGACCCGGAGCGGTCCAACGCTTTTGTGGTCGAGGACAAGGCCGGCACAAGCGCACGGATAGTGAGGGCAGCGCCGTTCTGCCGGCATTACGGTATCCTGATCAACGAGACGCGTTCCTTTCACGAGCCGACGATCGACGCCGACGGCATTCTACGGCTCGATCTGAAAGCCACCTCGGCCGCCACACGACGGATCGGCCTGCCGGGCTCGGCATGACTGCGGTACTCATAGCTCACGGGCGGCAGCCAAACTCGCTCCAAATGAAGATCTCTTGAGCAAATTGGGTGGGTAAAAACGTCTTTACATTTGGAAAGTGCGGGTGTAATATCCGGCTCTATAAGGACAATTTGTAACGGAGGTGGTCTGATGCCGATCTATATGCTTTATCCTGGAATCAAGGGAACCGCCAAGGGGAAACATACTGGCTGGATCGAACTAGATTCGGCGCAGATAGGGGTCCGCCGGTCAGGCGGCGGAGTCGGCGGCGATGGCTCGGGCAGTTCATCGTCTGTTTCGGAAATAGTCGTCACGAAGCAACAGGACGCATCTAGTTCGGCCCTTTTTACGGAGTCGTTGAACGGCTCCGCCAAGACCGTGACACTCGAGTTTGTTGACGATAGCGGCGTGGTGTATTTGACCTTGAAACTCGAAAATACCCTGATATCGTCATATAGCTTTAGCGGCCGTGGTGCAGGGAGCAACACCGGCGTCGAGTTACTCACGCTTAACTTCACAAAGATAAATTACGCTAAGGTCGCCGCTGTGGACATGGGGGCAGACGGCCCGATGTGGCAGATGGCCAGCTAAATCCTGTTCTGACGGCGTTGGCTCCACGGCCCGGGAACCAGGCCGTTAGTGTACAGATCGCCGCGTTGGATCGCTTTGTTACTGGTTGGGCCGTTTGCCCCACGTCGGCGGGGGCGGCTCGGTGGTTGCACGGTTGACCGGCTTTTCCTTTAACATCCTGAGAGCTTCCTGAACGGCTCGTTCGAGCTGCGGATCGCGGCCGGCGATGACGTCTTTCGGCCAATTCTCAACATCGATATCCGGAGCAACGCCCTCGTTCTCGACGGCCCATTTGTTATCGCGTGAAAAGAATCCGCCGCGCGGAGCGATCATCGATCCGCCGTCGATAAAGGGCGGCGTGTCGGCGGTATGGACCAGGCCTCCCCACGTCCGCTTCCCTACCAGCAAGCCGATCTTCCGATAACGGAACATATACGGCATCAGGTCGCCGCCCGAACCCGCCATCTCGTTGATGATCATTACCTTCGGGCCCCATATGCCGGCGCTTGGCGAGGTGAAAGGATATCGGTCGCCCGCGACGTTGTTGAAATAACCGTCAAAATCGCGCTGCAGAACGTCGATGATGTAGTCGGCCGCCGAGCCGCCGCCATTGAAGCGCTCGTCGATGATCGCTCCCTTTTTGTCCTGCTGGGCAAAATAATAGCGGTTGAAGCTCGTATAGCCGGGTTGTCCTGTATTCGGAAGATAAACGTACGCGAGCTGGCCGTCGGAAAGTTTCTCGACGAGGCGGCGGTTGTACTCGACCCAGGCGCGCGTGCGAAGGCCCTGCTCGTTGGCGACCGGCACGACGACGGCCGTTCGTGCACCATCCATTGACGGTTTGTCGTTGACGGTCAGCGTGACCTGTCGGTTAGCCGTGCCGTCAAGAAGACGGTAGATGTTGTCCGGAGCTTTCAATTCGGTGCCGTTGATCGCCAGGATGTAGTCGCCTGTGTTGACGTTTACTCCGGGCACCGCAAGAGGCGAGCGAAGGTCGGGATTCCAGTTCTCGTTGTCGTAGATCCGTGCCACGCGGTAACGTCCGTTCTCGATCGCAAAATCGGCACCGAGCAGGCCGCCCTGGACCTGCGGAACGTCGGGCATGTCGCCGCCGCGGACATACGAATGCCCGATCGCGATCTCGGCACCCATCATGTCGAGAAGATAGTTGAGATCGGCCCGGTGCATCACGTATGGCAGCATTGCTCCGTACATCTGCTTGTCCTTGACCCAATCGGTGCCGTGCATGTTCTCGACGTAGAGGTAATCCCGCTGATTGCGCCAGCCTTCGTTAAAGATCTGCTTGAACTCCTCCTTCGGGTCGAGGTACATCCGTAAGCCGAAATTCAATCGTCCGCTGCCGGGCTGCGGCGGTGCCTTGTCGGCGTCGACCACTGCGAGCTGCGGCGTCGCAGGCCGCCCGCCGGGAAATCCCTGTCCGCCGGCAGCCCTATAGACGAGCTTTTTGCCGTCGGCACTGACCGCGAACGACGCTACGCCGCTAAGGAACGGAGCGGCCTTGCGGTCGCTGAGCTTGTAGCGGATGAGGTCGTTCCCGCCGCCGGGCCCGGCACCGCCGCGGCCGGTCTCGAGGTAAAACACGGTGCCGTCCGCACCTGACGCAAGGTTCGAATATTGCCGTTCAGGTACGCCCGGGATCGAGATGATCCGCTGTCCGAGCCCGTCAAAATCGATACGAACTTCGACGGTCGAACCTTTCTTTTCGCCGGCCGGCTGATCACCTGCCGGAGCGTCGCCGTTTCGCCCGCCCTTGGCCGGAGCGGCACCGATACCCTTGTCCTCGTCGCTTTCGGGGAGCAGAGGGCTCGGGTCGCCCTTTTTGAGAACGGCGAGATAGAGCCCGAAATTCTCGTCATGATCGTACGAGGTCATATCGAGCCACTGCGATTTGAGGCCGAAATCGGTCGACGCGAGGAACCAAAGGTATTTGCCGCTCGCGTCCCAGACCGGCCAAACCGCGTCGGCGAGTCCGTCGGTCACCTGCTTCGACTCGCCAGTCTCGACATTGCTGACAAAGATCGCGTGGTACATCGAACGCAGCCTGCTCGCATACGCCACCCATTTCGAGTCCGGGCTCCAGGTCGGGTTGAGCGTCCGTGACGGCACCATCCACGGATCATTGCCCACGATCTTGGCGGTTCCGCTGGTGACGTCTAGAACCCACACTTTCAGATCGGTATCGGTGAAAAGCAGCTTTTTCGAATCGGGCGACCACGACGCGGTGTAATAATGCGTCGGTTTGTCGAGCACGATCTCACGGGGCGGCGTCAGGCCGTCCTGGGCCTCGACGTAGAGGCGGTATTCGCCGGAACGATCGCTGAAATAGGAGATGAACTTGCCGTCGGGCGACCACGCCGGATCGCGTTCCGCAGAACCGCTCGAATTCGTCAGGTTGCGAACGTCGCCCTTGTCTACAGGGATCGTAAAGATCTCGCCTCGTGCTTCGACCAGCACGCGTTTGCCGGTCGGAGATATCTCGATGTTCGTGATGCGATTGCCGACGTCCTCCCAGCGAGGCATCATCCACGGAAAGTCGCCGTTAACGGTGATAGGGACAATGTGCTCTTTGCCGCTTTTAGGGTCGAGTTCGTGTATGTAGCCGGCCTGCTCGAAAACGACCGCGCCGCTGCCGGAATCCATCGTTTTGACGTCGAAGTCGCGAAATTTCGTGACCTGCGAGAGCTTTTTGGAAGCGAGGTCGTACGCCCAAACATTTTCGACGCCGTCCCGATCGGAGATAAAATAGACCGCATTGTCGACCCAAACCGGATCGATGTCCTTCGAGTCGGTCCACGGCGGAGATACGAGGTCGTAAGTCGCGAGATCGACGATCCAGATCGGGCGGTTCTGGCCGCCGCGATAGTTTCGCCGCTCGTCGTCCCACGAGTTGTTCATCCGATACGCGATCTTCTTGCCGTCGGGCGAGATCTTTCCCTGAAATCCGCGCGGCAGCGGCATTGCCTGCTCAACGCCGCCATCGGCCGGAACCGTCCAAAAACGCGGAGCGCCGCTCGGCGTCCACGTCGCACGTGTCGAGGAGAAAACTATCGATTTGCCGTCGGGCGTCCAGCCCTGGACCAGATCGCCGCCCGGATGCCACGTCAGGCGTTTCGGCTCGCCGCCTTCGGCCGGAACGACATAGACATCGAGATTGCCGGCGTATTCGCCGCTAAACGCAATGAGACGCCCGTCGGGCGAGAAATGCGGATTCGACGTCTGCCCCTGAAAGCTAGTGATCCGCCTGGCGATGCCGCCCGCACGCGGCACGGTCCAGATATTCTGCGCGTAGGCAAACGCGATCTGCGTCGCGCTGACCGTAGGCGTGCGAAGCAGCCGCGTCCCGGAATTTGACGCCTGAGCGTGGACATCAACCGCGATGGCGGCCGCGACGAGGCTAAAGCAGGCAGCGGCACACGCCGTTACGAACATTGAACGGCGGCTGCGAGCCGCTTTCGGGACACGATCGAACATTGAATTTCCTCCGACGGAATTTAATAGGATTGCGAGCGAGATTTTAGCACGAAGGGCGTTTCAGCAAAAGCGAGCGGACCGGTCGGACGGCGGAAATGGTCGCGGACATTGAGAGTAACGCGTTGTTCGATCTATAATTGGATTTTCCCCTAATTTGTCCATACAGGAGATTTCCGATGTCATCATCCACGTCCCGGCTTTCCGGCCTGGTTAAATTTTCGATAATTGCCGCACTTCTTATTATCGCTGGTCCGTCATTCGTCCGGGCACAGCAGATCGACCCGAGCGCATTTCAGGAAATGCAGTGGCGAATGATCGGGCCGTTTCGCGGCGGTCGTGTAAACGCCGTCAGCGGTGTGCCGGGGCAGCCGAACACGTTCTATTTCGGCTCGGTCGGCGGCGGGCTTTGGAAGTCGGGCAATTCCGGCAGGACGTGGACGCCAATATTCGACGACCAGAATATTGCTTCGATCGGAGCGATCGGCGTTGCACCGTCGAGCCCGAACACGGTCTATGTAGGCACCGGCGAAGCGGATATGCGTTCGCAAAACTCGTACGGCGACGGCATGTACAAATCGACCGACGGCGGCAAGACGTGGTCGCACATCGGATTGGAGAATACGCGACAGATCGGGCGGATCGCGGTCGACCCGCGGAACGCAAACGTCGCCTTTGTCGCCGCTCTCGGACATATTTACGGTGCGAACCCTGACCGCGGCCTTTACCGGACGAAGGACGGCGGCAAGACATGGGAGAAGGTACTTTTCAAGAACGATAACGTCGGAGCGATCGACGTTGTGATCGACCCGACCGACTCGAAGGTCGTCTACGCGACACTCTGGAACACGCGGCGCCCGCCGTGGAGCATTTATCCGCCGAGCTACGGGCCGGGCGGCGGCATTTTCAAATCGACGGACGGCGGCACGACATGGAAGCAGGCGGACGCCGGCATTCCGACCGACGGCCAGGGCCGCATCGGGCTGGCGGTCTCGCCGACAAATCCGAAACGCGTTTACGCGATCGTCGACGCCACGAAGGGTGGGCTTTTCCGTTCGGATGACGCCGGAGCCACGTGGACCCTGATGAATGACCAGAACCGCATTTGGGGACGGGGCTGGTATTTCAGTAAGGTCGCGGCCGACCCGAAGAACCCGGACATCGTCTATGTCTCGAACACCTCGGTTTACAAATCGACCGACGGCGGCAAGTCGATGACCGCGATCAAGGGCGCACCGGGCGGCGACGACTATCATCAATTGTGGATCTATCCGGACGACCCGAACCGCCTGATCCTGGCGAGCGACCAGGGAGCGGTCGTGTCTGAGGACGGAGCACAGACGTGGAGTTCGTGGTACAACCAGCCGATCGCCCAGATGTACAACGTCGCGGCGGATTACCGATTTCCCTATTGGGTGACGGGATCGCAGCAGGACAGCGGTGCGGCATCGGTCCTGACGCGAAGCAATCACGCGGAGATCTCGAACCGCGATTGGGAACCGGCATGCGCGGGCGGCGAATCGGGCTACACGGCACCGGACCCGCTGCATCCCGAGATCCTGTTCGGCGGCACGGTGACACGCTGCAACGTGATCACCGGCGAAACGACCAACGTCTCACCCGAACGCGGAATGACCGTTCCGGCGAGGCACACCTGGACGCTGCCGCTCGTATTTTCCGAGGCTGATCCGCACGCTCTCTATTATTCAAATCAGTTCCTGTTCAAAACGACAAACGGCGGCGAAAGCTGGACGACGATCAGCCCGGACATGACCCGCGAGGACCCGGGCACGCCGCCGAACCTCGACGAAGCGACGGCAGCGGACGCTCCGAAGGACAAACGCCGCGGCGTGATCTACTCGATCGCACCGTCTCCACTGCGGGCATCGACGGTTTGGATCGGCACCGATGACGGGCTGATCCACAAAACTGACGACGACGGCAAGACCTGGACAAATGTCACTCCGCCCGAACTGACCCCGTGGAGCAAGGTCGTGATGCTGATAGCGTCGCATTTCGACGTGAACGAAGCGTTCGCCGCGATCGACCGGCACCGTCTGACGGACAATGAGCCGTACATTTACCGCACCCGCGACGGCGGCAAGTCGTGGCAGAAAATTACAAATGGGCTAGCTCCGGGCGTTTATATGCAGAACGTCACTGAGGACACCGTGCGAAAAGGGCTGCTTTTTGCCGGCAGCGAGCTGAGCGTTTACGTTTCGTTCGACGACGGCGACCATTGGCAGCCGCTGCAGTTCAATCTGCCGCACGTTTCGAACCGCGACCTCGCGGTTCACGGCAGCGATCTGATAGTCGCGACGCACGGACGAGGATTCTGGGTATTGGACGATATTACGCCGCTGAGACAGGTGACCAATGCGGTCGTCGGCTCGGACGCGTTCCTGTTCGAGCCGGAGACGGCATATAACCTGCCGCAGCCGAGCGAGAATGGCACTCCGCAGCCCCGCGACGAGCCGCTGGC
>JAKOVX010000093.1 GCA_029781855.1 Acidobacteriota bacterium | reverse complement strand
CGATCTGCCGATCGGACGGAAGATCCTCGGTGTTTCCGCGATATTTAAGGATTCAAACGGCGTACTGTGGGTATACCTGGACCAAGAAGGTGCATTCCTGCTCAAGAATGGCGTCTGGGTTCGATACAGTCGCCAAGCAGAATTACCTGAGGCATCACCTATCACGGGAGCCATTGATTCCCAGGATCGGAAGTGGTTCGGATATGCGGGTAATAGACTGGTCCAAATAGAAGGCGAAAATATAAGAACCTTTTCCGAGGATGACGGCCTGAAGGTTGGCGACATAAAGTCAATTCATCAGGGCCATCAAAATATTTGGGTCGGCGGTACACTCGGAATTGCTCTGCTCAACGGAAATAAGTTCCAGATGCTTCGCGCCGCGGGAAATGAAAGCTTCCGAGGCGTCTCAGGAGTTGTGGAAACCACAGATGGTGCTCTATGGCTCAATGCGGGCGATGGCGTCCTCAATATTCCAGCCGCGGAAATTAGGCTGGCGATTGATGATCCGCTTCACAAGGTGAATTACCGACGTTTTGATTTCCTTGATGGGCTTCCCGGAACTGCGCAGCAAAATCGACCCTTTCCTACAGCGGTTGAAGGCAGCGATGGCCGGCTATGGTTTGCCTCTAATAACGGGTTGCGTGGATCGATCCTAACCATCTCTCAAAAAACACCGTTCCGCCACCCGTTTCTATCAGATCGCTGATAACTGATAACAACATATATCCGGCCACGCAACCCGTACAATTGGCGAAGGGAACAACAAGCTTTCGCATCAGCTATACCGCATTGAGTTTAGCAGTGCCGGAGCGGGTCCATTTCCGATATCGCCTGGACGGAATCGATGATGAATGGAAAGAGGCGGACACCCGTCGTGAAGTTTCCTATACAAATCTCGGTCCTGGCTCCTACCGTTTCCATGTAATTGCTGCGAATAACGATGGTATCTGGAATGAAGAAGGCGCCGTCCTGGAATTCAAGATCCTGCCCCTGTTCTATCAGACATACTGGTTTTATCTTTTATGCTTCCTCGCTCTCGCATGCCTCGCATGGGCGGCCTATCGATTTCGCGTTCGTCAACTGCAGGGACGCATGCAGATGCAATTTGAGGAGCGACTGTCGGAAAGGACACGGATCGCTCAAGACTTGCACGATACACTTTTGCAGGGTGTAGTTAGCGCCGCGATGCAGCTCGACGTTGCAACCGAGCGTGTTGGTGAGAAGTCGCCCGCAAAGCCAATGCTCGATCACATAAATGGGCTAATGGCTAACGTGATCGCTGAAGGAAGAAACGCTCTTAAGGGACTTCGTTCTCCGACCGTAAATTATTTGACCGATCTTGAGCAGCGATTTTCCGACATCCGTCAGGACCTGGAAATCGGAGAACGGATCAGTTTCCGGACGATCGTTTCGGGGCAGCCGCGACCTCTGCTTTCAGTAATTGGCGAGGAAACTCACCAGATCACTCGCGAAGCTCTGACCAACGCATTCAGGCATTCCGGTGCAACGGCGATCGAGGTTGAGATCGAATACACGGAGCGGCAATTTCGGATCGTCGTGAGGGACAATGGCTCCGGGATCGATCCGGCGATAGTCAAATCGGGTCGCGAAGGACATTTTGGACTCTCAGGAATGCGTGAGAGGGCACATAACGTTGAAGGACAACTCCGCGTGTACAGCCGCTCCAAGGGCGGAACGGAAGTGGAATTGACGATCCCGGGCCGAATTGCGTTCGAAACACATGCTTTACATTTTGCGGGCAAATGGTTCAGTTCGCTAAACCGCCGAAAGACAAGGCTCAATAAGGAGGCTTCAAATAAGTGATGGACAACTCTAAGATACGCGTTCTCTGTGTTGACGATCATCCTCTGATGCGCGAGGGGATCTCTGCGATCATTAATAATCAACCCGACATGGAGATCGTGGCTGAAGCCTCGAGCGGTGCGGACGCTCTCCAAAAATTTCGAACGGTCCATTCGGACATTACGCTGATGGATCTACGGCTACCGGATATGAACGGGATCGACGCAATGAAGTCGATCCTCGAGGTTTTTCCGAAAGCGAGGATAATCATGCTGACAATGTCGGAAGGCGATGTCGAAATTAAGCGAGCACTAAAAGCGGGGGCCTGTGCCTACATGCTAAAAACAATGCCTCGAAAAGACCTAATTGAAACAATTCGAAAGGTACACAAGGGTAAGAAACATATCCCGGCCGAGATCGCCGCCAATCTTGCCGAACATATGGGAGACGAGAATCTCACGGAACGAGAATTTGACGTTCTCTCTCTCCTTGGTGAAGGCAATCGGAACCGTGACATCGCCGACCAGCTGTTCATTTCCGAAGAGACGGTCAAAGTGCACGTCAAGCACATTATGGATAAGCTCGGTGCCAGCGATCGCACTCAGGCCGTTTCGATCGCGCTTCGTCGGGGAATAATTCATTTATAGTTAGAACATAAAGGTCACCAGAAAGTGGTATCAAAAAGTTCCGATTTTTCGTGATTCCTGAGCGGCTCTCAAACAATATTCTATTTATAGTTTGGGATTTGGATCTCAGGGAGGTAATTTATTGCAAAGAATATTTTCGACTTTTCCAGGTGCGATGCCGGGGATCGGCCTTTTGGTGCTGCGCTTGTGCCTCGGCACCTCGCTCATTGTACGCAGCGCACTTTACATGTCGGCTCAGATGAATCAGTCTCGCTGGACCTTGATGGGAGGTCTGGGAGGGATGTTGTGCGGCATATTTCTTTTGATCGGTTTCGTCACTCCGCTTGTGAGTGTCCTGGCTTTGTCGGCTTCGATCATTGCCATAGCGTCGGCGGTTTCTGCGTTTTCCGGTCTTCAGGTCGTGTTCGGTGCGATCGATCTTTACACCGTTTGCAGTATGCTGGTCGCCATTGCGGTCATCCTCCTGGGTCCTGGCGCATTCTCTCTCGACGCTCGGTTGTTTGGCCGACGTGAGATAATCATCCCCACCTCTAACCGACGGCCGAATCCCTAATTCCCTTCCCGCTAAGAACCGCTTCTACAAAACTTTTTACTTTGATGGGACCCTACCTACCGCTACCACTTTTAAGTTAGCTGCTGATACGCACAGGTTGTTAGAGCTGAACGATCCTTTTTCGTGATGTGTCGACGACATAGCTCCGTCAAGATAAACGTGTCTTTTCGATTTCGAGAGATCAACTGAGACAGGGTCAGACACTTGAGGAGGAGAACTGTAAAGCAATGAACAAAATAAGAGTTATCAAGAAACATGATCGTGCGGTGGTGGCTGAAGGTCTGGACATTGACAACGGCGGTGGTAAGCCCAGCCGACGAGAATTGGTCGATGTCGTTGGTGCTTGGGTCTCGGATTGGAGAACGCGGTCGGAGATCAATGCTCGGCACGCTCTGGATGACTGCGCGCGGTTTAGAGCCGGATCAAGCAGGTTTGAACTACCACCAAAGTGTTAACAGGGTATAGAGAGAATTGGCTACCGCAAAACCATTCTATTTCGTGACGAAAGGAAAGAGAGAGAAACCTAGTATTTGATCATTGGGTGGGTTCTTGCTCGAAGCGAGAAATTGAGCAGGTTTAGACACAAATCGATCTCGGCGGAGGCCTTAAATTAAGGAAGTAGATATGAATGTGTACGGTGAACAGATTTCACGTCGCGATGTATTGTTGGCGGGTCTGGGGGCGGTGTTAGCAGCGGCAATGCCGACGATGGCCGATGCGACCGAAACGGCAAATACAAGGTCCTTATCACCAACCAACGGAACCATTGGAGGAGAGAGTTCAATGAATACTATTACAACTAAAGACGGCACCAAAATATTTTTCAAGGATTACGGGAGCGGGCAGCCGATAGTCTTCAGTCACGGCTGGCCTTTGAGTTCGGACGACTGGGACGACCAGATCTTCTTCTTCGCGTCGCGTGGGTTTCGTTGCATTGCCCACGACCGTCGCGGACATGGCCGGTCGGGGCAGACATGGAACGGTAATGACATGGATACCTATGCCGACGATCTAGCTGAGTTGACCGCAGCTCTGGACCTAAAAAATGCGATCCATGTTGGCCACTCGACCGGCGGCGGCGAAGTCGCCCGCTATATTGGCCGACACGGGACAAAGCGTGTCGCAAAGGCGGTGTTGATGAACGCCGTCCCGCCGCTGATGTTAAAGACGGCAGCGAATCCAGGTGGATTACCGATCGAGGTTTTTGATGGTCTTAGAGCGGCACTTGTTGCGGACCGTTCGCAGTTTTGGCTGGACGTAGCGTCGGGCCCCTTTTATGGATTCAATCGGCCCGGGGCGAAGATCTCACAGGGTCTCATCCAAAAATGGTGGCAGCAGGGGATGGCTTCGGGTTACAAGGCCTCATATGACTGCATAAAGGCATTCTCAGAAACGGATCTGACTGAAGACCTTAAAAAGTTTGACATTCCGACGCTGATCATGCACGGAGATGATGATCAGGTCGTACCGATCGGGGCATCGGCGATGCTCTCTTCAAAGATCGTTAAGAACGCGATCTTGAAAGTCTATAAAGGGGCACCGCACGGTATGGCCTGGACGATAAAAGATCAGATCAATGCTGATCTGCTCGAGTTTTTCAAAAGTTAAGGTTGATGGATACGTTGGCAAGCTTTACGGCTTTGCACGTTATCGATTTTTGGTCGAAAAGGAGTTGTTATGTTTGTTCACGATAAGACGTTGATTGTGTTGGTCGCAATGCTTACGACAATCGTTTGTACCGGCGCGGTCGTACTGGCCCAATCCAAATCCGGGAAAGATGAGTCGTCGGAACCTAGTATTGTTCTCGTTCACGGGGCTTACGCTGACGGCTCAAGCTGGAGCAAAGTCATAGCCTTGCTCCAGGCTAAGGGGTTTAACGTCGTATCGGTTCAAAACCCGACGACTTCACTTGCGGACGACGTTGCGGCAACTGAGAGGGTGATCAACCGGCAGTCGGGCGATGTTGTGCTGGCCGGGCATTCGTGGGCCGGCGTAGTGATCACGCAGGCGGGGAACAATCCGAAGGTCAAGGCTCTTGTCTACGTTGACGCTTCGGCTCCGGACGCTGGCCAGTCGATCCTTGATGCCGGTGCAGCCCTTCCGGCGGCGCCCGGTGCCAGTGCCGGGGTGAAAGATGAGAACGGCTATCTCTTGCTGCCCGAGGCGGCGGTGCGGCAGTATTTCGCTCAAGACCTTTCCCATGCCGTCCAGGGGATAATTGCGGCCACGCAAACCCCCTGGGCGATCGGCTGCCTAACCGACAAGGTTACGAAGGCAGCTTGGCGCGAGAAGCCTTCATGGTGGGTGATAGGCGAATTTGACCGGATGATCAATCCGGAATTGCAAGAGAAGATGGCCACCACCATAAAAGCAAGGGTTACCAAGGTAAGGACGGGCCACCTCGCGATGCTAGCAGATCCGAAGTCCGTGACGGAAGTCATCATTGACGCTGCCAAAAATGTTGAGGCTGGCATGACCGTTGACAGGAAGACTGCTTCCAAAGGTCCAACGGCTAAAGACACGGCACTCAATATTCCGGTCTCGTTTACGCAGCCGCCAGAGTCCAGCCTCGAATCCGCTCGGGCAGTCCGGGGCCCTGCCGGAGTGGTGCCAGTCGTGGGAGAGCCGACGGCGAAGATAATCATAGATCCGCCGTTGGCTGATTCGCTGGCGGCTGGCCGCGTTGCTATCCAATATCGTGCCGAAAATGTTCGCATTGAGCAGGTGTTCGGCCGAAACGCATTGGACGTATCGCCGCGGATCGGCCACATTCACGTCACTGTTGATGACCTGCCCTGGCATTGGCTGGATGCCAGCGGAGAACCGTTAACAATAACCGGTCTGCCGAAAGGAAGGCACAAAGTCTTGATCGAACTTGTAAATGCCGCTCATCAAACGCTCGATTATGGCGTCGTGAGCTTCTATGTACCGGTTCGTTCCTTAACGCCAAATGATCCGAAAGTCGATGGTTTTCGGAAATTGCCCGAGTAGAAAAGGCAAAGGAAAACCTGTGTGCGATACGTGTACGACGATCAGTGAGTTCTTAACCCGCGTAGAAGCGTTCGGTGCAGACGGTGCGAGTCATCTGTTTGCCGAAGAGATCGAATGGGACGTTCCTGCTGCTGGACATCTTCCGTGGGTCGGACATAGGACACAGGCGTCAGAAGTTGCGGACTATTTCAAGACGATGTGGTCATTCTTTGAAATTGAGAAGTCTGTTGTACGGGTCGATCAATTGATAATCGAGGGGATCGATGGGGTGGTTCTTGGTGCGTTCAACCATGTGGCGAAAACCACCGGCAGATCGTTGGCGACGGCGTTTGCGATGCATATGCAGGTAGTCGGCTGCCGAATCGTGCTACTCAGGCTTTATGAGGACACTTACACGGTTGCTGCGGCATTTGGTGTGTGTAGTGGATGAATATAGATAGGAGAAATATGAACAGATTAGAAGGCAAGATCGCATTAGTAACCGGTGGAACGAGCGGCATAGGACTGGCAACAGCTAAGCGGTTCGTGGCCGAGGGAGCTTTCGTGTTCGTTACGGGACGCAGGAAAAAGGAACTGAACTCGGCTGTCGAGGAGATCGGCGAGAATTCATGCGGAGTACAAGGCGATGTTTCAATTTCAAAGGACGTCGACAGACTGATCGAGACGATCAAGAGCGAAAAAGGTGTACTTGATATTGTTTTCGCAAACGCGGGTTGGGGGGAGTTCAAGTCGATCGAAGACATTACGGAAGAGCATATCGACAAGACTCTTGCGATAAATGTAAAAGGGGTCGTTTTCACAGTTCAGAGATCGTTGCCGATCCTTCGAGACGGCGGTGCTGTGGTGCTCAACAGCTCGATCACGGGTTCAAAGGGCCGCCCGATATTTAGCATTTATGCTGCAACCAAAGCGGCGGTTCGTTCTTTCGCTCGAAGCTGGACGACTGATCTTGCACACCGAAAAATTCGGGTGAATGTCGTTAGTCCCGGGCTGATTCCAACACCGGGCTACGACTACCTGGGAATCACCGGTGAAATGCTGGATTCGGAGGTGCCTAACATTCCGTTGGGGCGAGTTGGCGTGCCAGACGATATTGCAAAGGCCGTCGTTTTTCTGTCGTCCGATGAAAGCAGCTATATAACCGGGATTGAGTTGTTCGTAGACGGCGGATTGATTCAGGTTTGAAAGACTTATTCGGAGGGGAACATAAAATGAGAGGTTGTTCTACAGGTCATTTTCTTAATGCGTTGGTTACTGCCGTACGCCTTGTCCTTCTGGTTGGATGTCTGATCAGTCTCACTTCGATCTGGGGTTTGGGACAAACCGAGAGTCCGGTCACGAAGATAAACGCGGCCGCTGCAGGGGCCGAGATCACGACTGAGAGACTAAGGGGGAATCTCAGCGTGCTAATGGGCTCCGGAGGGAACATCACGGTTCTGACGGTTCCCGAAGGTAAATTTATGGTCGATGCCGGGATCGGTGTTTCGTGCGCCAAGATCACCGCAGCCCTAAACGCACTTAGTAGGGAACCGGTCAGGTTTTTGGTCAATACACATTGGCACTGGGATCATACGGACGGCAATAAGTGTATTCACGACCAAGGGGCGACGATCATTGCTCAGGAGAACACACTGAAAAGGCTTTCCGTTGCGACGCGTGTCGAAGATTGGAACTTTACCTTTGATCCCTGGCCGATGGAGGCCCGTCCCTCGGTACTCTTCAAAACCGATAAAACCCAACAGTTTGGCGGTGAAACGATCGTAATGAACAGTTTCGGGCCGGGACACACAGATACCGATATCGTTGTCTATTTTAAGAAAGCCGACGTTATGGTGCTCGGAGATATTTTTTGGAACGGCGTCTACCCCTTCATCGACAACTCGACTGGCGGGAGCATTGACGGAGCGATCCGCCTGGCAAATGAAGCTGTTGAACGGGTGACAGACAAGACGATCATCGTTCCCGGACATGGGCCGGTCGGCAATCGCGCTGAACTCGTCGAGTTCCGAGATATGCTTGTCGGAATTCGCAAAAATGTGTCGCGGCTTAAAAAGCAGGGCAAGTCGCTCGACGATGTCATCGCCGCCAGGCCGACGGCCGCTTATGATGCGAAATGGGGCGGGTTTGTCATTGGCCCGGACTTGTTTACCCGCCTTGTTTATCAAAGCTTGTGAGTCCGATCGGGTTTTTTTGTTTTCGGTAAAGGCCGAAATTTACAAGGGGGAATAGTCGTTGCGCTTTGATGCGTAGCCGGCATGAGCCGCTTTCGGGCCCTACAACGACACACGGGCGCCGCAGCGTCGGCGCTCGTGAATATTTAAATATGAAATCACAGAGGTGAAGTTATTATGAAGAATTCAACCGCGGCCGATCCCGCAAAAACAATAAGTCCGAGAATTGTTCAGGAAATCAGCAGCTACCCGTCGCCAACACCTTTATCGACGCCGACCGGCTTAAAGCCAAAAGAGGTTCTGCGGATCGTTGAAACGGTCAATCCGCTGATCGCCAACGCCTTCGCGTTGTATTTGAAAACAAAAAACTTCCACTGGCACCTGTCGGGCTCACATTTTAGAGAGTATCATCTGCTCCTTGACGAACAGGCCGATTCGATATTTGAATCGATAGACCCATTGGCCGAGCGGGTCCGACGCATTGGCGGGACAACTATCCGAAGTGTTTCTCATGTCGCGCAGTTGCAAACGATCGCCGACAGCAACGAAGATTTTGTTCCGGCCGAGGAAATGATCAGGGAATTGATCGAGGATAATCTGCAAATGGCTGCTCAGCAGAGGTCAGCTATCGAGGTCTGTGACAGAAGTCGTGATTCGTCAACTAGCAGCTTACTTCAAGACTATCTTGATCAAACCGAGCGCCGCATATGGTTTCTTTACGAGGTCAGCACCGGCGGCGAGTATGAAGGCTAATTGAAAGCCAGGTTAGAACGGCCCTCTTTACGAAGAAGTTTGTGTGAAGGTAAGCAACGTCGATCCAATTCGCTCGAGAATCAACGAGCCAATGAATCCGTCTACTTTGATTCTAACGGTTCAGTGAATTAGCCTTTAATTACCCGGATTAGCGAATCGTATGGATATACCGACCGAGTTTGCCGCCGCTCCGTTACTTGAAAGTCCAGAAAGGGCGTCGCGTCGCGACGAAATGTTTCCTGCGCTTACAAAGGCACAGATCGCGAGATTGAAGGGGATAGGATTCGTGCGTCAGATAGAGCCCGGTGAAGTGCTTGCCCACGCAGGTGACAGCAAACTTCGCTTTTTCGTGGTCACGGCGGGGCAACTCGAGGTTGTCAGGCGGCAGGGCGAAACTACACAAATAGTTGCTGTACTAGGTCCGGGTATGTTTACCGGTGAAGTAAACCTTCTCGGCTCAAGACGACTTCTAAACGAAATACGGACAAGCAAGGCGAGTGGCGTGATCGAGCTTGATCGTGATCAATTATTATCACTCGTTCAGACCGATAGCGACTTGAGCGATGTGTTCATGCGGGCCTTCGTCCTCCGTCGAGTCGAATTGATCCAGCAAGGGATCGGTGATGTTGTGCTGATCGGCTCGAGTCATTGTTCGGACACGCTGCGGATAAAGGAATTTCTTACTAGAAACAGTCATCCATACTCATCGGTCGACCTCGATAAAGACCCCGGGGTCCAGCACCTGCTCGATAGTTTCGGAGTGTCGGAGGATGATGTTCCGGTAGTAATATGCCGCGACACGGTAGTACTCCGAAACCCAACAAATCAACAGGTGGCCGAATGCCTGGGATTCAACGATCTGATCGAACAAGTTCATGTTCGGGATCTGATCATTGTCGGCGCCGGCCCCGCAGGCCTCGCGGCCGCGGTATACGGAGCGTCTGAGGGTCTGGACGTCCTTATCCTAGATGCCGATTCGCCTGGCGGACAGGCCGGATCGAGTTCAAAGATCGAGAATTACTTAGGTTTTCCGACGGGCATTTCGGGCCAGGAGCTTTCCTCCCGTGCATATGCTCAGGCACAAAAGTTCGGCGCCCAGCTTTTGATCGCTCAAGGCGCCACGAGGCTTGAGTGCGACGGCACGCCTTACGCTATCCGCCTCGAAAGTGGGGCCCGGTTGCGTTCGAAGAGCATTATTATTGCGACCGGAGCCCAATATCGCCGTCTCGGAGTGGAAAATCTGTCGCAATTTGAGGGCTCAGGTGTCTACTACGGAGCAACCTTTATGGAGTCTCAGCTCTGCCGCAATAAAGAGGTTGTTATCGTGGGCGGCGGCAATTCCGCCGGTCAAGCCGCCGTATTCCTTTCTCAGACATCTAAGCGTGTCCAGATCTTGATTCGTTCAGAGGGGTTGACGGAGAGCATGTCAAGGTATTTGATCCGGCGTATTGAGCAGAGCCCGAATATTGAACTGAGACCCCATACGGAAATCGTCGGACTTGACGGAGGCTCTCATCTTGAGAGCGTCAGCTGGCGGAATAATGAGACGGGAAAGATCGAGACAAAGCCGATAATGCACGTTTTTGTAATGGCCGGTGCGGTTCCAAATACCGGCTGGCTCGAGGGCTGTCTTGTTCGAGACGAGAATAGCTTCATAAAGACCGGCTCGGACCTCTCGGATGAAGACCTGGTGAGCGGACAATGGCCGCTGGCCAGAAGGCCGCACCTTCTGGAAACAAGCCTTCCGGGAATTTTTGCGGTCGGAGATGTTCGGTCCGGCAGCACAAAGAGGGTAGCGGCGGCGGTTGGCGAGGGGTCGATCGCGATCGCCTTCGTCCATCAGACTTTGCAAGCGATCTGATAGAAGTGAATCCGTTCGAAGATCAGATAGGAGTATCGAATGTCGCACAAGTTTTTCGACCTGACCTTTACGCCTAGTGTCAAAAGAGAACAAGAACACTACGGCACGAGACAAAACTACGCCCGCTTTGAGTACGGAGAGCCCGATTTCTTTGGCCTGACTGCGGATGAGAAGGAGTTTATTTCTCAGCGTGACAGCTTTTATCTCGCAACTGTAGGTGAAAACGGTCAGCCGTATGTTCAGTTTCGCGGCGGCCCCGCTGGGTTCTTGAAAGTCTTGGATCCTGAAACACTCGCGTATGCTGATTTCGGTGGCAACCTTCAATACATAAGCGTCGGAAATCTATCTGTGAACGATCGGGCAGCATTGATCCTAATGGACTACCCAAATCGCCGACGGCTGAAGATTCTCGCCCGGGTTGAAACTAAGGACGCCGAGGATGCTCCCGAAATGATCGAACGACTGCAAATGCCGAACTACAAGGCCAAGCTCGAGAGGGCTGCGATATTGCATGTTGAGGCATTCGACTGGAACTGTCCGCGACACATAACACCACGCTTTACAGCTGAAGAGGTCCGGGGCCTGAATCAGCCGCTCTATGATCAGATCGAACGACTTAAAGCGGAGATCCGGACATTAAAAAAGCGAGAAGTATGACCAATGACGAAAAGTTCATGAGGCATTGCTTGGAACTTGCTGTAATTGCACTTAAAGCCGGCGATGCTCCGGTCGGCTGTTTGATCGTGTTGGATGACAAAGTCATCTCGGAGGGAATCGAATCGGTCAAGGCAGCAAATGATCCGACGGCCCATGCCGAGATAGTTGCGATCAGGCTCGCGTGTGAGAATCTTGGGACACTTGAACTTCGGGGTGCGGCACTTTACACGAACGTCGAACCTTGCGTCATGTGTGCTTTCGCAATTAGGCAAACTGGAATTGGCACCGTCATTTATGGCATCACGAACGCTCAAGTCGGCGGAGCTAATTCCCAATTTCCAGTCTTGACCGATCCGGGTTTTCCTGCCAAATACGATCCGCCACGAGTTCGCACCGGAGCGCTGGTCGAGGAATGCGAGCAGATGTGGGAAGACTTCAAGAAGACATAAAACAACAAAAAAGGGGGAGCAAACTCCCCCTTTTCAAATGCCGCCTATCGCTTGACGTTTTTGTCAAGAAACTTATTCATGTATCCAGCTATAACGTCGCAGTCCTCTTCGAGAGCAAAGTGTCCTGTGTTCAGCAGATGAAACTCGACATTCTTCAGGTCACGCTTGTATGGCTCCGCACCTTCCGGAGGGAAGATAAAATCGTTCTTGCCCCATACGATCAGCGTCGGCGGTTGGTACTTTCGGAAATAGGCTTGCCACACCGGGTACAAAGGCGGATTTGAACCATAGCTATAAAACAGCTGAAGTTGAATGTCCTTGTTTCCGGGACGATCGATCAAAAACTGGTCCAGCAGCCAGGTGTCTGGGTTTAGATCGGCGATATCCCTTACGCCGTTCGTATACTGCCATTTCGTTCCATCGGGCTCAAAGATCTTCTTGATCGGTATCGCATTTTCCTCGGTTCGGTTTTTCCAATAGGCCTTTATCGGATCCCAGAATTCGCGCAGGCCTTCGTCGTAGGCATTGCCATTTTGAACTATCAAGGCCTGGACCCGCTCAGGATGCATCACCGCGAGCCGAAAACCAACCGGGCCACCGTAATCCTGCAAATATATACTGTACCGCTCTAGGTTTAGCTCTTGCGTGAATTTGTCGATCAAGTTCGTAAGGTTCTCAAACGTGTATTCGAACTTATCGACCGCTGGTGCTGAACTATTGCCAAAACCCGGGTAATCGGGCGCGACGACGTGATAGCGTTCGGCCAGCATCGGCATCAAATTGCGATACATTCGCGACGACGTCGGGAAGCCGTGAAGCAGCAAAACCGTCGGATTCGCGGGTGAGCCAGCCTCTCGATAAAAAATGTCGAGCCCGTCAATTTTTACCGTTTTATAGGTGACACGCCGCATCTCGCTCTCCTTCGAAGCGGCTGCCGAAGAAGTGGTCTTATCATGATACTTACGGCCGACATCTGCTGGTTCGTTTCCATAAACCACCATCGAGGCCATAAAAGCAACCAGAACTAAAAGCGCTTTGTTTTTCATATTTATCTCCCCTTTTTTGCCCGACTCTTAATGCCAAATAACATGCCGTCGGGTTGACAGTTATTTCCAATTTTTCGACGAGTCTCCGCCGAAAAACCCTTTGCCGATGTTATGTGTCTAACGCCCCCTCGATCAGCGGGACTATCCCGTAGAGCGGGGCGGCCGTTGCGATGGAGAGCCCATGCCTCTCGGCAATGTAGGCCGGTTCCGAATAGCTAACGAAAACGGCTCCGTTCGAACTCTCCCAAACGTAAGCTTTGAGCGGAAGATCCAGCCCCGCTTCCGGAAAGTCGATCAGGATCTGCGTTCCGGCCTTAGGACTGCCAAAAACCAAAAGCTGCGATCTGGGCATCGTCAGTCCCTCCTTCCGAGCCGCGGCCTGCTGGTCGAGCGCAAGGAAAAGAATTAGACCACGTTCGGATATTGCCCCACGGAGGCGATCTACCGTTTCATCAAACGAATGGCCACTTGCTCGAGTCACAACTCCGGTGCTTTTAGACATACCCAAGCCCTCCTTTGGACGTTAAACAAAATTCATACAGGAAATCACTCGGCCGCCTTGGGTTGCGCCTTAATAAGGGACCTGAATTACGAAGACTCCAGGATCGGGCCAATAGAACTTTCACAGAACCGTGGCTTTTCACAACATCCTCGGATAGGTATCGGACCAAAACGATCTCTCCGGAGATGGCAAAACGCCAACAATCCTTAAACCGGAACCCGAATCTATGGAATTCTTTTGTTTTCGAAAGGAACACACTTAGACACTAGCGCCTGGGTGACAGGCGTGAATCCCCATACATCGGCATCATTTCGTACCCAAATATGAGTAGTGGGTAGGTGAAGATGCGATGTTTGCTAGGTTTTGGCTTTAGCCGGCCGTTAACTCAATTCTCCCAAAACGTAAAATAAGGCTAAGAAGTTTGGTCCCGTCATGAGACAGCCGGGACTGGCAGCAGCGAAGACCTTCGAGGCGGGACCAGAAATCAAGTGATGCGGGATCGGAGGGATACACGAGGGGGCAACTTAAATAGTGCCAGCCAGCGTAAGAGACACTGCAGCCGAAATTCCGAAGTCCATGTTCGGAATCTTAGTGTTCCAGACAAGACCACCAAAAAGCAATTTTTTCCGGCCTCGCACAAGGAGCCGTTGACGGATAGCTGGCATTAGTACTCAAAGCCGAGGCGATCTACTCGATCGAGAGAAACCGGGCGGCTCCATTATAACCGCACTAAATACAACCACTTACGTGGTCCCCTAAGCGGCTCGCAAGAGCCGCTTTTCTTTATTTTGTGCACGGTATTTCCGACCTACGGGAAATAAGGATCATTCGCAAAATTAATAAATATTGATAAATAAAAAGTTTAATTAAAGACGGCGGCTGGTGCGGTCGGCGATTATACGCATATCCAAAAAAGGAGATGAATGAGCAATAAATCGTATGTACAGCAGAAATAATCCGAACCGAGCATTTATCAACAAACAACTTTGGCGGCAGTCGGCGACGCCGAGGATCGGCATCGTTCAGGAACTGGTAACGCGTCTTTCCTCCGAACTGGATCAGATCAGTACGGAGCGACGGGTCAATTTTGGCGACGGGTTTAGCCTCGATGAGCGGATGCGGGAATTTGAGACCGAGATCATCCGCCACGCGCTCTACCTGACGAACGGCAAGCAGATCGACGCGGCACGCATCCTCGGGATCAAGAACACGACGCTCAATGCCAAGATCAAGCGCCTTCGGCTCGATCCCTCGGCGGCCAAACGCCTTCGGTTGGTGCAGACGTAAGGAGGCGTTTAGAAATGGAAGCTGTCACCAAAACATACAGAAACGGCATCTCGCCCCGGCCGCTGACGATCCGCGAGCGAACGTACTACGGGTTCGATCTCTCGGACACAACCGAGATGGCGGCACCGAAACCCCCCCGCAGTGAAGACAGTCTGCCGATCTTGGCGACGGGCAACGATATTCGCGAGATCGTCCGATTCCTGCGGGACAAGCCGCTTGGCGTCACCGTGATCGAACTCGCGAGCGCCGAGCCGCGACGCGTTTTTGACCCGCGAAAGATCGCGGCGTATGAATTTTGGGGCGTGATCGAGCGTGACGGCGGACGCATAACGTTGACCGAACTCGGCCGCGAAATGAGCCGGCGGATAACACCCGAGATCGAGATATATCGACAGATCATCGGCTCGGTCGCGACGTATGTCGGCGCGTTGCGGGCTTTCAACGAGCAGAAATTGGAGCTCGTCACCCGTACCGAAGCGGTCGACTTTTGGAAACGTGAGCATCCGGCCCTCGACCTTTTCAGCCTCGACGAGAAGATCGCCGAGGCGATCGCGGTCAGCTTTTTCAGCCTCTGCCACGCCGCCGAACTCGGCACGATAACGATCGGGAAACGCGGCCAGCCGGCCCGCCTGCGGATCGATATGGAAAAGCTCGGCGAGTTTCTCGTCGGACCGGAACGGGCAAGAGTGCGGCCATTCAGGCAGCCGAAAAGGGCGGCGAGTGTCCGGCAGACGGCGGGCGACGCGACACCCGCCGCGGCATCGCACATTTATTTGGATACCGGCTCGCAAGGTCCAGAGTATCTCGAGGCGGCGATCGAATTTGCGGGATTCCGTGATGTCGTGAGGCGCGAAACGCGGCGGGCGGCGGAGTTCTTGCCGCCGTCGGAACTGGCGTTGATGCGACAATGTCAGGCCGCCGTGTTTCTGCTCGGCCCGGACGACTGCGATGGAGCTGGGCTCGACGCCGTTCGCCTCGCCGAGATAAACGTCGCACGGGCCCTGCTCGATGGCAACGTCGCCGTTTTGTGGAATTCCTGCGGCGGGGATCCGATCCCGACAAACCTGTCCGGATACGATACGTTCGCGGCCGATTGGGGCGCTCTCGATTGGCAAAACGGCGTCGAGATCGTGAACATTCTAAAGAGTTTACGGGAGAAATGCGGCGGCGAGGCGGTTGGACCCGCAAATCTCAGAGTGATAAAGAGTACAGCCGACCAACGATGATAGATCGAAGAAATATCTTGGCGATATTGGCGATTCTGATCGCTCTCGCGGCGGGTACGGCCCGCGCACAGGGCGACGGAAGCCGGGTGCAAGCTCCTCTGCCGCCCGGCAAAATGGTCGACGCGGGCGGGCACCGCCTGCACATCTACTGTACGGGGCACGTCAGCCCGACGGTCGTCGTTGAGAACGGGAGCGGCGACTTTTCATTCGACTGGAGCCTCGTACAGCCGGCTGTCAGCCGTTTCACGCGTATCTGCACGTACGATCGGGCCGGATACGCCTGGAGCGAGCCGGGGCCGGTCCCCAGGACGTTTCGGCAGATCACGTTCGAGTTGGCAACGGCATTGAAAAATGCCGGGATCGACGGCCCGTACGTAATGGCCGGGCAATCGTACGGCGGCTTTCTGGCGAGAGCATTCGCCCGTTTCTACCCGAAGGATGTGGTCGGAATGGTCCTCGTCGAGGCCGTTAATGAAGACTCACGGATCGTCATGGGCGGCAAGGCCGTGCGGATCAGGGACTGGGCGAAAGGGCGTGAGTTCCCTGCCGCACCGGTCGAGAACTACAAGCCGAAGAACGGCGTTTCACAGAAAGAAGCCGTATCGGCTGCAGACCGAAAGCTCGAGGCGCCGTACGACCGGCTTTCTCCTGAAATGCAACGCCTGCAACTCTGGGCCGAGGCTCAGCCGACGTTTCGTCAGGCGGTCGGTGACGAGATGGACTGGTCGCCCGAGGAACTGCAAAAGATGTATGAGAACCGCGGCCGGAGCGAGTACATGCTCGGCGACATGCCCCTGATCGTACTGACGCGGGGCGAAGGCGGCTATGCCGACCTGCCGGGCGTGTCGGCCGCGGAATTGGAGAATGAACGTCTGCGGCTCCAGGCCGATCTCGCCGGACTGTCGACGAACAGCGTGCAGATCATCGACAAGAAGAGCGGGCACAACATCCATCTCGAAGATCCGGCCACCGTGATCGAAGCATTCCGCCGGGTGGTCGACGCGGCCCGCCGGCGAAAGGCACTTGTGCCGGATAACATGGCGGCGACACCCAAATTGAGGACAGGCAGAACGAATTAGGGACAGAACGCGTATTGCTGCTTTACGCGGACAAATATTTGTCGGTGCGGAGGTTTTGAGCATCGGGCCGATCGCCGCATGGCGGGCAGATCTGCGTTTTGAATTATGAATGAACTGATGAAAAGGATCGGGTCGATCATGCTGTTGGCTGCCGCGGCGTGTTCCGTGATGGCCGCGCAAGGCGCGCCCGAGATCGCGCCGGGCGCTGAAACTAACGGCAAGATAGCCTCGGAGGAAAGTTACGTTTTCCCGTCGTACGAAGCGGCGGCGGAGAAGACGGGCGTTAGGGATTACGCCGCGAAAGACGAATACGACGCGGCGGTCGCGGACAGGAATTTCCGGTTCTCGAAGCTTCGATATTACAGCGATGGGCTAAAAGTTACGACCTATCTTTACCGGCCCGTGCATCCGGCGTCGAAGCTGCCGGTGATCATCTTTAACCGCGGGAGTTTCGTCCGCGGCGACATCGCACCGGAGTTGATCAGCATGTTCCATCGGCTCGCGGTCGAGGGATTTGCCGTTGTCGCCCCGATGTACCGCGGCAGCGACGGCGGCGAGGGACGCGACGAGATGGGCGGAGGTGATGTCGACGACCTGATGAACGTCCTGCCGCTGATCAGGTCGCTGGACTTTGCCGATTCGGCAAATCTGTTCATGTACGGCGAATCCCGCGGCGGCGTGATGACGTATTTGGCGGTCCGGCGAAAGTTCCCGCTCAACGCGGCAGCGGTCTTCGGTGCGATCACCGATATGGGTGAATACGTCCGGGCGAATACCGCGACCTTGCCGCCGAAAGCACTCGAACAGATCTGGGCCGGATATGAGGCGAATAAGGACGCGATCCTGCGAAAGAGGTCGGCGACGGCGTGGGCCGACGAGCTGAACGTTCCGCTGCTGATAATGCAAGGCTCGAACGACCCGCAAGTCAGCCCGGCACAATCACTCGCGCTTGCCGGCAAGCTCCAGAGCCTCGGCAAACCGTACCAACTGATAATCTACTCGGGCGACAATCACATTTTGTCGCAGAACAAACTGGATCGCGACCGTGAGACAATTGCGTGGTTCAGGCAGCATCTCAAGAAAACCACCGATAAATAAGGACATACACAAACAATGAAATTGAAATTCTCAAATCTCAAAACATCCTGCCTGGTGATGCTGTTTATCGCCCTTTGCCAATTTTCGCTCGCCGCGCAAACGCCGGATTCGCCGATAAACCAGGCGAACGCGTTGTTCCAGGCACAGAAATGGGCCGAGGCGGCCGCGGCCTACGAGGCGATCGTCAAGGGCGACCCGAGTAACGGACGGGCGTGGTTTCAACTTGCGTGGGCACGACAGGGCCTTGGCCAATACAAGGAGGCTCTCGACGCGCTCGAAAAGCCGCTGCAGGCGAGCAAGGGCACGCCGCGAGAGGCCGCGGTCGATTATGCCGCCGCGACGATGTACGCGGGCCTCAAGGACAACGACAAGGCGATCGAATATCTCAACAAGGCGCTCGCCGCTAAATTCGGCCAGCCGAGGACGATCGCATTCGACCCTAACCTGAAAGGGCTGCACGACGATCCGCGGTTCAAGGAAGTTCTGGCCGCTGCCGCGAAGATGGCGAATGTCTGCATGAACACACCGGAATATCGCGGTTTTGATTTCTGGGTCGGCGAGTGGGACGTGCTCGGCAAAGGCGGCCAAAAGGTAGGGGCGAGCAAGGTCGACATAGTCGCCGACGGCTGCATCGTCTCAGAGAACTGGGACAATCTCGCCGGCGGAGTCGGAAAAAGCTACAATTTCTACAATCCGGTCACCAAGAAATGGCACCAGTCGTACATGGACAACAGCGGCGGCAATTGGATGATGGACGGCGAACTGAAGGACGGCGCTCTCCGCTATGAAGGTGCGATC
>JAKOVX010000085.1 GCA_029781855.1 Acidobacteriota bacterium | reverse complement strand
ATTTTGCCGGAAACGAGCTGCGCGAATCGTTTCTCGTTTCGCTCCACGGTTCGACAGACAAGAAACTCGCAAAAGGCTATCGGAGCGTGTCGTTCCAAAAAGGCAGAAAACCCGTGGACTTCATCAACGGATTCCTGCAGGGCAGAACCGTCGTCGGACGTCCGTGCGACGTTCTGAAACTCGACGACCGCTCGTTTCTCTTTACCGACGACTTCAGCGGCGTCGTCTACCTTGTCAGGCTTCGCAAAAGTTGAGGAAGTTTGGGAAGTTGAGGAAGTTTGGGAAGTTGGGGAATTTGGGGAAGTTGGGGAAGTTGGGGAAGTTGGGGAAGTTGGGGAAGTTGGGGAAGTTGGGGAAGTCAGTGCCGCCTGCGTCAGCGGGCGGCCAAGTCAGTACCGCCTGCGTCAACGGGCGGCCAAGTCAGTACCGCCTGCGTCAGCGGGCGGCCAAGTCAGTACCGCCTGCGTCAGCGGGTGGACGTACTGGTAGGTGAGATTGGGGAACGAGCGAGGGGAGAGAACGGAAGGCTCAACTTCCCAAACTTCCTCAACTTTCCAAACTTTCCAAACTTTCCAAACTTTCCAAACTTCCCAAACTTCCCAAACTTCCCAAACTTTCCTAACATTTAAGCTGATGCTCAAGCGCTACATGCATGCCCGGGAACGGCATTTCGTGATGCTCAACGACAATCGCCTCGTGCGTCCGTTCGAGTGGGGCACCGAGATGATCTCAGACGAACCCATCGACGACCCGGCGGCGTTCTTCGCGGATTATTCGGATCGCGTGATCGCTGACAGCGAGTCATATTTTGCGCTCCCCGATTCGATCGATTTTGAAGATGCCGATCGCTCGTCGGCGGGCCACCAACGCATCAGTTGGCATTCGGGGGTCACGACTCCATTCGCCGAAAACAACGTCGTCCGCGCGCACTATTTTCCCCACGAAAAGCACCGAAAAAAAGCAGTCGTTGTCTTGCCTCACTGGAATGCAAAGGCCGGAACTTATTTCGATCTGTGCAAGGTTTTCCGCAAGGTCGGTGTATCGGCGCTGCGACTGACGATGCCGTATCACGAAGAGCGAATGCCGCCGCCGCTCGATCGTGCCGATTATCTTGTCGCGCCGAACGTCGGGATGACGCTGCAGTCTGTTCGGCAGGCCGTCCTTGATACACGCGCCGCCGTCCGCTGGCTTAAACTTCAAGGGTATGAGAAGGTCGGACTCGTTGGCACGAGCATCGGATCGTGCGTCGGGTTCCTGAGTTTCGTCCACGATCCGGACATTGAAGCCGCAGTCTTCAACCACGTTTCGAGCTATTTCGCCGACGTCGTCTGGAAAGGGCTCTCGACCTATCACGTCAAGGAAAGCATCCACAAGCAGGTGGAACTCGAAGACCTCCGCAAATACTGGCTGCCGATCTCACCGGCCGCATATATGAACAAACTCGCCGGCCAATCATGGCGGCCGCAAAGTTACATCTACACTCTTTACGACCTGAGCTTCCCGATCGAGCTTTCACGTCAAACCCTCGCGCTGCTTCGCGATAACGGTATCCGGCACGACCGTACCGCGCTCCCATGCGGACATTACACGCTCGGCGAGAAACCCTGGGTTTACCTCGACGGCTACAAGATCGTGAGCTTCCTGCGCCGGAATTTGAACTAAGAGCGTTTGATTCGTGTTGCTAAATATACTACTACGGCGTATAGTTATGTCGTGATCCTCTTTGCCTTCACCGAGACCTCGGTCTTTACCGAGGATCTTCACAGCATTGCAGATGATGAAACGCTGTTTGAGATTCAACGAGCGCTCTTGGGTAACCCTCGACTTGGGGATGTCATCAAAGGCTCAAGCGGTGCCCGAAAAGGGCGCGTATCGAATAGGAGAAGAAGCTCCGGAAAACGGGGCGGATTCAGGTTCGTTTATTTGTATCTTGAGCGAGCTGACCGGGTCTTCCTTCTCGGGATTTACGACAAACGCGAGACGATCGATCTGTCACCGGATCAAGCGCGACAGCTTGGTGAGATCGTTCGCAGAATAAAGAAAGCATATGGTGAAAGCGATGAACAGTAAGCAATTTGACCGTCTCTTGCAGTCGGCGAACGAGGCTGCGGAATTCGCGGAAGGAAAAAGGCACGATTTGCGAACGACGATACTGCCTGCAACGCCGGCGAACATGTCGAAAGATGAGATTGTATCGCTGCGAAAACGACTGAAGTGCTCGCAAGCGGTTTTCGCACGCGCCCTGAACGTCAGTCTTAGAACAATCCAAGCGTGGGAGCAGGGCCTGCGCGAACCGTCGGATGCAGCACTCAAACTACTGTCGATCGCGTCGAGACGGCCAGAAGTGTTGTTCGAATGAGAGGAACATTTGTCTTCATCGAAGTCCATCTCGTAGCGGAATGCTGCCGCGCCGGCATTAAAAGAACCCAAATCCCGCATCCTAAATCCGTATTCGACCTGTCTTTTGGTAAACTTCTTTCGAAAAATGAGTTCGGCGACCGAAAAGATACTCGACGACGCGCTTCCGCGAATCTGCGGACGGGCGACGAATGCGCGCGGTTTCGCGCCCGAGGATCTTCGCCCGCGCGTCTCGAAAGCAGTTGAGAAGTACTTGCAGCGTGACGGTGCGAACGCCGGCAGCGCCGAGGTCAAGACTTTTCTTGACGAACTGCGCGCGGATGATCTTTGCCTGGTGCTCGCATGCGAGCGCGGCGATTCCGATGCTTGGGAAGAACTTGTCGCGAATTTCGACTCGACCGTCAAATCCGCGGCGCGCAAGATCTCAAGCAATGCCGAAGATGCCGAAGATCTCGCAAGTTCAATTTGGGCAGAACTTTACGGACTCCGGGAAGGCAAGAGCAAACTCGCGTATTATTCGGGACGCGGCAGTCTCGGCGGATGGCTTCGCGCAGTCGTCGCGCAACTTGCCGTCGATCAGTACCGCAAGATCTCGCGATTCGTGCAGGTCGAAGAGGACCGCGAGTTCGACAGTCTCGCATCGGGCTCGTCCGAGATGTCAGGAAACGGTGACGATCCGGAGGAGAATCTGGCCGACAAAACGATGCAACGCGACGTGGCTGATGCCCTGAAGTCAGCCATCGAGACGCTCGAGGCGGAAGACCGGCTGATCATGAAGCTCTATTATTTCGACGATATGAAGCTCAAGGACATCGGCGCGACGTTCGGATTTCATGAAGCAACGGCGAGCCGGAAACTCGTTCGGATTCAGTCGCTGATACGCAAGTCGTCGGAAAAGACGCTTCGCGACAGGCACGGCTGGAGCGAATCCGAGGTCACGAAATACTTGTCGGAAACGGCGTCAAAACTCGGGATCAGCGTCGAGCACATGTTCGCGATCCTGATCGTCGTCGCGTTGGTGCAAGATTTCATTTGACCGTCCGTTCAATAATTGCGACTACCCCGAGAAAGTTTTCGAAGTTGGGGAAGTTTTGGAAGTTGAGGAAGTTTTGGAAGTTGAGGAAGTTTGGGAAGTTTTGGAAGTTGGGGAAGTTGAGATGTCAGTACCGCCTGCGTCAGCGGGCGGCGGGGCTGAAGGATGAGTGATGAGGGATAAGGGATGAAGAATGTGGGATAAAAAACGAGGGGGTGACAAGAGGCAATGCATTTAACCCTCTTACCCTTTTCCCTTTTGACCTTTTCCCCTTTTACCCTTTGATTTGAGATGGCTGTTGAATTCGACAAAGAGATAGATGCATTGTTGCGAAAGGCGCGCGGGATCGACGCGGCGGCCAGCAGCGCGCATCTGGACGCCGACGAGATCGCGG
>JAKOVX010000076.1 GCA_029781855.1 Acidobacteriota bacterium | reverse complement strand
GCGAGCAAGGTCGACATAGTCGCCGACGGCTGCATCGTCTCAGAGAACTGGGACAATCTCGCCGGCGGAGTCGGAAAAAGCTACAATTTCTACAATCCGGTCACCAAGAAATGGCACCAGTCGTACATGGACAACAGCGGCGGCAATTGGATGATGGACGGCGAACTGAAGGACGGCGCTCTCCGCTATGAAGGTGCGATCTACTCGCCCACCGGCAAGGTCCTAGTCCATATGACGTTCTACAACCTCGGGCCCGACAAGGTGCGGCAGACCGCCGAGACCTCGAACGATGACGGCAAGACGTGGACGCCGGTCTGGGACGGAATGTACGTCCGGAAGAAGTAGGCAAGGGAACCGCCGGGATGTAAGACTCGCATTGCATTCGGAGACAAACAGAAAATGAGAAAGATAATTGGTGTCGTACTGGGCGTCGTTGCCTTTGTGAGTATCTTTGCGGTCGGCAGAGCCCACGCCGATCCGTTCGAATACACGTGGCAGCAGCTTGCACCCGGCGTTTGGGCCGGGATACGTCAAGATCCGTTCGAGTTGCCGCAGGAAGGAAACGCGGTGTTCGTCGTCACGGATCAAGGCGTCGTGCTTTTTGATGCCGGCGGATATCCGGTGATGGGCGAACGCATCGTCGCCAAGGTGAGATCGGTGACAGATAAGCCGGTCACGCACGTCGTCATCAGCCACTGGCACGGCGATCACATGCGCGGGCTTCAGGGCATCGTCGCGGCATTTCCGAATGTGCAGATATTTGCTCATCCGTTCTCACGCGACTTCGTATTTTCGACGCAGGATAAATGGCTCAAACGCCGTGTAACGATGGTGCCGAATATCCGCAAAAATCTTGCTGCCGCGATCGATAAGAACCTCGATTTAAGCGGCCGCCCGCTAATCCCTGAGGAACAGGCATGGCTCGAGGCAGGCCTCGGCGAAACGGAAAAGATCGAATCGGAAAACAGACGAACGGAATATGTCGTGCCGACCGCGACATTCACGGACCAAATGACCCTCTTTTTGGGCGGACGCGAGATCTGGTTCATGCATTTGGGCAACGCCCACACGGCCGGCGATCTGATAATGTGGCTGCCAAATGAAAAGATCGTCGCGACGGGTGATATCGTGACGGCTCCGGTGCCTCTGATGCCGAGTCCGTACACCGGCGAATACGTGGACGTGCTCGGCAAGATCAAGGCGCTCGGATTCCAGACGCTTGTACCCGGCCACGGCACGGTCGAACACGATGCGGAGTACCTCGACCTTCTGAGCGATCTGATCAAAACCGTTTCGACCCAAATGAAAACATTGGTCGCAAAGGGCCTGTCAGAAGACGACGCCACGAAGCAGATCGATTATTCGGCGGTGGAAAAACGCTTCACCCACGGCGATGAATTTCTGAAACACCGGTTCGAGGACTACGTTAAAAGCGGATCGGTGGCGAAGGCCGCCTACGCTGTCGAAACAGGAAAGAAACAAGCCGAATCATTTTGAGCGGCGGAGCGATGGGTGAGCATGGGAGATAGTCGTCGGTCATGAACATTATCGACGAAGGAACAAAGCCTATGACGATCACGATGCAAGCCGCCCGGAAACGGAAGGTGCGGCCGAAGACCGGCGTTGCGAGCGGAATTTCCGTGCGGTCCGCCGTGGATGCTGACGCAAGCGAGGTGATCGCCCTTGTTTCGGGCGTACTGGCGGAATTTGGGCTGCCGTTCGACCTCAAATCAAAAGACTCGGATCTGATCGATATCGAGGGAAACTACAGCGATCGTGGCGGTGCGTTCGACATTCTGGAGGACGGCGTCGGCCGGATACTCGGGACGTGCGGGCTCTACCGGATCGACCACGAGACGATCGAGCTGCGAAAGATGTATTTCGTCCCGGAGATCCGCGGGCTCGGGATCGGGTGGCTCATTCTTTCGCGGGCCGTCGATCGGGCACGTGAGATGGGCTATCGCACGATGGTCCTTGAAACGACAACCGTGCTCGAACAGGCGATCCGGCTCTATCAGCGATTTGGTTTTGTCCGGATCGGGACCACGCATCTCTCGGAACGCGTCGATCAGACGTACAGCCTGGATCTCTAGGATCAGACATGCGAATTAACCCTTGATCATTTCGGCAGGAAGCGATCAAGGGTTTGGAGCAGCGTGTCGCCGCGGAGCAGACGCTGGTTGAGGACGAGGACCTTGCCGTCGGGGCCGAGCAGGATGGTGGACGGGTATTCCTGCAGGCGGTAGTCGACCTGTTGGAGCCGTTTCGTGCTGTCGTTGGTCGCCTGCGGCCAGGTCATTTTGTTTTTTGCAATGTAGGCTTT
Organism: Acidobacteriota bacterium; assembly: GCA_029781855.1. Taxonomy (GTDB): domain Bacteria; phylum Acidobacteriota; class Blastocatellia; order Pyrinomonadales; family Pyrinomonadaceae; genus OLB17. The sequence goes on along the minus strand of JAKOVX010000076.1, from coordinate 73,801 downwards.
CACGGTTTCGATGCTTTCGTCTGAATCAACGCCGAGGATCTCGAAACCGCGCTTTCTAAATCGCTTGTACGCCTCGAGGTGAAAGGGCGTTTCACGCGTACAGTCGCCGCACCAAACTCCCCAAAAATCGACCATCAGGTACTTGCCGCGAAAATCGGAGAGCTTTCGCTCCTTGCCCGCGAGATCGGTGAAGGTGAAATCGGGCATTTCGCGGCCGACCTCGAGGTCGACACGTGTGTAGTCGCTCTTTTCACGCCGGCGGACCGTGATCGTGCCGGTCGACATTTCGATCCTTGTCGTCGAAACGTAAATATCGCCTAGGGGAAAAACGGCTTCCTGGCCGGAGGTGTACGAGGTCTCGACAGAAAATTGCTCGTCGCGTATGCGGCCGTTGCCGTCAACGTCCACGCCGAAGAGGCCCTCGGTCGGGTTGATCCCATTCTCTCCGGGCGGGAAAGGATACTGGAACAAAACTTTGCGGTCGCCGATCTGAACGCGGCCATAGGCGAGGGAGTAAACCGACTGTTCGATCAGGCGGTCGGTCGCCGCGAGGTCCGGGTGGCTGAAGCCGCGAAAATAACGAACGTAGATCGGGTAATCCTTGAAATAGGCATTCTTTATTGGTAAGCGGATGACGGTCGAGAGCTGATTCGTGCCCTCGACGGGCGACATCGGGAACTGTTCGGCGGTCTCGTAAATGCCGTTGGCGTTGCCATCGACCCAGAGGAACGGCTTTCCCTTCGGCGGTTCGACGATCAGCATCAGCGTCTTGTTCGACGCTGATCGATAGTCGATCAACGCTCCGGCTGAGACGACCGTGCCGTCGGGCGGAGCCGTTTCGAAGCGGAATCCCGATAAGGCCGCCGCGTGATACACACGCTCGTAAACGTGGACCATATCCGGCGAGAGCTGCGGGTCGAGCTTGCCGCTAAATTCCCGCGGTGCCTGGCCGTATGAAGCGGCGACCGCCGAAAATAGGAATACCGAGGCCAATATTAGACGGTACATACTTCGTTAAAGAACCGATCAACCGCGTCGCGGCCGCGCGACGAGTTCGCCGCCGCAGTTGGGACAGACGGTATCCATTTCCTCGGCGCAATCGGGGCAGAACGTGCATTCGTACGAACAGATGAACGCATCGTCGTCCGCTGCCAGACCCACCTCGCACTTTTCGCAAACTTCCCTCATTTCCAATGTCATTGCTCTCGTTTACCTCCGATTCCGTCGCTCGATAACCTAATTCTACATTGCCTGAAAGGATTTCGCCCGCCGTCGAAGTGGTGTTTCAAATTAGACGTACCTAACCCGCCGCAGACGCCCGGCCGAGGCGCGAACCGATAACATTTCTTAATGATTAAATGATATTCAATATGATGAATCGGCGATAACGCATGAAGAACCCACATTAACACCACCCGTTAAATATTGATATATAAAGACTTACGCTGTCCCCACAGGCGGGTACACGAGTTGCCGAACCTCCAAGTGATCTAGATGCGGTCCGACGAAGATCCGTCTTCGTCAATAGAAGTACACGACAGTCATTGGAGGAAATTATGAAATATAGACGCTTTAACGTAGCCGGGAGGACACTCGCCCTGGTTACGTCTTTATTATTATTTGCTGCGTCGTCCGCCGTCTTCGGCCAGGCGACCGGCGGTGCCGTGACGGGCATCGTCAGCGATTCGAACGGTGCGGCGATCGCGAATGCCACCATTACGATCCTGAATAAACAGACCGGCAACAAACTGACGACCCAGAGTTCGTCGACCGGATCGTACAGCTTTCCGAACGTCTCGGTCGGCACGTATACACTCACCGCCGAAGGTGCGAATTTCGCATCCGCCGAACGCGACATCACGGTGATGCTCAATCAGACGGTGACCGCCGAGATACGGCTCGAGGCCAAGGGCGTGCAGGCGACGGTCGATGTCAGCGCCGGCAGCGAGGTGCTGGTCCAGTCCGATACGTCGCAGCTCGGTAAGAGCTTTGAAACGCGGGCGGTGACGGACCTGCCGACATTCGGAAACCAGAATCAGCTCGCCGTGCTTGCACCGAATGTCGTTGAGCGTTCAGCCGGCGTGCTCGGTTCCGGCGGAGCGGTCGGCGGGACCAGGCCGCGTGGTAATTCGTTCACGGTGGACGGCGTCGATAACAACGACCCCGGCGTCACCGGGCCGGTCAATTCGGTCATTCAGGACTCGATCCAGGAATTCACGCTGCTGACCAACAACTACAACGCGGAATTCGGCTCGGGAACGGGCGGCCAGTTCAATACGATCACTAAATCGGGGACCAACCGGTACAGCGGTTCGCTGTTTTACTACGGCGACCGCGCCAGTTTCAACGCCCGCACGACGCAGACGACCGGCAATAAGCCGGCGTATCTCAATGACAGGTACGGCTTTACGATCGGCGGGCCAATACTGAAGAATAAGTTATTCTTTTTCGGCGCCTACGAGCGGAACAAGATCGCTTCCGAGGGCAGCATTTACAGCTTTGTCGCACCGACGGCTGCCGGATTGGACCGCATCGCGGCATTGCCGGGAGCGAGTGCGTACGTCGTCAATTTGCTAAGGCAGTACACTATCCAGGCACAGTCGCAGAGCTTCCTTCAGGCGGTTCTGGCCCCGACGGTCGATTGCGCGGCGACGCCAAACAGTCCGAACTGCATACCGTTCGGCAACGCGTCGGTCATCTCGCCGAACAGTTCGCTGAACAACCAATACCTGATAAATATCGACTACACGCCGAACGGCAACAACCAAATTCGGTTCCGATACAATGATCAGAGGACGAGCGCCGAGCAGGTCGGCGGCGATCAGGGTGGAGCGGTCGCCGCATTTAACAACCTGGCGACATTCCGGTCGAAGCTCTTTTCGACGACGTGGGTCAGCACGATCAGCTCGAATCTCGTCAACGATTTTCGATTTTCGTTCCGCGACCACGTCCAGGACTTCCCGCTGAAGAACCAAATGTTCGCCAATTTCCCGACATGGGTCGATGCCGAGACCGGTATCGATTTCGGACCCAACGGCAACTTGCCGCAGGGGACTCCGGTCGATCGGAATTACCAGTTTTTCAACGCACTCAGCTACATTCACGGCGGACACACATTCAAATTCGGCGGCGAATTTCGAGTTCTACAGGAGAGCAACCTGTTCCTGCCGCGTTCCCGCGGAGATTATATCTATTCGTCGTTTGACGAGCTGATCTCGGATTCCGTCCCGACGTTTTCCGCCTTGCGCGGTGTCGGAACGGCTGCCTTTAACGGCGATCAGAAATCGTTCGCGGCATTCGCGCAAGACGACTGGAAGATCCGACCGAACCTAACGCTCAATCTCGGCATCCGTTATGACTTCTCAACCGTGCCGACCGGCTCTAAATCGCAGGCGCTGAACGCAATTTCGAGCGTTCCCGGCGTCATCGAATTCGGCGTGCCGAAGAACCAGCATCTGAATTTCGCACCGCGGGTCGGTTTTGCATATTCGCCGTCATCGGAAAATATTTTCGGGCGATTTCTGTTCGGCCGACAGGGACAGAGCTCGATCCGGGCAAATTTTGCGATGTCGTATTACTCGAATTTCCAAAATCTCCCGCAGATCGCGCTCCCGCCGCAGGTCCAGACGGAACTGAACCCGGACAACTCGGGGATCGATCCTAACCTGCCGTTCCTCGAAAACGGCGGACTGCCCGGCACGCTGCCGGCGATCACGGACGCGGCGTCAGCTCGGCTGATAACCCAGGCACGTATTCCCGACCAGATCTCACCGTACTCGCTCGCGTTCAATGTGAGCTACGAACGTGAACTTACGAAAAATATGGTGCTCGAATTTCGTTACCTGCACACCAGCGGCTATCGTCTGCCGGTGCAGGTCCGTTTGAACGCCGGTATCGTTCCGTCCAATTTGGGGCTGCCGACGTTCTTTTCGGATCCAAGTGCCGCTCAGCTCTCGGGGCTGACGACAACGCTCGGTGACATCAACGCCCAGCGGCGGACGGCGCTTGGCCAATACGGATTCGCGAGCAACGTCACCGAACATTCGCCGATCGGGCGTTCCGATTACAACGCCGGCTCTCTCACGCTGACGCGGCGGTTCGCAAACAATCTCTCGCTAACGGCGGCCTACACGTTCAGCAAGACGCTGGACGATTCGACGAACGAGCTGAACTCGAGCGCGATCAATCCGCGTCGTTCCCAGGATGCTTTCGATCTCAAGAACGAATGGGGACTTTCAGCCCTCGATATTCCGCATCGTTTCGTGGTGTCATTCCTGTACGACGTACCGTTCTTCAACCGGAGCAAGAACGCGTACGCAAGGGCGTTCCTCGGCGGCTGGCAGATCAACGGGATCTTTCAGGCGCAGTCCGGACAGCCGTTCACGCCGCTCTCAGGCGTCGACTCAAACCGCAACGGCGATTCGGCCGGTGACCGCACAGTCGTCAACCCCAATGGCCGCGTCGGAACGGGAACGGACGTCCGGGCGATAAATGCCGCTGGCCAAACCGTGGCGTTCGGCAGCGCGTCGACGGTTGCCTACGTTGCAAACGACCCGACCGCACAATACGTCCAGGCAGGCCTCGGAGCGATCGCGACTGCGGGGCGAAACACGCTTCGCAGCCGCGGTTTCAACCGAACGGATGCGTCGCTGCTCAAGAATTTCCGATTCGGCGACAATATGAACATCCAGTTCGGCGCCGAGATCTTCGACGTCTTTAATCAGAGGCCGAAGACGGTCGGCATCTACAATCCGCAAGCGATCGCGATCGTTGCACCGGGACTCGAGACCAACACGTCGTTCGCGAACGTAAACAGCCCGAACTTTAACGATTACTCATTGGGTGATTTTTACGGACGGGCAGTCACTTTCCGGTTCAAGTTCATCTTCTAGGTGAACGGATCGGCCCCTCAAAACGGCAGGAGATTCATCATTTTGAATTTCCTGCCATTTTTTTGTCATTTATCGGTGTTCGGCGGGTATTTACTTTTAGCCTTTATTTTTGGCCCAGCGTGCGGTTTACCGGGGCAACATGATAAAAAAAACCTCGCAGTGCATCCGATCAGCCTCGCTCGACCATCTAAAGCAAACTAATCGAAGTTTGAAAACGTAATAGCAACGGACGATTTCGGAGGGGATGGATGTCGCCGCAAGCCTTGGCATACCAATTTGAGGACTACCAGCTGCTGACCGAAGAACGTCTGCTGCTGAGGAATGGCAGCGTCGTTCCCCTCAAGCCGAAGGTCTTCGACACGCTGCTCGCCCTGGTGCGAAGCCGCGGCAACCTCGTTTCCAAATCCGAGCTGATGGACCAGATCTGGGGCGACAGCTTTGTAGAGGAAGGCAACCTAACCCAGTACATCTTTACGCTCCGAAAGATATTCGGCGAGAACCCGAGCGACCATCGATTCATCGTCACCGTTCCGGGACACGGCTACAGCTTTGTGGCAAAGGTCCGTGAGACGACGGATGCGAAGGAAGAACCGCACGCCTCACACCCGGGCGGCTCGAACGGACACGGCAAGTCGCTCGCGGTGCTGCCATTGAAATTGCTCATACCCGAGACCGAACCCGATAAAGAATATCTCGGCCTGGCGATCGCGGATTCGCTGATCACGCAGTTAAACTCAAGCCAAAAGGCCGCTATTCGGCCCACCGAAGCGATCCTTAAGTACGTCGAAAGCGATATGGACGCCGTCGCGATCGGTCGCGAACTCGCCGTCGACAGGGTCGTCAGCGGCACGATCCAGCGGTTCAACGGCACGGTCAGGGCAAATATCCAGCTGCACAACGTAAAGAGCGGCAGCCTTATGTGGGCGAGCAAATTCGAGGTCCGCTCGGGCGATTTTTTCGAACTGCAGGACAGCATATCCGAGCAGGTCACGAACGCGCTTACGCTGAAATTGAACGAACGGCATTCAGTCAAAAAGGCTCTCAAGGACCCGGATAATTTCCAATCATTCCTGCGGGCACGATTCTTTTGGGAATCGCGGACCGAGGAAGGGTTGCTGCGCGGCCTCGAAGGAGCACGTGAGGTCGTCGCCAAAGAACCGGATTTCGCGCTCGGGCACATCGGCGTCGCAGACTCGTTCCTGCTGCTCGGCCACCATCTTTTCCTGCCGCCGGCGACGGTCTACCCGGCCATTCGAGAGGCGATCGAAAAGGCGTTGGACCTCGACCCGGACCTGGCCGAGGCGTATGCGTCGCTGGCTGACTACTACTTCATGATCAAGAACTGGGCGGAATCTGAAAAGATGTATCAGCGGGCGATACGGATGAAGCCGGATTACGCCTCGGCACAGCACTGGTACGGTTGGTACCTGATGTCGGTCGGGAGATTTGACGATTCGCTCGTCCAGATCGAGCAGGCACAGGCGCTCGACCCGAACTCGATCTACCTCGGCATGGTCCGCGGCGTGCCTTTCTTTTACAAACGGATGTACGATCAGGCGATCAGGCAATTTCGGCTGATCCTCGACATCCACCCGAACTACAGCCGTGCCCGGTATTACCTCGGGCTGACGCTCTTGTACGCCGGCGACCACGCCGCCGGTATCGCCGAGTTAGAAAAGGTCGTTACCGTCGAACCGATCCAGCAGGCGTTCGCGCTGCTCGGATATTGCTACGGCGTGGCCGGCCGCCGCGATGACGCACGCCGGATACTGAGGACGCTCGACCGCTTCGGAAAAGAAAGATACGTTTCGCCGTACGTCCGTGCCTGGACGCTGATGGGCCTCGGTGACGTCGACGGAACCCTTACCGAACTCGAACGAGCGGCAGAAGAAAACTCCGTCTGGCTGATCTGGCTGAAGGTCGACCGGCAGTTCGAACCGATTCGCGACGAGCCGAGATTTCAGCGGGTGCTGAGCCGGCAGAAATTCCCCGCAACCTGATCTCGCGACCCGAAAACGACCCCCAAATAAATCATTTCCGAATTGATGTAATGATGTTTTTTATCGTTACGCGGACGTGCGCGGCCGCTATGACCGGATGCATCCCGCCACTTGCTCATCACAACTTACTGTAAACACATAACTTAGCTCGCAGGAACCGTAAATGGCCGCGATGGCACGGCCGTTGAGAGATAAAGGCCGGTAAACGATCTTTGTCTCGACCGGCTTTGAGGCGTTTACGAGTTCTAAGTTTTCAAGGAGTTAAGATATGTATAAATTTTTGATCATCGCCGCGTTTCTGCTGGGGTTGTCGGCCGCCGCGTTCGCCCAGTCGACGACCGGCCGGCTTACCGGCGTGGTATCGGGCCCGGACGGCGTTTTGCCGAACTCGACCATCACGGTGGCAGACACGAAGACAGGAAAGATGCACACCGTTACCGCCGGCGGCGACGGGTCGTTCAGCTTTCCGCAATTGGATTTTGGGACATATACGGTCACGGTGACGGCACAGGGATTTAAGACCTACGTCGCGAAAGAGGTCAAGATCGACGTCGGCCGCGAATATAGCCTCGAGGCTAAACTCGAGGTCGGCGACGTCAGCGCGAGCGTGACGGTGACTGCGGGCGAAGACGTCGTGACATCGACCACGCCGCAGGTCAGCAATACGGTCAGCCCTCAGCAGATACTTTCGCTGCCGCTGATCACACGCAACCCGATCGAGCTGATCAAGCTGCAGGCGGGAACGACGAGCAACACGTTCCAGTTGACGACGATCAACGGAATGCGGACTACGCTCACAAACATCACCCGCGACGGGATCAACATCCAGGATGCGTTCATCCGCTCGAACGCGACCGACTTTGCCTCGGGGCGTCCGTCGGTGGACGACACGGGCGAATTTACCATCTCAACGAGCAATCAGGATTCGGATTCCGGTTACGGCGGAGCACAGGTCAAGCTGGTCACGCCGCGCGGAACCAAGGACTTTCATGGCGGATTGTTCGAGTACAACCGCAATTCGCGGTTCGGTGCGAACAACTTTTTCAGCAACCGCAGTTCGGATCCGTCGCTCAACCAGGCACCGCCGTTCCGCAACCGCAACCAATATGGCGGCAAGATCAGCGGGCCTTTCCCGGTGCCGCATTTCGGCACGGGCGGACCGGCATTTTTGAAGAATAAGGGATATTTCTTCTTCGCGGTCGAATACATCAAGGATCCGGTATCGGCGAGCAGCAGCCGGACGATCCTGACGCCGGGAGCTCGCAACGGGCAATTTCAATACAACCGCACGGTTGCCGGCAGCCCAATAGATTCTGGCGGCGTTTCGTGCCCGTCGGGAGCGGTCGGAAGCATCTGCACGGTGTCGAACATACTCACCTTCGGCGGACTGCCGGGGGCGATCGACCCGGCGATCCAGAGCCGCGTGATCGGGCTGCTCCCGACGGCGAGCAATGCGACCGGCGGCGACGGCCTGAACACGGCCGGATATTCCTTCAACAGCCGCTCGGATACGGACAGGCCGACATATACGACGAGGATCGACCTCGACCTCGATGATCGCAATTCGGTATATGGCGTTTACAGCTACAACAAGGAATCATCGCTCAGGCCGGATGTCGACACGACGAGCTTCACAGCGGTGCCGGGCGTCAATTTCTTCTCCCGTAACAACACGTTCTCGACGGCGTATCGCCACATCTTCTCGGCGAACATATTTAACGAGGCACGTTTCGGCATCTTTAATAGCCTCGTTCCGTTCTTCCGTACGGTCGATAATCCATCCTTCCTGATAAATGTGCCGCTGGTGAGCAACCCGCTCACGAACTTTCAGGACCAGGGCCGAAGGGTGAATAACTACACCTACGCGGACAACGTCGACTGGATCGTTGGCAGGCACTCATTGCGGTTCGGCGGCCAGGCACAGACGTTCGCCGTGGACTCGTACAACGCGGCGGGCATCGTCCCAACATACACGGTCGGCGTCGGAACGAATACGCCGCAGCTTGCGTCGTCCAATTTCCCGGGCGGCATCAGCAACAGCCAGCTTGGCACGGCAAACGGCCTGTTCGCACTGCTCGGCGGCATCGTAAATGCGGGTACGCAGTCGTTCAACACCACCGATCCGACGTCGGGTTTTCAGGCGGTACAGCGGTTTCAGCCGTTCCGGTACTCGAACTACTCGCTCTACGTCCAGGACCGATGGGTCGCGGCCCGCGGACTGACATTGACGCTCGGCGTCAGGTACGAGTTGTTCCCGGCGCTGAAGCTCGCCAATGGATTGGCGCTGGAACCGGTGATCAGAGACGTGAATAATCCGACCGCATCCCTGCTCGACCGCAACGGAACGTACAACATCATCGGCGGTAATTCGGGCGTCAAGAACACCTATTACAAGACCGACTACAATAACGTGGCCCCGACGATCGGTGCGGCATACACGCCGAACTTCCGCTCGGGCATCGGCCGGTTCCTGTTCGGCGAGAACAAGACGGTCATCCGCGGCGGTTACAGCCAGGCGTACGGCAACGATTCGATCGTGACGTCGATAAACAACGCCGGCGCGTCGAATGTCGGGCTCGGAACGACCGCTTCGAACGCTCTGCAGAACGGTACTTCGGCACTGAACGCGCGTGTCTCCGGCGTCTTGCCGGCGATCAATCCGCCGACGTTCATTACTCCGCCGCGGACGTACCTGCAGAACAATTCGGCAGCGGTGGCGGGCAATTTCGGGACCGTTTTCGGCATCGACCCCAAGCTCCAGATCCCGATGATCGAGCAGTACAGCTTCGGCGTGCAGCGTGAATTCTTCGGCAATCTGGCACTCGAGGTCCGTTATGTCGGATCGCGAAGCAAGAACCTCGTCCGCGGCGTCGACCTCAATCAGGTCGATATCTTCAATAACGGATTTCTCGCCGATTTCAATCGTGCAGCGGCAAATCTGGCGTTGAGCGGAACGGCATTCTGCAACCCGGCGACCGTGACCGGATGCCAGGCGTTGTCGATATTCCAGCCCGGGGTCGGTGCGGCGGGACACCTCGGCGTCGGTGCCGGCGGACTCTCGACGACGACGTTCAACAACAACCTTCGCAACGGAACACCCGCGGACCTGGCAATTTCGTACATCACGAACGGATTGAACAACCATCCGACGGTCGCGAGCCCCGGCAACACGCCGTTCATCAGTCTGCTGCCGAATCCTGCCGCCGGCGTGGTCGACTATATGGTCAACGACGCCCGGTACAGCTACAATTCGCTGCAGATCGAGGTTAGAAGGCGATTTGCCCAGGGCCTGTATCTGCAGGGGAATTACACGTTCTCGAAGAACCTGACGAATGCCGTCGGCACGAGCCAGTCGCTCTTCGAGCCGTATCTCACGAACAACAACAAGAACCTCGACAAACAGCGGGCCGATTTCGACCAGACGCACGTCTTTAACCTGAACGGTATCTATCAACTTCCGTTCGGCAAAGGCAAGCGGCTGCTGAACCGCGGCGGGATAACGGATGTTCTTTTGGGCGGGTTTGAATTCTCAGGCCTCGTCAGCTGGACGTCGGGAGCTCCGATCACGTTCATCGATAATCGAGGGACGCTGAACCGCAGCGGACGTTCGGGCCGTCAGACGCCGCTCACCAGCCTGACCAACGAACAGGTCCGGGCGCTTGTCGGCATTTACCAGGCAAACGGGAACATTTACTACCTGAACCCGTCGATCCTGAACTCAAACGGCCAAGCGTCTGCCGGTTACGGCTCGACGCCGTTCGCCGGACAGGTGTTCTTTAACGTAAACCCGGGACAGACGGGCAACCTCCAACGTGCGATCGTCGACGGGCCGGGATATTTCAACATCAACGCCGCGTTGCTGAAGAATATCCGGTTCAGCGAAAAGGTACGGATCCAGCTCAGGGCCGAGGCTTTCAACCTGTTGAACAACACGAACTACTCGTTCGCATTCGCGTCCGACCAGTTCAAGAACATCAACAGCGGAACGTTCGGCCAGATCAATGCCGCGACCGCGGCCCGCGAATTCCAATTCGCGTTCCGGTTCGAGTTTTGATCTTAGTTCGCAGATCTGATACACAAAACTACGGCGCCGTTCACACGAACGGCGCCGCTTTTGTTTTGAAATGCTCCTTTTTTGCGACCTGTGAGTCAGACGCGTTCAGAATCTAGTCGCCCGCGAGGCTGCCGCTGTGGGCGAGAATCTGCTCAAAACCGTCCGGGATCTCAGTAAATTTAACCCCAAAGCCGTTTCCCGGAAAGACGTACGCGACCTCGCCGACCATGTTAAATGTGCGATCCTCGAGCTTGACGTCGAACTTGACGACCTCGCCTTCCTGGGCGGTCGCGATCGTATCGACGAAGCATCCCCCGAGGCTGATGTCGCTGATGCGGGCCTCGCGGAGCCCGGAACCGGACTCAAGCTGAATTTCGATCATCTGGGAAAAGCGGCTGTATTCTCTGGGCATAATTAGAAGGTGTGGGATCACCATTATAACCCATCGCTGGTGTCCGCTGAAAGAAAATTCTGACCCGGCGGCCGGTGTGCCTAAATCGGTTGAGGCCTGCGATACCGGCGTGGTATATTCGCGCTGAAATCAAATATCAGGCTCATCAATATTCTTGAACGGTGAAAATCAATATGGAAGATCATCAGGTTGACGAAAAGACCAAACACGCGGCTGTGCGCTTTTTGAACAAGCAGTGGAATAACCTATCGGCGATGGAACGGCGGGTCGTGCTGGCGATCGTCGAAAGACGCCACGTATCTCACGACGTGGTCAAGGAGGCGGACGACGACCGGACATTCGGAGAGCGGATCGCGGACAAGGTCGCGGCGTTCGGCGGTTCGTGGACGTTCATTATCAGCTTCGGGATAGTGCTGATCTGTTGGGTCGTGCTGAATTCGTTCATTCTGATCCGCAGCCATAACGATTTCGATCCTTATCCGTACATCCTTTTGAATCTCTTCCTTTCGATGATCGCTTCGATCCAGGCACCCGTGATCATGATGTCGCAGAACCGCCAGGCGGCGAAGGACCGCCTCGACGCGGCGCACGATTACGAGGTCAATCTCAAATCGGAGCTGGAGATCCTCGGCGTCCACGAAAAGCTAGACGACCTGCGGGACAAAAAATGGATGGCGCTGATCGACATGCAGCAGCAGCAGATCACCCTGCTCGAGGAACTGCTGCGCGGCGGCAAGTCGAAATCGTGAACCGGTCTGCCTAGAACGGTGCGACCTGACAGAAGACCTTGATCGCGCCTTTGGCGTTGGTCAGGGCGTCGAACATCTGCTCATAATTGTCGAGGCCGTCGATCGGGTGCGTCAGGAACCGCGACAGCCAATCGCCGTACTGGAGCACTGCCTGCGACATGTCCTGCACGCCGCTCTCGAAATATTCGCGGTTGGCGTTGACCGTGCCGACCATTACTTTGTTCCCGAGAACGAATTCAAGATTGATCTTGTCGGCCGGTACGTCGACGTGGCGGTCGCCTCCCGTGACGCTGGAGAGAACGAGCACGCCATTTTTACCGAGCGCCTGCATCGCGTCAAAAACGAGCGGCGAGTATCCGGTGGCCTCGAACATCAGGTCGAATCTGCCGTTCTGTTTAGCGTAGTCCGGCACCGAAATGTCGTCGGTCGAGACATAGGTCGCTCCGATCTCCTCGAGCAGGTCGGAGTTGAGGTACGGCTTCGCCGTCTTGCCGAATGTGACGACCTCGATGCCGCGAAGTCGCAAAACGAGCGTCGCCATCAGGCCGATAGTGCCGGCACCGAGGACGGCGGCCCGCTTCGGGTGCCAAACGCGCAAACGCCGCTGGATCTCGAACGCCTGGGCGATGCCCTTTTGCACGACGGTCATCGGTTCGAGCAGGACGCCGACCTCCTTGAGGCCCGCCGGAATTTTGACCATATAGTCGGCGCTGTCGACGTAATACTCCGACAAGTAGCCGTGCAGGAGGTTGATCCCCCGCTCGTAATACGTGTCGTCGGTCGTCATGTCACTCGTGCCGATCAGATCGTAGATGCTGTGGCCCGGTCGGCGCACCGTAGCGACGACGTAATCGCCGGGAGCGAACTCCGTGACGGCGGAACCTACCTCCTCGACAATGCCGAAGCCTTCGTGGCCGGTCACCAGGTAATCGTATCCCGGAGGTGCGGCACCGTATTCGGCGTTATTTATCTCTTTATCGGTGCCGTCGACGCCGACGCGAAGGACCTTGACGAGGACGCCTCGTCCATCGTGCACGTCCCCGACGGACGGCTTTTCCATATCGACGAGATGGGCGGAATTCGGTGTTCCGGGTGTGACTGCTATTGCTTTCATAATATTCCTTTTCGGTATAAATCCACTGTCATCAATTAGTTACGAGCAGCTTTATTCACCACTCTGCTGCAGCATCTTGGCGACGACGCCCGTCCAACCGGTCTGGTGACTGGCTCCGAGGCCGGAGCCGTTATCGCCGTGAAAGTACTCGTAGAAGAGCACGTGATCGCGGAAATGCGGATCGGTCTGGAACTTTTCGTAATTGCCAAAGACCGGCCGCCGGCCGTCGGCGTCGCGTAAAAAGATATGAGACAGCCGCCGCGACAACTCCTGCGAGACCTCCCACAGGTTCATCATATTGCCCGAACCGGTCGGACACTCGATCTTAAAATCATCGCCGTAATAGTGATGAAACTTTTGAAGCGATTCGATCAGGAGATAGTTGCCCGGGAACCAAACGGGGCCACGCCAGTTCGAGTTTCCGCCGAAAAGGCCGCTCGTCGATTCCGCCGGCTCGTAGTCCACGCGATGCTCGATGCCGTCGAACTGCAGGACGTACGGGCAATCCTTGTGAAACTTCGACAAGGCCCTGATGCCGTGCGGCGAGAGAAATTCTTCCTCGTCCAGCATCACCTTGAGCACCCGCTCGAGCCTTTCTCGGTAGGCGATGGCGAGCAGGCGGCGTTCGCCCATTCCGGGCGTCCGGGCGCAGTTGATGTTCGCGGTCAGGTCGGGCCGGTTTTCAATGAACCACTGCATCCGCCGCCTGAAATCCGGCATCTTCTCGAGCATGTCAGTTTCGATGGTGGCGACCGCGAATAACGGTATGAGTCCGACCATCGACCGGATCTTGATGGCCATGCTGTAACCCGTTTCGTGCATGTGGAGGACGTCGTAATAGAAACCGTCGACGTCGTCCCAGAGCGAGACGCCGTCGTTGCCGAGATTGTTCATTGCCTCGGCAATATAGATGAAATGCTCCCAGAATTTGCTGGCGAGGTCCTCGTAGGTGTCGTCCTCTTCGGCAAGTTCGAGGGCGATCGCGAGCAGGTTGAGGCTGTACATCGCCATCCAGCTCGTGCCGTCCGACTGTGCGATCGTGCCGCCGGTCGGGAGCGGCCGCGAGCGGTCGAAAATACCGATATTATCGAGGCCGAGGAACCCGCCCTCGAAGATGTTGTTCCCTTCCTCGTCCTTGCGATTGACCCACCAGGTGAAATTGAGAAGGAGCTTCTGGAAAACGCGGGCGAGGAATTTGCGGTCGCCGACGCCGGTGCGTTTCTTTTCGATCTGGTAAACGCGAAGCGCCGCCCAGGCGTGGACCGGCGGATTGACGTCGCCGAACTCCCATTCGTACGCCGGGATCTGGCCGTTAGGATGCATGTACCATTCGCGAAGGATCAGGATGAGCTGGTCCTTGGCAAATTCCGAGTCGACGAGTGCGAGCGGGATGCAGTGAAATGCCAGGTCCCACGCCGCGTACCATGGATATTCCCACTTGTCGGGCATCGAGATGACGTCGGCGTTGAAAAGGTGGGTCCACGAGTGGTTGCGGCCCTCCCAACGCGATTCGGGCGGTTTCGGCATAGCCGGGTCACCGGTGAGCCATTGCTCGACGACGTAATGATAGAACTGTTTCGACCAGAGCATTCCGGCGAAAGCCTGCCGCTGGACGCTGCGGGCATCTTCGGAAATATCATCGAAAATGACGCCGGAATAGAACTCGTCCGCCTCGGCAATACGGGCCTTGAAAATGTCGTCAAAATCGCCGAAGACAGGGTCGGCGACCGCGGCGCTCTTTTTGGCGGCGGCGACCTCAACATTCGTGAGCCGCAGGCGTACGGTGACGCTCTCGCCGGCCGGAACGTTGAGCTCGTAGTTGGCGGCGGCCTTGGTGCCGATCATTTCCGGGTTTACCGCGTGCTCTTCGCCATTGACGATGTAGCGGTGAAAAGCGTCCTTGACGAATGGCGTGCGATTCGGCGAATTGAACAGCCGTTCGTTGTTCGTCTCGTTCTCGGTGAAGAGCAATTCGGGCGAACCCTCGCAATAGAGAAAGCATTTCGAAAGGCGGTCACAGTCGATCTCTATCGCGTTGCGTCCGGCCGCACGCAACTCGCATTGCGGGTCTGTGCCGTCCCACGTCCAACGATTGCGAAACCAGACGGTCGGCAGCAAATTGAGCCGGGCGTCCTCGGGCCCGCGGTTGGCGACCGTCAGCTTGATGCGGATGTCGTCGACGTCGGATTTGGCGTATTCGACAAACACGTCGAAGTAGCGGTCATCGTCGAAAATGCCGGTGTCGATGATCTCAAACTCGCGTTCGAGTTTGCTGCGGTTGCGGTTCTCCTCGATCAGACGTTCGTACGGGTACGCCGCCTGTGGGTACTTGTACAGGTATTTCATGTACGAGTGCGTCGGCGTCGAATCGAGATAATAGTAGATCTCCTTGACGTCCTCGCCGTGATTTCCTTCGTTGCCGGTCAGGCCGAAGAGACGCTCCTTGAGGATCGGGTCCTTGCCGTTCCAGAGAGCGATCGCGAAACAGACGTTTTGGTGCTTGTCGCAGATGCCGCCGATG
This sequence comes from Acidobacteriota bacterium, assembly GCA_029781855.1. Taxonomy (GTDB): domain Bacteria; phylum Acidobacteriota; class Blastocatellia; order Pyrinomonadales; family Pyrinomonadaceae; genus OLB17. The sequence continues at coordinate 58,059 of JAKOVX010000076.1, read as the reverse complement.
CCGTCCTCGTTCCAGCGGTATGCCCGCGAACGGGCGTGGTCGTGCGGGAAATATTCCCACGCCGAGCCGTCCGCCGAGTAATCCTCACGGACAGTTCCCCATGACCGCTCGCTGAGGTAAGGGCCCCAGCGTTTCCAGTGCTTTGTGCGTGCCTTCGATTCTTCGAGACGTTTATGTTCTGCTTTCATCGGTGCTGTCCTTAATTCCCTGTTTCGGCTGATTGCAACTCGGTCCAGTTGGTCTCGCCGCGCTTGATGAGGTTGTCCTGATCAGCTTCCCATTCTGCCTTCGCCTTTTGGTTACTGCTCAAGTATAACTTGCCGTCGACGATCTTCCACGCCTGAGGGTCGCCGTCCGCCATCGAGCCGCGCGACATCGCATTCGAGCAATAGCCGCCGAACTGCGGAGCGAAACTCTCGGGCGAACGTTTGAATTTCTCAAGGTTGTCGGCATTGGCGAAGAGCCATTTCGCCCCATTCCAGACGACGGCATAGCGGCCGTCGCCCGGGATCGGAGACTGTTCGGTGAAAAACGCGACGGTGTCGAACCCGCGGATCGCCCGGCCGTCGGCGTCGGTGCTGACCCGGGCAACGCCATGTGTTTTCGAACAGGCGGCGAAGGCCACGGCAGACGCAGCAACAGCCGCAAAAATAAGTATGTATCTTCCAAATGTTCTCATAAGTATATCCCGCTTGAATATTAATTTTCGATGAGCCTGACGGCGTGGCCGTCCGGGTCGCGCATCATCGCCGCCCGGCGAAAGCCGAGCACCGGCCGCTCAAAGAGGACAATGCCGCTCGAGATGAGGTCCGGTTTGAAGGTAAGAAAAAGCTTGTCGATCGACGCGGAGGCGAACGTCGTTTCCCAGTGCCACAGGTCGCTGCTCCGCGTGTCGCGGGGAAACGGCCGGCAGTCGCGCGGTGCAATGTACTCGAGAAACTCGACGGCGATACCGTCCACGGCTGTGTGCAGGCCGGTGATATGCAGCTTTGCTCCGAAAACATTGTTCAGGTGTTCCTGCTCGGGGCCGTAATTATCACTCGTTCCGGCGACGGTCAGGCCGAGGCGGTCGCGGTAGAATTTGAGGCTCTCGTCGGAATCGGCAACGGCGATCGCCGTGTGGTCGATCCCGAGAAAAAGCCGTCCCGACCGCTCGCGTTCGTGCCATTTGGCGGCTCCCTTATCGTGCGGAAACTGCAGGATCTCGAGGACGTGGTTGTCCGGGTCCTTAAAATAGAACGCTTTGATTCCCGCGGCCGCCGTAATGTACGCCGGGAGCGTCTGCGGCCCGGTCGAGGCGTGGCGAACCTTGTTCGTCCGCAGCTGCTGATACGCCCGGTCCATGTCGGAGACGATGATCGCGACGTGCTGGAACCAACGGTCGTTGCTTCGCGAATCGACCGGAACCGGACGGCCCTGCGGCGTCAGGTACTCGGTCAGCTCGATCTTTTCTTCGCCGAGCTTGAGATCGACGACCCGGACGCGGGCACCGAAAACGCCGGTCAGATGCTCAAGTTCGGTCCCGAAGACCTCGGTATCGGAGACCTTTTCGAACGGCAGCACACGCGTATAGAAATCGAGCGAACGGTCCATGTCCGAAACGGTGAACCCGACGGTCTCGATATGCGAGACCGCTGGAATCGCCTGGCCGCGGGCACCCGAGATCAGGAAAAGTATCAGGGCGAGCAGGCCGGCGGCGAACCAACCGATCGGGATCTCAGTCGTACGAATGTCTTGTCGGGTCGTCATATTCGATGCCTCCATTTCGCCTAGCTGAGTTCCGTCAACAGGTGTCGGCCGACGCGCAGGGCGTTCGCCATGATCGTCAGCGCCGGATTGACCGCCGAGCTCGACGGGAAAAAGCTGCCGTCGACGACATACAGGTTGTCGAGGTCGTGAGCCTTGCAGTTGCGGTCGAGTACAGACGTCGCCGGATCGTCGCCGAAACGCGCGGTGCCGTTCTGGTGAGCGACACCGGCGAGCGGGATCTGCTGGCCGAGGTAAAGGTTCCGCGAAAAGAGGCCCTGATGGCATTCGCCGCCGTGGACGTCGCACTTTCGCTGGTTGTTCATCAGCTTTTTGAGCTTGTTCTGGAGCTGCTTGTGCGGCTCGACATTGTTCGGCGTGTACGAGAGCACGATGTCGCCGTTGGCGTTGAGCGTGACACGGTTCTCGGGCCGCGGCAGGTCCTCGGTCGTCAGCCAGAAATCAAGGCTGTGCTTCGCCATCTGATCGAGTGTGAAACCCGGCGTGATCGACGGTGCCCCGGCGGAAAGCGTCACTCCATCGAGCTTACCGACGAACGAGATGTGCCCCATCGGATAAGGAAAATCCTCGGACCCGAAATAATAGTCGTTGACGGCGAGCGTTTTTTGAAAAACGGTCGGGTTCGGGCATTTTGAGACGGCAAGCATGACCGAATTGACGTGGCCCATGTAGTTGCGGCCGACCTGGTCCGAGCTGTTCGCGAGGCCGTTCGGGTGCCGGTCATTCGCCGAGCGAAGCAGCAGTGCAGCGGAATTGATCGCACCTGCCGAGACGACGACTATGTGGGCGGCGTAGGTCTCTTTTTCGCCGTTGCGCTCGACCTGAACCGCGGTAACGCGGCGTCCGGCCTCGTCGGTATCGAGCCGGGTGACCAATGCGTTCGTGAGCAGCGTGACATTCGGAAAGTCGAGAGCCGGTTCGATGCCGCAGACGTGGGCGTCGGATTTGGCATTGACCAGGCACGGAAAGCCGTCGCACGTACCGCACCGGACACATTTGCTCATACGGTTGTTCTCGGTTATCTGGACACCGAGAGGCACGTGGAACGGCCGGACGCCGGAGGCCGCAAAATCGTCGGCGAGATGCTGGATCCGCGGCTCGTGACTGACTGCCGGATGCGGATATGCGGCGCTCGAGGGCGGCTCGGTCGGGTCTTCGCCGCGGGTACCGTGGACGTGGTAAAGCTGCTCGGCCTGGGTGTAGAACGGCTCGAGTTCGTCATAACTGATCGGCCACGCCGGCGAGATGCCGTCGTAATGCTTCAATTCGCCGAAGTCCTCCTTTCTCATGCGAAAGAGCGCCGCACCGAAGAATTTCGTATTGCCGCCGACGTAGTAATTCGTGTGCGGGTGGAGCGGTTTGCCGTCGCTGTCGTACCAGACCTCTTTTGTGTTGTATTTCGCCTCGACGTTGACCGCACGCGAATTCCAATTGTCGGGCTCGCGCTTTACAAAATCGCCGCGTTCGAGGATCAGGATCTTCTTGCCCGACGGTGCGAGCTTGCGGGCGAGCGTGCCGCCGCCTGCTCCCGTGCCGATAATAATGACGTCGTAATGTCCGTTGTTCATAAATACTCCTGTTTCGTTTCAGCCGCAGCACGGCGGCAAAAGATCTCTCATTCCACGCCCGCCGAGAGTATGGTCTCGGCGGCGAAGTCGGGTGCAGTCTTGATGTTACGGCTCAAAAGTTCCTCAAAATTGCAGTTGAAAATGCAGCGGGCCGAATTGTGGTGGTGGAGCTTGGCGCAAAAGACGGCCTTGGTCCCACGCAACCTGACATACACTTCGGCAGCCGCGAGCATCGCCATTGGCGGAGCCAGAAAATATATCCACCACGCCATCCACTGGCCGGCGACCGCGGCGGACGCGAACGTCCGCGCCGGATTCATGCTCATTCCCGAGACCGGGCTCTCGACCGATATGTAAAAGGCTACGAGAAGGCCGGCGAAATAAGGCGTGTATCGCGAAAGCCGCGGCGAATTGGACGTCCGCAGGATGATCGTCATCATCACGAACGCGATGACGACCTCGCCCGCGAACGCCGCCGCGACTCCAAAGTGGCCCGGCACCGTGACGACAAAATTTACCGCTCCGTCCGAAAGCATGTCCCCGAGGACCAGCCACGAGACAGTGACACCGGCGACACCGCCGATGAACTGTGCCGCCATGTACGCAGCCGCATCAGCCGTGCCGATCTTGCCGAGCCACCAGAAGGTAAGCGTCACCGCCGGATTGAAATGCGCGCCCGAGCGTTTGCCCCACGGCGAACAGATGATCGCGATCGCGGTCGAGCCCATCGCGACGCCCATCAGGACGTTTCGCACGCCGTGGCCCAAAACCATCGCCGGCGATGCCGGATGGAAGAGCAGCACGCCAAAGAAACACGCCGAAACCATAAAGGTCGCGAGGCACCAGGCCTCGATCGCGTATTCCGGAAAGTGTTTTTTAAGTACGTCCATCATCGTCGTTCTCGATGTTGAAAATCGTATCTACGGGTCGTTTTATTCCAACTTGATTTGATTGGCAGACAGGCGGGAGTAGAATGGAGAAAAAGAGGAGACGCCCGGTATGGATTTCTATTTTCTGCTGTTTTCGCTGTTCTTTCCGCGGATCGTGATGCTGGTTTACCTGTTTCTCTATCCGGCGCTGTTCCCGGCGAACGCGGTGCCGCAATGGGCCGATCTGCTGCTGGGCGTTTTTATGCCGAGGGTGCTGATACTGATCTACATATATCAGAATTTAGGGGCGAACAACGTGTGGTTCGCCGCCCATCTGATCGTGATGATACTGGCGTATTTCGGCGGCGGACGCGAAACGCGGAGACGGCGCAGAAATCGACGCGACGACTGACCTGTCAGCCGATCGTGAGGACCGAGTTGAAGCCGCCTAATCGATCGTCCTCTTTCACGCCGTGGCTCGGGTCCTCGGTCCAGCGGGTTCCGTCCACCTGAAACTTGTATAGGTATTTCCCTGCCGGATGACACGGTATCTCGGCCTGCCAGATGCCGTCGCCGGACCGCTCAAATCTAGCGACTTCGCTACGCCAATCGTTAAAACTGCCCCATAAAGCGACCTCAGTCGCCGCGTCGTCGTGATACGAAAAGACTATCCTTTTGCCCGCAATGCGCGGCGGGAAATAGTCGGCCTGCGTCAGCGAATGCGTCTCGGTGAGTGCCTTTTTGACCGCCAGGCCGGCGTTAATCACACCGAAGCCCTGCCTGATGCCCGGATGGCCGCCGAGCCGTGTCGCGGTCGAGATCAGGAGATTCTTGACGGCCGCAGGTGTCAGGGAGGGATTTGCCTCGAGCATTTGGGCGGCGACCGATGCGGCGATCGGTGCCGCGAATGATGTACCGTCAACGTGCTGATAATGGGTCGCGACGATCTTTCGGCGGCGGAGTTCGCTCTCGATCGCGAGCCGTGCGGTGTCGTTGTCGAGGCACAGAACGTCCGGCCGAACACCGGTGTCGTTCCAATTTTCCATCAACAGCTTTCTGAACAGATAATCCGGAGCCGCAACGAGCCTCGACAGCACCTCGGCCGTGCGATAGTCGGCGGTGCCCGGCAGGATCGGAGCGGCGACGTACATCGCCGGGGCAATGATCTCGGGCTTGACGAGCCCGTCGGCGGTCACGCCGAAACTCGAATGATAAAGGTCGAAGCCGTCGTCCGCAAATTGATTCTCGTCGCTGTAACCGCCAACGGTGATGACCGACGGGGCATTGGCCGGCGGGATCGAACGGCTCTCGGCCGAGTTGCCCGCGGCGACCGTGATTACGACGCCGGAGTCGGCAAGCTCTTCGACAAGCTGATTGACACAGCTGTCGGCAAGGCCGAGGTCCATATCGCCGCCGAGCGACATATTTAGGACGCGGATGTTGAAACGCTCGCGGTTGGCGATCACCCAGCGGAGGCCCTTTTCGATCGACGCGTCGCTGATGCGGCCCTTGTCCGAGACCTTGACGAGCACGAGGCGTGCCGCCCGTGCGACGCCTTGATAGACGCCGTCCGAGAGCCAGCCGTTACCCGCACACGACGTCACGGTCTGGGTGCCGTGCCACTGATAGCTCCGCGGTTCGGCGGCGTCCAGGAACAACTCCTCGCCCGAAACGTCGTGGAAACAATCGACGCGGTCGATAAAATCCGGATGCGGATAAAAGCCCGAATCGAGGAACGCGATCGTCACACCGCGGCCGGCAAACCGGCGGTCGGCCCGCAGCTTTTCGGCGGTCGGGATCACGGAATAGCGGTTCGTACTATGTAGATGCGGATGGTGCGTCACTGGGTTTACGGTTGCCATGTCGAACATAATTTTCACAACGCGTGCGCCGACGCGTCCGCGTATTACATCCGTATTCGGCGTGAAATTATTCCAGTAGAAAGAAGGTAAGAGAGTCGTCTATTTCTCGGCGGCGTCGACACGCTCGCGGAGGATCTCCTTGAGCCGCTGCTTGATCTCGGGACGGAGCTGATCGGGAAGGCTCTCGGCATTTTCGGCTTGCCTACGCATTGCCTGGCGGAGAAATTTGATCTGCTCGAGGTAAAGCGTGCAGTATTTGCAGGTGAAAAGGTGCAGGCGGATCGAGATCCGTTCGCGAAGAGGCAGTTTGCGGTCGAGCATCTCGCCGAGGACCGGAACGGTCGACTTGCAGTCGCGCATCCGCCGGGCAAGGAACATCTTGACCGGCATTAGCATCTTTTCACTGAAAGTCTGGTTCGTCATTGCTGCCCTGGCGGCGCCCGCCGTTCCCGGTCGATCGATCGGGCACATGAAACGGCGAAAAATGGTTAAATGATGATCATTTCTATACGATCACGTAATTTGAATAAGCGAGAATGATCGACGACGAAACGGCGGCGACGGTCGCGAACGCCTGAAGCAGGTCCTTGATCCGCTCGCGGGCCGATTCGCTGAGGCGGCCCGCGTAGAATTCGTTCTTTTGCGCTTCGTCGAGCTGGTGGGTGGCTTTGGACAGGAACGACGTCTGCTCGATATACCTGACACACGGTTTACAGGCAAAAAGATGGAGCTTCATCACGATCTTTTCCTTGAGCGTCAGCTCGCGGTCGAGCGACGCCGAGAGAATGGGCACGAGGTCCTTGCACGGCGGCAGCCGGCGAAGGAGAAAGCGATTGACCGCACGTCTGATCTTAAATTTTATATCGGCTACGCTCATCTCGTCCCTATCTTACCTTAATAAACCAATTTATCTCGATACACCGCCGCAGCGACATCCGTGCACGGTGCATCATCACCCAAAAATTGTTCGGCGAGAGTCCGAGCACCTCGCATATCTCGTCGCTGTCGAGCCCATTCATTTCGCGCAGGCTGAAACAATCTGCGACCCTCGCCGGCAGCTTTGACAGGCAGCGCTGCAGGACCTCAAAGAATTCATTCTGCTGCAAAGCGTCCTCGGGCGACGATTTCCAGATGCGCGGGCTGAGCGTGTCGTTCCAATGACCGGTGAACTCATCCTGCCGTTCGAAGAGCGGATCGAACTCGGAAATATCCGTGTCCGCCGGATCTAGCGGCACCTCGCGGCTCGTCTTACGAAAATGGTCGATCAGCTTGTGCTTGAGGATGCCGGTCAGCCACGTCCGTTCGGTCGATCGTCCGCCATAGGACGAAAGCGACTGAATCGCGGAGAGTAGCGTTTCCTGGACGAGGTCCTCGGCGGCCGACTCGTCGCGAAGCCGGACGACGGCGTACCTGAAAAGGTAATCGCCGTGCTCATCGACCCAAACCGTCGGATCGATCGTCGCGTCTGGCTGTTGCGCCGCAGCAGGCGTGAATTCTCCGGTATGCATTTCCGTATTCAGGGCCAAAAATGAAACAGCTTCAGACTGCATAGTATCATCTCCGGATCTCCTTCCGGATCGCATCGATCAATGCTTGCGGAGCCTCTTCGCGGCTTAAAGCACGCTGCAATATCCGGCGGATCTGAAGGTCGTCCCGCAGGTCTTCAAACGTCAGATGCGGAAACCAGTCCGCTTTCTTTTCGTTGATCGCCAAATTTCTCGCCGCAACCCGCCCTAGCCGCGAATTGCCGTTTGTAAACTTGATCATTTCCCCAGTTCCTCCCGAAAAAGTGAGGCGAATTACGCCATCACATCGATATAAGCATTCGCGGCCGCGGTTTTATTCCACTTTATTGATGTTCGAGGACGGAATATTTTGACGGTTTTCAGCGATTAATGGCTTGGCACACGCGAGGTGCGCCGGAAGTACATCAACTATGAGCAAAACGACAAAGATCCTGATCCTCGGCGGCGGTTTCGGCGGTATGTACACCGCACTCGAACTCGAAAGGACGCTGGCACGCGACGCCGACATCGACATCACGGTGGTAAACCGCGAAAATTTCTTTCTTTTTACACCGATGCTGCACGAAGTGGCGGCGAGCGACCTCGATATCACCCATATCGTCAGTCCGGTCCGCAAGCTGCTCAAACGCGTCAAGGTTTTTAACGGCAGCGTCGAGGCGATCGACCTCGAAAAACGCGTCGTTCACGTTTCGCACGGCGAGGAACACCATCACCACGAGCTGGAATACGACCACATCGTGCTCGGCCTCGGGGCGATCACCAATTTTTACGGTAACCAGGGCCTCGAGAAGAACGCCTTGACGATGAAATCCCTCGGCGACGCCATTTACTTAAGGAACCATCTGATCTCGAACCTTGAGGAGGCGGACTTTGAGTGTTTTCCGGATGAACGCGAGCCGCTGCTCAATTTCGTCGTCGCGGGCGGTGGATTTGCCGGCGTCGAGACGATCGCGGGCATCAACGATTTCTTGCGTGAGGCACTGAAATTTTATCCGCATATAACAGAGGAAATGCTCCGCGTCGTGCTCGTTCACAGCGGCAGCACGATCCTGCCCGAATTGAGCGAAAAGCTCGGAAAATACGCTCAAGGGAAACTCGCAAAACGCGGCGTCGAGATCCATCTCGACACACTCGTCACGGATGTCGACCACCGCGAGGTCACGCTGAGCAACGGGACGAAGATCCGTACGAACACGATAATCTGGACGGCCGGCACGGCACCGAACCCGCTGCTCGACACGCTGCCCTGCGAAAAACAGCGCGGCAAGGTCTGCGCAAACGAGTATATGGAAGTCGGCGGGTTTCTCGGCGTGTGGGCGCTCGGCGATTGCTCGCTGATCAATGATCCGAAGACCGGAAAGCCGTATCCGCCGACCGCCCAGCATGCGATCCGCCAGGGCAAGGTACTCGCGCATAACATTCGGGCGGCGATCCGCGGCGGACAAAAGAAGCCGTTCGTTTTCTCGACCATTGGCCAGCTTGCCGCGATCGGACGGCGGACCGGCGTCGCGCAGATCCTCGGGATCAACTTTTCAGGATTTATCGCCTGGTGGCTGTGGCGGACGATCTATCTGATGAAGCTGCCGCGGTTCGAGAAGAAGCTGCGGGTCGCACTCGACTGGACGCTCGACCTAATGTTTGAGAAGGATCCGGTGCAATTCCTGACCTTGCGTTCGCCGACCGTCTCGTCGGAAGAAATGCCGGAAACGCCGCGCGTGAGAATTGCCTCGGCACGCTGACGGATCGATTTTGGGGGGCGAACAGGGCGGGAGGGCATGTGCCTCTTACGCCCTTTTTTAGCGCCTCAAAAAAAATTCAAAAAAATTTGTAAGGATTTGCCCGCTCGTCCGACAAACGGTTGTAAGCAGTTATTTTTCATATTTTCAGGCAATTCATAAGGAGTAGAAATATGACCGAGATCACCCCCGAAGTATTCGAGAACGAAGCGATGCAGCACATCAACGATCTTTACCGAACGGCGATGCGTTTGACGATGAATAAGACCGACGCCGACGACCTCGTGCAGGAAACGTATATGCAGGCATGGCGTTCGTTCGACCGGTATGAGCTCGGGACGAACTGCCGTGCGTGGCTCTACAAGATACTTTTTAACAAGTTCGATCATTACCGGCGGAAGAAATACACCCAGTCGAAGTACGTTCAGGAAGCGGACGAGCTCGTATTCGAACTGTCGGCATCCACACAGCCGGTGCCTGAGAACCTGACGGACCGCGAGGTCATCGCTGCCCTCGAAAAGCTGCCCGAGCATTACCGTTCTGTCGTTCTGCTCGCGGACCTGCACGAATTTGATTACAAGGAAGTCGCCCAGATCCTCGAGATCCCGATCGGCACGGTGATGTCGAGGTTGAGCCGGGCAAGGACACAGCTAAAGAAATCGCTTGCGGGCGTCGCCGGCGGATACGGCATCCGCTCAGCACAAGTATCAGTCGCCGCCTAAACGGCACTGACTCTCACAGGTCCTCCTCTTTCTCCTTTAGGCGCACGCCGATCCGATGATCGCGGCGCCCTTTTTATTTGCGTTATTGGATCTTAAGCCGGCGTAGCGTCTCGAGCACGTTGTAGGTCAGGATGGCCTCGAATCTCGTTCGCGGGAGCGTGTGGGCGAGCGGGCCGATGTCCTGATTGAGGTAGGCAGTGACTGAGAATTCGCGGCTGAGACGGACGGTTCCATTTAGATAGAGACGGTCGCCCGGCGGGTAGCGATCTCCGTTCAACCTCATTCCGCTATCGATACGAGCAAAACCGGCGGCGGCGGTCAGGTACTTGTTTATCTTCTTTTGGCCGGTAAGGTTAAAGCCATAGGCCGGATGCGGGTCGATCCGCTCGTAGTTCTCGAAAACAACAGTGTCGAGTATCTTCGCCTTCGGGAGCGTAAATTTCACGGCCTGCCGCAGCGTGTAGTTGCCCGCCTGATAGGTGTAATCGGCGGAAACGGATGTGTATTTGCCAAGTTTCTTTCGGATGAGGATCTGGCCGTAATTTGAATGGCCGAGACGGTGCAATCGATGAAAGACATCCGGCCTGGTAATGTCGCCGAGGTATCCGTGGGTGAACGAGATCTCATCGAAAAAGAGCCTTTTGGGTGTAGTTAGCTGGACACGCTCACCGACGACGTAGCCGTCGTAGTCGTAGCCGGTCACTTCGGTATTTTCGCCAAGGTTCGGGTTGAGGCTGCCGACCTGCACCTCGACGCCGTCAACCGGCTTGGCGTCGAAATAGAGCTGCCTGATCGGGATATCGCCTTTCGGGCTGCCGGTACCCCAACCCGTGTTGTTCCATCCGAACGCGAAGTTATTGCCGGTCCGTAGGCCGAATGCGAGAGAATAGCGGCCTTTTTCGTCGAATTTGAACCTCCAGTTGGCAGAGACCTGGTATTGGTTCTGGCTGGCGATAACGACGCCTGCCTGATTGCGGATGTAACGGTAACGCGTCGAGATAGATAGTGCAGAGATATCTAGCCACCGTTTTACCTTTGCCGCCCGGTCGGAGGTCGGCTGCGTTTGGCTCTGCGCCGAAACCGAAACGAAAGAGAAGAATATTGCTGCTAGGAGAACGGTGATGCTGCCGATATTCGCTCGACTAGCCGGTGAGTGTCGATGGGCCAATGAATTCACTCTAGGAATTCTACTCGCCCTTTGGAAGAAAATACAGGCCGGCCAAATTCAGGAGGTACGCGCCAATCATTGTCAATAACTAGGTTAGCGGAGGCGGCGGGCTAAAAAGGGGCACAATGCCATTCAATGCCCAGACAGGAGCCGGCCGCCGCGGACCCATAACCGCTCGATGGCATGGCGCAGATGCAGACGGGCACGATGGAGCATCACCCAATAATTTGAAGGGGAGATCGAGAGTAATTCGCAGATCTCATCGGCGTCGAGCCCGTTGATGTCGCGAAGCAGAAAGATCGCCGCAAGATGGGATGGCAATTTCTCGATGCAGTCGTCGAGCAGTGTGACCAACTCGCGGGATTCCAGTATCTCTTCCGGTGTGGAATTCCATTCAGACGGAGCCGCATCGGCTCGCCAACGGCCGTTAGCGTCAAAAAATTCGTCATCCGTCATTTTGCCGTCGTTGAATTCGAATTTCACGGTCCGGCGAAAGTGGTCGATGATCTTGTGCTTCAGAATTCCGATGAGCCAGGTCCGGACCGAGGAATTTCCGTCAAAGCCCTTTGCCGGTCCGATCGCAGCAAGAAATGTCTCTTGCACGAGGTCCTCGGCAACGGCGCGGTCGCGAACACGCGACAAGGCGAAGCGGAACAGGTAGTCGGCGTGGGCGTCGACAAGTTCGTCGGTCGAAAAGCGGACGGTTTCGTTGTTCAACGTCTTGTTCGTGTCGAAGAGCATAACTTTGTTCCTTCACCTCAGCGGAGCGGTCGTAAAATTGACTTCGTGCTTTGAGTCCCAAACGGTCACTGAATGAAAGTCCGACAGGTTCCCGATCGGCGGGACGTCGTATTCCTGCGAACCCTCTGTCTTTTTCAAAGGGCCGAGGTCGAGCGTCTCGGACCGCTGCACGCCGCTATTCTCGAGCGGGTCCGGAGCGGTTGAGAGCATCACGCGCAGATCGGTGCCCTCGGCGGTCGCAAAATCCGTGAGTTCGAGCCGCGCACGGCCGCCGCCCGCTTCGACAAGCCTGGCGCAGCCGCTTCCGATATGTGCTACCTGGTGAAAACAGCCGGAAGCGATGACGGACGCCCGCGTCGCGATAACGATAATAAGTACGACCGCCACTGCGGCGGTGAAAGTTGAGATGATCACTGTGGTTGTCGATCTCGACATCTTGAGTACCCGTTCCTTAAAAAAAATCTCGCGCCATTGGCTGCGAACAGTTGTAAGATAGGAAATTCGAAAACCAAGAGTCTTAAGGTCAGGCTTAGAAAACGCCAAAAGATTTCCAAAATTGCCAAATGACCGTGAAATATGGGCGAGCGGACGGGCAAAATCTATGAGTTCGACGGGTTTCGGCTCGATCCGGATGAACGAACTCTTATGCACGGTGATGAGCCGGTTACGCTGACGCCGAAGGTCTTTGACCTGCTGGTGCTGTTTGCCGAAAATCCGGGCCGGCTGCTTGAAAAGGAATGGATCATCGGCCAGCTGTGGCAGGACAGCTTTGTCGAGGAAGCCAATCTTAATGTCAACGTCTCGACGCTGAGACGGGCGCTCGGCGAAACGCCGAACGAACATCGATTTGTAGAAACGATCCCGCGACGCGGTTACCGTTTTGTCGCCGAGGTGAAGGAATCCGGTCCCGTGGAGTCCACCACACCTCAGGATTCGGCTACCTACACGCTGCCCCGCGAGTTTCCGAGATGGCTGATCGCTCTGGCGGCGGCCGTGCTGGTCATCGGCACCGGAGCGGCGTTGCTGTATTTCAGGAGTTCGGCCGCTGACGTGGGAACGACCGCTGTCCACACCATCGCCGTGCTGCCGTTCAAGCCGCTCGTCAAAGATCAGGGCGACGAAGCCCTTGAGATCGGCATGGCGGACGCCCTCATAACAAAACTCGGCAGTCTCGAGCAGATAACCGTTCGCCCGACAGGTGCCGTTTCGAAATATCGAACCGGCGATACCGACCCGCTGACGGCCGGCCGCGAACTGCAGGTTGACGCCGTGCTCGACGGCAAGATCCAACGTGCCGACAACAAGGTCCGCGTGACGGTCCAATTGCTGCGCGTTTCGGACGGATCGACGATCTGGGCGGGCAGTTTTGACGATTTCTTTTCGAACATATTTGCGGTGCAAGATTCGATCTCGGAGCGGATGCTCTCGTCGATGTCGCTAAAGCTCTCAGGCAAAGAAAAATCGCTGCTCGCCAAACGGAGCACCGAGAATACCGAAGCCTACTCGCTCTATCTGCAGGCAAGGTACTTTCACGAACAGATCAGCGAGGAGGGTTCGAAAAAGGCCCTTGTCTTCTATCGGGCCGCACTGCAAAAAGATCCGGAATACGCCCTGGTTTACGCCGCGATGACCGGAGCCCTCATCCATCTGGCGAATCTAAACATCGAGCGCGACGCCAATCTCCAGGCGGCACGCGACTCGGCCGCAAAGGCCGTCGAACTCGACCCAAATTTGGCCGAAGCGTACGAAGCACGGGCGACGATCAAGGAAGCTCTCGACTGGGATTTTGCGGGTGCCGAAGCGGATTTTAAGCGGGCCGTCGAGCTGGATCCGCGAAGTTCTGACGCTCATTACTCGTACTCGATCCTACTCTCGATCCTTGGTCGTCATGACGCCGCGATCGCCGAGATCGAGGCCGCTCGTAAGACGAATCCGATCGCCGGCTACATCCAATCCGAGGTCGCACGAACATACGTCCGGGCCCGCCGCTATGACGACGCCCTGCGCGAGATCCGCAAGGCGGTCGAAATGGAGCCTGACAACAACGGCGCGCGCTCCATTCTGATCCGTATATATTTGTACCGGAACGAGCCGGCCGAGGCGCGGAAGGAACTCGACGCTTGGCCGGGTCTCAGCGAAAACGGCCGCAAGATATTCGGGGCCGAGATCGATCTGCGGACCGACCAGCGTGCCCGGGGAATAAAGGTAATTCGGGAGTACCTCGCCAACCGGACCCTGGGTAATACACTTGCGGATGCCGCAATTTATTACGTCAGGATCGGGGACCTGGACGCGGCATTCATAGCACTGGAGGCCGGCCTGAAGCGCCGTGACCCGTTGATGGTCGTTGTCGCTACCGAACCGGAATTTGACATTATTCGGAACGATCCTCGGTTCATCGACATCGAACGTCGAATGAACCTGACCGTCGCCGGTTCCGGGACCTGAACGACGAACGGCGGCACCCGGGCCGCCGATCCGCCGAACTCTCGTTGGAAAGTTTACTTTGCCGTCGGCCGAACGCCCGCGATGCTGAGCCGCATTTTGTAGAGGCCGCTGCGGGCACACAGGTAAAGCGTCTTGCCGTCGTCGTCGCCCCACGCCATGTTGTGGACGTGCTGCGGCGTGCGGATCGTACCCAAATGCCGGCCGTCGGGCGAAAGCACCTGCAGGCCGCCCGGTGCCGAAACGAAAAGGTTACCGGCCGTATCGACCTTGATGCCGTCGATGGCGTCCTCGCCCGGAAATGAGGTGAAATCGAAGAACAGCTTGCCATTCCTGACCGTTCCGTCCGGCTGTACCTCATAACGCCAGACGACCTTTTTCTTTTCGTCCCAGTTACCAACGTAGAGATATTTCTCATCCGGCGAGAACGCGATGCCGTTCGGCCCGGTGAATTCGCTGGTCACTAGCTGCAGCTTGCCGTTGCGGATCATATAGACACCGCTGAATGGAAGCTCCTTACGTTTGTCGTCGAAGAATTTCGGCAGACCGAACGGCGGATCGGTGAAATAGAGCGTGCCGTCCGAACGGTAAACGAGATCGTTCGGGCTGTTGAGCCGTTTGCCCTCGAACCGGTCGGCGAGAACGGTCTCGGTGCCGTCCTTTTCGAGCCGAATGACGCGGCGGTTGCCGTGCTGATCGATCGTCAGGTTGCCCTGCGGATCGAGCGTCATTCCGTTCGAGCCGGGCTGGCCGTATTCCGCGATATCGGCACCGCTGTAACCGCTCGGCGTACGGAAAACGCTGAGCTTGCCGTCCCTTGAATACCTGTAAATGGTGTTGGCGTTCGGGTCGCTGAAGAGCAGGCCGTCGGCCGTCCAGATCGGCCCCTCGGTAAATTTGAAGCCCTCGGCGAGCTTGAAGACCTTCGGATTTTGGCTGACGATCGCGTCGATTGCCGCGTCGTTGCGCACGACCTCGACATTTACCTCGCTTGGCGTGATGGCGACCGGGCCCGTGACGTCCGTTTTGTAAAACTCAAGCCGTGCCTCGCGGACCCAAATGTAGTTGGTGGGCGGATTAGAGAGCGGGCCGTTGGCACCAAATACTGCGAGCTGTATCTTCTGTCCGGGACGCACGTCGCGGCCGATGACGAGGCGGTTCGGGGCGTTCCACCCGGCGACGACCGAGCCGCCTTTTTGCCCGAGCGAACGCGAGATCTCGCCGTTGACCCAGACCTCGGCGTAATCGTCGAGCGCGGTCTGAAAGACGACGGTCGACCCAGCGGTTGAAAATCCGTTGACCGTATCCGGGATCGTCAAATTGATGCGGTACCAGTTGAACGAAAGCCGCCCGTTGCCGCGGCGTTTAACCAGATCGGATGCGGCGACAAGTTCCCACGCCGAATCGTCAAAGCCCGCTCCGCCGGCGTGCGGCGTAAAGTCGTAAGCCTTGACGGGAGCCGTTCCCGGCTGGCCATCGGGCCCCGCCGAGCGAAAGTCCGTCTCGACGATCCGCGTGTCGCTATATTTCCACTGGCCGGTGACGAGCTTGACGCCGTCGGCCGTCGCGAGGTCAATGACTGCCTCGGGCCTGCCCGCAGGAACGTCCTGAGCTAGAAAATGAACCGTAAAAAGTAATGTAAATATTAAAACGCTGATTATTCTCATATCGATCTGCTCCTGCAAAAGCTAATTTCAAACGCAGAGATCGCAGCGGCCGCAGAGAATGCCCGGTACAAAACTCCCACCAATCTCTGCGTACATCGCGAGCTCCGCGTTCAAATACCTACCGAACCTTGACGACGTAGTATTTGAAAACGCCGTCGACCTGCTTGAACCAATGCGGCGTGCCGCGCGGCACTATGATGACGTCACCCTTTTTGAGCTGGCGCGTCTCACCGCCGTCTATCATGGTTCCGCGAAATTCATTCGCCGCGACCATTTTCGGATCGACCGACTTGCCGCCGGTGACGAACGTCGCCGTGCCGTCGAGGACATAGATCACGTCAGTGTCGAGTGTGTGGACCTCGCTCTGGCCAGCCTTCTCGCGACGGCTGGCGTGGACCATATAGTTCTCGCCGCCGGCACCGTCGAAAAGAACCGAGCCCCTGTCAAAAGCGTCGGCGACCGACTTGCTGTCATAGAATGAGACCGCCGCCGACTTCGGGTCGCCGAGAGCAGCTGCTCCCGCGATCGCGAGTTCCTCGTCCTGAGCGGCAGATGCGGCACCGGAAACGCCGACCGCTCCGACCATCTGGCCGTCAACGACGATCGGCACACCGCCCTGGAGCGGAGTGAAATCGGGAAGAGCGACCATCGAAGTGCGGCCGTTCTTGATGACATCCTCGAAGAATTTCGTCGGCTTTTTGAACATCGCGGCGGTGCGGGCCTTGCCGATCGAGATGTTTGCACCGGCCGTGAACGTACCGTCGAGGCGTTCGAGAGCGACCAGGTTTCCGCCGTCGTCGACCACTGCGATGACGCCGCCGGGAGCGTTATTTTTTGCGGCATACGATTTGGCCGCGGCGATGACGGAACGTGCCCCGTCGAGCGTGATGGACCGTTTGTCGGCGGTCTGGGCCGACGCGGCGGCAACGGCCGAGACGACGGCGAGAAAGACGAGTGCGATCTTTGTGATTGTGTGTTTCATAGCTTTGGTGTCAAATGGCGGCCGCGGGCGCCGCCTCTGTCGTTCAACGGCGAAATTTACTTTGCCGTGATGGTAATGCGAAGAACATCGCGTATCTCAGGATAGGTAAAGCCGTCCTTGACGAGGCGGACGACGCCGTTCTCGGTGGTGCCGGTATTCGGGGCCTTCTGACGCGGGCCCTGATTCGGGCCGATGCCCGGAGCCTCGTTGACCTCGGTGCCTGCGTCCCAAAGGACGAAGCGGTCCGTGATGTCACCCGAGAGCGGGTTGCCCTTGGCGTCGAACAGGTCGATCGCCGTCTTCGGCGCGTAGAAGAGGTCGTTAGACTGTCCGTACATCGTCGTCAGGTCGAGCCGTTTGCCTTCACCTGCCGTAAATTTGAATTCGAATGCACCGCCGGGGAAGATTGGCGAGGGCTTGTCGCCGCCGACCGGTGTCGTGAATACGCCGCTGTACAGGGTACCGAGCGACGTCAGAAGTTTCTTGAGTAAAAGTCCGGGATCGCCGTCCTCTGCCTGTGCCTCGAGAGCGGCGGATGCCTTCTTGCCGTCCTTGAAGATCACATTCCGCGAGTCGGTGACCCCGAAAAAGCCGGGCGACAACGCGAACGGATAACGTGAGCCGTCCTGGGCGGCGATGCCGTCCTTGCTCGCAATATTTTCGATCCGAACCGTAAAGGTCGCGGTCTTTTTCGAATCGCCGCCGCGGGCGAACGTCGCTGCCTGTAAGCCGAGGATCATCGCTGCGATGACCGCTACACCGGTAATAAATCGTTGTTTCAACATAAAAATCTCTCCGTTATGATCAATTTACGAATCGCCGGGGCGGAGGCCGACGGCGGGTTTCAGCGACGTTAATCCCGATCACCGCGAACGATATTCCAGAGAATTTTGGGGGAATATTTGCGCCCCAAATAGGAATAACAAGGGCAGTATCCGAGCGGATCTTTCGCAAAAATGAGCACAGAACTTGAACACATCGGCCCCGAAAACGGGCAGTTTCCACTGTCACAGAGCATCGTCCGCGAGCTCGGCCGGGCCGTGGAGACGATCCTCTCGGTCGGCGACGCCGACTATCGGCATAAGGCGAATGGGACGGGCAGCGTTGGCGGGCAATTTCGCCACATTCTGGATTTCGTCAATTGCTTTTTGAATGGCGTGGACGCGGGACGGATCGACTACAGCCTTCGAGAACGCGACCTGCGGGTCGAAACGGACCGCGAATACGCGGCCAGGCGGTTTAGTGAAACGATCCGCCGGGTGAGCGAACTGCCGCCGCGTCACCTCGCTCGGAGCATCCTTGTCCGATCCGAGGCGGACCCCGACACGTGGCTGCCATCGAGCCTTGCACGCGAAGCCGAATTCGTCCACAGCCACGCCGTCCACCATCACGCTTTGATCGGAGAGAAATTGGCCGGCACGGACGCGGTTGTCCCGCCCGACCTCGGCGTCGCGCCGTCGACGCTGGAATATTGGCGGCAGTCCGCCGGATAGAAGAGCTTGTTATCAGCCCGCTTTCCAAAGGAGTAAATTATGACCACTACAATAAAGATAGTCAGCTGGGCCGCCCGCATCATCGTTGCGGTCATCCTGTTTCAAACGTTATTTTTCAAATTCACCGGCGCCGAAGAATCGAAGTACATCTTCAGCACGCTGATGGGACCGGAACTTGAGGCATACGGCCGCATCGGTTCGGGCGTCGTCGAGCTGATCGCCGTGATCCTGCTCGTGTTGCCAAGCACGGCGTGGCTCGGAGCGGTCATCGCTCTCGGCACCATCTCGGGGGCGATATTCAGCCACCTGACCAAGCTCGGGATCGTCGTCAAGGACGACGGCGGCCTGCTCTTTATTCTCGCGGTGACCGTTTTTGTACTGAGTGCAGTAATTCTGTTAATTCATCGTCGCGATGTTCCGGTCGTGGGGCAACTGCTCTTCGGAAACTCGAATGCCTGACATCGCCGCTCTATTTCAAAACGGACTGCCCGAACTCTCGACGGCCGGGCTTTTCGTTTTTTTCCTGGTCGGCACGTTCGTCAGCGAGGACGGCGCGTGCCTGCTCGCGGGTGCCGCCGCGGCTAGCGGTCGGATGAGCCTCGGGCTCGCCGTGCTGGCTTGCTTCCTGGGCATTTTCATCGGTGACGTGATCCTGTATGGCGTCGGACGCGTCATCGGTCCGCGGGTTTTCGAAAGGCGGATCGTTAGGCGGTTCGTGTCGCGAAAATCGGTCGATAAAGCAGCGAAGTGGCTCGGCGTCAACGCGGGCAAGGCCGTTTTCGTCAGCCGTTTCGTCGCCGGGCTGCGTTTGCCGACATATCTGCTGGCGGGTGCGACCGAGGCGAACTTTCCGAGATTCACCATCTTTTTCCTCCTCGCGGCCGCGATCTGGACGCCGATACTCGTCGGTTCCGCGGCATATTCGCAATCGCTGCTCTTTCGCGGCAACGCGATAGCCGGGCTGATCGTTTTGGCGTTCATGATTCGAACGATCTTCGTTTTAGCTTCACGAAAACGACGACGCCTGCTCATTGGGCGGATCAGGCGCATCACGAATTGGGAATTCTGGCCGATACGCGTCTTTTATCTGCCGGTCGTGATCTACGTGCTCGGTATTGGGCTGCGGCACCGCAGCCTTACGGCGTTCGCGGCGGCAAATCCGGCGTTGCCAGCCGGCGGATTCAAGGGCGAATCGAAGAATGACATATACAACGGCCTGCTGCGTTCCGAGGCCGCCCGGCCGCATATGCTGAAACACGCGATCCTGCGCAGCCGCCTGCCGATCGCCGATCGGCTGAGATGCGCTTGGAAATTTATCGACGACCACCGACTGCAATTCCCCGTCGTCATCAAACCAGACGCCGGCGAACGCGGGTCGGGCGTCCGCATCGTGCCTTCATACAACGAGCTCGAAAACGAGCTGGTCGACGCAGATACGGATGTTATTTTGTAGGAATACTGCGGCGGCGAAGAGGTCAGCATCTTCTATTACCGGCGGCCGTCCGAGAGACGCGGGCGGATATTTTCGATCACTGAAAAGCGATTTCCGGGCGTCACGGGCGACGGCCGATCGACGCTCGAGGACCTGATCCTGGACGACCCGCGGGCTGTTTGTCTGGCGAAAAAGTATTTCGAGCAGAACGCCGAACGGCTCGGCGACGTCCCGGCGGCAGGTGAGATCGTCAAGATCATCGACATCGGCACGCATTCGCGCGGTGCGGTTTTCGTCGACGGCGGATGGCTGCGGACTGACGCTCTGGAGGCGAAGATCGACGAGATCTGTCGTGGATTTTCAGGATTTTACTTCGGCAGGTTCGATATTCGCGTGTCCTCGTTCGAGGACCTGCGGCGAGGCGAGAATTTTCGGATCATCGAGTTGAACGGAGTCACGAGCGAATCGACCAACATCTACGACCCGCGATATTCGCTCGCCGATGTGTACCGGATACTGTTCAGGCAATGGCGGCTGGCATTTGAGATCGGCCGCGAAAATATTAGACTTGGGGCGACGCCGACATCCATTTTCGACCTGATCAGGCTCGCTTTCGGGCGGCCGATCAAGACTGCCGAACCGCCGTCAGCGACACTCGAATGTGCGTAATTTTATTTTCCTATCAGAGCCACGCCGAATATCCGCTGATCCTGCTGGCGAACCGCGATGAATTTTACGACCGGCCGTCCTCTCGGGCGGCGATTTGGGATGACGAGCCCAGTATTTTCGCGGGTCGCGACCTCGTCGGCGGCGGAACGTGGCTCGGCGTGACGAGGAGCGGGCGTTTTGCGGCGGTGACGAATTACCGCGACCCGTCGGCCCCGGCCGGAACGAGGTCGCGCGGAGCGTTGGTCGCGGATTTTCTCAGAGGGAATGATACGCCCCGGGATTATTTGTCCGACGTTGCGGCAATGGGCGGAGAATTTTCCGGTTTCAACCTGCTCGTCGGCGAGATCGGACCGAACAGTTCGCTTCATTATTTTTCAAACCGCGGCGGCGAACCGCGCGAACTCGGTCCCGGCACTTACGGCCTTAGCAACCACCTGCTCGACACGCCGTGGCCAAAAGTTTCGAAAGGAAAGGCCGCGTTTACGACGCTAGTTGAAAACGGCGGGTTCGCGTCGGCCGACCTTTTTAACATCCTCGCCGACGTGACGCTTGCCGACGACGACGAGCTTCCCGCCACCGGCGTTCCGTACGAGGCCGAAAAGGCGATCTCCGCGATATTCATCAAAACGCCGGGCTACGGCACGCGTTGCTCGACCGTGCTGACATTCGACAACAATTACGATTGGGATTTCGACGAGCGGGTCTTTGTGCCGTGAGATGACGGCTTTAGCTAACGGCTGCCTCGAGAAACGTGAGCGTGAGGTTGTCGGCGTCGAACTCCGCCTCAATGCCGTAGGGCAGCGTCATGTTGTCGCGGATGTGCCCGAACGAGAGCCCGTATGCGACCGGCACGCCGAGATCGCCGAGACGGTCGCGGAGAACGTCCATCACCGGTTGTGCGGTCTTGCCGGCGGAGGCGCTCGTGTCGTCAAAAACGCCGAGGGCGACACCCGCAAGGCTGCGAAGGTCGGCACTTTGACGCAACTGTGTCAGCATCCGGTCGATGCGATACGGCGGTTCGCCGATCTCCTCAATGAAAAGGATCTTGCCCTTGAGGTCGCGAAGCGCGAATTTGGTCCCCGCAAGAGCGGCGAGCAGCGACAGGTTGCCGCCGATCAGCGGCCCGCGGCATTTGCCCTTTACGATCACCTCGGATTTGAAGAATGGCGACGCGCTGGCAGCATTTTCCGACGAATTCTCAGACTTATACGTAGCGGTCGGACGGGTCAGGACGTCCATCGCGTGCGTGCGGCTGTATTCGGAATTTATCGACGTGGCAACCGGTCCGTGGAATGTGACGAGGCCGCAATTTTGATGGATCGCGAGATGAAGCGCCGTAATGTCGGAAAAACCGATGAGTATCTTCGGGTTTTTGCGGATCAGGGCGTAATCGATCTCGGGCAGCATTCGAGGGGCTCCGCCGCCGCCGCGAACGCACCAGACCGCCTTGATCGACGGGTCGCCGAATGCCCAGTGAAGGTCGTGGAGCCGCTCTTTGTCCGTGCCCGACAGAAATTCCATCTGCCCGCGGGCAAACTCGCCGACCACGGGCTTGAATCCGAGGCTCTCGATATTCCTGATCGCCCGTTCCCACGCATCGGCGGCGATGCCGCTCGACGGGGCGATGATGCCGACTTTGTCGCCGGGGCTTAGGCGTTTGGGTTTGATGAGCTTTGTTCGCTCGGGTATTTTACCAAGCATAGTCTGGGCGGTGAGAGTGAGTGCGGCGGCACCTTTTAACAATTCGCGTCGATTCATACACGTTCGGACAAATATATACCGTAACGGCCGCGGTGCAAAATTTTCGCCGGGTTTTACGCGCAAAAAAGGCACAAGCCCCTGCCAGAAGCTTGTGCCGTCCGTCGGCGGCGGAACATCGGGGGATGAACCAGCCGCCGGATGCGAGGCCGCGTACTTACTGTTCGGCGATCATATCGAGTTCGACGACGCCGTCGGTAATGCTGACGGTTCGCGGAGTGAACGTATAACGTTTCGACTCGACGGTGACCGTGTAGGTCTCGCCGACGTTCAGGTTGCCGAATTCGAACAAGCCGAACGGATTCGTGACCGCCGAACGAAGGCTGCTCATCGTATTCGTTACAGTGACGCGGGCGTTGCCCACAGGTCTTCCCGTTGCCGACAGCAGCCGTCCGCGAATTACGCCGTTATTCGCCGATGCCGTTACGGAAAGGCTGCCGGCGGCGACAAATATCGGTTGCGAACCGTCGTTGATCACGACGTTGGTCACATTGAGCGGAGTCGACGAACCCGCACCGCCGATCGCCTGGAACTGCAGGTTGACGTACGTACCGTCGCCCGTCGCCGGGAACGCACCGTAAACCGCGACCTTCAGACGGCCGGGCTCGGGCGTGTTAAAGACGACGCTCAGGTTGCTGCTGAGCGTTCCGGCGAGGTCGGCGGCGATCGTCGACGGTGCGATGACGGCCGGGTCATATTCAATGTCGAATTGGTACGCTCCGACGGAGCGTCCCGCGAGGTTGTCGATCCGCAACGGCACCGTCACGACCGAACCGGCGGACGCCGCCAGCGACGGCACCGAGACATTGATCGAGTCAGCTGTCCGCAACAGCAGGTCCGGGCGGCTCGTACCCGCAGGATTCCAGTTGCCGTCCACGTCGCCGAGGAGGTACGCACTGAAATCCTGGCCCGTGTAGTTCGACGTGACGCCGGACGCATACGAACGGTTCGCCGGCGTGAATTTCCACTGTCCGGCGATGCTGAGCGGGCTCGGCGTCAGGCACACTACCCGTTGAGCGACGAGCGCCGCGTCGAACGACGAGATCGTTGTCGTCGCCCCGAGGCTGACGTCCGCCGCCACTTTCTGGTCGGCGGTGAACGGAATAAGCCCGACGACGTACTGGGCGATGAGCGACGCGTCATTTGCCTGGACGCCGTTTGTGCCGCCGCAGGATTCGCTGGTGCGGGACGGCGTCACCGTGTAGGCACCGGCACCGAAGCCGGTCAGCGAATACGTGCCGTCAAGGATCGAATTCCCCGACACCGGAGTCGAGCCCGGGGCATCGAAATGTACATTCGGCACCGGCTGCGGGACGATCAGGTAACTCACGCTGCCCGCGACCGAGCCGGAATTTACTACAAAATTCGCCGTTGCCGTCACGTCAAAGCTGTAATTCTGCGCCGTTCCGGTGACACAGCTGATCGTGTACGTTCCCGGCGCGTGCGGGCTGGTGCCCGGCACCGAGCAGACAGGCTTTGTCGTCAGGTTGCCGGCGTCCTCGCCCGGCACGAAACCGCTGTAGCCGAACGTGAACGCAGGGTCCGCCGCTCCGTAAATGACCGACTGCGGATCGGGCGTGATGACGAGCGTCGCCCGGGTGATCGTGATGCTCTTGCTGTCGCTGCTGCCGGTATGGTTATTGTCGCCGGCGTAGGTCGCGGTCGCGGTACAGCCGTTCGGGACGGTCACGTTCAGACAGTCGCCCGAGTAAACCGGCGTCACCGACGTGAGTCCAGTCGTGCCGATACCATTCGCGTCGGCAGTAGCGGTGAACGCCGTCCCGCGATACACATACGGCCCGGCCTCAAAGCTGAGCGTTGTCGTGGATGGCGCCTTGGTGATCGTGATCGTATTGAACCCGCTGTTGCCGGTGTGGTTGCTGTCACCGGCGTAGGTCGCGGTCGCGGTACACGGCGTATCGGCAACGTTCACCGGAGCGGCCGAACACGCTCCCGTGTAAGCCCACGTCACGGATTGCGTTATTCCGGTGCCGACACCGCTGACCGTGAACGTCGTCGTATGCGGGTTGCCGTCGTATTCGACGCTCAGTGGATCGACCGTGACGGATGACGGTGCCTTGGTGATCGCAAACGTCGCCTGCGTCGCCGTGCTGCCCGTGTGGTTCGCGTCTCCCGGATAACTCGCATCGGCGGTTGCCGTGCCGACATTGACATTGTTTCCGTACGTGACGGGCACGGTCGTGCTGAGCCCGCCGACGCCGGTCACCGTCGCAATACACGGAGAAATCGCTGAGCCGGTGTATTCGAATGTTCCAGGCGAGCAATCTATGACTGTCGACGATGCCGCCGGCGTGATCGCGAATGTGTCGGAACCTGTGCTGCCGGCGTGGTTGTCATCGCCGGGATAGGTCGCGCTTGCCGTCACGACGGGTGTGACGTCGGTGTTCGCGGTGTAGTTGACCGCCAGAGACGCAGTGAGTCCGTCGGAGGTCGTGTAGCTCGCAGTGCACGGAGCGATCGGCAAGCCGGTGTACGTGTACGATGTGTTCGGGCAATCGACCGTAACGGTCGAGGTCGCCTGCTCGAAATCGAAGATCGTGACCGCATTCGGAGCGGTGACGCCGATCGTCAGATCGTCGACATTCGCGTTGCTGTCGTTCTGTGCGCGGAAGAGCAAGCCACCGATCTGGCCCGCGTGGATACCCATGTTCGGGTGAAGCGCGAGCATCTGGGCTTTTGTACACGGAGCGGCAGGCGTGCATTCGTTTCGTGTCGGCAGCGGCACGAAGTCCGAATACCAAAACACGCCGTCCAGTGTTTCCCAGGTTTGCCATGTACCAGCTGTTACTGTCCCATTCTGGCTCGGAACATAGACGACGCGGCCCTGATAATCAGTGTCGGCCGTCGTCAGGTCGAAGTCGACCTTGAACTGCAGCATCGGTGCACCCGCGGCCTCGAAACCGCTCTGCACGTACGTCTGATAGCGGAGCGTCGAAATGTCCGCGAGCCGTGTGCCGTTGAACATCTGCGTGCCGAGCACCTTCAGCGTCGATCCGCTGCTCCGCAGGCGTGCGCTGCCCAATTGCAGCGGCGGCGAGCCCGGCCCGGCGACAAAATCGTGGCCCGGGATGATGGCATTCGCGAAATCGTCGTAATAGAACCAATTCGTGGTTCCAGGCCTTTCGACGATCGTCGTCGCGGTCAGGATCTCGAAATTCCCCGCCGATGCGCCGATCAGGCTGTTGTAATTATCCGCGTCGGTCGGGGCAAAGTCCGCCGTCACGGCGTAAACTCCGACCGCCGAGACTGCCGGGAACCCGTCGTTGAGGATATTGCTGACGACGCCTGCGACCGACGCAGAAACAACCGCGGAATGAAGGTTACCGTCAAACGCGACGGGCGAATTGGTCACCGAAAGCGCGGGCGTCGCTCGGTCAATGGTGAACGGCGACGCTGCCGAGGATGCGGCACTGTAATTGTCGTCCTGGGCGACCGATGCGGTCACCGTATAGTTGCCGGCATTGGTCGGAGGCGTCGCCGACGGGCCATAACCGCCGCCGCCGTTCGGCGTGCCAGTGTAGCTGAAGCTCAGCGTTCCGGTCGATCCTCCGGTCGCCGCCGCGTTCGGGCCCTGCGGCGATCCGTTGAACGTGAATGTGGTCGATCCGGTCACCGTCACGACGGGAGTCGCCCTTCCGATTGTGAACGCGAACGGAGCACTCGAGGCAGCCGTGTAATTGGCGTCGGCCAGCACGGATGCGGTCACGGTGTAGCTGCCAGCCAGCGTCGGTTTGGTTGCGCTCGGGCCGTACGGAACCGCGCCGTTTGAAGTGCCGCTGTAGCTGAACGTCGGCAACGAGGTCGAACCGCCCGTATCCGCGGAGTCGGGACCTTGCGGTGAACCGTTGTAAGTGAAGGTGTTTGAACCGGTTACCGTGATAACGGGCGTTGCCGGGTTGACGGTCTGGCCGACGGTGTTGCTGCTCGCGGTAAAGTCGGTGTTCGCGAGATAGCAGGCGCTGATCGTGTGCGAACCGGCGGTCAGGCTGCTGATCGGGGCGGAGACTTGGCCGCTGCCGTCCGGCGTACCGTTAAAGAACGGCGTCCCGACTCCGCAGGCTCCGTCGTAAAACTCCACGCTGCCGGACGTGACCGGCGTTCCCAATGTCGGGGTCGCGGCAGTGACCGTTGCCGTGAATGTCACGACGTCACCGTAAGTCGACGGGCTGCCGGAGGTCGTGACCGTCGTCGCGGTGGTTGCCGGCACGACATCGATCGTTCCGCCGGTAGACGACGAGCAGACCAATCCGCCGTTGAATCCGCCGCCCGTGACCGTAAACGAACCAGCCGAACCGGCCGTGCCGATGACGTCCGCGGTGATATTTACGAGCGGGCCCGGGCCGGTAAATGAGCCGCCGACGGTGCCGTTATAGACCGAGATGACGATCGTGCCAGGAACCGTAGCGTTGAACGTGATCGTCGCACCCGGCGCGGCAGCCGCTCCGGCCGTCACATTGATCGTCGCGGGATTTAGCACCGCCGGATCGTATGTGACCGTAAAGTCGGCCGCGATCACGCCCTGGCCGGTGAGGTCCGTCGTGTTGACGGGCACTGTGGCGGAAACGCCGGTCGGTGATGTCACCGCCGGGATCGAAACGACATTGCCGCAGCCGCCGCTCGTTGCAGTCAGGACGACGTCGTTGCCGTCGCCGCCGGTGTAGCTGATCGTGTAATTGCTGGTGCCGTCGGAGACGGGATCTCCCTCGGCGAGGCCGGCGAATGTTCCGATGACGGCTCCTGCACCTTGGTTATTAATGATCGTGAATTGGTTGCCGATCGCCGGTGTGTAACCGCCGAGGGCGGACAGCACGAGGGTCGCACCGCCGAGGTCGACGGGACCGGCGGTGACATTCATCTGGTCGTGGCCGGTGCCGGGGTTGGTGCCGTTTAGCTCGATATCGAGTTCTGAACCCGACGTCAGCACGAGGCTGCCGCTGGTGATGATGCCGGGACTTTGGCCGGGGCTGACCGTGACACCCGCGACTTGGGCCTGGAGTTCGCCCGTAATGGCGAATTTGCCCTTGATGAGCGACGGATGGTCGACCCGCATATCGCCGGCGTAAGTGCCGGGATTAATGATCAGTTCGCCGTTGTCGGCCACGCCCGCGATGCCCTCGGCGATAGTCGCAAAGGAATCTGTGCCAAAACTCGTCGCCGGCCCCGCACCGTCCGGATCATCTCCGATCGTCGTTCCCGCCCACGCCGAATCGACGTAAACAACCGGAGCTCCGCCGTCACTTGCGTTGATGGTCACGGTCTCGCTGGTCGTAGTTCCAAGCTGCGACGGATACTGCGGGTTTGAGAGCGTTGCGGTAAATGTCTCCGCCGGCTCCACGACCGTATCGTTACAGATCGTGACATTGTATGTCTTGGTCGTATCGCCCGCGGCGAACGCCAGTTGCCCGCCCGAACCGACAAGATCGACGCCTGCCGTGCATGCCGCTCCGACGGTCGCGTTGCCGCTTGCTATACCAAGGTCCACCGTGACCACATTTCCGGGCGCACCCGTGCGGTTGACCGTGATCGTCGCTGTCCCGACGCCCTCATCGACCGACACCGCCGAAGTGCTGATGTCGAATGTCGGAATGCCGTCGTTTTCGAGAATCGAGAATATGACATCGTTCTCCGTCCCGAGCACGGCTCCGACCGGGTTCTGTAGCTTGACCTCCCAGCCTTCGGATGTGCCCTCATAAATGTCGTCGTCGCAGGTAGTGATGTCGAACTGCTTTTGCGATTCAGTCGGGGCAAAAGTCAACGTGTTCGCGGCAGTCAGGAAATCGGTGCCCGCTATGCATGACGATCCGCCGTTAAGCGTCGTGTACTCGACCGACGACGGGTTCGAGAGGTCGCCCGTCCGCGTGACCGTGATCGTGATCGGCCCCGTCTCGCTGCCCTGGGGGTTATGCTCGCTGAACTGGACCGTCGGAGGTGGAGAAAGCGTAGTAGCTGATTGCGACAGAGAATTGCCACTTGCAAACTCACCAGACGAACCAAACTGTGAAGCTCCGCGGACTCGGTAGTAATACTGAGTCGATGGATTTAACCCAGTCACATTTAGCGAATTTGTTGCCTGTCCTGAAACGAAGAGGTTGTCGTAGCCACTCACGAGATTTGTGAATGAGGAATCCGTTGCCACGTCTACTCGGTAGCCGCTTAGACCTGCCGCTGGTGTCCAATTTGCATTAAATGAGTTTGTTCCTATCGAGGTGGCAGTTGCAGAGATCGGCGTGGACGGAATCGGATCAATAAGTATGTCATCGATTTTGATCGTAGCGGTGCCGCCATTGAAGGCAAATTTCAGATCTGTGGTGACGTTATTCGGTGTGTCGACTGGTAGGTCGTTAAAAATCCTAGTGCTCGCGACCCAAACGTCAGCAGTATCGTTTGCCAAGCTTTCGTTTGATCCATCAGGGGCACGGTAAAATAACGTATCGCCCGAATTGTTCATCACCCACGTAATCCTTTTTGTGCCAACTTGTCCTGAGCTGTTGGCGTTACTTTGCATATCTCGTAATACAAATGTTCCGTCAGTCGTGGTTGTATTTACAGCAAGTCGCGCAAAACTATTCCCTTGACTCTCTGGCGAGTTCGCTGTGCCAAAAAGCGATCCAACTTGAAACACTGCCGCACTGGTAGTCGCGGATGTATTACCGGACATCGTCAAATCGAATCGATAAATGAGCGACAAAGGAACGGGGCTAAAATTTGTCGTCCGGGAAAAAGAGCCCGCATTCGATCCGTTCCTTGTAAATTGCAACGCTCCCCCATTGATACTGACTACTGTACCGGCACCGCTAGTGCCAATCGCGTCAAACTGACCATTGCCAGGTGTTGCACTAACGTAATCAGTCAAAATCGAGGAACTCGTAAAGTCCTGAGCAAATAGCCCTGTAGGCGGTGCAAAGAACAACGGCTCCTTGGCTACCGTTTTCGACGTTACCACGGCGTTCTCCGCTTTCGCAGGCGCAATTATGGGCGCGGGCGGGGCTATGCCGAGGAATTCCTGGACGGAATCAAGTGGGCGGTAGCCGGCGGCGTTTGCTCCGATGGCGGCTGCGGCTGCAGCGGCGGCGAAAATGATGACGATGACAAGGCGCAGCGATAAGGAGAGTCTTTTCATTTAATTTCTCTATTTGTTCTGGTTCAAAGTTTGAGCGCAATAAACACCTAATTGCGTCAAATCCCCAGATTCCGGCAGACGTTGACTCCAGGAGCTTTGGAACGAGTCATCCGTCGGACATAAAATTGGCACTCAATGATTTTCGGTACGGCGATTATAACCGAGTTATTTTGTGAGTCAAGCTGAAAGTGATTGTTCACCTACAGTTAACACGAGCTGCGCCGCTAGGGCCGGTTTTGGAAGGCGAATAAGAGATCGAAAAAAGAGGCTGTCTAAACCGTCAGCGTCGTAAATTTATCGGCATTTTTTTAAACGCGGATCAAACAGATCGGGCAGATCTTGCGGATCCGAATTAGAAAATTCGTTCTTATCCGCTTGATCCGCTCTATCCGCGTTTAAAATAACTTAGGTTGTTTTACCTTTCTCGACTTTTCGGACATCCATTGATCGATCCGCGTGGGATCAAAACTGTCGAAGCGATCACGGATTTGCGATAAAATCCGCGTCCGTAACGTTGTCGTTCAGGTTGATGACGCGGCTCGGCACCTGGAATGCGAACGATTTGGAATTAACGGTCAAGACGTACGTTTCACCGGCATTGAGGCCATCGAAATTGTAGTAACCAAATGGCCCGGTGATCGTCCTGAGCGGCTGCGCGAGGCCATTGCCGCTGATCGTCATCACTGCGTTACGAATGCCGCGTCCGTCGGCCGTCGTCACGCGTCCGGCGACCGACACCGCAGCCGCGGTCGGAGCGAGCGGGCCGGCTCCGGTCCAGCGTGAGAATTGGGTAACGCCCGTGACCGGCCCGATGACGTGGTTGACCGTATCGACGCATGGTGCACCGGGGCAGAGGTTTGTCTGTAGGTGAGCGTCGGTCTCGAGACGCCAGACGCGGTAATCGGCTTCGTCGCCAGCGACGTCGCCCGCGAGATAGGTGAACGAGAGCGTGGCTTCGAGATCGCCGGTCTCGGTGATGTCCCAATTTCGCGTCATCGCCTGCGCGGGGTCAAACGTCCCCAGCGTCGCGTTATACGTCCGCACCGTCAGGCTCGACGGGTTCGTCGTCAGCGTCGTGATAGTCGTATCGACCGGTGTGTACCCATTCTCACCGACCGGGAACGAGAACGCCCCCGTCGCACAGAAATCCTTCCTGACATTGCCAAGCACGTAGCTCGTCGCTCCCGCACCCGCCGAACTGCCTCCGCAGCCGAGCGTGATCGTACTCGCCCCGGTCGTAACAACGCCGCCGAGCGTCAAACGGCCGTTGATCGTCACGTCGCCGGCGATGCTCGAACCGTCGAGTGCCGAAATGTCGGCGTACGTCCCTGCCGGCAGCGAGACGCCGTTTGGCACGATGCGGCCCGTGCTGTTGCGAAGGTAGATCGCGGAATTGGCGACCGCCTGGAAATCGTCGATGTTCGAGTTGGTGTCCGTGCCGTCGGGAACTCGGGAAAAGCCGGCGTTGCTTGTAGGTGAAGCCGTCGGCGTACCCTCGCCGTAAACATTTGTGCCGGTGATCGTTCCGTAGGAGACACCGTCTATCTTCGTGTTGGGAGCCGCCACCAAGCGAAGTGCGATCTGACCGGCTCCGCCAGCGAGCCCCGAAGTGAAACTTCCATCAGCAGGCAGGTTCACGGTTTGACCAACATTAACGGTCGGGTTCGGCGACAGCAGCCAGAAACTATAGGGCTGCAAAGTTCCGGACAAGATGCCGCCCGCGGAACCCGGATTTCCGGACGCAGCGGCATAGTCGATCCGGAGCAGAGAGAGATCGAATGTCTTGTTTGTAAGGTTGACGATCTCAATATACTCGTCAGTCGCACCGGCGTAGCCGGGATTGAACTGATTGATCACGATCTCGCCCGGCAGCGGCACGAGGAGGACGTCGAACGTCCCACTCGTCGCGTCGGTCAACGCTCCTGATGTCGCATTGAGCGTCACGCCGGTGCCGGCGGTCGTGAATACGAGGCCGCTGAACGCCGCGGTGCCGCTTGTCGGAGTTGCGCTGACCGGCGAGCCCGTGAGGACCGAGCCGGTTGCCGTCACGGCGATATCGGTTGCCCAATCTGTGTCGGTGTTGCCGTTGGCGTCCGCCGCGTAAACGGTCGGCGCAGGCGTCATCGCGGCTCCGGTGCCCACGTTTACGGGTTGGGCACCGAATGCGAGCTTTGTCGCGGCAACGTCGATCTTGTTCTGCCCCGCTTGGGACGAAAATGTCGTAAACGGAGCGATCTGCGAGCTGGTCACGGCACCGGCGGTCGTGATCCCGGACTGTGCCAGGTTGAATTGGAAACTTTGGTTGTCCGTCAAACCCGAGGTTTTCAGCGAAATCCGGATCGACATCGAGGCAAACTGATTGTCATTCACCGAAAAATTAAATCCGCTAAATGTCACCGTTGACGGCCCGATGACGCCGCTCGCGAGGTGCGTGCCGCCGTTGAAAAGGTCCGCCGCGAGGATCGCCGACGAAAAGTCGGTCACCGTGGACGACGCACCTTTGCCGATTGTCAGGCCCGTGACGATCGTCGGAAGCGTGTCGGGATCGCCGCTGATGCCGCCGTCGTAAACTCCGATCTGCCACACCGACACACCGCCAGCCGAAGTCAGCGGCCCCGGATCGTTGACCAGCGACGAGATGGTCGGAGACTCGGACAAAATGACGGGCAGGACGAGCGACGAAGCCGACGCCGTCGTCGCAGATGTCGTCGGTATCGTCGGAGCGGTCAGGTAATTGTAGGTCGCGGAGTTCGAGCCGTTGTAGCCGAATGGGATCAACGCGTAGCGATACGTCACATTTGTCGTCAGACCAGTATCGCTGTACGTGGCCGTTGCCGGGTTTGAGATCGTTGTTACAAGTGTGGTGCCGACGGGCAGCGACAGCGAACCGGGAGCGACAGCGTCAACTACGCCCGTGGCGTCGGGGAACGTGCCGTCGCTTCGACGTAGGATGATATAACCGCTTGCGTTCGTAATGGTCGAGGCGGCCGAGAACGAAAGATCTATCTGCGTACTCGAAAACGGCGCGGATGTGAATGACGCGGCGTGCGTTGTCGGTTCGTTCGAGAGCGTGTAAAAGCTTGCTTCGGAGCTCAACCCGGTACCGTTCGTGTTCTTCGCGTAGCCTTTGTAAAAGATCTGCGTTCCCGCCGGAAATCCGGTCCGGGCCTGGGTGAATACGCCCGTCGCCGTCCCGCCCTCAGCTAACGGATTGTCCGTATCGGTCACGCCCGCGGTCGTCTTCCATACCGTGCCGCGTTCCGTGACCGCACTGCCGCCGTCCGACGTAATATTCGCCCCAAGCGTCGCGGTCGTGGTCGTAATTGCTGTTGCAGTTGGAGTAGTTAGGACAGGGGCGGTTGCACCGGAAGCCGTCGCGGTTATACTAAAGTTGTCAATTCCAATACCCTGACCATTCGTCGAACCGCCGAGGCCCGTAAATGTCCACCTCAGATAGTAATCCGTCCCGTTTGCAATAGAGAGTCCTGTCAGATTTACAGTTTTGCTCGTTGTCAGTGGCGGATTGGAAATCGTCGTGTTATTCGCATCGGCAGGATATGACTGATCGCCAGCTGTCGCGGCGGTCGCGGGGGCAGACGTACCTCCGTGAAAGAAGGTCCAATCAAATTGCCTTGTTCCCGACCTCGACTTTTCGTAGTCGAAGGAAATATCCAAAGCGGAGATTGTCGCACCGGTATTGTTTGAAATCTTCAATACGATAGATCTCGGGGAAGTGAACGAGCCGGAATTCAAAAATCCTAGCGACCGGTCAGTCGACGTGGCTGTTATGCCATTCGCCCAATTTATCGTCCCTCCGCCAGACGAGCCCGTAACGGCTCCGGCACCCGTCGTTCCGTAAGCCAATGTTGTCGCGGTCGTGCCGGTCGCCCAATCAGTTCCTATTTTGAATCCCGCTGGCAGGGTTGCCGTCGCCGAACTGCCCATCCCATCAAAATTTTCAGTAAATGGTGTACCGAACGACGTAATACTGTCCACCGACGATGGTGAAAGACGGCCGGCAAAAGAATTCTGATTCGCCGTGGTATGTTTTCGCTCGAGTTCCGCTGGTATTTCTTCGGGTACGATGCCAAAAAATTCCCGCACCGATTCTACGAACGCGAACGGGCCGGAGGTGGTTGCGGCGGACGAACCTGATGCGGCGAACGAGAGTGCAAAGATCGCGGCGGCGGCGAAAATTCCAACTAGAACGAGGCGGCGTTTGAGCATACGGGTAACTCCTGTGAAAGCACAGTGGCTGAAAATTGCTTTCGAATATTTTTGGCGAATCGCGGATCGAAACGAACGTTAGCCAGCGGCCGATGTTCACGATCCGATCACCTTTTGACGGTGAGAGTATATTGACCTAGCGACAAAATGGGAAATTCCCAGATCAAAAAACGGCCGCTGTTAAGAACAAATTAATGTGCCGCGAAAGTCCGGAAGGTCAGCGTTCGA
Organism: Acidobacteriota bacterium; assembly: GCA_029781855.1. GTDB lineage: Bacteria > Acidobacteriota > Blastocatellia > Pyrinomonadales > Pyrinomonadaceae > OLB17. Next base: position 24,058 of record JAKOVX010000076.1, on the reverse strand, counting down.
GCATTTTGATGAGGCGTTCCTCGATCAGTTCCCAGCCGGGAGCCGAGCCGTGCGGGTCGCCGGAGACGATCTGCGACCATACCTCGTCGGCCCTTAGAAAAAGCTGGCCGAGCATTCGATATGGACGCGATTCGGTCATCGAGCGTGCCCATTCACGTGAGCCGGAACATGTCCTGAATAGGAGTTCGGCCTCGGCGGCGGGCAGTTCGTTGAGCCACGCGAGCTTTCTGTAGATCTTTTTGCCTTTCAACCTAAGACGAATTTTACCTCAATTCGGCAAAGATCGGCGCCAAAAATGCGAAAAGAGCGACCCGTGGAGTGGACGCTCTATTTTCGCTTGGGAGACTAAAATATCAAATTTTGGTGACCGGCTGCGAGTTTGATATCAGTTGATACGTTAGGTCAAGCTAATTTTCGCATCACCTTTCGAATAAATGACGAAAACCGTTGCATTTTTTGCGGGATTACCGGAAAAATCTTTTGCGATACCCGATATACTGACTTCGGCGGCCGTCCGCACCATCGCCGTCTAGGTGAGCAGGTCACCCGGTTTGTACTCGATATTACGACGGCCGTTCGTACGGCAATTCATTGCGAACCTCTCTTAATGCGGTCTCTTATCGTACTATAGGGCAGAAAAACCGCTTGGAATGGCTCAATATTCGGACGAGAATTTCACATTTTTCGGATTCGACTTATAATTGGCGGTATCCGATAGATTACGTATGTCTGACCGCGAGGAAGTAACGGCGCTGCTTCAGGAAATAAACGAGGGTGCCGCAAGTGCGCCTGAGAAGCTCTTGCCGCTCGTCTATGACGAGCTGCGCAGGCTGGCGCAGAGCTATATGAAAAACGAGCGGCCGGATCACACTCTGCAGGCGACGGCGCTCGTTCACGACGCTTATATCAGACTGGTCGACTGGGAAAACGTCTCGTGGCAAAACCGGGCGCATTTCTTCTCGGTGGCTGCTCAGGTAATGCGAAATATCCTGGTCAACCACGCAGTAAAACGTAAAGCTCAAAAGCGCGATTTCGGGCAGCGGATCGAATTGACCGAGGAGATCAGCTTCGGCGGCGGCCGCGAGATCGACATCATCGAGCTCAACGAGGCACTCGAAGCGCTCGAGGCGATCGAACCGACGCAGGCGAAGATCGTCGAGCTGCGATTCTTCGGCGGCCTCTCGATCGACGAAACCGCACACGCATTGAATACCTCGCCCGCGACCGTCAAACGAGAATGGGCGATCGCCAAGACCTGGCTCTATCGCCGTCTAAAGAACGATTGACAAATTGCCGGCCGAAGACATTTCGGTCCACGGCCGGAAGCCAATGTGACAACGATCTAGTGATCTGCCACGAGGTCGATCCCGGAGAGGTTGTCGACCGCCGTTACGATCTGTAACGGAAATGCATAGTTCTTCTTTTCAGAACCGATGACATACGTTCCGCCCGACGGCACGCCCGTGAACAGGTAGTAACCGAAAGGCCCGGTCTTGGCAAACCTCGGTATGCCGTCCTCCCCGACCAGCCTTACGGTCGTATTGTTCATGCCCTGGCCGCTCGGCCTTGTGATACGGCCCGAGATGCTGATCGTCGCCGGAACTACGGCGTTCGGTGTGTGGGTCACCGCTTCGCCGGTCGTTTTGCCGTTCTCGATGTTACCGGCCTGGTCGCGAGCTATGCTGTAAAACGCATAGGTCGTGTCAGGATTGCCGAAAAACAGCGTGCTCGTTCCGATGGTCTCAACGACCGCCTCAGTGAACGGCCCGCCGTTCTGCGATACGTAGATGGTATAGTCCTTGACTCCCGAGCCCGTATCGGTTCCCCCCCAATTAACAATGAATGCGTTCGACGACTGCTGCGGTGCGAGCGGCGAGACGCTGCTAACCGGTTTTGAGTTGTCGTACGTGTTCAGCCACTCGTTCGTCTCGATCGGCGGATTGGTGTCGAAGACGATCGTCGCCTTGTTTCGGATCTCGTCGCCCGCCACGATCTTTGCCTTCGGAGTGACGTAAAACTGCACGTTGCCCTGTCCCTCGGTGCCGATGACGTTCGGCGGCAAGAATCCCGCGAAAGGATCGGTCGGTGGCTGCCGCGTGAACGGATCGAGCGAGTGCAATTGCCATGTGACGAGGCCCGTGTTCTCGTCTATTGTCGCCGAGACCTCGACAAGCAGGTTGTTCGCCGGACGGAGATCGACCTCCGTCGAGTACGTCTTGAGCCCCGGCGGCACGTCAACTACGGTGTCGCCGAACTGTATCTTTCCGAGCGAAAATGTCGAAATATCCAGCCGCGACGTATCGAGTTGGTCGGTCACGACCACGTCCTGCGCAGGCGCGGTCGCTCCGGCATCGTTTTCGAAAGTTATCCCGTAGAAGAGCTGATTACCGGTCACATAATTCTGCGGCGTGACGCCGCTGATGCCCTCCTTTTCGTTCGGGTCGTGCGAACTGACAATGCGGACATCCTTATTCATGTAAGCATCAATACATGTCACAGCCGCGTCCGAAGCCGACGCAATACAGCTAACGGCACTCAGGGCAAGGCCGAGAGGTGTGGCGCTGATCGTGCAGGAAAGCAGCGAGACCGCCGCGCCGAAGAGCTGTGTGCCGCTGTAACCGTTGACCGCTGAAGTCCCCTGCATTGAAATACCGCCGATGACTTGAGCGACGCTGAATATCGCCGAGACCCCGGCATTGACACACGCCTTTCCGGGTATGAAGCTCAGGGCGCAGCCCAGAGCGTTCGATATGAGTGAACTCGCACAGGTCCTGCTTGCGCTTGCATCGTCGTCCGGCGACCTTACCGGCACCAGACGCACGCCCGTCGGCAGGTCGGCCGCGCGCAGCAGGGGCGGGTAGATCCGAGCCCCGATGCGGAAAAGTTCATTGCCCGTCAGGTACGACCACCGCACCTTGAAGCTGAAAACGCCCGAAGTATGTGCCTTGATACGCGGGATCAGTACCGGAAGAGCCGATGCAATGTAACCTACGCCCCTCACGTCATAAGCGGTATATTTAGCGAGTTTTGGCATCTGGCGTACCCATGACGGAAAAGGGTTTTGTCCCGGGATGTCCGGTATGTCGGCGATCGGCGAATTGAGGGTAACGCCGCTGCACGTCGGATCGGAAGGCGAGCACTCGTTTTCCGGCAGGCCGGTAATGACCAGGAGCGCTCCGAAGACGTCTTCGTCGCCCTCGTTCGAGTAAACGATGTTGTATTCGGACAGCGGATGGTCCGCCCGGACGTCGGAAGGCCCGTTGATCGTCACGTGAAGATTGGTCGGATGGGTCTCGACGACCGTGAAAGCTGCGGGCAAGGTCGCTGTCGAATTGTCCGGGTTGGTGACGACGACATCCCACGCTCCGAGGACCGACGTGCGAAGGTCAAAGGTGGCGTTCATTCGCGAGCCGCCCTGATTGACGGCGACACCCGTTCCGGGAACGTCGGGCTGGCCCGACTTTTGCAATTTGACCGTTGCTGCAGCATTTATGTTGCGGCCATAGATCGAAACGCCGGCGAATCCCGCGTTGCCGCCGGTAGGCGGCGTCAGGCTCGACAGCGTCAGGGCCGTGGGCGGCGCGCCGTTGTCAACCAGGTTCACCGTCGACGTATCACGCGTCGGGATCGTCGCGTAAATGGCGCCGTTCGGCGCCGCGATGCTGAGCGTGACCGTCTTGTTCCCGGCAGCCCTGAGCGGCGTCACCTTAATGTCAAATGTCGTCTGTCCGGCAGGCATAATGACGCTCGTGCCGGCGGCGTCGAGGGCGTAATCGACGCCCCGAACGGCCGTTCCGCCGAGGACAAAATTGACATTCAGCGGCGTGTTTTCGCGGCCGGGTGCGGGCGTACGTTTGATCGTGAATATGCCCGGTCCGCCCGTGCCGTTGGTGTTCGCGTTCGGGACGCTTGCCTTGATCTCGGCGAAATTCTCGCCCAAGGCGACGACATTACAGCCCTCGAGTCCGGCGTTCGAGGCGCAGAACGTCAGTCCGCCCGTGTTCGAAGTGCCGATATTCGTCGGACGGACGCGGCCATCGTTCAGGATGGTCATGTTGCCGATCGGATTGAAATGATTGGTACATGGGTGCGTCGCATCGCAAACCCACGAATACACGCCGGCGTGAATGACGGTCGCTCCGTTAGCGTCGTAGAGCGTCGGCACCGACTGGGCGTAGGTACCGTCGTTGGGTACGACGACGACGTCGGGCTTCATTTCCATGTGGCCCATCGCGGGCACCGCCGGCCCCGGAGCCCACCATTTCGGCGAACTGAATATGCCGATATTCGCCTTAACCGTTATACGCCCGGTGGCGTCGAGATTGATCGTACGAAGCGACCCGTTCTCCTCCGCGGCAGAATATACGACCTTGTTACCGTCGGGCGAGAACCGGATCGTTCCGGCGGCGTTGAGCTGGGAGCCGGTATCCGGCTGCAAAAGCGTGTACAGCGTGCTGCCGTCGGTCGCCGAGAAGATATATAACTGAGTCGAATTGTAGTAGGCGACCTTGGTCTGGTCGGCGGAAACGTCAATGCCTACCGCGGTGCCGTACTGGCTGTTGGTCGTATCCTTGATCAGTGTCTGGTTGGTCCCGTCGCCGTCAAATCGGAACAAGCCGTATCGCAGCGCCGCCTGCCCCTGCACGACCCGGGCACCGGCAACGATCAGCGACGAGCCTGCCCATCCGAACGAATCCACGTACGTATTGTGGTTCGAGCCGGCGGATGCCTGCTCGCTCGGCGTCACCTGGTGAAGATTCGTGCCGTCGACATTGACCACGAAGACCTCGGGCTGCTTCGTCTCGCCGTTCGGAAAAGTAGGTGAAGTAAATCGGTTGGAAATGAACGCTACCTTGGTACCGTCAGGCGATATTTGCGGCTGATTGTCGTTGATGGTCGAATCGCTTTCGGGTGTTATCTGCAGGCGGCCCGACCCATCGGCGTTCATCACCCAGACGCGTCTGTACGGCACGTTTCCGTGCCGCAGGAGGTAGGCGATGGTTCCGGTCGATGGCGAAACAGACTGGCCGTAGACCGCGTCATTCGGGAATGAACTGATAAGATCATAGGTCGAGGTACCGATAGCCGGATCGGGGTCGATCGCGTACAGCGACAGGAAACCAAAGCTTTCGACGAGCAGCCGTCCCGCTCCCGTTTGCTGACTGCCTGCGGAGATGCCTCGTGCCACTGAGAAATACGTGCACGTTGCCGCTACTACGACGAGCGCGGCCGCCGCGGCCCGTTTCATCGCCGGCCTGCCGGGCAAATGTCGCCCGTCTGCGGCCGCTCTCCGCCCGAAACCATTAAGTACAAAACGCTTGATCGATCGAAATGATGCCGCACCCATGTATTCCCTCCTTAGACCTTGAAGCCTGCCTACAACGAAATATTTCGGACCTGTCTGACGGAGCCCCCTTGTGATCGCGGGCGGATCCTGCCGTTTCGACATACGGTGATCCGGTTCGGTGACCGTGAGCAGACGTGTCCGTTCAGCCTATAAGGCAAGAAACCGCCGTGGATCGGATCAAAAAAGTTCTGGTTTTGATTTTCGGGATTTCGCGATATATTTCTCAAAGATCATCGATATGGCACCACACGACGCCGATCAGCAACGCGTAAAGTCGATCTTTGCATCGGCACTCGAACTCGAACCTGCCGGCCGCGACGCATTCCTGGAACGCGAATGCGGCGGCGACGAGGAACTTCGTGCAGAGGTCGAGTCGTGGCTCGCGTCGTACGCGGAGTCCGAAGGGTTCATAGAGACTCCCGTCTTTGACGCTGCGAAGCTGATCCATCAGCCGTCGGCAATGGCAGGCCGTCGTTTCGGCAATTTTGAGATCATTCGTGAGATCGGCTCGGGCGGAATGGGCGCGGTATATCTTGCACGGCGAACTGACGGCGAATTCGAACAGCAAGTTGCTCTCAAGATCGTACGCCAGTCGATCGCCGAGAGCGGGATGGTCGAACGATTTCGCCGCGAACGCCAGATCCTCGCTTCGCTCAATCATCAGAACATCGCCAAGTTGCTCGACGGCGGCGTCAATGAAGAAGGCCTACCGTATCTCGCGATGGAATTCATCGACGGCGAGTCGATCACGGAATATGCCGCTTTGCACAACCTAGACCTCAACGCACGTCTGGATCTGTTCCTGAAGGTTTGCTCTGCCGTCGCTTATGCCCATCGCAACCTGATCGTCCATCGAGATATCAAACCCGGAAATATCCTTGTGACCGCCGACGGCGAGCCGAAGCTGCTCGATTTCGGGCTGGCGAAACTTGTTGATGACGGCCTCGCGTCCGATGACACGCAGACCCAGACGGCTTTTCGGGCCCTGACTCCCGCATACGCTAGCCCTGAGCAATTAAAGGGCGAGACGCTGTCGACCTCATCCGACATTTATTCGCTCGGTGTCGTTTTTTACGAATTGATCGCCGGGCAGAGGCCGTTTTATTTTGAGGGCAAATCGATCGACCAGATCATTCGATCGGTGACCGGCTCAGCGCCGGTGTCGCCAAGCCAAACCGAGGAGTCGCGAACGCTGGAATGGGCTTCACGGCTGCGGGGAGATCTAGACAACGTCGCTTTGAAGGCTTTGCGGAGCGAGCCTGATCAGCGTTATGCCTCGGTCGACCAATTCGCGACGGACATCGACCGACACCTCAAGGGTTTACCGATATCGGCCCGCCCTCAAACGTTTCGTTACCGCAGCACCAAGTTCCTTAGCCGCCATAAGTTCGTTGCCGCGGCGGCAAGCATTGTGATGCTGACTCTCGCCGCCGGCGTAGGGGCGACGGTTTACGAGGCACGGCAAACCGAGCGGCAAAGGGTGAAGGCAGAAGCGGTGAATGCGTTCCTGCAAACGATGTTAAATTATTCAGACCCTTCGACCGGACTCTCTGAACAAAATGGCAAAGAAACGACGGTAAAGGATGTACTTAACGAAGCATCAAAACGGTTAGAGACCACAGACCTGTCCGGACAGCCTGACATTAAGGCCGAACTTCTGCGTATCGTCGGGGCCAGCTACCTTTCGCAGGGACAATACGACCTTGCCGACAAAAACCTTACGGCGGCGCTCGCCCTTCAGAGACAACTCTACGGTGACGGGAGTACGGAGATACTTCAAACGTTGGTGGAGCTCGGACAGCTTAGGCTGGCGACCGGAGACAATGCCGGAGCGGCGGCTATTTACGACGAACGCGTCGGGATACTCCGGCAGCAGGTCGCCGCCGGCACGATGAACCCGACATACCTGCTGGTGGCGCTCAACGACTATGCCCTGGTCCATCGCGGCGCCGGGAACTCTGCCGCCGCCGAGGCACTGCTGAAAGAGGCTCTCGACCTGAAACCAAAGATTCCGCCGGAAAACCGTATCTCGGTCGGCATTGCCGAGTCGGTCTATGCGCTCGTTCTGTCGGATCGCGGGGCTTTTGACGAGGCGATCGCAATTGTCCGCAAGCGGATCGACGCGATCAGGCAACAGCCAAATCCCGAAACGGCCGAACTAGGCGCCAACCTTAACGCTCTCGGCAATTTCCTGACCGAAAAGGGCGAGCTTGCCGAAGCGTCGCAGGACCTGGCACAGGCTGAGGCCATTTATCGAAAACTGTTCAACGAAACCTACCTGCCGATCGGCGACTGTTTGAGGCTCCAGGCACGTGTACTCTACCTGCAGGGCAACTATAAGGAAGCCGAGCAGAAGATCGACGCTGCCCTTGAAGTATATCGCCGGAGCGCCCGGCCGCAGTTCATCAACTATCCGAACGCACTCGCGATCAAGGGCATGATCGAGGAGGCGAACGGCATGCCCGTCGATGCCGAACGCGACCTGCGCGAAGCCGTTCGGCTGAGGCGGGAGTCGATGCCGGAGGGGAGTTTCCTCCGCGACGACACCGAGGGTTCGCTGGGCGAATTCCTGATGAAGCAGAAACGCTATCTCGAGGCCGAACCGCTTCTCACGAAAAGCTATCAGGACCTGACCATATCTCAGGCTCCCGGCAGCCCGCGGGTCGTGGCGGCAAAGGCTCGTCTCGATGAGTTTTACCGAGACGCGGGAAAACCATAGATGATCAGCTCAATGTAAAGAAAGGCAGGCATTTCCGCCTGCCCTTTGCCACATATATGGCTATGTGTATATGTTTACGCCACGCTGATGGTCATTCGACATTTGGCTCCATAGATGCGTGCCATTGCCCGGCAATTATCAAAGACCTTTGACGTAACGACGCCCGATCCGGGCGGATCGACCTCGGTAAGCATGCTTGCCTTGGCGGCTTTGTCGAGCCACGCCTGGGCGGCAGCGGCGTGAAGGTCGTATGTCGGTTGCCATTCCTCGTCCGCGGGAGTGTAACCGTTGAGGTCCTCGCGGGCATAAGTCGCGAGGGTGGCGTTAAGTTCATCTTCGGTAAGCGCAGGATCTGTCTCCCACGCGGTGATCCGTTTCAATCTGTCTAAAGCAGTTTCGGGCATTTTAATCTCCTTTTACGAAAGAACGCGGACCGACGGCCCGCGTCCTTCCGAATGAAAAAATCCACACACAACTCGTCAGCCAACTACGATTTGCTGGCGATCAGACACGCGAGGGCCGTCGGCCGCAGCACCTTGGCACCGTAGACGTGGAGCCCTTTGACCGCATCGCCGAACCGCTTTTCGGGCTGGTACGTCTTGATGTCGAGCACCTGTTCGACGTAAGCCGTCGCGATCGAATGGCCGGCGATGATCTTGTATTTCGCACCGGCGGTGTTCGGAACGTTGTTAGATTTGAGGATGCGGAATCCCGCAGCCTCGCCGACCTCGCCATTTGCGAGACGAACGTCTCCGCGAAATGCCCCCGAGCTGACGAATCGGTCGTCCTTCAGCAGGAGGCCGTGAAACCACGCCGGCACGACAACGAACCGGCCGTCGATCGGCGTGTCGGACTCGTCCAGAAGGACGCCGAGATCGACGAGGTATTCGTAGGCGTTGTCCTTGGTCGGGACCTCGGGCGTTCCGACCGAACCGATCGTGTTGCCGGCATCGACGCCCGCCTCCATCACGCCGGCGAGGAAGGTGTCGGCCTTTTCCCGAAGCGCCCACGCCGAACGACGCATCGCCTCGTCGAGGACGTTGACGTTCTGCTGGGCACGGTCGACGCTGTCGACGTAGAAGTTGAAGTACTTCGCCTGATCGATGAGCAGCGTCTGGGCGTCGTCGGTCAGGACCTCGGGGTCGGCGATATCCTCGTTCTTGACGTAGGTGCCGATCGAAACGTCGCCGACCGAACCGATCTTGACCGTGTTGCCGGCCTCGCGGATCTCGCCTTCGTAAATTCGGTTCGACACATTCGCCTGGCCGTATATGAGAGATTTTTCCAGGGCGGTGAGCAATCTCGCCGCCCAAACTGTGGGTATGAATTCAAGTGACATAGTTTTCCTTTTAGGTGTTAGGTGTTAGGTGTTAGGTGTTGGAATTAGCGGCCATTCGGCGGCCGGCCGCTAGCCGTTTTTGAGGACGCTGCTGACCGCGGCCCAATCGAGCCGGGCGATCTCAGCAGGCGACATTTTTGCCAGAGCCTCTCGCGTCAGCGGCGGATGCACGATCCGTCCGGCACCGCCGTCGATCGAGACGGCCGGAATTTCTCGGACAAACTGCTCCGGGTATTTTCGTTTCAGCAGGTCGAGGATCGCCGCGGAGTTCGCGGGCGTGCCGTCGTCGGCAAACTGGATCTGGCCTTTTACCGCCTCGAAAAGCAGCTCGGGTGAATTCGCACCGGCGGATCGAAGCGATCCGGTCAGTAGTTCGCGTGCTTCGCTCATTCGAACGGCTTGGCGAAGTTCGGCGTTCTCGGCCGCGAGGCTTTCATTGTCGTTCTCCACGGTGACGGACGGATCGACGCGGTCAGTGTTTTCGGGTTGTTCATTCATAATTTTCGTTCAGGAGATCAAAATTCTTTCTGTCGAACTGTAGTTAACGAAGTATTCATTCGAGGCGATGAACTCACTCCGGCGGCGGTCGGCATTTCGGAATTAGTACTTCGAACGTAACCGGAGGCTGCGAGCGATCGGATGCAGCCGCTTTTGTGGTATAACCGAACATCAGGTATCTTATGGCCGTCAAAATGAAACGTCCGACCAGCATTTGGGTCGCACAGATCTTGCTTTTCGTATTCGGGTTGATATTCATCGCGCCGCTGATCGTGGCCTTCCAAGCGATTTTTACCGGCGGAGCAGTCGCATCGGTCGCAGGACTCGCATTGGTCATCGCGATGAATCTCGCCATAACGGTGCTGTTCGCCGTAGCGTTTTGGGGAATGTTCCGCCGAAAGATGTACGGCCGCTGGCTCGGGTTCGCGATGCTCTCGCTCACTTTCATTCTCTCGGTCATAGGTCAAATATTTCGGCCTCAAGGCCCAATCGAAAACGTCGAATACACATCGCCGGGACAATCCACCGCCGGCACCGCCGCCCAGATATTGTTGGCCGGCATGGTCCTGCTGCTGCTCTATCAACTCGCGTTCGGAAAACGCGTCATCGCATTTTTTGCCGCGGATGAAGAGCCGATCGACGTCCCGCCGCCGTCATTTGAAGCGTAGGTCTTCTATAAAACCGACAGCCTTCGGGTCGAATTGGCGATATCGGTTTCACCAAATGCGGAACTGTGTTACAAATGCTTCAGTCCCTCGGCGGCATTGATCTCGAAACTAATAACGGAGCAACAAAATGAAAACCCTGATTCTTGCCTTACTGTTAACGCTTGCGTTTACCGTCAGCGGCCTTGCCCAAAAGTGCAAGGAATACTCTGCACCGGGCAGTTCGTACGCCTTCTGCCCACCCGAAGGTTGGACGATCGACCAGAAGAAAGGCGAGAAAACCTTTGAGTACAATTCGCCTACGAATACCGCGAATATCTCGGTGATGGACGCTACTGATCGCGGACCGCGCGATATGGTGTCATTCAATATCATCAAGTCCGTCTTTAGCGGTGACCATTACAAGGATCCGAGCCTTGTTTTTATGCGAGATTCAACTACCAATTCCGGCTTGCCGGGCACCAAACTAGTTTTTAACGTCGAGGTAGAAGGCGTTGCGTTCGTTTCGATCTACTACCTGATCGACGGCCCGAACAAGACCTATTTCGACTTCACAGTAACCGCCCCTCGGAACGACGCGGCAACCGCTAGAGCAGCCGACGCGATGGCGTTGTCGGTCCACGCAAAATAAGCACGCAAACAACCGACGATCAATCCGGGCGGCCGCCGGCGGAAGGTTAAAGTGCCTCCGCCGGGGGCTCCCCATTTAGCGTGCCTGCCTCGATGTTCCCGATCATCTTCCTGATGTCCGCGATGCCATAACCCGCCTCGATCAACGCTTGATCGGTCGTGAGGCCGATCTGTTTCTTGAGCAGTATGTTCTCGAGGAATTCGCGGTCGGAGAGCGGTGCAGGATCTTCCCATTCGGTTATAAGACGAATGTCTCGGCCGCGGCCTTCCGTAACGAGGGCAAACGACATCACGTCCGCCCAGACCTGGCCGAAGCTCTCCTGACGGTCGCGAACCTTTGCCAAAAATCGCGATTCCGAACGCCGGACGCTCTCGCTGGTCCGGCTGGCGACGATATTCGGCGTCAGATAATGCAGCGGCGTGCCGGTCACAAGAGCCATATCGATCCGGAAATTGTCCTTGACCTTGAGGAATTGCACCAGGTCGGCGGTCTCGAAATCGCCGAATTTCGCATCGGCATTTTGCGCCAGCCAGAGATGTTCGACGCCCGCGGCGAATGGCATGATCGGCTTGCCGCTATTGTCATATTCGATCTCGATTCCTGCGGCCCAGCGCTGGCGAAACGCCGAATATTCCATCGCGACGAGCATATCGAGCACCGATTTGTTCAGGCCGTCCTGGATCGGGATAGCCGCGGCGAGCTCCGAGCGGCCCGGGCAGCCGAGGTCGGCGTTGTTTGCGAAATGAAAGACCGGGACTAAGCCGAACGGGTTCGGGACGACCGATGCGTCGCCGGCTGGGACGAAGGTTTTGCAGTCTGCTGCCGCGATGTCCGACGGTTTTGTGGAAACGAATTTCTCGATCCGGTCGGGATAGAAGAGGTTGAGGCGGAGCCGCTTGTCGGCGTCGAGCCAGTGCTTGGCCGCACGGACAATGCGGCCGGGTTGTTCGTCGTCGTAAACGACGGAGCAGCTTGCCGCACGATTTGGATAGAGCACAGCTTCACCGGCGGCGTTCGGCCAGACGATCATATACGCATCTCCGCATATGAACGCTTCCTTATGCAGTTCACCGGCACGCGTCCGCATCCGGTTGTCGTTCCAGATGCGTTTCAGGTCGGACGGAGACACCGACTTCCCTGTGTCGACCGAAAAGCCGGTCACGCGCATCTTGTCGCGCAGGGCGTCGCAGATCGCCGGGCAAAGGTTGAGGGCAAACTCGCGAAAGAGCGTCCCGAATGTGTTCTTGAATTTGTCGGTCGCGAACGCCAGGTCGTGGCTGCCGTCGTAATAGCGAGTTGGGCGGGCGTAACGTGCTGCCTGCAGGCGAAATGTGGTCAATGCGTCGTCAATGTGTTCGTTCATAGTTTTGTAGGTCTCCATTTCCCTATTTCAGGACCGCTGCGGCCGCAAGGCCGATCAGGATGTCGCCGATGCGTCGCCAAGGTGAGGTGCGTTTCGATCTGAGCTCGCCGATCAGCTTTTCCTGGCCGGCGATGACCGCGTCCTTGGCGGCGATCGTCTCGTTTTTGGCGGCAAGTGCCGTTTGTAATGCCGCGTTCTCGCTGCGCCGTGTTTCATTGAGTTCCGTCAGCAACGCGGTCGTCCGCTGCTCGGTCGCGAGCCTCGCCCGCAATGCGTCGTTCTCGGCATCGAGGGCATCGGCGAGCTTTCTTGTTGCGGCAAGGTCATCTACTGCGGCGGAGCAGGCATTCAGAACGCCCTGCCGTCCGCCGAGCGCCGTCTTCTTACTGATCACAGGCGTGGCCGAGGGTAGCGAGCTTGCGGCAGAGTTCGGCGGCGTTTGGGGCTGATGCGTCGCCTGGCCGAACGCCGCGGGCACGCTCGACATCACGGCGAGCATTATCGGTAGTAGTTTTTTGAGTCTTGAGCTGTTCATTCTGTCTCCTTGCCTGTGTTTGCGTGTCTGAGAGTTGGCTCTCGAGATAGGCGATCTTTTCCTTGTAAACGGCGGCGTCGCGTTCGAGCGTTGCAGCATTTTGCGATGCGTCGTTCGCGGTTTCTCGTGCGTGGTCGATCTCGCGTTCGAGCTGCCGGAGCCTATGATCCGACCAGGCGGAACCGCCGATAATGCCGACAGCGAAGACCGCGGCGATGCCGAGAGCGATGTAAATTTTGGTTCGTGTGTTCATTTTTGATGCGTCGCTATTTCTTCTCCTTCTTGAGATATATCTGCAGCAGCACGTCGATCGTCTTGCCGATCGCGAAGAAAACGATCGGTAGGATCACCGCCGAAACCAGCGTTACGAGCGTGTGTCCCTCGATCGACGCGAAGATCGGCGTCAGCGAGCTGGCCCACGCCAGCAGAATGTTTTTGGTGTCGTTCATTGTTTTTCTCCTAGACCACCGCCTGTTCGCGGATGCGGCCAAGCGTGATCTGGCGATAGAGATAGGTGAGCATCAGCACGCCGGCGATGACCGCGACCGTGATCCAAACCTCCCGCGGCAGTCCCGTGAAAAAGCCGAATACTGCCCACGTCGCCTGCCAAACGGTGCCGCCGACGGTCGTCCAGAGCGATTTCACGGCGTCCGCACGCGTCGTCACTGCGGTGACTGCAGACTCAACGCGGTCGATACTTTCGCCAGCTTTTCCCGCTATCTCGCCTGCGGTTTGGAGGACCGTCGCCTTGTTCTCGACGGGAGCCGAAGTTTCGGGTTCGGGCTCAGCTCCACCGACCGACGACAGGATCACGCCGTTAACGTTCAGCGGCAGCCGCAGGTCCCAATTTGCAGCGGCGATCTGGTTCAGAAAGAACCGCGTGCGGTATCGTGTCGAAGCTAGCCGCGTGTAGCTGAGCAGCCACAGGTCGCGGCGGCGAACGTAGGCGGCGATCCACGCCTTTTCATCTGTTCGGTCGGCCGTGACGGTCCGGGCAACGCGATAATACGAGCCGTGGACGATCGAATCGTAAATGACCGCCAGGCTCAGAGGCCGCAGAAAGCCGTTTCGCAGGCAGATGTCGATCGCCGGCTGGAGGTAGAGTTCGTTAGCGGTCTCGATCTGGGCGAGCTTCATCTCGCGGGTCGCGGCGGCGGAACGGAGCGCATTTTTGAATTGCACGTCCGATGCCAGTGAAATGATCGCCGCCCGCGAGGTGTCGCGGAGCGTGGGCAGACGCCCGGCGAGCACATCCGCGCCGACCGTGCCCCCATTCTTGAAATATCGCCTGACGACGGCGAGCAACGCTCCCGAGCGGTGCGTGAATTGGTTAATACCGTAGGAAACGCCCGCCCCGTCATTTAGCACGGCGTAGGCGGCGTAGTTGCCGAAGGGCCGCGACGTCTCGAAAAGATGGACGATCGCGAGCGCCTTCAGCTTGTCTGTCATCGTAAATGTCATTTGTTTTTCCTCCCGTTCGAACTACGCAAGATCGCACTTGCGTTTTCCTATTTCTATTTGATATTTTATAACTAACGGACGATTACAGATCAGAGTGATGTGACCCGTTGCCGTTTAGCCCGATCAGTCGTCCGGTTAATTTCAGAATATTACGGCAGGAGACGATCACCAATAGGCATTTTTAAGCTATTTACTGTATTTACAACGTTTATAACTTTTATGCCTATTTACGGAATTTACGATATTTATGCTAATTACGGCTCACATCGGGCGGGCCGCTAACCGGACACAATAGACAAAATAAACACGAGAGACATATGAAAAGCACGAAACACTTGTTTGACACCGCACCACGCAGTGTTCTCCGGCTGAGCGAGATCGACCGGCTCATCCGAACGCACCGCATCATCGTTCCGCCGCCCTCGCGGCCAAAGCTCATCGCTCTTTGCACGTCCGGAATTTTCGAGACCGTCGGACGCGAGCCAACTACCTTCGGTTGGCTGGTGTACGAGGACTCGTTCCTGAAATGGGTCGATGGCCTAAGGACTTAAGGAAACAGGCGGCCCGGCCAATATTTACTTTGACAAAGGCCACTGCGGGGGCTAACGTGTAAATAGCGCAGTTGTTTAGGCGCTGAGGTTATATACAAATGTTCCCGCTGCCCGGAAAAAGTAAGATCGAATTCGGCCCCGTTGCCGCCAACGATGACCGAAACATCGATATCACGCATCTCCGCCGCGAATCGCGGCAGGGTTTGTGGTCGGAAGGATTGCGGCTGGTGCGGGACATTTTCCTGATTGTCGTCGTATTCATCCTGTTCGGCGTCTTTTTCGTGCAGCCGGTCGTGGTCGAGGGCTCCTCGATGGTGCCGGAACTGCATGACGGCGAACGCCTGCTCGTCAACAAGCTCGTCTATTACAAGATCCAGAGCATCAGCTGGGGCCATATCGAACGCGGCGACATTGTCGTATTCTGGTTCCCGAATGATCCGGACAAATCGTACGTCAAACGGGTGATCGGCCTGCCGGGCGAGATGGTCGAGCTTCGGAACGGCAAGGTGATCGTCAACGGCCAGGAGCTGGACGAGACGTACCTCGACAAAGAGCACAACCAATCGCTGCCGAGTATGCCGCCGGTCCGTGTACTCGAACATCACTATTTTGTGATGGGCGACAACCGCGACAATTCTTCGGATTCGCGGTACTGGGGCCTCGTTCCCGAGAAATACATCTACGGCAAGGCGTTCTTCCGCTATTGGAAGCCGTCGAGCATTGGATTTCTCGAACACGGCACCTACGACCACACCGTTCCGCCGCCGCCGCCGGCAAACGAGAACGATTTTCGTGCGGGCGACGACAGATAAGGGATCATTAACCGCGGACACACGGAGTCGCGAAGAAGAAATAACAAGTCAACCCATGGGGACGATCTGAGCTTAACCGGCGAAGATCGTCTTTTTCTTTGTGTCTTCCGCGTCTCGGCAGTGAAAATTCGCCTTTGTCGTTCCGCGTCCGGGCGTGTCTGCGGTAAAATTATCTCTAATGAGTTTTGCAAAAAAGGCGATATTGGTGCTCGAGGACGGACGGAGTTTCTCGGGCGAATCATTTGGTGCGGACGGCGAGACGTTTGGCGAGATGGTCTTTAACACGTCGATGTCCGGCTATCAGGAGATCCTGACGGACCCGTCGTACGCCGGGCAGATCGTCTGTATGACGTATCCGCTGATCGGCAACTACGGCGTTAACGAAGAGGACGTCGAATCGCGTCGGCCGTGGGTCGAGGGCTTTGTTGTGCGTGAGGCGAGCCGGATAACGTCGAATTATCGTTCGACGATGTCGCTGCAGGATTACTTGATCAAGAACAATATCGTCGGCATCGAGCATATCGATACGCGTGCCCTGGTCCGCCACATTCGGGACAAGGGCGCGATGCGTGCCGCGATCTCGACGATTGATCTCGACGCCAACTCGCTGCTGCAAAAGGTTTTAGCCTCGCCCGAAATGGCAAATCGCGAGCTCGCGAGCGCCGTAACGGTCGACGCAAGTTACGATTATCCGGCGTCGGATGGCGAGCGTTTTCATGTTGTCGCTTACGATTTTGGCGTCAAGACAAACAGCCTGCGTGAATTTGCCAAGTTCGGCTGCCGAATCACGGTCGTCCCGGCCGAGACCTCGGCGGCGGACGTGCTGGCGCTGAAACCGGACGGCATTTTTCTCTCGAACGGACCTGGCGACCCGGCATCGATGGCTGCCGTTGTTAACGAGATCAAAAAGCTGACGACGAGCCAAACGCCGATGTTCGGCATCTGTCTCGGCCATCAACTGATCGGGGAGGCGTTCGGCGGGACAACATATAAGCTCAAATTCGGCCACCGCGGCGGCAACCAGCCGATCAAGGATCTGACCACCGGCAAGATCGAGATCACCTCGCACAATCACGGCTTTGCCGTCGATGCCGACAGCCTGCCGGCGGATGTCGAGGTCACCCACATAAACCTCAACGACCACACCGTCGCCGGCCTGCGTCACAAAACTCTGCCCGTCTTCTCGGTCCAGTATCATCCGGAATCAGCTCCGGGGCCTCACGACAGTGAGTATTTGTTCGAAAGGTTTATTGATCTGATGAAGAATTGATAGATCTTTGGCGGGGTTACTAGAGCTTTTCAAACTCTTCGCGTGCTGCGATCAGAGCCGGCATATCCTTGTCAGCTTCTTTCCAAAGCTCAAAGAACTTATCGTATGCAGACTTATCTTTGGTCGCTCGTGCCTTGCCGAGTTGTGCAAGCGGATAGATCGACGAGAGTGGGGCTTCGCCGCGGTTGTTCAGTATCTTGTCGAACTCTATCGCAGCATCCCTATTCCTGTTGAGCTTCAATAGTGCGAGGCCGCGAAGATATTGCGGGATAAATTCACCGGCCTTTTCCAGCCGCTCGGTGATCTCTAGTTCCTCGATCGCTTCTTTCAGCTTGCCGGCCTGCTGCCAAAGCGCGGCTTTGATGGTCGGAGCCCAAAGGTGCTTGAGCAATGTGTCTTTTGGCCTCGCCGCCATCAATTCGTCAAGCAAGCGCGTCGCCTCGTCGGATTGGCCCGCGACCGCGAGCGCCAGGGCCACGGTGAGAACGATCATTTGGCCTTTTTCCAGGCTCAGAGCTTTGTTCGTTTGTGCCTTTAGGACATTTCGCAGGTTGGCGTCATCCTTTGCGGGGAGGCCTGTTCCGGAACTCCAAAACACGATGCGCACAGCCTGTTCGGCCGCATATTTGCCCGCGACCTCCATCGCATTTGTATGGCTGGCAAGGTCTACAGACCGACGGGAGAAATCCTGAGCCTTCCGCCATTGCCCATTCACGGCCGCGGCACCAGCCTGCAAATTAAAGGCGATGTGTTCGTCGTCACGACCCGCAAACCACCGAAGGTCCGTATCGATGTTGGCCTTGTCGTTCTCAATGAAAGCGATCATCAGTGGGAATAGATGGAAATAGGTTCCGTCCAATTTTCTCTCGAACGCAACCTTGCAAGTTTCCTTGGCTTCCTCATATCGGCCCAAAGAGACCAGCGACTCGACAAGATTCATGTAGATCGTAGCGTAATTCGGATCGATCCGAATGCCTTCGCGGGCAAACGCCACCGCTTTTTCCGACTGCCCGATCCGTTCCATCGAGTCGGAAAGACTTACATACGACACGACGAAGTTGGGGTAAGTATTTCGCCAAAGCTCGAGCGTATCGATCGCTTTGTCGAGCTCCCCGTTGACGAAATTGTGGTAATAGTAGGTAATCCTCAGCTTTTCGCTTTCACTGACTGCATCGCGGAGTTCATATGCCTTCTTGGTCATTTCGGCCGCGAGCTTCCACTGATCCGTGTTTCGATAGACAACGGCGAGTTCCGTGTAAGCCAAAGCAAAGTCCGGATCTAGTTCCAGGGCCTTTTTATAAAATGGGATCGCCTCGAACTGCCGTCCATTGACGATCTGCTCGCGTCCGAGGACAAATATCTTCAACGCCTCGAGCGAGGATGTCGTTATCGACTCGCTCGGTACATTGAATTTCTCGATCGAGTTGAGACTCTCCCCAAGCCTTTCTCGAAGGCCGGCTGCCGCACGCGTCAGCGCATTGAGCACCTCCTCACGAGAATTTACCTGCTCGAATTCTCGCCCTAGGCTTTCATTGTTGCGTGCATTGATCGCCTCTAGCGTTAGCACGTAAACCTCGCCAAACTTGGTGATCGAGCCGCTGATGAATGCTTTGAGATTTTGACGCATGCAAACCTCTTCGCCCAGCTCTTTCGTGACCTTTTCATTGGGGCTGCGGCCCATGAGACGAAGCGTTTGCGCGACGCGCGAGTCTGGCACGATATCGAGAAAAGGTGATTGTGCAAGTGAGAAGGCGAGCGCCATCTTGAGCGTCTGATCGAAGATCGCTTCTCCGGTCGTGTTTTCAAACTCGGTCAGCAATATCGAATCCTTGGTTCCGTGGCCCGAACTGGTCGAATTATGACGTGTACTTATCTGTCCCGAGTCCGGCTTGTTAGGAACCGCCGTCTGCTCCAGCTTTGCTTCGAGTTGCAATTCATCACGAAGGTCCTTTAGATCGACAAGCAGGTCAAGCGTCGAGTGATACCGCTGATCGCGTTTCTTTTTGAGAGTCTTATTAACAATCCGCTGCAATTCACGCGGCAGGTGCGGCGCGTGGCTCGTGATCGGCTGCGGTTCAATACTGATGATCGACGAGAGCACATCCGTCATCGTCTCACCGGCAAAGGGGACTTTCCCAGTCAGCAATTCATACAGAACGATGCCGAAACTGAAGACATCGGATCGTGCGTCAGTACCCTTGCCGCGGGCCTGTTCCGGCGACATGTACGACACGGTTCCCATGACCACGCCCGGATTGGTCTTGACAAGTTTCTTGGTTTCTCCCTCGCCATCGGAATCTGCGACCTCGGTAAGCTTTGCCAACCCGAAATCGAGCACTTTCACATATCCATCGGAACGGACCATGATATTCTCGGGTTTAATGTCGCGATGGACGATGCCTGCCTGATGAGCAGCAGATAGTGCCTCGGCAGTCTGGATCATGATCGAGAGTGTATCGTCAAACGTTAGTCGTTTTTTCATCCTCTCCCGCAGGGTGGTGCCGTCGATGTACTCGGCGGCGATATAGTGTTCGCCCTCGTGTTCACCGATCTCATAGACGGTCAGAATATTGGGATGGTTGAGCGCCGACGCCGCTTTGGCTTCCTGAATGAACCTATTCAGTAAGCCCTCGTCCTTGCTGAATTTTTCGTGCAGGAATTTGATCGCAACTTTACGGCCGAGCTTGGTGTCGTCCGCCAGAAACACGTCACCCATACCGCCCGAACCGATCTTCGAGCTGATTTTGTAATGAGCGAATGACTCGCGCGCATTGGTAGACATTTACTTGACTGACAATAAGTTAGCTTGTGGTCGATATGCAAGTCAAATATTCGATTTCGACAAAAGGAAACCCCCGGCGATGCGGGGGTTTTGTCGCTCCGGGCCCGACTATCTACCGGCCCAAAAGAGACATGCTCCAATACACACTCTCACGTCATTCGGTGTCTAATCGAGGCCGAGGCGGTGGGTGGCGGCGGCGTCCATTTCTTCGGAGTCGACTTCCTCGATACTCATTCGGTCTTTGGCGACGGTAGTGGTCTTGGTCGTGGTCTTTTTGCCTTTTGCTACGGTCGTGATGCGTTTGCCGGTGAGGTAGTTGGTACTCTCGGAAGATGAGCCGCCTTCGGCCCGGTCACGGCTGGAGTAATCGTAGCCGATGAGGATAAACATTCCCGGCTGTTCGTCATAGCGGAACCGATAGGTCGTATCGGTGACCCAACGCGAGCCGCTGTCCTGTTCGACGACGATCACGCCCTTTACGATCTTGACGTTTGCCGGAGCGTCCATCATTCCGTAAAAGGCGCCGCCGCAGCCCGTACACTGCAACAGTTTGCCTGCGACGGCCGCTTTGACCAGCCCACCGTCCTGACGCCCGAAAACGACCACAAGTGCCCGGCTGCGGTCGTTCATCCTATCTTCCGTGTTTCCCGGCTTGTCCTCGATCAGCTTGATGCAGTGATCGACGATGCCGTCACCGTTGAGATCGCCTTTGACATCTTCCTCGACCTTCCAGCCTTTCGGAGCAAAATCGCTCGCCTTACGGCCCGATTCCGCGACCGACGAAGGGTCGATCGTCGCGGCCTCGTCCTGGTCCGACGCTGAGTCCTGAGCAAAGGACGAAGTCGGATAAAACGCAAAGAAAGTAAACGCTAGGAATGCGAAAGCAGCGGCGGCGATGTTCTTGGTCATATGATTGTTCAATTGGTCAGATCAACGTGTCAGATTTTAGCAAATATCCGGTAATTTTGGATGCGTTCGGCTTGAGGGTTGCTGCAATAATTTTCCGAAAGGGGCAACCGAAACTTCAATACGCAATTTCGCCCGGGGCCTCGGCGGCGAAAATGCCTGCGAAGCGTCCCGGGCGGAATTTGCCGAACGCGAATTACCTGACTATCCCCGCGATATACGGTGCGATCACGAGCGAGACGATGGACATCAGCTTGATAAGGATGTTCATCGACGGGCCGGAAGTGTCCTTGAACGGGTCACCGACGGTATCTCCGGTGACGGACGCCTTGTGCGAGTCCGATCCCTTGAACACCATCTCCTCGTTGATCATGACGCCTTTTTCGAACGATTTTTTGGCATTGTCCCAGGCACCGCCGGCGTTCGACTGGAAGATACCCATCAGGACGCCCGAAACAGTTACGCCTGCCAGCAATCCGCCCAAAACCTCAGGGCCGAATGTAAAGCCGACGATCACCGGCGTGATCAGTGCTATCGCACCCGGCATCATCATTTCGCGGAGCGAGGCCTTGGTCGAGATCGCGACGCATTTCTCATATTCCGGCTTGGCCTTGTAGTCCATAATGCCCGGAATCTCGCGGAACTGCCGGCGAACTTCCTGAACCATATCCATCGCCGCCTTACCGACGGCCTGGATGCAGAGTGCCGAGAAAATGAACGGGATCATTCCGCCGACGAAAAGGCCGGCGAGAACATTTGCCTTGTAAATGTCGATGTGCTCGATGCCGGCGATGCCGACGAACGCCGCGAACAGCGCCAGCGAGGTCAAGGCAGCCGAAGCGATGGCAAAACCCTTGCCCGTAGCGGCGGTCGTGTTGCCGACGGCGTCGAGGTTATCCGTGCGTTCGCGAACTTCGGGCGGCAACTGGCTCATTTCGGCAATGCCGCCGGCGTTGTCAGCGATCGGCCCGAATGCGTCGATCGCAAGCTGCATCGCGGTCGTCGCCATCATTCCCGCGGCGGCGATAGCAACGCCGTAGAGTCCCGCAAAATAGAAGGACGACATGATGCCGCCAGCGAGGGTCAGGATCGGGATAACGGTCGATTTCATACCGACCGACAGGCCGCCAATGATATTGGTCGCGTGTCCGGTCGACGATTGCCGAACGATCGATAGCACGGGCTTTTTGCCCATCGCAGTGTAGTATTCCGTCACGACGCTCATGATGGCTCCGACGATGGTGCCGACCACGATCGAGTAGAATACGCCCCATTTGGTGAAAGTCGCTGTACGCAGCGTGATCGGGCCGTCGGGCAGCAGCCACCACACGACAAAAAACGACGCGACCACCGTGAGCAACATCGACGACCAGTTACCGACGTTCAGTGCGTTCTGGACGCTCGAATTATCGTCCTTGATCGTCACCAACATCGTTCCAACTATGGAAAAGACGATCCCAAGTCCGCAGATCACCATCGGCAGGAGGATCGGCGACATACCGCCGAAAGCGTCGTTGACCCGGATCTCCTGACCCAACACCATCGTCGCCAGGATCGTCGCCACATATGAACCGAAAAGATCGGCGCCCATTCCGGCGACGTCACCGACGTTGTCTCCAACGTTGTCGGCGATGGTTGCGGGATTGCGGACGTCGTCCTCGGGAATGCCGGCTTCGACCTTACCGACGAGGTCGGCTCCGACGTCAGCGGCTTTGGTATAAATGCCGCCGCCGACACGCGAGAAAAGGGCGATCGACTCGGCTCCGAGTGAGAATCCGGTCAGGACCTCGATCGCGGTCCGCACCTGGTTTGCTCCGAGGCCGGCGAACAGCGAAAGAAACACGATAAAAAGACCGCCAAGCCCAAGCACCGCAAGGCCCGCAACGCCGAGGCCCATCACGGTTCCGCCCGTGAATGAGACCTTCAAAGCCTGTTTCAGGCTCGTGCGGGCGGCCTGCGTGGTGCGAACGTTCGCCTTGGTCGCGACCCTCATTCCGATATATCCGGCCGTCGCCGAAAAAACAGCGCCGACGATGAACGCGATGCAGATGACCCAGCTCGAGTGGATCTCTTTGCCGTTCACGGTGTGGACGGTTCCCGAATATGCCAATAATGCTGCTGTGAAAAGAACGAATATACTAAGTACCTTCCATTCGGCTTTCAAGAACGCCATCGCACCGTCAGCAATATGGCCGGCGAGCTCCTGCATGTTCGCGTCTCCGGCATCCTGCTTGACGACCCAGGCCGACTTAAATGCCATCACCACCAATCCTAAAATCCCAAGCGAGGGAGCCAAGTAAATTACGTAATCGTTCATATTGATATTAATAGTTATTTCCACTGTTCCATCCCGGGCGATCTTTCGAACATCGCTCGGCCGGATCAGGGTGCAAAATTTTGGATAGATCGAGTAGCTATCCAAAACTACTGATTATCAAATACTTGCAGCCAATTAACAAATATCGCGGTGCAAAAAGTCCGTTCAGCGCTGTGGATTCCCACATACCTGACCGTTGCCAGCCACACCCCGAGGCTGATGTACGTCTCGTTCCGCGACGCCGCGAAACGACCGACAATCTATTTGCCTCTTCTGTTTAGCACGATCGAATTCAAGGATCTTGGAAAGGAGTGACGATGAATGCCGTACGCCCGAGCCGCATAATTTTACTGTCTCTCGCCGCGGGCGCAGCGGTGTTTGTGCTCGGCGGGCACTTCTTCAGCAAGCCTCGAATCCTCGCGGTCGGCGAGGTCCCGGTCGCGTTCTGGGCGTGGCGAGATCAGGCTCCCTCGAACGCTGAGGTACAAAATACCTTCGAGAAAACTAATGCCTCAACGCTTTTCCTTCGCGCCGGGCAGTTCGATCGCGTGAGCGGTTCGGTCGAACGCATTCGGCCCGTTTCCGGCACGCTGCCGTCCTCCGTCGAAATTCATCTGGTTTACAACGGCACCCGGAGATTCTTGTCCGAATGGGACGAAATGGAATCCGCAGACATCGCCGCCGCCGTTGCCGAGACGTTTCAAGCGGATTCAACGCGGGCGGCGAACGACCACGCGAACGTCGCCGGCTTGCAGCTCGACCTCGACGTTCCGACACGTTTGCTGCCGAAATACGCGGAGGCTCTGCGACATTTGCGTAAATTCCTCCCGCCCGAAACCAAGCTCTCCATCACCGGCCTGCC
>JAKOVX010000071.1 GCA_029781855.1 Acidobacteriota bacterium | reverse complement strand
CGAGTGCCGGGCGATATCTTCCACTGGGTCTCATCCCATTCGACCATACGATTGATCTTGGCTGCGATGCCGAGATCTCGACAAACCTGAGCGATGAAGGCGGTGGCACCGACGAGCTTCGCACGAACGGAAGAAGGTTGCATATCTCGAAAACCCCTCTATAAAGGCGTTTTTGGAGAATTCGCGATTTGTTACCGACTTTCTTCTGGTTCCAAGAAAAACTTTGGGTGAAAAATCACCTTGTCCTAAGGCGAGAGGGTGCGAAATGTCGGATGTATTGCCCGTCCGGCGACCAATTGGGGAAGCGGTCCTCTGTTTCGACTGTGGCAATCGCGTGCTCGTTAGTACCGTCGATATTGATATAATATAAATATTAGATTTTGCGCAGCCCGTTGCGGGTCGATTCAAACGTGATGCGGCTACCGTCCGGCGATACTCTAGGATAGGAATTGTTGCCGCTGCTGGAGGTCAGCTGTACAACGTCGCTTCGCCGCTCTTCTGTACGTAAGATTCCAGGCAGACCCTGCAGCTGTCCTCCGAATCTGGATGTCTAGTAGCGCTTCACGTGAACCACTTTGATCGGACTCAGTAGATATGGCTCAAAGAGCGTCGCAATTAGCTTAGAATCGATCAGGGGATTTGGGTGGGTCCGCTAACCTAGTACATCGTCGCGTAAGTCCTTTCCCCGATTGACGGGGTTGTGTAATCGCCAAGCGCGTTCTTGACGTAAGCAGGATTTTTGCCAGACCTCGCGAAGTTGTCGAAACCGGTCTTCCGCACCCTTGGGCGCCATAAGTTCGGGTTTTTTCCGTGCTGAATCACAACTCCCCTGTCATGCCGTGACGCGCGTGTAGACGCTTTCATCGAGGCCACTGAGCTCCAAGATCTCGTGGACCCTCGGATCGGTGTTGGTTGGCAGCATTCGGTAAGTACCCTCAGCGGTCTCAACGATCACAATCAGCACGGTCCGCATGATGTCGAAGATGCCGGTCATCGTCGGACGGTCGGTCAAGCGCTTGCCGGGCATCACAAACTGCCGCTTGCGCCGCTTGAGCTCCTGGCGGATCCGGATCTCGATGTAGGCAGCAACGATCAGGGCAAGCAGAAAGACATACGCCAAGGCCTCCGCCCTCCGGGACGACTTGACG
>JAKOVX010000062.1 GCA_029781855.1 Acidobacteriota bacterium | reverse complement strand
CCGGTCTCGGCTCGCGGGCGGAGCGAGAAGTTTTGAAACCTCCGTCTTCTTCCGCTTCGAAGATCCATATAAGGTTCGGTTGAAGTTGAGATCGAAACCGGAATCCTGATGGTAAAATACTCCCCAGCCATACCTGCTGACCCGATCGGCGTTCCGAGTGGACCGGGCGCAGAACGATATCGTTTCGGTCACGGTCGTGCTGCACCAATCAGGTTTCCCGCAGATACAGCACGGGCGTTTCCTTGAAACCCTTCTGTATCCAATAGCTACCATCCTGACCTTTTCAGTATTCCTACGATCTGTCTGCAGCTTGTTTCACGGGATTGGCCACTGGTTTCACAGTGTATTTGCCCGAAATCAAAGCCTGCGGGCACTGTGACATGCGCGGCCCAAACCCGATTGGACCTATGAAGAAATAGAACTTCAAGTGAGACTTGACCCTGGAGTTAGGTCTAGGGTGTAAGATTTTACGGATGGGGAATAGTTTTCGTATTGGCGAGGTAGCTGAGCGTTCCGGTGTCAGCATCGACACGTTGCGGTATTACGAGCGTCGAAATCTCTTGCCCGCTGCACCGCGGACCCCAGGCGGTTATCGGATTTTCAATTCTGAAACGATAGATCGTGTGCTTTTCATCAAACAAGCGCAGGATCTGGGGTTTTCTCTTGATGAAATAGGCAGTCTTCTGTCAACGAACGGCTCAAGTGAATGCCGTCGTGTCCGCGACCTGCTCGACGCGAAACTCACTGAACTCGATACGCGGCTGAAGTCGATGCACGAGTTTCATGACAAGCTCACGCGCTATCTCGCCGAATGCGAGGAGGAACTCAAAAGGCATCCAGATTCTGCAGAGTGTCCGGTCGTTGTCGAAATCGCTCACGCGGAGAGAACTTAACTATGGCAACAAATGTTCTTGATAAAGTCGGTGCTATCGGCGCGGTTATTGCCGGAGCGGCTGTTCCGTGCTGTTTTCCTTTTCTCAGTCTGATCGGTTCGATCCTTGGACTGAGCTTTCTCGCTCCATATGAGCGGTACATTCTGTACGCGATGCAGATTTTAGTGATCGTCGCGCTTGTGGGCAGCGTTATTGCGTTTCGCAATCATAGGAAGATCATTCCTCTCCTGCTTGGTATTCTCTCAACTGCGGCTGTTTTGTATTCGCTAAATACGAACATAGATGTGAGGTTCTTGTACGGCGGGCTGGCCGGGCTGCTGGTCGTCGCGATTTGGAATTCTATTGAAGCTCGGAGGTGCTCGGACAAATGCATCAAATGACGGAGCCATTAAACACTTCGACCGTCACCTGTCCGAAGTGCGATTTTCAGAAAGAGGAGGAGATGCCGACCGACTCCTGTGTTTTCTTTTACGAATGCGAAAATTGCAAAACACTCCTGAGACCGTTGGCGGGGGATTGCTGTGTCTTCTGTTCCTACGGTTCGGTACAATGTCCGCCGAAAACAAGCGGCGCATGTTGCAGCTGAGGCGATGCTATGACTCGAAAGAGAATAATTTTGATTGTCGCAGGGATTCTTTTGGTCGCCCTCGCCGGTTTGGTCGCGTATCAGTTCACGGGCGGCAAGGGTTATTCATCCGACATGAACGCGCTTCGTGCACAATTTAATGCTGACAAAGGTAAGGTTCGGCTGCTCGTTTTGCTGTCGCCTACCTGAGGGCACTGTCTTCGGGGGGCCTCCGAAATTCAAAAAGTTGCAGACAACCTGAAAGGGCAGGGCTTCAAAATATATTCAACGTGGGTTCCGGTCCTTGCGTCTGACGGCGAATTCGCGGTTGGACGCGCAACGAAATATCTGCCCGATGATCGCGTGACGCATTACTGGGACGGAAACGGCGAGCTTGTAAAAGCCTTCTCTCCAGTTCTTGGACTTGACGCCGGCAACCCTGCGTGGGACGTTTACTTGCTTTACGACGGGAACGCCGAGTGGGCCGACACGCCACCGAAGCCGATATTCTGGCAGGAACAACTCGGCATATCGGACGAAACCACTCTCAACCCCGAGAAGATGACCGAAGCAATAAAAAAACTTCTGAACAAATAAATCACGTATGCCGCTGACAATAAAAGAACTGGTTGTGTACGTTCCCGCCCAGGATTTCGAGGTTTCGAAAAGCTTCTATTCGGCTCTAGGCTTCCAGTTGACGGAAGGCTGGGGCGGAACGATGGATTGTCGCCTCGGCAACGCCGTCTTTCGTTTGCAGAACTATTACGTCAAGGACTGGGCAAACAATTTCATGATTAAGCTCGACGTGGACGACGTCGACGAATGGTACCAACACGTAAAACAGGTACTCGAAGAAAATAAGTATGGCAGCGCCCGCGTCGCGGAGCCGGAAATGGTCGGCGACACAAAGATACTGCACGTGGTGGACCCGTGCGGAGTGTTACTAATA
Organism: Acidobacteriota bacterium; assembly: GCA_029781855.1. Classification (GTDB taxonomy): domain Bacteria; phylum Acidobacteriota; class Blastocatellia; order Pyrinomonadales; family Pyrinomonadaceae; genus OLB17. Next base: position 52,745 of record JAKOVX010000062.1, on the reverse strand, counting down.
TTCATTCGGTGACTCGAAGCGGGAGCGCTCCGCGACGCCTCCTAGCATTTGGGTTTCATTTCTTCGAACCTGCTATTGCCACTCAATCGATGGGTTGGTAAACTATTTAGTTTAATGAAACCAGATGGCTGCAGCGTCGGTTTGGTTTGGAAGCGACGAATAGTAACACTACTCGCCGCATTTTTCGTGCTGTACGCCATTCTGGACATATCTGTACTGCAAGCCTATTGCGGTAACGAAGCCCTGGGAATCCCTCCCTATGCTGCGCAGCTCAGACTCGACGGCGAGAGGTCCCGGCAAAGTTCGGTGAGAGAGAAAGGCATTGCGGGAGTTTCACAATCGCCGGACGAGAAACCAACGAACGACACCCCGATCTCGGACGATGCATGTTTTTGTTGCTGCTCTCATACAACACTAGCTGTCAAGTTATTCGCTCCGGTCGCAAAGCGTCCTGACGCCTTGCCATCGGAGGCCAATTTTTCAAAGAAGAATCTGCATCCCGATTCTCATCCTTCACCTCACTACCAGCCGCCAAAATCTTCCTAATCGATCCTCGGTAAGCACGCTCAAACGAAAGAAGACGGATACGCCCGGCTTGCGCCCAGTCGTTCATCTTCCGTTTCCTTTCACGCCGGCAAAAAATCGACTGAACAAGGTTCTGATTAGGAAAAATAGAGATGTTTTTAAGAATTAACCTGCGTTGGTGGTTCATCGCGCTTTGCCTGGTTGCCTTCGGCACGACGGCGCCGCGCGGCCAGGACGCTCCCCTGTTAGCAAAGAATGCTCCGAAACAAGGCGTAGTAGCGGAAACGTCGGAAAGACCGATTCTCGATTCCGTTCTGCCCGGATATTACGATCCCCAGGACGGTGTCTCCATCAACGAACTGATAGAACGGGCACTGCGGTCGAACCAGGAACTAACAGCGGCAAGGCTTGAGATCGAAAAAGCAAAGGCTAGATTAACGCAGGCACGCCTCCGCCCAAACCCGACGCTTGAATTCGAGCAGGAGTCCGGTCGGTTCGTCGGAAGTCCTGGCGAGGGACAATTCACTGCCGGGTTTTCACTGCCGATAGAACTTTACGGCAGACGCTCCGCGCGCATTAACGCCGCGCAGATCGCCATCGAAGCTAGCGAAGCGGACGTGCGAAACCGCGAACGTGCTCTTGTAGCAAGCATCCTGACCAACTACGCCGAAGCGCTGGCGTCCCTCCGCGAACTCGACGCGACCGAGAAGTTGCTCGAACTGGATCTGCAAACTACGCGCTTCGTTCAGATTCGCGTAAATCAAGGCGAGTCACCACCCCTTGAACTGAATCTCCTGCAGGCGGAAGTTGAACGCTTGCGATCCCGTCGTCAATTGTCGGAGGGAAAACTGCAGGCGTCATTAACCCAGCTAAAACTCCTTAGCGGGATGCCGTTCGAGGACATTCTCCGACTTCGTGAGCAAATAGATGTCGCTGTTTTGCCGACGTTGCCTCAGACAAGGGAGGCGGCAGTGGATATTGGTCTTCGCACCCGACCGGACATCTTGCTTGCCAAAATGGAGGAGCAGGTTGCTACCGCCGGGCTGCGCCTGGTGAGGGCTGAAAGCCGGCCGGATTTCACAGCATTCACGCGTTATACACAGGGGCGGTCGGTGATCGACGACCCTACCCAGCCGTTCTCACAGCGCGACCGAAGCCTTACATTCGGTGTGGCAATCGGCCTGCCGGTTTTTGACCGGAAGCAGGGGGCCAGGGCAGAGGCAGAAATTGCAATAAAACAAGCCCAGGTTCGGCGCGAATTTGCGGAAAGAGTCGTAAGAAGCGAGATCGTAGCGGCTTACCAGCGGTATGATGCCGCAAGCCGGGCGGTCTCGACGCTTCAAACAGCGGCCATTCCTCGCACGACGGAAAACGTTGCGACCTTCCGCAAGGTCTACGAACTCGGCCAAATAACTATTACGGATCTGATCACCGAACAGCGCCGCCTCCTCGATACGACACGCGATCTCACGGAAGCCCTAACGGAACGATACCGTGCCCAAGCCGACCTAAACATCGCGCTAGGAGCGGGAGCGCTTCTGCCGCAACCAAAATAACCTCGGTGCAATGAACAAAATTCACAGAAGGAAATGGAAATGAAAGAACCAGTTACAAACGAAGAGATCAGTCACCATCAGCGAGATGAATCGGAATTGCACCGGCTTGAGGCGAATCTTACCGATCGCGAGCGTGAGCCGCGCGAAAACGATTCAACCGAGGTTAGACCGAGAAAGATGTTCGCGTGGATTCTTGCCGCCGTGATCGTGGCCCTTATCGCGATAATCGGGTTCACCTGGATGGCGACGAGAAAATCCGCCACGAACGCCGATACCGAAACGAGCGAGAAAAAGGACGACGGGCACTCAGAGGGCGAAGAAGGCCGGGAAGTTCGCCTCGATCCGGAAGCGCTTAAAGCTGCCGGAATCGAGACAGAGAGTGTGACTCAGCGACCGGCCGTCGCTCTTCTTGATGTTACCGGCACGGTCGAAGCGGACCCGCAGCAAACGCAAGCCGTTTCGCCGTTAGTGGCGGGCAGGGTTGAACAGGTATTTGTTGCGATCGGCGATCGGGTCTCTGCTGGTCAGGTTCTAGCCAGTATCGCGAGCACAGAGGTCACGGAGGCCTACGGAAAACTCCACGAGGCTGAAAATCGTCTGGACATAGCCCGCAAGAATCTTGATCGCATTAGGCGTGCGGAAAACCGGGTCAATATTCTACAAGCAAAAGCTCGACTCGATGAGGCCGAGGCCACTTTAAAGCGAACACGCCAATTGATCGAACTCGGTGCGGGAGCAGGTAAGGATCTGATCGCTGCGGAAACCGCCTACAAAACGGCACAGGCTGATTACGAGTTTCAGCGCAACATTTCGCTTAACAAAGAGATCCAGGAAGCTGAAGCGGAAGTAAAGACTGCTCAGATCGATGTCAACCACCAACACCGAAGCTTATTAGCTCTGGGAATAAACGTAGGTGCAGGCGACGAAGACGCACGAAACATTATCCGCGTCCCCGTCAGAGCACCGCTGTCAGGAACCGTTTCTGAACGCTTTCTCAATGCGGGTTCGGGAGTGCAAGCCGGTCAACAAATGTTTACGCTCTCCAACATTTCATCGGTCTGGATCACAGCCAACGTTCCGCAGCAGCAGCTTGGGCTGATCAACATCGGTTCTGTCGCCTCAGTCAAAACGACAGCCTTGGGCGAGCAAACGATCAACGCCCGCGTAACCTATATCGATCCTGGCATCAACGAAGACACGCGAACCGCCAAAGTGCGCCTAGCCGTTGACAATCCCGGCGAGAGGCTTCGACCCGGAATGTTCGTCGAAGTCGGTTTTCAGACCGGCACAGGCGCCGAGACGGGCGAAGAACTTGTCGTTAAATCCGACGCCATACAGCGAATCGGTGAAAAAACGGTTGTATTCGTCCCAAAAGAAAACGAACCGGGTGCTTTCGAAGTCCGCGAGGTGGAAGCAGGAGGCGAGATCGAGGGCTACACGCGTATTCGAGCCGGCCTGCAGTTGGGTGAAAAGGTGGTAACAAAGGGCAGCTTCGTACTGAAGACGCAGCTTCAGAAAGGCGAACTGGGTGATGAGCATTGAGCAAAAGAACCGAACCGGCAACGCTTCTACCTGATAATGAAGGCAATTTTTCGCTCGTTAATCAGCTGCATACATAAGTTTTATGATCGACGCATTAATTCGTTTCTCCGTTTCGAACCGTTTGATCGTTCTGTTGATGGTCGCGATCATCGCGGCGGCGGGTTTTTATAGTTTGAAAAATCTGCCGATCGACGCCGTTCCGGACGTTACCAACGTTCAGGTTCAAGTTTTAACGGCTGCGCCGAGCCTTGCACCTCTCGAGATCGAGCGTCAGATAACTTTCCCCGTCGAAGTCTCGATGTCCGGTCTGCCCGACATTGTCGAGATCCGTTCTGTCTCAAAATTTGGACTTTCGGCTGTTACCGTTGTTTTCGATGACTCGGTCGATACATATTTCGCCCGTCAGCTCGTTCTTGAACGTCTCGCAGATGCGCGCGAGCAGATCCCAGAAAACATCGGCTCACCGGAAATGGGGCCAATCTCCACCGGACTGGGCGAGATCTACCAGTACGAGCTTAAATCATCCGATGGCAGCTATGACGCTACTGCGCTCCGCACGATTCAGGACTGGAATGTCCGGCGCCAGCTTCTCGGAGTTCCCGGAGCGACCGAGATCAACAGCTTTGGCGGGAAGGAAAAGCAATATCAAGTCAGACTTGATCCCGACAAACTCCAGTCCTACGGTCTGACCCTTCGTGACGTGTTCGAATCTGTCGCCCGCAACAATGCAAACGTCGGCGGTGCTTACATCGAAAAGGGTTCGGAGCAGTATCTCTTACGGGGCATTGGTTTGGTCGAAAAACCTGCCGATATCGAAAACATCGTTGTCAAAACGGGTAAGGAAGGCGTGCCCGTCTACGTCCGAGATGTGGCTGACGTATTTGAGGGCGCAACCGTTCGGCAGGGCGCGGTCACGGCCAATGGCGAAGGCGAGATCGTGGCCGGCATTGTCATGATGCTCAAAGGAGAAAACTCGCGAACCGTCGTCGATGCAGTAAAGGAACGCGTCGAGCAGGTACGAAAGTCTCTGCCGAAGGGCGTTGACCTTATCCCCTTTTACGATCGTACTGAGCTTGTTGACCGCACAATAAAAACTGTCGTTACAAATCTGGTCGAAGGTGCGATTCTCGTCATTATTGTTTTGATCCTGCTCCTGGGAAACTGGCGCGGTGCCCTTCTGGTGGCGACCGTCATCCCGCTTTCAATGCTTTTCGCAGCGATCATGATGCGGATATTCAACGTATCGGGGAACCTTATGAGTTTGGGTTCGATCGACTTCGGTTTGATCGTGGACGGTGCGGTTATTGTCGTGGAAAATGCGGTGCGCCGCCGTGCGGAAGCTCAGCACCAACACTCGCATGAACCGCCCGAACGCACAATTCTCGAAGCCTGCCTCGAAGTCGGCCGCCCCGTTGTTTTCGCGGTAGCGATCATCACGATAGTCTATCTGCCGATCTTGAGCCTCTCAGGTATCGAGGGAAAGATGTTCATCCCGATGGCACTGACCGTCGTATTCGCTCTGATCGGGGCTCTGATCCTCTCCTTGACCTACGTCCCGGCGGCGATGACCTATATACTCCGCGGTCACGTTTCCGAATCCGAAAGCTTCCTCATTCGCTGGGCGAAGAAAGCGTACGTGCCAGCTCTAGATTTTGTTCTTAGGAATCGTTGGCAGACGCTTGCCGTAACCACCGCAATGGTGCTGGCGAGTTTTGCCTTATTTCCATTTCTGGGTTCAGAGTTTATCCCGCGACTCGACGAGGGCTCGCTCGCTGTACAGATCCAACGGCTGCCGAGCGTTTCGCTTACCGAATCGCTCGCGATCTCGACAAAAGCCGAGAAGGTTTTGGGCGAGTTCCCCGAAGTTACAAGAGTTATTTCAAAAACCGGGCGAGCCGAAGTCGCGACCGACCCGATGGGAGTCGATCTCACCGACGTTTATATCGAGCTCAAACCGCATGACGAATGGACCACGGCTGAAACGCGCGAAGAACTGGTCGAAAAAATGTCGAAGGAACTCGAAGATAAAGTACCCGAAGCGATCTTTAGCTTTTCACAGCCGATCGAGCTTCGTGTTTCGGAACTGATCTCCGGTGTCCGCTCCGATGTCGCGATCAAACTCTTCGGCGACGACCTCGACACTCTTAAAGAAAAAGGAGACGAGATCGTCCGTGCTGTCTCAAAAGTCCAGGGTGCGGAAGATGTCAAAGCTGAAGCCACATCGGGCCTCCCGCAATTGCAAATCAAACCCGACCGTGCGGCGATCGCCCGTTACGGTCTTAACGTCGAGGACGTGAATGACCTGATCGAATCGGTCGTTGCTGGTAAACAAGCTGGCCTTGTTTATGAGGGCGAGCAGCGTTTCAACCTCGTCGTTAGGCTTAATGAGGAAGCCAGCAAGAATATCGAAGCGATAAAAAGCCTGTTGTTGACGTCGCCGAACGGCTCACGAGTCCCGCTCTCGCAGGTGTCCGATATCAAGCTGATCGACGCCGCGGCGCAGATATCCCGCGAGGACACCCGCCGGCGCATCGGCGTAGAACTTAATGTCCGCGGCCGCGACATTGGCTCTTTTGTCGATGAGGCTCAGCAGCGGATCGAAAAGGAAGTCAAGCTTCCGCCCGGGTATTACCTGAAATGGGGAGGACAGTTTGAAAATCTTGAACGGGCTACGTCGCGCCTGATGGTTGTCGTACCTATTGCACTTTTTCTGATTTTCGTGCTCCTCTTTACAACGTTTAATTCTGTCAGACAGGCGGTCTTGATCTACACCAGTATTCCGCTTGCCGCTATAGGGGGAATCCTGGCATTGTGGCTGCGAGGCTTGCCGTTTTCCATTTCCGCTGGCGTCGGCTTTATTGCTCTTTTCGGCGTGGCCGTACTCGACGGTGTGGTCATGGTTTCTTATATCAATCAATTGCGGCGCGAGGGACGAAATGTTCTGGACGCCGTACGCGAGGGTGCCGAGGCGCGTCTGCGTCCGATCCTTATGACAGCCCTGGTCGCGACCCTCGGCTTCGTCCCGATGGCGATCGCGACGAGCGCTGGTGCTGAAGTGCAGCGTCCGCTGGCAACAGTGGTTATCGGCGGGCTGGTCGTCTCGACCGTTCTGAAATTGCTCTTTTTACCGATGCTTTACGCGTGGTTTGAACGTGACCCGGAAGGAGAACTGGAGGCAACTTGAAATGAAACTGATAATTGCGATTGTCCGTCCATTCGTGATCGATAGGCTGGTAGTCGCATTCGAAGAAATCGAAGGCTTTCCCGGCGTGACCATTACTGATACGGAAGGCTTTGGTCAGAGGATCAAAACGCCGGACGATGCAATAAATCCACTTAAGGCTAACAAACGTGTCGAAATTGTTGCCCCCAACGAATTGCTCGAACCGATTGTTACCGCAATAAAGGAGCAGGCGCATACGGGCCGCAAGGGCGACGGCCTCGTTACCGTTGTCGATGTAGAGAGCTCAACACTTATCTGATGGGGCACGGACACACACACGAAATATCGGCATCAGGCAAGCATAAAGGCCGGCTGATTATAGTCCTCGGTCTGACGACAACGTATATGCTCGCCGAAGTTATTGGCGGGTTGCTAACGAACAGTCTTGCCTTGCTGGCCGACGCGGCCCACATGCTTACCGATGTCGGCGGGCTTACGCTGGCGCTGCTTGCGATAAAGTTTGCGGAGCGTCCAGCCACGCCGGAGAGAACTTACGGGTATTACCGCGTCGAGATTCTCGCGGCCCTTACAAACGCGGTCGTTCTGATAGGAATCTCGCTGTACATTCTCTACGAAGCGTACGAGCGAGTCCGTAATCCGCCCGAAGTACAAAGCGGGACGATGCTCATTATCGCCGGAATCGGTTTGGCAATAAATCTCGCGGGCGTCTTCATCCTGCGCGCCGGCTCCAAGGAAAGCCTGAATATGAAGGGCGCGTATTTCGAGGTCCTTTCCGATATGCTCACGTCGGTCGGTGTGATTGTTGCTGGTACAATAATGCTAACAACTGGTTGGTATTACGCGGATCCGATTATTTCCGCGGGCATCGGCCTGTTCATATTCCCGCGTACTTGGGCATTGCTAAAGGATGCCGTCGGCGTCTTGCTGGAAGGCACGCCGTCGGACGTGAACATCGCAGCATTACGCGAACGCCTTTCGGAACTGGAAGGGGTTGAAGAGATACATGATCTTCACGTTTGGTCTCTGACCTCAGGTGTCAATGCTCTTAGTGTCCACGCAGTTCTTGCGAAGGGTGCTGAACACGACGATGTCCTTACTCGCGTCCACGAGCGCTGCACAAAGGACTTCAAGATCGCGCACGTAACGGCCCAGACGGAGCGAATCGAGTTTTCATGCCACGAAGCTCATCTTTAGCGAATCCAATACTTTGCTATCGTCTTTTGGCAAAAGGATGACATCAATGGAAAAAGAAACGGATATTCTTCACCTACTCGAAACGCATCAGATAGTGTTGTTTTTGATTGGTGCTCTCCTAATTCTCGGCCTGTTTCTTATGGTCGGCTATTGGAAAGGTAGGCGGAGTGAACGAAGAAATAAATCAAAGTGAACCCTCGGCTGGTTCCGAGGTCAGTGTAGCGTTTGATCCGGTTCGTCGGGGGCGTCGCCTAGAATACCTGACGATAATCTGGAACTCGCTCGAAGGCATTATTGCGGTCGGTGCGGGAATTGTCGCTGGCAGCATCGCGCTTGTCGGTTTCGGTATTGATTCGGCGATCGAGGTCTCGTCAGGTGCAATCATTCTTTGGCGGCTTGTATCAGGCGAACATCGCGAACAAATCGCGCTTAAACTTGTTGGAGTCAGTTTTTTTGCCCTTGCTGTTTATGTCGGATTTGACGCAATCAAATCTTTGTGGTTCTTTGAAGCTCCTGAAGCAAGTTATATCGGAATTGGTATAGCCGCCCTGTCGCTCATCGTCATGCCCTGGCTCGCGAGGGAAAAACGCAAGGTGGCGAACCAACTAAACAGCCGTGCGATGCATGCGGATTCGCGTCAAACGGACATTTGCACATATCTTTCAGCGATTTTGCTCGGCGGGCTCGGCTTGAACGCTTTGTTCGGCTGGTGGTGGGCCGATCCTGTCGCCGCTCTGGTTATGGCTCCTATCATCGCGAAGGAGGGAGTAGAAGCATGGCGAGGCGAAACGTGCGATGACTGCCATTAGCCAATGACCCGCTTCTTTGACTACATCCAGATCGTCGCTATCACGGTCTTCTTACTCGTTATCGTTAGCAAGGCGATATATCTTCGACGCACGACGGGTATTAACGCGATCGCGGTCGGGCGCGGCAAATGAGGATTGGGACTTGCTTTCGAGCTCTATGCCTTTGCCGGGCTGGTTCTTTGGATACTCGAGACATTATTGTCCTCGCTTCGCAGTGGCATTCACATTGTTCCTTCGCCACCGGACATACGGTTGTTCGACCATCTTCTTGAAAAGACCGTTGGCGCGACTCTTATTGCCATTGGTTTCGCTGTTTTCATCTGGGCTTTTATTTCTTTCGGAAGATCGTGGCGGGTCGGTTTTGACAGAACGACGCCCGGCAAACTTGTGACAACCGGTATTTTTGCGTTCTCGCGAAATCCGATCTATCTGTTTCTCGATCTATGGTTTGTCGGCGTATTTTTGATCTATGGTCGCTTGTCATTTTTGATCTTTGCCGTTCTCGCGATCGTGCATGTTCACTTCCAGATCTTACGAGAAGAAAAATTCCTTGTTGGTCTCTACGGCAAGGAATATCAGGGCTATCGCGCGCGAACGGCAAGATACGTTATATTTTGAAACCGGGCTGAATAATGACCAGTCGAAATTGCCTGACGAACATATTTTTAACCCTTGGAGTCATTCTCATGGGAGTAGGTCTTGCAGGGGGACAGGTGATCAATGCGACTGCAGGTCTAGTGAAGAAGGTGAGCGGCGAAGTGCTCGTGCATTGTCACGAACGACAGCCGAATAATTCGGAACTCCAAGTCGGCGAGATAATACATAACGAAGATATCGTTACAACGACTAAGTCGGCATCGATGGTACTGGCTCTGAATCCCGATTCCTATTTGCTCATGTCGTCCGAAACAACGATTCATGTCAAAGAAACAGCTTTTGGCGGTATGCATTTCGACGTTGTGGCAGGCGAAATAATTGTCCGTGTCGCGACCCTAAAGAGCGGGACGTCGCTTTTGCTTCATCCACCGCCGGGGCCTATCGAAATCCGGAAGAAGGGGCTGTACCGAGTCTTCGTCAAAGATGGCGGTGAGACACAGGTTAATGTGGTGAGCGGAGAACTCAGCTACATCGGTCACAACAAACGAGCCGCTCGCCTTAAGAAGAACGGCCAGGTAGATTTTGTCAAAGCAAACCGCTGACCGAGAACCAATCCAAGCAGGCGTAATGCGACCTAGACGGTATTATTTTGTAAGCTGCGTTGTCATCCGCTATCGGCGATTCAGACTGCAGATCCCTTTTTCTCGGCATTCGTAACCAACTGGGACACCGAACCGATACCTACTAGTATTTCGGCTTCATCTCCTCCAGTCGCCGATCCATATCCCTAAAGAACCCCGTAACGACGGTCGAGACCATCCGAAGTCTCGCTGCCTCGGTCGCAGCCTCCTGGTTTATTGATGCTGCCTCGCTTCGGCCCTCAAAATTCAGTTGATTCGCTCCTCTTTCGATATCTGCAGAGCGGCGAATCCCGGAAAGCTGAATACCCGCTCCCTGACGGCTGCTTTGTGCGGCGATGCTGCTTCCGCGGTTGATTGCGGCGATACTTTCGGATGCCTGACTCTCAAGGGCTTTGTTGATGTCGCCTTGGTAGGTATTCGACGCTTCTATCTTTTTGTCGGCGACGATCTGGGTGTTGTTGTTCTGAAGAGCCACGGTGTCTCGCGTGGTCGAGTCCATCCGCTTGTTCACTTCCTGTATCGGGTGCTTATCGCGCGCCCAGTCGAAGAGTTCCTGTCCGGTGCGTATCGGAACAGAGGTCCCGGCGATCGACGAACCGCCGGGCGTAAATTCGTAGGTCTTCATACCGAAACGCTCAAGGTTGCCCTGGCCCCGCAGTTCAACTTCTTTCTTACCATCGAACGTTCGCGCTTCCCGGGTACCCTCCGCCTCGGCCAGTGTGCCGGTGATCTCGCGTCTAGTCGCGGCGGAACTGCTCGCGATCCCGAAAGTCTTGTTAGCTTCGGCAAGCAAGGTTTGCGTCACCTGATTGGCGCGAATCTGTCCGAGGCTGGTCACGAGACCGCCTTCGACTCCGGCAATGGACGAAACCAGTCTCGCCTCGGTCGATTGATTGGCGGCTTCGAGTGCTTTCTTCGCGGCTGCTTGTTCAGCATTGTAGATGCCTTGTATCTGGGTGTTCTCCGCCTGACGATGCAAAGCGGCTCCCGCAACAAGACCGTAGGTTTCAAGAGCCGTTCCCAATGAGGAAAGCATCCATCCCATCGAGACCTGCGATACTCCCTCGTAAACCTGTCCCCGGAGCACACGATAGCTCAGCCACGGAACCAGAATGAAACACAAACTTGAAACGAAAAACAATGCAGTAACTATGAGAGCACTCGAAGCGGGGTCGTAATTGTTATTCGTAATGATCGTCGCGGTCGTCGGATCGAGCGAAAACACCGCTTCGCCGTTGTAGATCGAAAGGGCGAGCAATCCGATCCCATAGCAAATGTAAAGCGTGACTTCCTTAACTATCGGGAACGCCAATGCGAACGTCGCCACGCCCCAGCAGAACGGGTAAAAGATCTGGTTCGCGAACTTCTCGTCGAAACCGAAAGCGGAAAGCACGGGAGCGGCAAGTTTCAGCCCGATGAGGATGAACAATCCCGCAACCGATAGAAAGATCGCACCGAACTTGATGATGTTCTGCCCGATCACCATGAAGGTGAACATGCGCGGCATATCCCAACCGAGGATGTTCATTTCGCTTGTGATGTCTTTTACCGTGGATTCCTTGTCGGTGATGATACCGAGGAGTCCCGGCTCCCCGTTCGGGAGTCGCTCCGCGAGCAAAGCATCCGGGTCCTCAACTGCGAAATTGTTCTTGACGTACTGCTTCATCTTCTCATCGAACTCTGCAACGAGTTGGCGGTTATATCCCCTAACGGGCCGAGCAAAAAACTTTCCCGTGACCGTGAGGGCGTCGATGATGAACGGGCTCGCCCCGATGACGACCATGAAGGTGATCGTCCGGATGCCCCAAGCGACAAGTTGCTCGGGGCCGAGACCGCGATTGTCATGGAATCTTCTAATGAACGCCAGAATCAGAACAAAGCTCGCTATTATCCATGCAAGGAATGTCAGGATCGGCATCAACGGTCTTACGATCGTGTCGAGCACCGACCGGAAGAGCCATTCCTGACCTGTCCGCATAAGATTTGTGATCTGCTCGCTGAAACTCGGTGCTGCCGGTTTCGGGGGGAGCACGGGGCCCGGTGTCGCTGTCGGGTTCGCAGGATACTGGTTCTCGAACTGTTGCAGGACGGGTGCCCGGCTTCCATCGAGTGGCGGCATGAAAGGAGAATCGGAATTGATCGTCAAGATCAGATCGTTCGCGGTTACCGGCTGCCCGTTCATCGTCCCTATCGGGGTCTGCCCTTCCACCCGAGGAGGACGCGGGGGACGAGGCGGCCGTTGACCGACCGCCGTCGTCGTAAAAAGGCAGGCGAAGAGGCAGGACGTTAGCAGGAGCGTGAGTGCGGCGTCTTTGCCGCTCAATTTGTTTCTGAGTTTCATGGCGGTTGTTATCCGACCCCGGATGGTGCGGTTTGGCCTTTGTTAAGGAAGTGGACTTTGATAGACGTCGTTGTTCCAGACCTCGTATTGTTCGAGCTCGCGCAGGAAATCATCCGACGCCCGAGTGATGCCGGTCATCATTTCGGTGGTTCGGCGGATCTCCTTGCCGAACTCGGTCATCTGCTCGATCTTCAATCCATAAGCGATGAACTTCGCCTGGATCTTCGCTTCGAGTTCTCGTAACTGGCCTTCGACAGTCGTGATTCGAAGATTCACAGCAAGCATTTGATCGATAAGTGATTGAACCCCGTCCTGGTTGGCGTCCGGATTCGCGGAGATCGCTCTGGTCGCATCTGCGATCTTTTCCCGCTCCTCGTAGAGTTTTGCGAGATCTAGAAGCATGTTCTCGCGGTCGAAAAGCATTCGTTCAAGCTCGGAGTCTAGCTTGGCGAGGCGTTCAAGATTCGCAAGTTCGGCGTCGGCACTTCTGCCGATCGAGTGGCGAAGGAAGTCGTCCAGATCGCGTTTGTTCGCCTCCATGTCGAAAAGTCCGTTCTTCAATCGTCGGGCGATATTCACGACTGATTGGATCTGGCTCGTTATCGTCGCCTCGATACGTTTCTTGAGCTCGAACGTCCCGCGGATCAGCCGCCCAAGTGTGGCGTAAGTAGTTATCAGCTGCTTGTGCCGCATGATCTGCTCGTCGACCTTGTCGAGAATGCCCCGCAGGTTGGTCACGCTCTCGACCATCTTTTGGTATTGCTTGACGGCGTTCTCGTACATCTGTATGTAGTGGTTGATCGTCTCGACCCAACGAGCCGCTTCCTCGATCTTCTTCGCGACCTGCAGGGCGTACTGCGATGGGTCGAACACGGTCCACTGCGCCTGAACAGGGCGCACATCGATGCCGATGAGTATCGATGAAAGAAGAAGCCCAAGAATCATTTGCCTTACCGTTCCGTTCATTCCGTTCATGCCCTCACCTCCAGGCCGCCAAGTTCATTAATGTCGATGGGGGAGATCTCTGTAAGGCCAACCGCAGTCAACCCGTTCGGGTACTTCAAAGCGAGCCACGAGACGACGATCTCTGGGGGGAGGTCCGGCCGGATGTTCTCGACAAGTCGTCGGGCGTTCGCCTCGTTCGTGTCGTTGGTGTTCGCCCAAAGCATCGCGGGGGACAGACGGATCTCCGCCATCTGGACGATCTTGTCCGCGCCGCTCCCGATCACGAAAACCCACTGCGTGTAGCGGCCGTATTGGTTCCTGATTCCCCGGATCGCGGCGACGGTCTCCGGCGCCAGTTCGCAGTCGTCGGCGAGACGCTCGAAACCTCCGATCTGTTTCCCGATCATCTTCACGCCGGAGTTCTTCACGAGATCGATGCCCGTTACGTTGGGTTGTTCCGGCGTTCCGGTGAAATGCTCATAGGCTTGCGAGAAAAGGACTGTAACGAGGCCTTCCTTGCGCCCCGTCACAGTCGCTTCGGCGATAAGCTCCTGGATAGCCGGAAAATGCCGGTTGATCTCGCGCATCTCGTCGCACAGGAAAAGGATCGGCGTTTTTTGTTTTTGGGCATTCTCCTCACCGATCTCCTGCATGATCTGGGCGCTTATGCGGAACCCCACGCTCTCGCGGATCTTTTCGTCGAGGGTGCTTATCCCGGAGAGTTCGAATACATCGAACATCGACGGTTCGTCGTATTCGGGGTGCGTAGGGGCGTTGAGCCACGGGTCTTTTCGATGGATGTTCAGCTTCAGGTAAAGCTCGTTTGCTTGCCTCTCTTCCCCGGCGTTCCAGTGGTAGCTCTTGAGGATGTCGAGGAAGTGCCCGAGAGTCGGCTGGAACTTCGGTCGGCCGCAACCATTTCGCGAGAGTGCCATCTTGTAAACCTCATCTATTACGGTCGATGCGATGGCACTTGTGATCGCGTCCGTCTTCGGTGTCTTACTCAGGATCAGGATGTCGGTGAGAACCATCGCAAGTTGTCTTTTGGAAGGCGGCACGCCGTTTTCGATCCCGGGATAGTTCCAGATGTTGATCGGCTTTGGATCCTTTTCAGTGAATTCGATATGCCTTCCGCCGAAGAGCCGGCAAATAGGCCTGAACGAATGACGGTAGTCCATCACGCGCACTTTCACGTTCCCGCGGTGTGCACGGATGTCGGTGATCAGCATCGATGCCAGAAACGACTTGCCCTCACCGGAAGCGGCAGTCACGATGACGGTCGGTGACTTGATGAGCGAGCGGTCGTAAAGATCGAGGCCGAACATCTGCCCGTTCGGGGTGATAAAGATGCTGTGCGGGCGTTTGCTGCCTCGCCAGCTCGTTTCAGTCGGCACGAACGCGATTACGGAGTCGGCAGTTTCGGTAAGTTCCTGACCGGTTCGTCGTGCGGAAAGCTCGCCCGCGAGCATCCGCGGATAGATCTCCCGCTGACGAACGGCGTCTTCACGAACCGCATCCGCCCCGATCTTTTTCCGTATCGCCGAGACGACGGCATCGCAACGATCGTCGAGGACCTCCAGCTGACGACGGGCTTCCTTAGCCCCCTTCGACCGATCGGCGAAGACGATCACGTTCATCCGCAGGCGGCATATCTCCTCGTTGTCGGCTTCTACCTGTTCCAGGAGGTTTTCGAGATCGCCCTTTATCACCACCGCGTCCTTCTTGAGGTTCCTGAAGCCGAGCCAGGTGTTGCGGCTCCCCTCGATCCGGTCGATCCGCTTTTGGAGGTCATTCTTCGCCGCTTGCTTCTCGGTCGTCATCAGATCGACGACGATCTCGTACGGAAAGCCCAAAGCTCGCGTTGCTGTCAGATAACGCATCACGTCGGCGGTGACGAAACCGTTCGGAAGGCTTTTAAGAGTCACAATGCTTGCAGGAGTGGCATTGTGTCGGACAAACAAATCACCGCCGGCCTCAATTCCGGTACTCGCAAGGTATTTCCGGATGTCGACGCGCCGATTGTTGGGAAGGACGGGAACGTCTGCGTGATCGCGTCGGTGACTTGCGAATAGGTTTGCGAATAACTCGTCCGCCTTCATCTCGCGCAAGTTAAGCGACTTTGGAAAATTCGCCTCGAACGCCTGAAAGACGCGTAATGCCTTAGCCCGACAATCGTATTCCGCTTTAAGTTCTCGCGTTACAATCGCCTCGCCAATAGCGTTCCTCGCCTTCAGGATCGGCTGGCGCAGGAATCGAAGAAGGCCGTTCTCGCGAATTGCATGGATGACCGACGGGAACGCTTTCCCCAAAAGGCTGTTGTCGCTGTTGTCCCGCACCGGAACGCGTACCCAAACGCTCGCGGACTGTCTCATGACCTGCCCCGAGCGGATAGATTCCTCATAAAGGGAAAGATTCGTCGCCTGAAGGACCGATGCGATCGGATCGCTGTTCTCTTCATCTCGGGAGCGAAGGTGACATTTAAGCACCCGTCCGTCATCCGCCGCGTTCACGAAACGGAATTGGATGATCGTGTTCGGCGGCTTGTCGAACTTGAGTATTGTCTTCAGATCTTCGATCCGTTGTTCGGTCAGCCTGCCGTCGTCATACAAGGTGTTGGCCGGCTCGAAGCTGTAAGCCTTGCCAAAGCTGCCGTCGCGGTAACGGATGATGCTTCCTTCGAGCCCGAGGATCTCGGTCGGGAAAAGCCGGCCGCTTTCACCGGGGATCTCAGTCGATGGAAAGTTTCGGGTTATCGGTCCAAACTCCTTTATCTCCTTCCGATGAACAAGGAAATGCGGAAAGACCCGCCTCCCGATAACAAGGCCGATACCGGCGAACGTGAAGCTTCCGAAAAGTGCGATCGCGACGTATGCGAAAGAAAGGTTTGCTGTGTCCATTTTGTTGTGTTTATCTAGTCTTGAATCCAGTCCTTGGTCTCCAGTTCCAAATCCAGCGGAACGCGAAACGGCGCCCACCGGTCGGCCATCGCGTCGAATTTCTGCGAAAGCCAGCACTCGGGCTTGCTCAGACGCAGGTAATTGAAAGTTCCGAGCAGTATCAGGAACGTAAACAAACCGAGAGGAAATCCAAGCGGCACATAACCGAACCAGAGACCGAAGATGAATGGCGTCAGGTATGCAATACCGGTTGGAATCAAAATGTACTTCCAGTCGGTCGAATAGACCCCGAATCTTTTAAGCCCGCGAAACACATTTGGTCGTGTGGCTCGTCTTCTCATTTGAGGTCTCCTAAAAATTCGTGTCCACACCAACAGCTCGGCCTTGTGCAAGCTGCCAGAAGACGGCCACGATCGTCCCGAACGCGAACGAGAGCAAAGAGCCGAAGGCCTGGTTTCCCCACTCTTTCCCCGTCATCTTGTTGTAGATCGCCCAGGCGACGCCGACCGC
Organism: Acidobacteriota bacterium; assembly: GCA_029781855.1. Taxonomy (GTDB): domain Bacteria; phylum Acidobacteriota; class Blastocatellia; order Pyrinomonadales; family Pyrinomonadaceae; genus OLB17. The sequence continues at coordinate 36,004 of JAKOVX010000062.1, read as the reverse complement.
ACCGAGACAGAAAAGCACGATCGCCATTAGCTTGAGAGACTCGCGGATGATGTTGGAGAGATTGTTGGCATCGCCGGTGAATATCGGCCCTTGAGCCAGCAGTACGTTGGTGAAAATCAGGACAGCGGCGACGGGAGTCAGCTGCGCCGCGGCGTGACGCATCGTTCGTATCAATTTCTTCATTCTTGTCCTCGCGTAAAGAATTTTTTTGACGCCTCGCGAGACTTACGGGAAGCGTCAATCGTTTGGCTCGCTGTGCAAGGCTCGTGCCGTTAGCGTGCGCGGTTCGCTGGCACGTCGGTTGCGAACCGCCCGCGTCATGCGAAAACGAATCTACATTGCTGCTGCCTTATGGCTTGTCGGTCTCACTTCTTTCCCTCTGTCGCTCACATCGCAGACTCATCCGGCTTTCACAAGAACCGTTCTTTCAAGGATGGATGTTCTGTCACGAGCTGCGCTTTTCGAGGGGACGATCGCCGACGCCTCCCGAAAGGAAGGCGTCGATCCGCGTATTCTCTGGACGATCGCGTACAACGAAACGCGGTTCCGGCCGTGGCTTACCAGCCCCAGACGCGCGCAAGGGTTGATGCAGTTCATTCCCACAACTGCCTCTCGCTTCGGTCTCGCCGATCCGTATGAGCCGAACGCATCGATCCATGCGGCCGCTCGGTACGTAAAGCATCTCGGTCGGCTCTTTAATTGGCGCCTGGAGTCTGTCCTTGCTGCCTACAACGCAGGCGAAGGCACTGTCCTGGCGTATCTGGAGGGCAGGACGATCCGCGCTCAGGGCAAGCTAATAAACCCTGCCGGACGACGGAGGTCCGGAGGAGTTCCCCCTTACAAAGAGACAATTGACTACGTTGCGAAAGGGAGGAGGGTATATCACTGGTTAGAAACTCAAGGCAAGTTTCCGGGAGTCAAGAATAGATTAACCCTCGATGCAGCTACGCAGACTTCCGTTTCAGAGAAAGAACCTCTAGAAGCAAAGAATCATTCGGAAACATCGACGATTATCGTGCTTTATGATCCGCGTACCGGAATGCGCTCCCTTGTAAATGGTCAGGGCAAATTGGAGCTAATAGCTAACAACGGGCCCGTGATCATTTCCCCTCAAGTTCGCAGCCTCCCGGCCCAGAAAGCCAGATCAACTTTTGCAGGCATTCCACCGTGAAATTTGTAATTGGTTCATTCCTGCAGCGCCTTTCCGCACCAACGGTTCGGGTTTGCTCCAAACGAAGGAAAGAGATCTTCAGAACTCAGGAAAAAATGCCTCTCGTCTCTGGCATTCATTTTGCGAATACGTCACGACAGCGGGCAAGTCCGCACACGAAACGATGAAAGAGAAAACACCAGATTCCATAATGTCCGACGTTCTCTCGGCTCCATACGCGCCGCTTTACATGAGCCGCGATCCCGAAGACGTAGTTACGATCTCATCGCTATTCAAGGCGGTCTGGGTACTCCTGATAGTTCTCGCACTCAGCGTCGGGATCAACATCTATCTCTCTCTCAGAAAGGCTGATCGGATCATCGTCGATAAATCGTCAGGCCGGGTCGTGGAACTGAACAATCGCGATTACGGTTCAACTGAAACGGTCAGCATTTCACCCGATACTCCTTCGGCTACGGACAAGAAGTATCTGGTCAAGGAATTCCTTACCGCTCTTTATGAGGTTGAGCAATCGACACGGGAAAGCCAAGTGAACAAGCTACTACGGATGCTCGACCCGGATCTCTCGATCTCGATGGCTACTCGCCTGAAACAGAATGGCGTTCTCGCAGCAGAGAAGGCTGAGAGCGTCAATTCATCGTGGGAGCTTCAGGATCTCACCGTCGATGAGAACGATCCCTATGTCCTGCGAGCTATCGGAGTCAGAAAGATCCGCCGTAAGGCTGCCGGCAAGGATGTCGAGGAATCCGTACAGCTTAAGGCCAAGTTCCTACTCAAAGACAGCCCGTCGTCGCCGGTAAGGAACGACAACAATCTGCGAACCGGATTCACGATCCTGCGATTCCGGGTTGAGCCTGTGAACGGCAAATCGGTATCGCCCGTGACGCTCATTGCAGATGATGCCGAACAGGAGACCGCGGCGGGCCCACCAGTGTATACCGCTCAGGAACGGTAGTCAATCCACAAGAGAATTCATGCTTATAAATCTTATGAACATTCAGTTACCCAAAATTGCTCTTTCCGTCTTGCTTCCGTCGATCATCTTCTTCGGCTGGACCGAGATCAAAGCTCAGACACAGCCGAGATCCGTCAAATCGAAAGCGGACAAGAAACGTCCGCAGAAGCACGTTTCCCGGCCGGTTGCCGAAGCCCCTGCGAAACCGATCCTGTCTCCGCGGGCGGCGCCGGTCTCTGTCGTCAATCTGGCCGAACCCGATTACCTCTCGGGCGAGGCCAGGGTGACGGTCAACCCGAAGCAGCCTACGGTGATACGGCTCGGCCTGGCACAGAACGCGGTGTCGATAGTCGAGTTCCCGGCCTCCGACGGCATCTATTACATCCACGAGGGGAACCCGAAACTTGCCTCCGTCTTTCAATCGCCGACGAAAGAGACCGACCGGTCGATAACCATCTACCCGGGGGAGTCGTTTGTGCCGTCGCGGGACGGCAGTTCCGCCAGCTCGATCAGTCTCCAAATGAGGTCCGGGCTCGTTCTGATCCTGGAGCTTGTTCCGGTCGCTGACCTGAGAAAGAACGCGCACCGATGCGTTATCACGTACGATCGCGATGCCGTCATCTCCGCGAGGCGTACGGCCGGCCTTGCGTATGACCTTGGTGGCGAGAACGTTCCGTCCGCACCAATGATGTCACGGGCGGTCTCAAAACTTGTCGGACTTGGTCCTCCCGTGGAGCCGGTCTCAATTGGAACGCAACCCGAAAGAGAGCATCCGATAAGTTCCACATTCGCAGATGTCGGAAATACAAAAGCCGTCCGTGTCAAAGGCTCGGACAAGAGAAAAACAGTCGGCGAAATATCCGTTCTAGCCAACAAGAAACTCGCCGAGACTATTCGAGAGCCAAAGAAGCATCTCGGCCCTTCTTCAAAACCACAGAATGGTCTGGAGCTCGCCGTCTCGCGCGTCACGGAACTTGATCCGGAAACGCGGCTGGTAGTCATTGCCGTACGAAACATCACCGCGTCCAATCTCAGACTTGTTCCAGGTATGCCTGAACTTCAGGTACAAACCACTGACACGAGCGGAAACAGCATTCAGACGACAAGGGTCGAGGCCCAGTACGCAGAGTCAACAACATTTGAAGGACTTGTGCAGCCGGGTTCGACCGCTTACTACGCCCTCGCCTACAAGCCACCGATCCTCGGCACCAATCAGAGCGTTCGTGTTCTCGTCGCACATCGCGAAGCGGCCGATGCTCCGCTTATCTCAAGCCTCGGCGATTCGAAAGGAAAGGAGTAGGAATATCAATGGAAAAGACTACAGTTGACTCGGCCGACGTGCCGACAGCATTGCCAGGTTTCGAAGACGACGATGCAAGAGAAAAGTTGTTGCTTGAGAGCTCGTCGGATGAGCCTGAGGACGCAGCCGATGAAGAGAGCGATGATGTTGAAGCACCGGCTGCCAAACCGCACAAACGCCGCTGGCAGGTGGTCAGGACCCTTGCCGCGTTCGCGGTCTTCGTTTGCATCCTCGTCGTCGCAATCGCTTGGTTCTTCCGTGTGGGATGGTTCTCCGCACCGAAGACGGATGCGGTGAACCGAAATGGGCCAAAGAACGCTCAATCCTCCGCACCCGTAACCGAAGACGAGAAGCTGAAGATGGCTCTCAGTATGGTCGCTCCAGCGTCGCCGGCTTCCGTCACCGCCGTACATCCGGATGGTTCGGTAGTTCCGGTGGACATCACTCAGGACGGGATTCCTGCCGGCAAGGCAGATGTTGATGATATTTCCCAAAACGCGGGCGCCGATCAAGCCACGAAGCCACCGATCAGAGAAAAAGAGCCGTATTCCTTGCCGTTAACCGGCGAAGACTCGGCAAGCAAACAGAATCAGTCCGGCGCTTCGAAACCCGTTACCACTGAAAAGGGGATGCGAAGCGTGCCGGCCTCGAAAGTTCATGATTCGGATGATGCCCGGGGTCGGTCCCTTTTCTTCGGAATAATCAAAAACGCTTCCGTCAAAGACGAAAAGATAAGAGACCCTGGAGCCGAGTCTCCAAAGCCGAAATCGGCGATCGCCGCGCCGCCCGGCGAAATACCTTTCGGAACGATGCTGCCCGTCCGTCTCGTCGGCTCCATTTACACGCTTCGCAGCTCGGGCGGATTCGTGCGGATGGAACTGACCCGTCCTGTCGAAGGCAAAGGATACTCCTATCCCGCCGGAACGATGATAGTCGGCAACGTCCGTGGCGGCGAATCCGTCCGAGCCTTCGTCAACGTTGTGGGCCTCATCCATCCTGTTTCGGGTGAGCTCATAAGGTTCAGCGGAGAACTTCTCGGCCGGGACGGTGCTTCGGGGATCGAAGGCAAGCGCCGAAATCTCACCTCGCAGTGGGCGCGCCTCTTTCGAGGAATGAAGGACACGGCTGCCTCCATTCTCGGTTCTGTCGGTGCGATCCGGTCCGGCAGCACCGTGATCCTTTCGGAACCGCTGCGTCGGGGAGCGGAGTCGATGACCGAGGATTTGTCCGGAGCCATCCTGAAGAACGAGCGGGAGGACACCTTCCTGGAAGTTGCGGCCGGCTCGAACGGATACGTTCTAGTGACAGGCTTGCCGGAGAACTCAGCATCACCTGATAGCAGATCGACACCGGAGGCCGTAAAGGAATGATCCCTCATGATCCAGATCGGCCGCAGATCGACCCGCGCAGTCTTCTAAGGACGGGAGGCGAGCGCGATCTATACGGACTGATCTGCGGCACCGGTTATGTTCCCGGTGAACAGGTATTCGAGGACTTCTGCGAGAGCCTCAAGTCCGGTCGCGCCTGGCTCATATCGGGCACACGCGGGAGCGGCAAGACCGCCTTTCCGGAAGCGCTCGCTCAGGCGTGCAACCTAGCGATGTGCGTTGTCGCCGGTCGCGATGGCCTGAAACAGGAGGAGATCCTTTACGACTGGGACCGGGAGGAGCAGGAAGTATGGATGCGCGAAAATCTTGCGCTTGCTAAGGGTCTTCCTGACTGCGAGCAACTAGCATTTCTCGATGAGGCACGAAAGATGAAATGGCGGCGACAGTTCCTCATTCTCGGCGAGGTCGGCCTGGCGTACGATCTTGCGGCGGAAGCGGCTCGGTCAACACCAAGGAATCCGCCCCCGGTGCTCCTTCTTGACGAAAGCGACAAGTTCGGAGCGAGTATCGAAGACGCTCTTCTGATGCCGCTTGAACGAGGGCTGATCTACATCCCGCGATACGAAGGCGGCTGCATCGGCGTCGCCGACTGGGAATGCCGTCCGATCGTGATCACGACCTCGAACGATCTTCGGCACAAGCTGAGCGGTCCGTTCATATCGCGGCATATCTTCACCCGGTTCGCCAATCCGACTCTCGAAAAGGAACTGGAAATACTGCGGGCGCGCAATCCAAAAGCGTCATCCTCTCAACTCGCTCTCGCTATAAAGCTTCTTGACGCGGTTCGCGGCATCGCGGGGATGGAAGATCACCCGAGCATCCGTGAATCGATCGATGTTGCCGGTGCCTTTGTAAGGGACTCCGTTGAATCACTTGATCACGCTTCACTTTCGAGGTTCTTTTGCTATTTCGTGAAGACCGGTGACGCTCGCGAACTTCTCGGCCTGCAGCTCGATTACCTGCTTGCGATGACGCACTCATTCCATCCGACCGTTGACTGTTGGCTTGGTGCGAGGGATCCCGAGTGGGCGATGAAATGGAATATCGCTATTACGCTATGAACACGAATCGATCCGAACGGAAGCCGAACGAGGACATGAAAGACGAGGCCACGCTGCGGCGGCAGCGCAGGGTCGACAACTTCTTCTTGTGGTGGGGACGGTATAGAGATTACCGGGCATTGAGCACTCTACTACTGGTGGTCGCACTTTATTTCACCGCAAGAACTTTTTACGGGGGACAAGACAGGACCGTCCAACTAAAATTCATCGAAACTCCGTCGGAGCAAACCGCCGCACCGGGCGCCCCCGGGGTCGAACGCTTGAAACCCGTGCTTTCCGGCGGAGACTACGAAACCGCGATGAGACTTCGAGAATCGGGGGCCTTGCTGATGGCGGTCTCACTGTCCTCATTCGAGGAGTTTCGAATGAACGGCAGATTCCCTGCGACTTTCGCCGAAATATTCCTGGGTCTTCAAAACCGCTCGCTCCTTCCCCCAGGCACCGAGATCAAGGATGAGGCACTTCGCTCGACCTTGAGCGAACTGAAACTGAACTACCGGGCTGATCCTTTCGGTTTCGAGATCCTTTCCTTGCCCATAAGCAAGCCTGGAGGCCCCGCAATCCTGTTTCGGTTCCCCTTGCCACCCGCTGAAGCGAACTCGGTAATGTATTTTCGACACTCCGCAGGGACGATCCCGATCGTGCCGGGGCGGTTCAGCACACCCGAACAGCTTTCCGCCGCGGGGTGGAGCATCGAGCATTGGCGCGGCGGATCTCTCCCTTTGGATGAGTCGGCGGTTCGCGACCTTCGCGAACAGGACGCATGGCTGCGGTCGTTGAATATAGGAGGGCGATAGACCAGATATGTTCTCGCGCGAGAGGATCGAAACGTTTGATGCTTCACGCGGCATCCCCCGGAAGGCGAACGAGCAGTATCTGCCTTCCTACAATGCGTTCTGGCATTGGGTCGCCGACGTAGGCAGGGGCGGATTGTACTTGCTCCTCGGATTCGTTGGAGCGGGCCTGTTCCTTTTCGCCGGCCGGCTTTTGAACGAACCGGGTTTGATCAACCTCGCGTTCTGGGCCAGCGCTCTGTGCTGCATCTGCGGCGGGTTCGTCGATGGGTACGGGCTGCTAAAAGATTACCGGGTCAGGCACATGAGCACGGCTCACGGATCGGCTCGCTGGGCTAAGGCCAGGGACCTTATCCGCTGCGGCCTGATGAATAAGATTCGCGGACTTCCTTTGCCTCACAATGCTCTGCCAATCGCGAAGGCGTTCGGCGGTAGAGACATCTTTCTTCCTCCGAGCCAATGGCTCCGGCACTTCGTAATGTTCGGGCCTACGGGTTCCGGCAAGTCGAAGACTTTCTTCATCTCGATGATCCGCGCGATCCTGGGGCGGTCGTCATGTCTCGTATACGACCCGAAGGGAGAACTCTTCGCTCAGACCGCTGGCTCCGCCAGGAGAGTTTTCCGCCTCGATCTCAACGACCCGACCAAGAGCGATCGTTGGAACTTTATCCCGCAATGCCGGAACGACCCCGCCTTCGCGTGCCAAGTTGCAGGTATGATGATCGGGATCGAAAGTCGCCGTAAGACGAACACGGATCCGTTCTGGGGAGATGCCGAACAGATCGCCCTGACCGCGATTCTTCTTCATATCGCTGAGGTGTATCGAGGGAGGGCGATACCGGCATTTGCTGCCGACTTCCTGATCTCACTGGGCGAAGACGGTAACGACGCTTTCGCTCAGGCAATGGAGAACTCGCCAAGTCTTTATGCGAAACAGGCGTACCTTGCTTTTCGGCAAGCCCCTATCCAGACTCGCGGGTCGATACTTATCGGTCTTTACAACAAGCTTCGGCCTTTCACGCTGGCACCGGCTCGAATGGTGACGATGCCGCCAAACGCGGAAGAGACAGAAGCTGGCTGCAGGACTATCGACTTCGCGAATCTTCGGAAACCAGGGACGGCTGTTTACCTTGTAGTCTCTGAAGGAGCGGCGGACGTCTACAAGGAGTTCATCGCTACATTCCTCGGGCAGGCGGTGATGAAAATGCGGCTCGATGGTCTGAACGAGCCCGAACATCCGTGCTTCGTCCTCATCGACGAGGCGTACCAACTCAACGTCGCCGAAGTGAAACGAATATCGGGCATCGGTCGTGGCCGCGGCGTCGGCCTCGGACTCGGATACCAGGACCTCCCGCAGATGTACGATCAGTACGGTCGCGAGCGGGCGAACGCCATCCTAGGCACAGTGATAACGAAGATCTTCCTCCCAGGGCTCGACGACGTAACGGCCGAATACGCTTCGAAGCAGCTCGGAGACACGACAATATTCTCGAAAACGTTTCAGGACTATCCGGGGAAGAAACACGACAACACCAGATACGCCGAACAGAGACGCGCTCTGATGCACGCGTCAGAGATAAGGCAGATAGCCCGGCATTCGGAAGTCCTCATCGTCAGCGATACGGCCCCGCCGATCCGGGCCGCATATCCACCCTTTGCGGTTTTGAAGAGTGTGCACCTCGCGAAACAAAAGGGCTCACCGCAAGAACTTCATCTTGGAGATATCGACTCGGCATTTCTATTGACCGAGCGGCCGAAAGCGGTTGCAAAACCGAATGCCGAACAACCCGGCTTAGCGGGCCTCATTTCACGGGAAGTAGAGCGGATCTATTCCGATGAAAGACTAAGGGGTGTCGTCGAGCGAGTAGCTAAGACAGCGGCTCCGAACTCCGGTGCTGAGGAGGTAGTATCGAACAGACCCCACGCCACAAAGCTTCACGACTTTGTGGGTGATATACGGCTCCTGCTGGCAACCCGCTACGAACAAAAAACGCAGATCGTGAGGGGAGCGGCTTGAGTCCCGATGCAAAAGCACCTAAAGATCACTCTTATGCTCATGCCGATCGCTGCCGTAACTGTTGTCGGCATCTATATCTACTCGTTGTGGGCGTCGGAGAGGCGGAGAACTGCGGAAGCGCCGGTGGAAGCGTTCAACGTGATGGTGCGGGATCTTCGCTCATTTCATAGTAAACGGGGCTCGTTCCCGAAGGATCTGAAGGAACTGGAAGGCGTCGTTTGGGAGAAAAAGGAAGATCGTGAGTTTTCAAAGGACGGGTCCGGTCTAGCGCACCGGAACTACCACTACCTCTATTCGCCGATCGGTCATCACCAGTTCGCGCTCTGGGCGATCCCGATGGGTCGGCGGCGCGAGGAAGCCGCTACGTGGTTCCTTGTAATAACCCCCGAGTCCCAGCGACGTTGGAAAGGGCCGGCTCTGACTCCTGAAGACGTTAAGGCTCTCAGCGTCTATCCATCGGCACAACAGTTGAACGTACTTGGACTGATCGAACAGCCGGCGGGTCTCCGTCAACGGGATTAGAGTTTCTCGTAAACCTAAAACTCCCCGATCCTTACCCCTCTTTGCCAGGTCCGAAAAAGTCCAAGCAGCCAAACAGCATTAATCTCGTGCATGGCCTCGATTGCGCAAAAGGCTCTATTTTCCGAGTTTAGGTGGAGGCGGTAATTCCTTTTCTAGCGGATGTATATTTCGTTGTTTCGATTTTCGCGGCCGCTGACCTCCCCAATCAATCTCTCGGTTGCCGAACCGCTGGTTCGCGAATGATGTATTGAACGGCGAGCCGCGTCTTTGCCGATCCCGTCTGAAAGCTCACGGCTTAGCACGTTCATTGCTTCATGGTCGGCCTTACCTGCGAGTCCGTTTCTTGCGGAACTCGCATCGAGGATCGACGCGGCGCGCGTCGTCAATTCTTGATGATCGAGCGTGGAACCGGTCCTCACAAGCTTAAGAATTTCGGATTTCAACTTTTCACGAAATTCGGTGAAGGTTGTTATTTCCGTTTTCTGAACCGACTCCTGAATGGCCCTTTGACTATCCAATTCGTTGTAAATAAGCTTCGACTCCAATCCCTCTTTCTGAAGCACGGCTCTCTGGTAAACCAAATCTCTCTCGGCCGCAGGCAACTTCCGATAAACCTCCCTGTGATCGAATTCGTTCTTGTAGCGTAACTCGTCGTTCGGGGTCTTGAGGCTTTGCAGAAAATGCCTTGTCGCCGCCAATGAATCCTTCAGATGCCGCCTTCCGAGCCTGGATTCGAGGCTGTCGATTAACTGAGCAGCTTCCGGGCTTGGCGATATCTCGCCGTGCATCAGGGCGTCGGTCTTTGTTTTAGCATCGTTGCCCACACTCAGATAGGACAGTTTCGCCGCCGTCATTTCCGCCGTATAATGACGCGGAGAGCTCTCGGTGAAAAGGAACTGCATCTCTCTTGAAGTTAATGGCGGGGCCATATTGGCCCTCTCCGTTTCGGGTAGCTTCTCCCACTGAAATCCGAGTCTTGCATTCTCGAGGCGCACCCGCGAGGCGGCGTCTATCACCTCGTCTCGCGACGATGCCCGTTCCAGCATCGCGGCATATTCACGGTAACGCGCGTTGAAATGTCTCAGCCGGGATTCAGGCTGTTTCAGCTGGTGCTCGATGTAGCGGGAGGCGAAGGTGAGATCTTCGATCGCGGACTGCTTTTCAGCCGGGCCGTCTTTGGCAGCGAAATATACATCGTTTTGAAACACTCTCAAGATTGAATCGATGGGCGTGCCGCTCTCAAGAGCTTCATCAAGGGCGGGGAGACGAACGTCGGTCCATCTGTCGAGTTCTTCCTTTGACATTTCGGAAGCCATGCGGACGAGCGAGATGTCTCTCAATTCGACTCGTTCGAATTCGTGAACGCCGCCTCCGCCTTCTTCCCGACGGTGAGAGGTCGTCCCGGTTTCCTGAGCGATCGCTTCGTCATACATTCTTTCAAGAGATAGTTCGTCATCGCCTCTATCATTTCCCTCAGATATGGCTTGAGCCTCCTGCGCGTCGATCAAGTCCAACCTATCGGTCGGCTCCAGTTTGCCCATTTCTTCAGCGAGCCCGGCTATTTCCTTAAGTGTTCTTTCGATCCTTACTTCCTTCGGTTCGTTCTCTGGGATTCTCTCGTCAGAACGCAAAAGCTCGTTCCGGCCTTCAAGGGCTCCATAGATCCAGTTGAAGACCTTCATCTGCGTATCGCGGTCGGCTGATGAACCGGCGATCCTCATCCCGTATTCGACAATTTCCGGTGCCAGTTCCTTGGAGCGTGGTTCTCCCAACAATGTCGAGAGTCTCTTGACCGCGTACTCATTCGTCGCGATGGCGAGCGCCGGCGCTGACGAGGGATTTTCCTTCGGCGATATGAGCACACCGTCCCGAATTACGGCTCCTCGCTCGTATAGATCCCTTACGAACTGCGAATGGGCGTTTAGACGGGACGCATGTTCGCTTCGGTTTCTGCCTTCCGTGTCTTCGATTTTGGCAAGGATCATTTCCGATCGGCCGACGGAAAGGATCTCGTTCACGGCTCGTTGCGTTCTCGGGTTGACGCGGGGAGTAGTGATATCTTCAACGATCGCCGGTTGAGACTTCTCGACGACAGCTTCGCGGGCGTTCATCCCGTGGCCGAGCTTTTCAACAGCTACTTTAACAACGTCGGCATGGCATGTTTCGCCCGCACGACAGAAACACGAAATCGCGATTGTCTGACCGTCGCGAAAAGCCTCACCCAGCTTGAGCATGCCGTCGCGCAGGCCGCCCTCATTCGTCTTGTAGTTGTCGCGAAGTCTTTCCGCGTAAGCGATAAGAGCGGCGTCCCGGCTCGCGCCTTTCGGTGCGATTTCGCTCCGCCGGGGCGAAAGTGAACCAAGTTCCGGAGTTATGATGTTCCCCAGATCGAGTGTTCGACGCGGAAGGTTCTGCGCTTCGTCGTTTAGACAAACAATTACCTGGTTGCTAAGTTCTGGCTTCATGTTCTCAATGCACGAACCTTCGTCGGGTCCCGGTGCAGTGAGTCACTTGTGCAAGCGGTGTGCCTGTTGCGCTCTCGGCGAAGCCGCCTAACGCGAATGACCTTCGACCGAGCGCTCGGAGCGACGAAGAACGGTGCTCCTCTCCAGGCCCTTTTCTTGCCGGTCACCCTTTGACCCGTCATGTGTAGGAATAGCGATCTTTTTAACCTCGGAACGAACCTGTTCCGGATTCTGAAAGTCTCCCAACAGGTCGCTGAGCGAACGTAACGATCCATCAGCGGAATCGATAATTAAACGCAGCCTTTGTGCCTCTTTTGGGCTATGAGTGTTCGAGGCACGGCGCTCCAGCATCGCGATCTCGGAAGACGTAAAGATCGGTCGATAACCCGTTCGACTTTTGAAGCCGAGATACGAAAATTCCTTGAACTCCGACGAACTTCGTGAGGCAGAGACCATGATCTCTTTCGCCGCCGCCACATCCCCCTTCAGTCGCCGCTCTTTATCCTCGACAAGGCCCGAGACAGTCTGACGAAGTTTCCGGTGTTGACGGCTCTCGAACAGTTCGTTAACTGCCCTATCGAGCAGTGAGCTTCTCCCGCTCAGATCGACATCGTGCAGGCTCAAATATCTAATGCTGACCGATCGCTGATCCGGTATTCCGAACTTCTGAAACCTCTTTCCGTCCTGAAATATTTTCAGGTCTTCCTTGGCCTTGTCGAACTCGACTCTCGCAACGATCTCTCTGGCAAGAGAGCGACCGGCAACGACGCGGTTCTTATGTTCGGTGAAATGCGTCGTCGGGTCGGCGTTCAGGAGCTTTCGATAGGCCACGGAATCGCGCCCGGCCGATTCAATTATCAAGCGCTGTTCTTTCCAATTATTTTCGTAGTCATGCTTGAGCTTCAGCTGAACCGACAGCTTTTCCATTTCGACCGTCTGCTCCGGTGAATATGAACCATGACCTAAGTCGCTTTCGGGATTTCCGTTCAGGATGCTCGCAAGGATCTTGGCCTTGCTTTGTTCGATTTTCCCATCTCTCTCTATGGTCGCAAGCTGTTCAGCCAGATTTTCGGCGATCTCGTTTCGTAGATGGTCGGTCCGATTCGCTTGCGTCGGCGTCTTCCTGTTTTTGGATAATTGCGATGCCGCAGTCTTCAGCTTTTCCAAGAAAGAGGATGCTGAACCGTCTCGCTCTTTTCGTTCGCGGTCCAGGTCGGCCAGTGACACAGGCTTTCCCCCAATATCAAACCGGCGATAATATCCTTTCTCGCTCTGCTCCCTGTGCGTCTTGTCGTACAACCGTGACCGAAGTTCGGAGATGTTCCTTTGTGCAAGGATCGAGCGAAGATCATTCCTGCTTCTGGGCTCTATTTCACTCGATCTCGTAAGGTCGGCTCTGATCCTTTCAAGATATGAGAATCTTCGGATATCTGATGCTTCAAGACATTCCTTCTGAAGCCTGTCGAGTTCTCTTTTTGAGAGCAACGGAACCGGAAGCTGGCGGCCGCTCTTTTTATACTCGCCACGGATTCGTCGAGCCTCCCGGATCACATCGGAGAAATCGTTCCGAACCTTGTTTTTTGCGGCCTCCTCTTTCGCAAGCATCTTGTGAAGGATCGTTTTGATTTGCCGCTCGGCTGGTGTCGGCTGACTGGTTTCATCTCGAGGTTCTTGTTTCGGGATATCCCGAAGCGAAAGGCGTCTTTTTCTGCCGGTTACCGGATCCGTTACGGTAAACCGCATTTCGTGACCGCGATCGAGTAAGGAATCGATCCTCGTCTCGATGCGGCGAAGCTCGTATTCGGCGAGAATCCCTTTGGCCAGGGCCTCACGCTCTGCAGCGATCCGGATACTTGATCTTTCGGTTGGCTCGCACTCTGTTCCGCTCCGAAAATGCTCTTGTGAAACTGCTTGTCTGTCGGATCGTTTCGGAACCTTATCGCCGGTTCGCTCGCGGTCCATAATTGCCTCCATCTTCTCAGCAGCCGCGTCGATCAGATGGCCATGGACAAGGATCTTTTCGCCATTTCGGATCTCGTAATGAGGAAGGGTTTCTCGCGGGATCTTCGTTAAGATCTGTCTCTCGATTTCTTTGGTGAGGTACCGCTTCTGTATCGCGATGTGAACGTGCGGGTTCTCGGTGTTGCGATGAACCGCCGCAGTCCACAAGAGCCGTTCAGCATTCGTAGCGGTTTCGAGGCGCTTCATTGCGGCGCGGGTGATCTCTTTTAACGATCTTCGTCGCCGGGCTTCGTCGGCTCCCAGCTTCTGGAAATCGTCATCGCGGAACGAAAGAACGAGGTGGTGCAGATCGTCATTCGACGGACGCCCCTTTGCGATGCCGACCCTCATCGAATTGTTCGCACTTTTTACTGAGAGGTTATCGCTGAAAGCATTAAAGAGTTCGCGCGAACTCTGCGGCTCTCTCTCGGCGTCCAGTTTGCTGTGAGCTATGTAGTGAACTAATCCGCGCGAGCTGCCTCTTTTCGACTGCACACTCGCGACCACTCTCATAGGGGTTTCAGTTCGGGAATCTGATCTTCAATATTAGGCGGAGCAAGGCCACGAATCCTTGTTGCGAAGTACAGTTCATCGACCAACTGCGGCCCCGAGTCGATCCCGTGAAAGGCGCAGCATTCGTCGAGGTCGAGGATCGTCTGTGCGATGACGGTCCTCATCGCGCCGTCGGCGATACGGGTGATCGTTTCCTTATCCGTTTCTTTGGGCGAAGTAAGCTCGATCAGCCGATTCAGGATGATGTTCAGCACGAAAACCGCGAGACCCGATAGCGAATAGATCTCGCGCGAGAACGCGGAGGTGTTCTCCGATACGATCCTCTGGTTCTCTTCGAGATTCTTTATCCGCTCGAGTATCTCCACCATGCGGTCGGATTCGCTCTCATCTTTGCGGCTCTGCTCCACCAGCAGATCCAGTCTGTCCCGGCACGGATTCGCACTGAAATGTTCGTATTTGTCGGACAACGCGAAACGGATCATCCTCCGCACTATCGCCGCTTTCCCTTCACCTGTTTTGTGGGCGATCTCGTCGAGCGTCTTTTCGTCCGCAGCATACGGCCTAACGTGCACCGACCGGCCATGCTGTTCTTCCGCGTCTCCCCCGATCTTGCTGGTAATTTTTTCCCTCTGAGTTTTTCGCATATTTCGCCTAAATTCGGATCTCCTTTTGTTTTGGTCCGATCGTGAGTGTCACCTATCCTCCTCTCGCGAACATCAGCAAAACACATACCGAAACCGGCGGTGACACGGCGAACACCTCGGTTGTCACCTCGGTGACAATTCGTAAGCTGTTTAGCAACAAAGCATTGGCCTCGGTGACAGGCCGAAAAAGCGTTCTATCCTGTCGTACGGTGACAGCAGGCTCCTATGCATTTTTTAACCAACTCGCCTCCAACGGCTTATTTACTCACCAACGAGCCCAGTTTTTCATCTCCTTTCTTATCGAATTAGCGCTGGCACACCAGTTGAATAGCCCCTTCACGGAACGAAAATACAACCGCGAAGGAGTGGATCAAAAACTATGACAACACCCTCTGAAACCAAGCCATCGGTAAAGCCAGATCGGGAGCGACCGATGCTTCAGATCAACCGCCTCAACTACGTCCGGATAAACACAAAGATCCTCGACACCACCGACCGAAAACTAAAAAGGTACCTTCAGTTCTCAGGCGAACAAATGGACACCAAAGTCACGAGCGATGACGTTATCGAGTACGCTCTCAACCTGCTTTTCGAGCGGGACGCAGCCTTCAAGACCTGGAATAAAACACGAACCTGATCACGTACCCGATCTAGGAGGAAAACGCCGAAGGAAGCGATGCTACTCCGTCGAATGTCGAAGTGGAATTCATCGGATGGCCGAAAGTCGCGTAATGACCGAGAATCTTATCAAGCTCGCTCTCAAATGAACGGATATTCAACTGGCTACTCTCATTCGAAAGGTGCTCGGTAAGCAGCTCCAGATCGTCGGAAAGCAGATCGGTTTGAGCGGTTGAAGCAGCTCGAGCGAGTCGATCGGCTACCTCCTGAAACAGGAGTCCGTCGTGCCCTTTCACCCATCTCCAGGTGATGTGGTGGCCGTAGCTTTGTTCGACCAGCCGCCCCCAGAAAGGGCGGTTGGTCTTCATTCGGTTTTTGCCATTCATCGTGTCGATCACGTACCGCGAATCGGAGAATATCTCGACACGGCAGGGGCGGTGAAGTTCCTCAAGCGCCTTCGCACAGGCGAGTATTTCGGCCTGCTGGTTGGTCACCGGGCCTAGGTATTTCGCAAGGAGCTTCAGCTCCATCCGGTTGCGATCAACCAACACTGCACCGCAGCCGGCGGATTGATCAGGCGATCCGTTTCGAAGGCAAGAAGCGTCCGCGTATATCGACACGATCGGTGTATATGTCTCGGCCACATCGGGACGGCCGTTTTCCTGTACAAGCTTTAATGCGGTCACCTGGTTCACCCCCCGGGCTGACTTACAAAGCAAAGAGGGCACCGAGATTCCCGATGCCCTCACAAACACTTCAAAACGCGGATAAATTGATGTTCGAAAGCCCTCTTTAGAACTGATCCACGAACGGCTCGTCTGCCTGTGATCCCTCATTCACCGGACCTGTGTAAGACGGCTCTGCAACCTCCGGATTCTCATCGCCGGCTCCGCCCGATGCCTGTCCGTCCGACCGGTTTCCTCCGACGAACTCGAATGAGAAAAGTGCCACCTCGGCGCCCGATCGGGGATCGCCTTTTTCCGTAAGCCATGGATTGAAAGAAAGCCTGCCGTGAACCAGTAAATAAGTACCCTTCTTGACGTGTTCGGCCAGCGTTTCCGCAGTTTTGCCGAACGCCGTCACGTTGAACCAGTGGGTGACCTGGACACGCCCTTCGGGGCCGTTCTTGAACGAGTTCGAGGCGATCGGGAAACTCGCGACTGCCGTGCCTTTTTCCGAGTAGCGCAGGCTTACGTCGCGTCCCGCGTTTCCCAAGATCGAGATGTTAGCTGACATGGTTAATTCTTGCTCCTTTGGTTAATTTTTGCTCCGTCCGGGAAGCGGCGGCCCGGCTATTTGGCGGGCGGAACCTGTATTTCCGCCACCTGCCTGACCTCCGCTCCTTTCAAATATTGTTGCTATTCAACTTCTAGGCCGAAGGAACGACGTGAACCTGTCGGATCTGGTTGGCGGGCTGCGAGAAGAGGTTCTGCTGCCGGTGTGCCAGAGCCGTCGAGGCTTCCAATCTCAGTTCAGCTTCTCGCGTGCGGACCGCGTCCCAAAGGCGCTGTTTCTCCTGACGTGCAAGAGCCTTCGCTTCCGCGTCGTTGTAGAGAGCAAACTTGAGAAACCGAAGCCCTCCGCCAGTCGCCTTTTCGACCTTCCGGAGCCATTGCGTCGCCGCCCGCGTGAACCGGTCACGCAAACGAACCTCCTGGGATTTTGCGACCGTGTTGAGGGCTGTGAACTCCTTCAGGGCGAGCTTGTTACGTTCCTTAAAATCCGTGTACGCCCGCTTCTTAAGCTCCGCTACATCGGCCGTATCTGAAGTGCCGCGAATAGCGAGGTACAATTCCTGATACGCTTCGTGACGAAGGCTTCTCAAATGAAAATCCGAAGACTGCCGCCGCCACAAAAGTCTTAGCACCGCGGCCGCGTACTGCATCTCCTCGTAGTCGGGATTTACCTCCTGATCGACGGCAAGTTCGACCGCCGGTCCCTTGCTAAAAGGGAACAATCGGCGGGCCGACCGCACCACTTTTCGGTCGTAGATCCGGTCAAGTGAAAGCGATAGCCATTCCTCGAATTCCTGATCCGAGAGCGGGTGTTTCGACGGCTCATTCCAGCTTGAAACCGGTATCGCCGATCGTGTCTGATCCGCCCACGCTTCGGCTATCATTCGACGCGCGTCTTGTGCTGAGCTCCCGCCCATCGCGTGGCCTACAAACAGCTTTCCAACCTCCGAGGCCAGGTGTCTCGCTTCGGGCGGCAGGCACGACGCATCCACTTCACAATCGAGATCGAACACCACCACGACGCGTTGTCGGCCGTTCATGGTTAACCCGATGAGGCCGTTTTCGTCGTACTGCTCCAGGTTGTCGAATGTGACGAAGTCGCGATCCAGTTCTTCGATCGATTTATCCCCGTCCTCAAGGTAGTAAGCTGCGAGATCGTCGTAGATCATCCGGCTGACCTTCTGCCGTCCTACATGTCTGAGAACCGCTTTCATTTCATTGTCAAAGATCGGTGTCGGCGCCGGGAGCGGCTTGCGGTTCTTAGCCGCCTCTTGAACTCTGCGCTGGTCGGCGACCGTGAGCTTCTGCTCAGCTCGTTCGAACTCTTCAAACGAGATCTCACGATCCGCAGTGGTGGCCGTTACAGCCTCAAGCTGCATCCCGAGAAGCCCCATCTCCTTGAGCACCTCGCTTACGTTTCGCTTCCGTATCTCGCCGTAGTAGTAGGCTGCGATCTGCTCGTACTCGAACTGGCCCGCGTCCGGGCTCGCGATCGCCTTGACGCAGCGGACAAACTCGCGTCCGTCCTCCTCGCTGCCGAGAATCCGAACCGCATATTCGAGAGACATTATCCGTACGCGATCCACCGGTTCCGGTTCGAGTTCGTCCGCTATCCTGACGACCACGTCGCCGAGAATCGCGAACTCTTCAAGCTCCCTTCGACGCATCGGATTGTTCCCGAGATGGGCACACCAGTCCTGCATCGGGGACCCTGTATTGAGCAGTGAGAATGCGAGGATCGCATTTCCCGGAGCGAACTTCTTAAGTTGTTCGATGTTCAATCGTTCTGCCATAACTTCCTCATATATCCGGAAAGAAAAGAACCGGAGAAAACGCGTGATATTGAGGGCAGCGCTTTCAAAGCCCCGAATGGAAAATCACTTTCATTCAGGCTCGAAAATCCCTTTCAAGTTGTTGCAGGCACAATATGGGAGTCACGTGAGATCTGGCTTATTCGGATGCGAGTTCGGCTAGCCGCTTTTGAAGATGGGCAAAGGTGCGCGGCGCCCGACGCCCGAGCTGCGCGCGTCCTGTACCGAGGCCGTCCGAGGGGATAACGATTGACCGAATTGTCTCCGTGACAGCCCTGGTCACCTTGGCGAATGCCGCATCGATCGCGGCCTTGTTCCGCTCGAATTCATCATCCGAAAAGAAAGCGTCATCTTTATAGCTCGGACTCTTTTTTGTCGGTATGCCGATGGCATTCGGCTCACCACGCATCGCTGCTGCCTGGCCGCCAAGCCCCCGATGCTCAAGGTTATCGCCAAAAAGGAACAACGTGTCGCGGTTCGCCCTGACATATTCGCGAGTAATGAGACGCATCCGTTCGACTTTGCACTTCATAGACATTCGAAGCTGTAGGACTTGCTGCACAAGAGGCGGACCACCGCACGGCACCTGACTTGCTTGTTATCCGGGCGGCGGTCCGATGTTGGACGGGTCACTTAGGCAGGTAGAAAATTGGTTTCAATATGCAGCGGCCTGCTGGACCTCAGTAGGCATCTCCGATGGTGGAGGCATGACGGACGCATCTCCATCGTCCCCCTGCTTGCCGGTGAGAAACTGGAACTCCTGTAGGACGATCTCCGCCCCAGACTGCGGCGAGTCATTCCGGTCGAGCCACGGGTTGAACGTGAGTCGGCCCTGCACGTAAAGCCGGTGCCCTTTCCTAACGTAGCGGGCGATCGTCTCCGCCTGCTTGCCGAACGCGGTGACGCGGAACCAGTCGGTCTTCTCGACCCGTCCATCTGGTGTGTTCCTGAACGTGTTTGAAGCGATCGAGAAGTTCGCGATGAACGTGCCGTTGTCGGTGATCTTGGTCTCCGGTTCCTTGCCGAGGTTGCCGATGAGCGAAATATGAGCTGACATGGTTGTTCGTTATTCTCCTGTTAGTTATTAGTCTTGGTGGCACCGAAAAAGCGTCACGACCCGACGATCGCTCCCTAAGTGTGTCCTATCGAAGTCTTCGTCGAGCCGTACTGCTATCTGCCGCTTCATTTTTGTTTTCGGATCGGGGTCTCACAGGTTAGTTTGCCGATGCCGCGACTTTCTGAACCTGTACCGTTGGGTGCAGATATACAAAGACCTGCTTGCCGCAAGATCTCGCATACTCGATCGAATGCTGCGTGCCGCGGCTTGAGCCGTCCCACACCGCAAGAACCGCATCCGCCGCACCAACCATTACGCAGTTCCGAAGAAACCCGGCGCGTTTCCCGTACTTGTCCCACTCGGCCAGGTATTCCACAAACTCGATTCCCTTGGCCGCTGCATATCCAGCCGCCAATCTGTCAACACCTCTCGCCCCGCCCGAAATGATCTGTGTTGGACGCAATCCGCTTTCTTCAATAGCCTGTGAAACAACTGCTGGATCGCTGATACCTCGACTGCCGCAAATAAGAACTTTCATCCGTTTCTCTCTTCTTGGTCTTGATCGGGATCGACGCCTCAAAGCCGTTGATCCGCCATTTGCCGACAGCTTTTGTTTCTTGTCATTTTCTGAGGAAGTAGATTTTGGAGGAGGAAGCTGAGGAACGAAACAAGTCGTTCGCAACGCCGGATGAGGCGTGCGGAACGATCCATCTAAGAGCAGGCCCGAAATAGATGAGGGTCTATTTATAGAAAGAAAAGAGTATCACCGCGGGTTGGGGAAATTCGCGAGGGAGGAGAACGTTGAGATAGTCGAGTATTCTCCGAAGAAGTTAAACGTAATGTTCTAACTAGTCTCGAATTGGACTTTTCAGGTGTCCATTTCCGCCCCTTGCTGAGCAGATCTAACCTAAAAGGAAGTATTGCGACATTATGCTGTCGCAATACTCGTTTTCCATGTCGCAATTCTCCTGAAAAAAGGATATAGTGTCGCAATAGTGTCGCAATACACGATGTCGACTGTCTGATCATGCAAAGAAAGCAAACAGAACTCCAAAATCTCATTCTGGAAATGCTTCACAATGAGGCGACAATAACTGTGCCTTCGGTCCTGGTGGCGGCACAGCTCACAGATAACCCGACCGAACGACGAGCGGTTCAGCGAGCACTTGCCTCGTTAACGCGACAAGGACTTATCGTATCGAAAGGGGCCGCCCGATCCCGCGTGTACGTTCTAGCTGCCGAGCAACCCGAGACTCAACTACAAATAGCCACGAACGAGCGGGGCGATGTTCTAAACGGCATCCCTATCTCGGCCGCATCGCGGGCCCTACATGACTATATTTCTAGTCCGCTGACTCAGCGAACACCGGTCGGTTACGATCAGGAGTTCCTGCGCTCGTACGTACCCAATGCAACTTTTTATCTCGCTCCCGAACAACGTGGAAAACTCCACGAGGTAGGACAAGTAGAGGCGGCGATTCGGCCAGCGGGCACCTACGCAAGAAACATTCTGGATCGGCTATTGATAGATCTATCGTGGAATTCCAGTCGGCTTGAAGGCAATACTTACTCGCTGCTCGAAACGAAACGTCTAATCGAACTGGGTAAGGAAGCGAATGACAAAAATGCTTTAGAGGCTCAGATGATCCTCAACCATAAAGCCGCGATCGAGTACATTGTTGAATCCGCTGAAGATGAACGGATCACATCACACGAGGTCTGCAGCATTCACGCTCTTTTGTCCGAGAATCTCCTTGAAAATGCCGCCGCTTCAGGACGGTTACGATCAATCGTTGTTGGGATCGGAGGATCGACCTATCTCCCGCTCGAGAATCCACATCTGATCAACGAAATGTTCGACCTATTTATAGAAAAAATCAACCTTATTGAAGACCCGTTCGAGCAGTCTCTTTTTTCGATCATTCATCTGTCATATCTGCAGGCATTTGAAGATGTGAACAAGAGAACGGCTCGGCTAGTCGCAAACATCCCCATGGTCAAAAAAAATCTGAGGCCACTGTCGTTTGTTGAGGTTGATAAGGATGTCTATGTCCGTGCGCTCCTCGGCGTATACGAGAAGAACGACATAAGCCTGATCCGCGACCTTTACATGTGGGCATACGACCGTTCATCTAGACAGTACACGGCAGTTCAACGGGCGATAGCGGAACCCAATCTGCTAAAGCTTCGGTATAGGACTCAAATTCAGGAGATCGTCCGATCGATCATTCTTGAAAAAATAAAGGGCGACGTGGTGGTCGCTAAGATCCGGGAATTGATCGAGGCCAGTGATTTACCCGAGGCCGAACATGACGAGTTATTTAATATTATCGAGAATGAGATTGTCAGCCTGCACGACGGAAACATCGCAAGGTTCAAGGTCCGACCGAGCGAATATCGGGCGTGGAAAGAGGTGCAGTGAATCACGTTATTTTATCCGCTTCGCACTATATTTAACGCATTTGCAACCGATGAGGTCAGGCCAACAATAACACGATGGATTTCGACGAACTGGAAAAATATCGAACGGGTAAATCAGAGGACGGACATGATCAGTTTAGCGTCCCGATAAAGCCCGATGAGGACGGTCTTTTAGGTCGAGAGTGTTCGAACGAAGACTGCGAGACCAAATATTTCAAAATAAGTCTTGAAGTCGACGACGCTTACGGAAAAGAGATCGAAGACTTTTCACAGCTGGAGCTTACCTGCCCGTATTGCGGTAATGCCGACAACATGCAGCATCTCCACACGACAGAACAGATCGAGTGGATAAAGTCTATGATGATGCGCGGCATCCACAAGACCTTCCAGAATATCATGGCGAGAAGCTTCCCTAAGCGCCCTAAACCCAAAGGCGGCATGTTTTCCATCAGCATGGAGTTTCAGCCTGGCACACTCCCATCTGTGCGACACTACGCCGAAGAAAAGCTGAAGCAAGAGGTTGTATGTGATCGATGCCGTTTCCGGTATGCGATCTACGGCGTTTCGTTCCATTGTCCGCTGTGCAGCGCGGGCAACATCCTTCAGCATTTGGAACGGAGCGCAGAGACGATCCGCATCCTGATCAGCGAATCCGCGCGAATCGGTTCCGAGCATGGGCAGAAGGTCGCTCAAGCGATGTTGGGCAATGCGCTTGAAGATGTCGTCGGTCTGTTCGAGGGATTTCTCAAATATGCTTACCAATACGCCATACGCAAGAGTAGTTCTAAAGAGGACGCTGATAAACTGATCCAAAAGATCCGGACCAATTTCCAAAGGCTTTCCGGCGCCGAGGAGATTTTCCGACGGGACTTGTCGATCGAGATTTTTTACGGGCTCGATGCAGTGGAACGGGATGCTTTGGAGATCGCTTTCGCGAAGCGTCACGTCCTTACTCACAATCTGGGATTAATCGATGCAAAATTTAAGATCAAAGCCCAAACTTGGAATCGCGTCAGTTCGGAACTCGAAATTGAAGCCGACGAGATAAAACGATCTTTGGAAACTGTTCGCAAGGTTGTGGCTCATGTGCTTTCAGAGATAGTCCCCACATAAACGCTATGGTTGATTGTTAGGCTTGAGGCTATACACATCCCGGACGCCCATTCCAAACACCAAGTTCACTACTTTGGTTCGTTCTTGCACCAAAGTGGTTCATTTATGCACCAACATAAGCAGAAATAAACCGCCGACGCCGCCAACCATCAGTGTGCCAGCCGTTTTAGTTTCTTTATTAGTCCCGAACGGCTGATGCCGAGATCTTTCGCGGCGCGTGTTTGGTTGTAGTTGTTGGACACGAGGGCTGACTGGAGAAGATCCGTCTCGATCCTTTCAAGGTACTCAACCATCCTCTCACCGGGGGTGAACTGGGGCCAGGGTCCGAGCGGCGACGACGGGGACCCGCCTATATTTAATGCCTTTTTGTTAAGCCGCTCCTCGACGATCTCCCGGGTCAACCTAATTCGCGCCGGGTGCTCACGGGAGGCATCGGCCGAAAAGAGAGCGTCGAGACACACCTTTTCGACGAAGGAACGCAGCTCGCGGATATTTCCCTTCCACGGGGCGGTTTCGAGCAAACGGAGTACGTCATCCTTAGCCGTTACCGTCTTGCCCGATTTCGAATTGAAGTTCGCCAGGAATTCCTTTGCGAGCGGCACAATCTCCTCGACGCGCTCCCGCAGCGGCTTCAGATAGACGGCATGCGCCGTCACCCGATATCGTATGTCTTCCCGGAACACCGTGGGGTCCCGGTGTGTGGCGTAAATTATCCTGACATCGACCTTTCTCGAACGGTTTCCGCCGACTCTGGTGACGTTTTTTTCTTCGACGACCTTCAAGAGCTTTGCCTGAAGATTGACGGTCAATTCGCCGATCTCATCTAAAAACAGTGTTCCGCTGGCCGCCGCTTCGAACTTGCCTTCCTTTGTTGATGCTGCTCCCGTGAAGGCTCCCTTCTCGTAACCGAACAACTCCGCTTCGATGATCGAGGGCGTAAGCTCCGCACAATTGACCGCGACGAAAGGCTTGTCAGCGCGGGGGCTCATATCGTGGATCAGCCTTGCGGTATGGGTTTTGCCTGTTCCTGTTTCACCAAGAAGACATAGGTCGAGAAAATCGTACCGTGCGAGAAGCGTCAGACTCCCAATGTCGTTTAAATTTTGTAACATTTGACTAATTTTCTTTTGCTAATGCAAAATTTATATAAAGCAGAACAAGCTGGGCCGCGTTTTCTGTAGTAAAAAGTCACGAAAACCACTAGCCGTAAATTTCACTTCTAGCTATAAAAACCTCGCCCACTACAAGAGGTTACTTTGTCGAAGAACTTTTCTTTGACGAACACGCAGAACCGTCTGCAACCAGCAGCGGAGCCGGAATCAGAGAAACGAATAATCCTTTCGCGATGAATCCCGTTCCGGAAGGTGCGGTTCGAAGTTGGAACGCATGATCGAATCTCTCTTAGAACAGATGCCGCAAGGCGGCGCCCCCGATGACGAGCCGGATTCGCCATCGTCGGACTCCGGGCAATCGTCTGAGCGTTCGTTCCTCGCCGTTTTGCCGATCGTTCGACGAATTGTCGGCCGGCGCCGGTCTCGCATCGATTCTAATAACGGATCGGATCTGGTTCAGGAAGTGGCCCTCCGGCTTTGGCGATGGCGTATAAAATACCAGGACAAAGGTGCGCAAATGTCCGGTGAGGACTGGCGTTCCTTCGCGGCGCGGACCGCCTACAACGAGGTAAATCGCCAACTATCCCAGAATGGCAGACATCTTCACCTGCCCCTCGACGAAGTTTCGGAAACTGAAGAACCATCCGTTGACGGCCAGACCAACGCCGAAGTTTTTTCTCTCATTCAGCAAGTTTGGCAAGCAACTTGCAAACTGTCATTACGGCAGCGTCGATCCTTGCTGCTGCATTCACTAGAACTAATCATCTATTTTCTGCAAACCGGTATTACAGAAAAGCAGTTGGCAGAGTCTTTGGACTTTAGTGAAAAGGATTGGAATGACGTTTGTGATCGGTTGCCAATGACCGACGCAGAAATTGCCGAAAGAACTGAAGGAACTGCTGGATCGATCAAGAAGGCGCGGTACGAGGCACGAGCGAAACTCGAACGATCGATACGAAAATGAATCCATCGGAGCACTTAACAAGGAATCAGATCGCGGCATTCAGCGCCGGATCTCTCGCTGCAAATGAGTCACGTAGCATTGGCGGGCATCTGATCCGCTGTGTTGAGTGTCGCGGGCTGCTTCCGTTGCCGGATGCCGGAAAATTTTGGACCGCCGTCATGGGCGAAGAAGATTCACAGATATCGCAGGTCAACGATGAGTCAGCATATTCGATTCCGCCGTACATCAGAGCTTTTGGTAGGTTCTTTAGCAAACCGAACGGCTTGGCGTGGAGCGGTGGTGCTCTGGTCGTCATCTTGGGTTTGGCTCTTGTACTTCTTTTTTCCGCTTCGAATGAATCGAGTGTTGAAAGCGAAGTCGCGAAATCATTCGAGATTGAAAATCCGGTTTCCACTCCGAGCCACGACCAGGCTAAAGAACCGAACGTCGTAGTTCGTGATCGTGCCAAGGAAAACGACCATAAGGATCATCCGCCCGATCGAGTTTCAACAGAACAGCGATCGCCCGGGACTCGCCAGAAGCAAAACTCCAAAGGTCCCAGCGATAACCGAGGGGCGGCGGCAAGGTCCGTCAGTGGAGGTGTCTCCTCGACCAGAGGTGCGATTTCGAAATGTGGGACGGAAAGAACATTCGAAATGAAGCTCCGGTACGCTGAAACTGACTTGGTGCTACGGTGGCAACGCGTTCCCAATGCCGCGAAATATCATCTCTATGTTTCCGACGACGAAGAGATCCTAATCGATGAATTCGAAACCGAAAATGCTACGTCATACCTATTAAAGAAGCAACTGGATCCTAAGAAATCGTATAAATGGAAAGTGCTTATTACGCTTGAAAACGGTCAGGTGATAGTGGCAGATTCGCAAAAGTTTACGTCCGAGGATATTCGGTCGGTTCAAGATAAGGTGTCGAGCAAACGACAACGATCGGTGACTCGTTGCTCCGAGAGTCAATAGCCATGGAAACCAATTTTCAGATTGCACGGAGAAAGATAAGGATGAAATTCACGGTTAGAACATTAAATTTGGTTCTTCTCGGCCTCGTATGCGTTTCTCCGTTGGCGGCGCAGGACAAAGATATACTTCCCGTGCCTGAATCATATCGGGTCGAAGGCGTGCCGCCTATAAGGACTTCCGAGGTCAGCAAGCTCTTTTATGAACAGAACGAGATCAGAAGCAATCTGATCTGGGATGCCGACAAGGCGAATCGGCGGTTGCTGGTGACCGATGAGACGAGAAATATATACCTTCTCGACTCCCCGCTAGCCGAACCCGTAAAACTTACGGAAAAAGCGGTCCCCCACTTGGTCCGCTTCAGCCCTGACGGCCGCTCGTTCCTGTTCATTTCGGACCACGAAAAACCCGATACCTTTCAACTATATCTGTATGATCTTAAGGACCGGACCGAAAAGAAAGCCGCGCTTCTGACGGGTAAGGACGAATCGATCGAATCCGCCGTGTGGGGCAAGACCGGCAAATCGGTCTACTACACAAAGATCGATTATGAATCGAAAACGAGCAAGTTGTGTCGGTCGGCTGCGCTGGCCGAGACGTGTTTTAAGGCCAACCTTCCGGGAATATGGTACGTCCTTGACGCGGATGAGAAACATCTACTGTTAAAAAACTGGCGGTCGTCCTCGACCCAGTCCTTGCATGTGTTCGAACCCGAGACAAACACCCTCTCAACGATAGCCGACAAAGGCAATTCGCCAAAAGGATCGCTTGCCAGCGGGTACGTCGTTTACAGTTCCGAGGGGTCCGATGTCTGCAAGGGCCAGGCGTGTATCGCTGTTTATGATCTGAAGAAAGGCCGTGCGGCTGCGTTAAACCTTCCCGGCACTATAGCACCGTCACATGATTTTAAGATCTCGCCCGGGGGCGGCAATCTGCTGGTGCAGGAAACCCGTGATGGCATTGACCATCTGAGAATATTCGCGTTCAAGAACGGAAGCCTCGGAAAAGAGGTCCCGCCGTTTATAAAAGGATCCTTTGTTATATGGAATACGCGATGGCTGAGCGACAGGGAAGTGGTCTATACCCTTGAGAACAATGAAAAACCAACTTTTATCCAGTCGTTCAACCTGGCGACCGGCGAGACGGCCAATTGGACAAAGGGACGGCTGCCTGCCGCATTGGACGGGACGGTCGGGCCGCCGGAGGTCATCAGATGGAATTCGTTCGACAACATGGAGATCACCGGCTATATAGTGAGGCCGCGTACGAAGACCGGTCGGCTCCCGGTCCTTATCCGAGTGCATGGGGGTCCTCAGGTCCAGGATAGACCAATCTTTGATCCCACCGACGCACTTCTAGCATTACAACTCGGCGTCTCGATCATCCACACGAATATCCGAGGCTCCTCCGGGTTCGGGCGCTCGTTCATGGATGCCGATGACCGCGAAAAACGGGAGCATGCGGTCAAGGATATACGAGCACTTCTCGATTGGGTGGAAAAGCAAAAGGACCTCGACCCTCGGCAGATCTATCTGCAGGGTCAGAGCTATGGCGGATTTGTCGTTCTGTCCGCGGCAATGCACGAACCCACGCGGGTAAAAGCCGTGATCGCCGAGTCCCCTGTCGTCTCCATTCGCGGTTACCTTTCGCAAAGCTGGGTCAACGATTTTATGAAGACCGAATACGGAGACCCAAAAGATGAGGCTCTGATGGCAAAGCTGGACACGCTGTCTCCCTTGAACAACGCCGACCGGTGGAACAAGATCCCCCTGCTCATGATGATGGGAAAACGGGACGGACGAATCCCCGAAGCGAATGTGGTCGATCTAAAAAATCAGCTGCAAAAACAAAACACCGAGGTCTGGTATATCTACTCGACCGAGGATGGGCATGGAGTTGGCGGAAAATACGTAACTGCCACGATCTATAAGTTCTTAAAAACTCAAATCGAACAAACCAAAAGGAGAAAGTAAAACAAATGAAAAAACTACGGTCGGTTATTCTTGTAACAATATTTTCAACGGCTCTTGCCGGTAATGTATTTGCCGGCCCGGTCGTAGGCGGGTTTTACCCGATTCTTGACATCGTTATGAACGCGGTCGTTTCGGTACTGTCCGTTGGTTCGGGCGATGACAACTGTCCGCTCAGGATCTGCACTTGCCCAATGGGGGGCTGCCGTCCACAGCCGTAGAACCAAGACCATATATGCGTCCTACCGTCATTTTTGCAGCACGCTGGTTCATGCGGGCGGGCTTGCTGCTTTATTATTGCTGTATAACGGGTGCAACACTCGTATCTGCCCAGAGCACGCCGACCGGGGCGCAATTGGCCCTTTGGGAAGGTAATGCGGAGGAGGCGATGACGCGTGCCGCGAAAGATATCGCCCTCTATGAAAAACAAGGGAATGTAAAGGAGAATATCGATCGGCTCTTTATTTGTTACAACACTAGGGCTCAGGCCCTTATCGCACTCGGCCGCTATACGGAGGCCGAGGCGGCAGCCGAGCGCACTCTTGCATATCTTTCTCAAGCCGGGTCACCATCAGGCCCGCCCGCTCGCCTGCCCGCACTTGCCCACCTGACCTTTGCCGAATTGTTTCGGGCGAAGCTCGATGTTGCCCGGTCGATCAGTGAGCTAAAAAAGGCTCTCGAGACCGCCCCGTCGGACGACGGGATCCAGGCGGAATACAACCTCGGCGTCGGCCGGGCGCTTTTTAAGGCCGGTTATGATATCTCAGCAATATCGTGGCTCGAAAAGGCCGAAAAGCTTTTTGATAAACAGCCGCTTTCGGCGGCAAAGCTTGATACGCACAGATTTCTAGCCCTTGCATGGTCGGCAAAACTAAACTATTCAAACAGCCTAAAGCATTTCCGGATGGTCGTGGACGCGTCCGACGGCACCGTGTATAAAGGCCGATACCGCGAAGCGCTTTTCGAATATGGATCGGTCCTTAATGCGAGCGGTCAAAAGCACCAGGCAATGGCGGTCTATGAGAAGGGCCTTAAGGCATCGCTCAACAGCCTTCCGCAAAGCCGTCGCCAGGCCTGCACCTTTCTCGCCACTCTCCTTCTGGATGCCCTTTATAACCACGAGATTGCAAAGGCCAAACAATACCAGCGGCGTCTGACGGAACTGGATTCCGATAGTGAGCATCGACACGAACGGCTACTCGGCGAGGCCATCATTCACGGATTCGAGGGGCGGCGAGACGTCTCGGAGCAGGCCTTCGCGGAGCTCGAGAAGACCGGGAAGATGTCCGAGTTCGTGATCCCGAACTGGAGGATCATAATCGCGGAACATTTTAAGGACTGGGAGACGTCGATCAGACTGAACAAGGAATTGTACGATCTGATCATAAAGAACAATTTTCGAGACGACCTACCGCGGATCTATCTGTCACTTGCGACCGCGTACTTCCATACAGACAGAAGGCGTGAATCTCTTGAGAACCTGGAAAGATCGATCAGCCTGATCGATGAGATCCTGGTTTCCGAAAACGGGGCACTATCACTCGGCTTATCCGATACCTTTCATACCGCATATCGTTTGCTCACTCAGATCAATCTGGAACAGCCGCAGATAGCATTGCGGTCAAGTGATTATTTAAAAGGTAGGATCCTAAGGGACCGGATAGATGGTGCAGCAACCAGACCCCGGCCGGGATTCTCGCCGGAAATTCATAAACAAGCTGGGGAGCTTTCCGCGGAGTTTATTCGTAACCCCACAGCTCCCGGCAAACTCGAGGAATTTGAGCGATCGGTCACGATGGCTCTCCCTAGGCTAGCTTTAGCCAAGGTTGACCTTGCCAAGTTAGATCAAATTCGAGACCTCGAAAATGTGGCAATTGTTTCATACTTCTTCGCACTTGACGGGCGGCTCAGTGCGTTCGTATGGGAAAAAGGAAAGCCAGTGAAATCGGT
This sequence comes from Acidobacteriota bacterium, assembly GCA_029781855.1. Lineage (GTDB taxonomy): Bacteria > Acidobacteriota > Blastocatellia > Pyrinomonadales > Pyrinomonadaceae > OLB17. The sequence goes on along the minus strand of JAKOVX010000062.1, from coordinate 5,969 downwards.
TGAAGTTCCAGTCACAGAAGTCGAATTAGCCAGGGATGCTGAGGCTGTTCATAGGAAAATAAAAAACGCTATCTTCTTCAAAAGAGACGGCAAGGAACTTTATGACAAACTTTTGAAACCGCTTGCTCTCACCGCAAACCATCTCGTTATCATCCCGGACAAACATCTCTGGAAAATTCCCTTTCAAGCTCTAAGTCCCGATGGGGAACGTTACCTCATTGAGGAGAAGCTCGTTAGTTATTCGCCTTCTGTTTCGCTATTGCTGGAGCACTTGAGCCTGCCAAAACCGAGCAGAAGCACGATTAAGGCGTTCTCTAATTCCTCGTTCGGTGTTCTCAAGCTGCGGTTCGCAGACTCCGAAGCATCGAACATCGCCACTCTCTACGGCTCACGCCCGATTGTAGATGCGACGGCCGCCGATCTCCACCGAAACATCGCCAACGCGGATATTATTCATCTATCAATGCATGCTCAGGTCGACGGTGAGCAACCACTTGAGTCCTTCCTTGCTTTCCGATCAGCTGGAGGCCACGACGGCCGCGTCACGGTTAACGACCTCCTAAATATGAGCTTCAAAAAAGGGAGTCTCGTATTTCTGGCTTCGTGCGACACGAATAATGTATTGAACGGCGAAGGGCTCGTTAGTCTTGCATGGGGCGCGATGGGCGCCAGGGCAACGACTGTGATCGCCTCCCAGTGGGAAGCGAACGATAAATTGACCGGGATCTTCGCTCAGGCATTCTATAGGTACTATAAGCAAGGCTTTTCGTCTGCTGAGGCCTTACAAAAAGCCTCTTTGGAAATGATCAAGAACAAGTCGAACAACATGCACGAACCTTATTACTGGGCGGAATTTACTTTGAACGGAGATTTTCGTTGATCCGAGCAAGTTATTCTTCGCGACTCATTGATTGAAGCTGTGGCGCGCCATTCCGGCAAATAAACTGTCAAAAGACTCTTAAAGAGTTTTCCATGATTTGGTACTCGTAAGTGAAGCAGTTCGTGAACGATCACGTAGTCCTGGAATGCATTGGGTTGGTCCGCCAGATCTACTGCCAAACTGATCCAACCGGTCGTTGAGCACGACGCCCATTTTCGTGTCATGGTTTGAACACGAATCTGAGTGGGTTCAACCTTAATATGTTCGGCCCATCGACGGGTTTTCTCTTTTAACATCCGCCGTGTGTCGTCAAGAATCTTTCGCTTCATTTTCTGCGCGTGGTCAGAATCTGATCTGCAACTGTTATCATCCTTTTACCGCCAACGGCCGGTAGAAGTATCTTGTATATTTCTGCTTTTAGTTGTCGGAGTTCGTCCGAGTTGGAGGCGTAATTTTCAAATCGAGCAAAAGCGCCAGATATTTCATTCGCGACCGATTTTGCATTGTCAATATTCTCGTTTTCAAGAATCCAAAAGATCGCGAAGGTATCCGGATCGAGACTGCTCGCCTTCCGCGCCTCTTCCATTTGACGCTTTTCTTCCATTAGTGACAATAGCCTATCGCGCGCATCAAGCGTAGAAATATGTCGCTCGATCATAGCGTCCAAGACAGCATCAGCTCGGTCGCCTATTCCGATAAGAACCGGATCATGCACACCGTACTGTTGGGCTGTTTGGCTAAGCAGCCGAGCAAGGTTCATTATCTTCGCATGGTTTCCTGGCGCGCCTTCCCTAAGGGCCTTCAGAGCTTCCTCGTCGAAGTCCACAGGCTCGATCATACGGTCGATCCCGTGAGCTTTGGCATGTTCGCGAACAAGCGCTTCGGTCTTGTGGGCTACCTCGCCAATAAAGGTTGTTTTCTTCCCATAGGCAATCCGAAGCATGACGTAAATGTCGGCAAGCCGGTTGTAGTTTTCGATGTAATCCCGAAGTTCGGGAGAAGGCGACAAGATCTCATAAAGCGTCTCGATCTCCTTATAAACATCTGCAAACTTCTGCCGGGCTTCAGCATCCAGAAACGCCTCGTAAAGAAGTCGCTCCAATTTTTCATCATTTCGACCGGGCCCACCCGCGTTCTCAAGATAGTTCCTACCTTGTCCGTCCATTAGCTCTTTGAACCTGGCCAGTAATAAGTCCAGGTCCTCGATAACACCGTTTACCTCGTCAGAGTCGAAGGCGAGAGCTTTATTGAGTTCTCGCAATACCCCAACAAAATCCACGATCAAACCGCACGGCTTCTTGATGCCATCATTGTCCTCATAAGGACGATTCACCCGTGCGATCGCCTGAAGCAGCACATGGTCACGCATCGGTTTGTCGAGGTACATGCAATAAAGCACTGGTGCATCGTAGCCGGTTAACAACTTGTCCGTAACTATCAGAATTTTCGGAAGTTCACCCGGTTTAGCGAACATCTTCCGAGCCGTCTTCTCGGCGGAGTCATCGAGTTGCAGTTCGGCAACTAGCGGTCGATCAACGACATCGGCCGCGTTTTTCGTGTATATAGCCTGTGAGTATTCCGGCAGCAAATACTTATCAAGAGCATTCTTATATAGAGCGCACGCTTCGCGATCCACTGCAACGACGAACGCTTTGTAACCAAGCGGCTCAACGTTTTCTTTGAAGTGCTTCGCAACGAATTGCGCAACCTTGTCGACACGATCACCGGCCTTCAGAAATGTTCGGAGGCCAACAGCTCTGTCAAGGATCTTGTTTAGGTCGTCGACATCACTAATGCCTTCTGTCTCGCGAAGACTCAGAAACTCCTTTTCAAGCAGTCCTTCGTCGAGAAGCAATTCGCCTGCGGCAAGCGTATGGCGGAGCTTTACCGTCGTACCATCTTCGATGGATTCCCGAATGGAGTATTTGTCAAGATACCCGCTCTCGTCGTCTATCCCGAAAGTCTTGAACGTCCCCTTACCGTAAGCCGTCTTGTCGATCGGTGTACCGGTGAATCCTACCAACGTCGCGTTCGGTAGTGCGCCGACGAGGTAGTTGCCGAGATCGCCTCCGGTCGAACGATGCGCCTCGTCCAAGAGGACGATTACATCGGGCCGTATCAGCGAGTCCTTTTTAAGCCCGTCGAACTTGTGGATCATCGAGACGATCAAGCCACGAAAATCCCGATCGAGAAGATCTTGCAGCCTCTTCTTCGAATACGCCTTTTCTACACTGATTTGTCGGCCCTGCATTTCCCCAAACAGGCGTTCTACCCAGCCAGAGAGCTGCCCCTCAAGTTCGTTACGATCCACTACCGCTATCACGGTCGCCCCTGGAAAATGATTTTTGTCCTCGAGAATCAGTCGTGCCGACGTAAGCAGCGTAAATGTTTTTCCAGAACCCTGGGTATGCCAGATCAGGCCGCGCTTTTTTGTCGGGTGGGCAGCGCGTTCGACCACCCTGAGCGATGCACGCGTCTGGTGCTGACGCAGCACTGTTTTTTCAAGAACGTCGTTCTTGACATAGAACAGGATCCATTCCCGGAGCATTGTGAGAAACCGCTCGGGCTCGAAAAACGTCCTTATCGCCTCCTCATAACTTGTATGTCGCCGACCTGCATCGTCCTTCCAAGGGACAATATCTTTGCGGCGGTAATTCCAAGTAACACCGTAAAAGTACTCGATCAGATGCGTAATATTGAATACTTGCGGAGCGACCAGCATTTCAGGCGTTTCAAGCTCGTAACGACGAAGTTGGGTTATCGCACGTTCCATTGCGTCCGGAAGTTTCGGATTTTTATTCTCGATAAGTGCGACTGGAATGCCGTTTACCACGAAAACAACGTCGGCACGGTTGCCTTTTCGCGAGGGGAATCGATACGTCCATTCTTCGGTAACTTGGAAAACGTTATTGCCAAGAGCTGACAAATCGATGAGCGTGACATTGCGATGCCGTTTCTCCGATTCAACATACACTGTTCGGCTCCCTCGCAGCCATTCCAGAATTTCCCTATTGCCCTCGATCGTACTAGGCGCAGCCTCTATTCGCTGTATGATGCTCTCGACATTCTCATTCGTAACCACGCCCGGATTGAGCCGGATTAACGCATCCCTCAATTCATCGTAGAAAAATAGCCCGCTCTCGCCGCCGCGTTTCTTCAGAGCGTTTGCTTCGGAAACGATCGTCCAGCCGGCACCCTCAGCGTGTTTTAACATCGGGGCCTGTACCGTCCCAACTTCACTTGCTAATGTAGTTGTCATGATCCTGCAACAGTAGGTCGCTCCCTTTGCTCATTTTCACCTGGGTGTTCCTGTTTACTTCCGCACCAGGTTCCCGTCGCGAGCCAAACCTCATAATGCGATAACCAAAGCGACGTCCACGGAGCAATCGTAGCTGCCAAAGACATTGTCGAGTTCCATTCGCCATATTTATAGCGGAACAGACAAAGGAGATTACCCGTAAACACGTGGGGCAGCCGTTTGCCGTCCCGAGCAACAAGTTTTGGCTCAAGAACCCTTACTTCCGGTGTGTCGTCCAATTTATAAATGATCTGGACGGTGTACACGGCGCTGAGCAGCGTAGGCTGAAGCTGCCCGGTCCAAACAAGCCTGTTCTTTCCGTTCATGGTTACTTTCGACTTTGGAAATGCCGTTTTCAAGTGCAGGTTTTGGGTTGCGATTGGAAGCGGCCTCGCTTTCTTAACGTACATTCTCTCTACTTCTTGACAGCCTAATCGCCGAACCAAGTGTTTTTGGGTATTGACGCGCCAACACTGCCAAGAGTACCGGTACCGGTAGCCATCTTCAGGTTGCCGCTTTGCTGGGCTGAATCCATGCTTCGGCCAAACCGCTCAATGCTTTTTCGAACCACCTCGCCACCGAACACGGGTGATAAGGATTCGCTGAAATTCGCAATCCCTGTTTTTTGTTCAGCAGCACTGAGATCGGCCTCTACCAATCCCAACCATTCGAAGAACCTTTCGGCTCTCTGCGGGTATTCGTTCCATCGATCCCCAAAATTCTCTTCCGGATTTACCGGATTTGGTATCCACCACTTGCCACCGGTTTTCTGAACCGCATCGGGCATTTTTCGAACGACCGACATTAGTGCACTGAATAGCTCAGTTTCATTTGAATAAACACTCGCCGCCAGCGTTGTTATGATGATGGAAATTGGCTTGTCGTCCGGATCGCCACTGTAGCGAATGTCCCGATGACGTTTAAGGATTTGCACGATCCGCCGGAGCGGCGTTCGAACCCTTTCGGCGGGAATGCTTTCAATATCTACCTTCTTCGCCGCAGCCATTGAAACAATCTGACGATCGAACACTTCACGTTCTCGGCTACGGAACCACTCCGCGTAGCCCTTGGGATTACTGTGCTGCCATTCATGCTGTTCGCGATCCGTGATAAGGATCGCTGTGTCCGCAAGCTCAATTCCATATTTGATAGGCTCATCGTCAGGAATCGCCGGTATCACATCCATGTGAAAACGACCGTCGTAGTTCAAAGCCAAACGACCGTCGTAGTTCAAAGCCCAGCAACGACGCCGACGCACCAATTCGGGCTCATCGAGCCCTTCATCTTTCCGATAGGCGATATACCGCTCCAACTGATCGCCGGCGCTTTGAACCAGTTCTTCTTGAGTAACACCGCTCTTTGCCAACTCTCGCCTATAAACAAGGTCGACGTCGTATTCGCAATCTTCCTTAACCGGCTTAATCATCGTGCCAAGCCTGACGGACCCTTGTGTGTAGATCTCAGAATCGGTTCTGAATCGTTCCTCGTTATCGTCCTTGATCCACTCTCCCAGATGCTCATACTTCTCAACCATCTCGTCGTAAAGTTCCTGGGATATATCCAATTCGTCGGCGATGTTTCCCAAAATTGTTCCGATTTGAACTGTTCGCGCGTCATGCATAATTATTCTTCACCTCCCGATATTGCCTTCGGATAGTAGGGTGTGTACGGTGCTGCTCTATGTCCTAAAAACTCCCGCTCAAAAGTGGGAGCAAAATTCCGGCTTTCGTGGGCCGCTTTCGCTTTTAAATCAACTATTCGCTTTGCCTTATCAAGATCAAAAAGTCCGTC
>JAKOVX010000030.1 GCA_029781855.1 Acidobacteriota bacterium | reverse complement strand
CATCGCCGTGCCGCCGGCCTCCGCCTCGATGCCGACCGAGCTCATCGCCGCGGCGAGCGCCATGATCTGCGCCTCGGTCATGCCGATCTGCGCGCTCTGGCCGGCCAGCCGCATGCCCATCGCCACGATTTCGGCCTCTGTGGTAGCCAACGAGTTGCCCAAGGCAACAACCGCGCTGCCGAGACGATCGAAATCGTTCTGCGACATCCCGACGATATTAGCGAACCTCGCGAATTGTGTCGCGCCTTCCTCGGCGGTGAGGTTCGTCGCTTCGCCGAGGCCGATCATCGTTTCCGTAAACTTGAGAATATTTGGCGTCTCAATCCCCAGCTGGCCGGCCGCTTCCGCCACTGCCGCGATGTCTGTCGCTGCTGCCGGCATTCGCTTCGACATTTCGCGAATTCCCTGCTCCAGCTGGGCGAATTCTTCCTCGGTCGCGTCGACCGTCTTGCGGACGCCCGCAAACGCCGATTCGAAGTCGACGGCCGCCTTCGTGGCAACCGTACCGAGCCCGACGATCGGCGCAGTTACGCCGATGGAGAGCTTCTTGCCGGCGTCAGTCATTTTCTCGCCGGCGGACTTGAGCTTGTCACCGGCCTTCTGCAGCTTCTCGCCAAACGACTCGACTGCCGGCTCCATGTCTCGCAGCTGCTGCTCGAGCTTTTCGAGCTCAAGGCGTGTTTTCTCAGTTTCCCGCTGGAAAGCCCGGTACTGCCCTTCGCTGATTTCGCCGCGCTGAAACTGCTCGTTCACCTGCTCCTGCACGGCACGCAGCCTGTCCAGCTTCTCGCGGGCGTTCTCGATCGCGTCAGCAAGCAGCTTCTGTTTCTGGGCGACCAGCTCTGTATTTGATGGGTCGAGCTTGAGCAAGCGCTCGACCTGCTTGAGTTCGGATTGGATGTCTCTTGATTTTTTGTTGACGTCGCTGAGGGCTTTCGACAGCCCCGTTGTGTCGGCACCAATGACGACGTTGATCCCACGGATACTTTCTGCCATCTACTCGCCCTCCCTCACATGCGGTAGAATGCGTCAATGTCTTCCTGCGTCGCCTCGCGCGGAACGTCAGGATTGTCACCCATATAGGCATAAACCAGATCAAAAAAGTCCTGCATGGACAGCAGATCAAGTTCCATCATACTGAGCCCGATCCGCCGCGCCAATGCGATGATGTTGATGTCTGTCCGATCGCACCGGTTGGGCGCATCACCCTTTGGCCGCCGGTGCCACGGCTTTTCCTGTACGAAAAAAGATCTTCTTCGCCTCTTCCATGGCGGCAGTCAGAAGATCGGGGTCAAAGATGTCAATATCCTCGTGCTCTTCGAGCCAGCGGGTGAACGACGGGAACTGCCCGCCAACGCCGGCGGCCGTCCGTGCCAGCGTCCACACCAGCCGAAGGATCGCCACCGAGTCCAGCCGGCTGAAATCGAGTTTGGACGGATCGACTTCGCCGCCACTGAGCGCCTGAAATCCGGTCAGTCCGGCGACCATGCCAACCATGTCGCCGAGCAGGTCCCGGCCAAATTCCTGTTGGTAATGCAAGAGGCTCAAGGTCGAGCCCTTGAGCCTCAACGTCTTGTCGCCGATCGTGACTTCGCGCATGTATTACACCTCCGGCGTAAATGACGGCGTGTAAACCGCGCTGAAGAAGCTGTTATACGCCGTTTGATTCGTGTCCGACAGTTCCATCTCACCCCGGACGATCATCTTGCCGTCGATCTCGATGGGCGAAATGGTCAGGTTGAGCACGTCCGTGTTCGGCGTGATCGACTCTGCCTTCGTCTGCCGTTCCTTCGCCGGCCGCGACGCCACGCAATGGTAATACACGAACCGGCGATTGCGCTTGTCGCCGAGCACCTGGCCGAGCAAGGCGAACGGTTTCGGAATCGCATCCGACACCTCGACGATCATGCCATTCGCATCGATTTCCCACCCGAGCATTTCGGCCAGGATGGCATCCGGCACGTTTGCAAGCTCCAGTTCACCGGTGTATCCGTTGTTCGCGGTCACTGTAAAATATGCGGTGTTGTCCGCATAAAACGTCGAAGATTCCCCGACGGCAGTCGGAGTCCACCGGACGGCCCCCGGTATTGCAACCGGCGTTTTCCACGCCGGTTGGGTTGGACTGGTTTCGTCCAAAAATGCAATATGGACTTTTTCAAGTCCAAAAGTCACTTTATTGGCGCTCATGTCATCATCCTCCTATTAATTGGATTTCATAAATCACCTGATACAACTTCTCGCTCTCAAGGTAAGTTTCAATCTTCATGTACGGCAGCTTGAGTTCTTTCAGCTTGTCCTGCACCTTCTTCTCAGCTTCCAAGTCTTTGTATTCTGTGTAAAGCTCCACCTGAATGTTGCTGATTTCCATGTAGTTATGGCCATCCGCCATGAAATCATTGCTGTAAGCAAACTGATAAATCAAGTACGGGGGCGGCGTTGGTTTGGCAAAGGAACCGTAGGCCACCGGGTAGCCTATGCTTTTCAATTCCTGAAAAAGCTCTTGTAGTGTCATACCTACCCCCCGTTCCTGATAATCTGCTTGATTTTATCTACCAGCCGGGGTGCGTGCTTATCGTAAGCCGGTCGCAAGTGCGGATACGCCGGCACCCTACCTCCGCCACGTTTTGCATGGCCGAATTCAAGGAGGTGGACCCGACGGTAGTGCTTCCGGTTCCAGATTATCCTCCGGGTCCTACCGGGTTCATCACGCTTGGTTTTGCGGAAGCCTTTTGTGTACTCGCCGGTACGGTCTTTATAAGGGTGGTTAGTCTTGACTTCTTGCAATATCTCATCGGCTGCCTTGTCCACAGCTTCGGCAACGGCGGCGGAAACGTCGTCGGTGTACTGCCGCATGGCTTTAGTGATCTCGGCGGCTAGTTGGTCAATAGAGATGTTGCTAGCCATCGGCTACCACCTTCTCGCAGGTGATCCTCGTTTTTTCTCCCCGTGTTTCCACCCGGATGATACGATAGATCACGCCGTCGTGTTTCAAGCGTTCTTCCCCTTGATACTCAAGGGCATAGATTTCAAAGCGTTTGGTCGGCCGTAGACCCGCCTGTCCAGCGCTGTAGAATTCCTCAGCAGACACAGCAAGCTCATTCGCAAACACCATCCGCTCCGTCACAGTTTCAACCTGGTTGCCAATCTCGTCCTCAGTCACGGTAACGGATAGCAGGTAAATCACTTGGTCATGTCGCACCGTCGCTCACCGCCGGTGCCTGCGTATACTCGGCCGACAGCGTCAAATGTGCTTTGAGCATGTCATACGACTGCTGGAACCGCTCCGCTTCCGGGTTATCGTAGCCGAAGTGAGCTTTGCAATAAACAACGATGGCCCGACTGATCAGCGGGTCATTCTCATCCTTTACCTTCGCATCTGACACACCGGACAACCTCAAATCCGCTTTGGCCGCTTCGATCAATCCTTCAATCTCATTGTCAAAGGCGCTGCTGGTGATACGCAGCGCCAACTTAACATCGTCAATCAGGGCCACGACTACCGCCCCGCTTTCGCCGTTTTGGCTGCTTACCGGACGCATTAGCCCCGGCAGATTGCTCCACCGGGGCCTTTTCCTCAACTTTAATGTGTTCAATAACGCCATGGGCTTCAAGGTATTTAGCCTGCATTTTATCGGTTACCATGTACGGTTTTCCCCGCAG
>JAKOVX010000022.1 GCA_029781855.1 Acidobacteriota bacterium | reverse complement strand
GCGGTGCGGAAGGACACCGTCCTTGTAAAGTCTGGGAGCGGATCCCGTCGTGTGACAAGGGACTCTACGAAGACTTCAAGCTAAACATGTGTGTCGGCAGCCACACCCAGGTTGACGCCCGCTCCGGGAAGTATATTCCTCGACGGACGATGACAACATTGAAGCTTTGCAACCGGTCGTCGCGTCCTTTTATTTATGCTGCGTTCGCGCAATGGGTCGATGACGAAGACGGTTGGGTGTCGCGAGGATGGTTTCAGATACCTGCCGGCCGATGCGATACGGCGGACCTGGATTACGAATATGCAGGGTCCGTTTACATCTACGGCTCGAGCGAGGACGGTACCGAGTGGAACAGCACGGACGCCAGTTTTTGCGTTAAGACCGAAGCCCCGTTCGATATCGAAAACAGCGATCGTGTTGATTGTGCCAACAGCGAATTTTCGAAGGTCGGTATGACAAAGTACGACGTCAAGGTCGGCACGAATACGTGGAATTTCGGTAATTGAGGCGCTACTTTCGCGTACTCACTTACTCAGACTCCGGCGCCCGTGATCTTTGCTTTTCGAGGCTCTGGATCTTCAGCTTTAGTTTCTCGATCTCGGCATCGATCTCTTCGTCGGTGTATCCGCTGTTGCTCAATTTATGGAATATCGGCGTGGCGACCGTCACCGCCGCGACGGCAATTGATAGAACGCCGATGATACGCCCCGCCAGATCGCTGATGTCGTTTTCGATCGTCCAGACCAGCCAGATCAGAAATCCTGCAAGCGTCCAAATCAGTGCGTGAGCTGCATAGTAAGACCACTTGAAGCGTCGGTCCAGTTTCGCGAGCGAGAGGAGCGACAGGTGCGAAAACGCGGTGGCGAGAATAGTGACCGACATCAGCGACTTTACAAAATTACTGTTTTGATCGCGCCACGCCCAGACGATCATGAGCCACATTCCTGCCGAAATGACCGAAAGTACTATTCCTGCAAGCGGAAGAGCACGACTCTGGCCCGTTTCCAAATACGCTCCGGACGCTAATCCTAAAATACTAGTCACCGTAATAACTACGGACGTCAACAGTACTTTCGATTCGAACTCACCGAAATTTCCGAAAATAATTACGACTATACCCAGAAACGCGCTGATCCCGACGGAGGCGATCAGTGAATATAGAAAGAATTTTTTCAGATTTATTCCACGCATGATCCTGGTCAGGATACGAGCATTCTAATGCAAAAAGCTGTGATCTGTGCCACAAATGCGGCTACATTGACAGCCGATCGCGGCCGACCCTCAAGCCCTTGACGTCGCCGATCGCCGCAAACGCCATTGCCTCGGTTGTGAAGTGCTCAGTCGCAAGAGCCTGAATGTCGGCGACCGTCACAGCGTCAAATTTCTCAAGCGATTCTTCGACCGATATCTGGCGGCCGTGCAGCATCTCTTGCTGGGCAAGTGTCGCTGCCCGAGCGGCGGAATCTTCCAATCCCAGCAGGATCGATGCGGCGGTCTGCTGCTTAGCAAGTTCCAGTTCCTCGCCCGTCACGCCGTTGGCAACTACGTCGCGGATCTCTGAGATTGCCAGGTCGACAACCTCGCCTACCTGATCCGGAGAAGTCCCGGCGAACACCGAAAAAAGGCCGCAATCCTGATGCATCGAAACGACCGCCCCAACGCTGTAAGCGAGGCCGCGTTCCTCACGGACCTTTTGCCACAGGCGGCTCGACGTTCCGCCGCCGAGGATACTGGCCAATAGATCCGCAGCATATCGACGGTCATCGGCTCCCGACACGAGCGGAGCCGCCAGTATCAGGTGTGCCTGCTCAAGATTATTATTTTGGCGGATTATGATTGGTGCGGCGTATTCAGGCTTTGAGATCGCAGCACTCGGACCTGCGTTATTTTGTTTCCCGCTTTCAAAATATTTGGCCGCAAGTTCAACTATCTGCTTGTGCTCCACGTTTCCGGCCGCCGCGATCACGAGATTTCCGGCCTGATAAGTGTCCCGGTGGTACTCGCGTGTTTTCGTGGCATCAAACGACCGAACGGTCTTTGGCGTCCCGGCAATGTTCATTCCCAGCGGGTGTCCGGGAAAGAATGCCTCGCTGAAGATCTCGCTCAAGTACTCCTCCGGCGAATCTTCGATCATCTTCATCTCTTCGATGATCACGCGCTGCTCACTCTTCAGATCCGTCTCGTCAAATCGCGGATCGATCAGCATGTCGGCGATGAGGTCGAATGCCCGCGGCAATTGCTCGTCGATCACCTTGATGGCAAATCCCGTTTCCTCGTGCGTAGTGAACGCGTCTAGGTTCCCGCCCAGACGATCGGTTTCGATCGCGATATCAAGGGCCGTTCGCCGCCTTGTCCCCTTAAACACGGTGTGTTCGATGAAATGCGAGATGCCGTTCAGTTCTGAAGGTTCGTGACGCGAACCGACCTTGAAAAAGAAGCCGATCGTCGCACTTCGGACCCCCGACATTGTGTCGGTGAGTATTGTCGGGCCTCCCGGGACCCGCGTGACATTAATGATCTCGTTCATCGGAATTATCAAAAAGGGTAATCGTAACAGAATCGAAAGGGGAAGGCACTCCAGTAAGTCGCGTAATGGAAGCACCAATTCATCGGCCATTTTCTGTTTTACGAGTTGAAGCAGCTTAGAAAATTGACAAAAACTTTTCAAAATGAGACAAAAAGTAAGTGCTTACTAACTTAAGCGTCAAGGTGGGGAATTGATCAAATGAGTGAAGTCGATCCGGAGATAGAAAATCAAGAGAATGAGCCTGATGCCGCGGATGAATCGGCGGTGACCACGGTCGAGGCACCGGTCGTTCGGAACGGAAAGAGACGCCGAAATCTGTCCATTGGGATCGCGGTTCTGCTGATCGTAACGGTCAGCGGGCTGATATATTGGCTATATTCGCGGCAGTTCGAGTCGACCGACGACGCCTTTATTGACGGCGACATCGTGCAGATCAGCCCGAAGGTGTCGGCGTACGTCACGAAGATCCACGTGAAGTCCAACCAACTCGTTCACAAAGGCGATCTGCTCGTCGAGCTCGATCCGACCGATTTTCAGGTCAAGCTCGAGCAGGCCAAGGCGCAGCTCGAAAATGCCCGAAGCCAGCAGGGCCTGGCGAAAGCGAATGTCGATCTGACGACCAAGACAGCCGATGCGGGAAAGACGACCGCGGCGTCGAGCGTGCAGACGGCACGGTCGAATGTAAATCAAACACAGCTTGCGGCTGCTGCAAAACGCAGTCAGATAGCGCAGGCGCAGGCAGCGGCACGTACCGCCCAGGCAAATCTCGCGCAGACGCGGGCCCAGCTTCCGCAGGCAGAGTCGAACGTCAAGCTCGCGCAGACCGAGTACAACCGGCGGCTTGCTCTTTTCCAGAAAGGCGACATTTCGCAGCAGTCTTTGGATCTTGCGACCAACGCTCTCCAGAATGCACAGTCGCAATTGAACGCTGCCGAAAAGCAGGTCGCGGCCGCCCAATCGCGTGTCGACGAAGCGAACGCCGGCGTTGCGACTGCTAACGACACTTATCGCCAGTCGCTCGCGCAGGTCGATCTCACCCGTTCGCAGGTCGACGAATCTAAAGGCCGCCTTGCCGACGCGGCTGCCGCACCCGAACGCATAGGAGTGACCGAGGCTCAGGTCGACAGTGCCGAATCGCAGATAGCCGCCGCCGAGGTCGCCGTTCATCAGGCCGAGGTCGAATTGTCGTACACGAAGATCTACGCGCCTTCGGACGGTTACGTAACTAAAAAGACGATCGAAGAGGGCCAGCTAATCCAGGCCGGAACGCCGCTGATGGCGATCTCGCAATCGAGCGCGGTTTGGGTCGTCGCCAATTTCAAGGAAACTCAGCTCGAAAATATGCGGATCGGCCAGCCGGTCGATATCAAGGTAGATGCCTATCCGGGCCAGACGTTTAAGGGCAAGGTCGAGAGTTTTCAGGTCGGGACCGGCTCACGCTTTAGCGTGTTGCCGCCGGAGAATGCGACCGGAAATTACGTTAAGGTGGTCCAGCGTGTGCCCGTCAAGATCGTTTTTGAGGACCAGCCGGACGATGCCCATCTGCTCGCTCCCGGAATGTCGGTTGAACCAAGCGTAAAGGTCAGATAAGGCGGACGACAATGGCAGAATCGTCCGAACCCCAGCAATGGGTCCCCAGTTTTAATCCGTGGCTCATTGCCGTTTCGGTGATGCTGGCGACGGTGATGGAGGTGCTCGACACCTCGGTCGCGAACGTCGCGCTGCCGCACATCGCCGGCAACCTGTCGGCAACTACGGAAGAGGCAACGTGGGTCCTCACCAGCTACCTGATCTCGAACGCCATCATCCTGCCGGCGACGAGCTGGATCGGCAAATACGTCGGCCGCAAGCGGTTCCTCATAATCTGCATCATCATATTTACGGTCGCGTCCGCCCTGTGCGGAGCGGCGCCGAACCTGACCATCCTGATCATCGCCCGCATACTGCAGGGAATGGGCGGCGGTGCGCTGCAGCCGATCGCCCAGTCGGTCTTGCTTGAGAGTTTTCCGCCGGCGAAACGCGGCGCGGCGATGGCACTTTATGGAATGGGCATCGTCGTCGCCCCGATCATCGGGCCGACGCTCGGCGGCTGGATCACGGACAATTATTCGTGGCGTTGGATCTTTTACATCAATCTGCCGATCGGCATACTCGCCTCGTTCATGGCGAACGCGTTTGTCGAGGACCCGCCGTACCTGCAAAACCAGAAGCCGGGCAAGATCGACTACACGGGATTTGGCCTGATGGCGCTCGGGCTCGGGGCGATGGAATTGACGCTCGACCTCGGCCAGCAGCGAGACTGGTTCGAATCGTCGCTGATCATCTTTACGGCGACCGTATCGGCACTGAGCCTGATCGGATTCGTCGTCTGGGAACTCTACACGCCCGAACCGATCGTAAACTTACGCGTTTTTCTCAACCGCAATTTTGCCGTCGGGTGCGCGATGATCGCATCGGTAGGTGTCGTGCTGTACGGTTCGACCGCGCTCCTGCCGCTGTTTTTGCAGACGGTGCTCGGTTATCCGGCGGTGGAGAGCGGGATCGCGGTCAGTCCACGCGGCATAGGGTCGATCGTCTCAATGATGATCGTCGGCCGGATGATCGGCAGGGTCGATTCGCGGTACCTGATCGCGTTTGGGTTTACGGTGCTCTGCGTGTCGATGTATATGTTCACGGGGATAAATCTCGAAATTGCCCAGAGCAATATCATTTACCCGATGATCATTAGCGGCTTTGCGATGGGATTTGTGTTTGTGCCGTTAACAACGATCTCGGTGGCGACGCTTCCGGTCGAGCAGATCGGCAACGCGAGCGGCATTTACAACCTGATGCGCAACACCGGCGGCAGCATCGGCATCGCCATTATGACGACCTTGCTCGCCCGCAACCAGCAGGTCCACCAAGCGGTGCTGACCGCACACACGACCGACTACGACCCGGCATTTCGGCAAATGTTCGAACAGATCCGCAACGGATTGTTGGCGACGATGGACCCGGCGACGGCAACCGAGGTCGCGTACCGGCAGGTTTACGGAATGGTCGTCCGTCAGGCTGCCGTCTTGTCCTATATCGACGATTTCTGGCTGCTGACGATCCTCTGCGGGTTATGCGTCCCCGCCGGATTCTTTTTCAAGCGCGTCCTTCGCCCGCGCAAGGTCGAAGGCATGCATTAAAAAAAATTGGCCACGAATGACACAAATGGCACAAATTTAGGAAACGTTCACAGGACGATTCGGTGATGTTCGAGACGGTCACGACCAAAGTTGATAAGAATGGCAAGGCGGAATCCTGTTGCGCTGAGATAGTTGAGGGCTTGGGCTCGATGAATGTCGGCGATTCGGTCTTGAGCCTTGAGTTCAAGAATAATTTGATCGTTCACGAGGATATCGGCAAAATAGTCGCCGACCACGCGGTCATGGAATTGTACCTGGATTGGAACCTGTGCCCTTGCGGCAATTCTAGATTCTTCGAACATGATCATCAAGGCATTTTCGTAGACCTTTTCCAGAAATCCCGGACCAAGTTCCGTGTGTACCTTCATCGCCGCACCAACTATCTGGTACGAAAGATCTTTATAGAGTACTTTTTCCTCTTCCATATTTGTGCCATTCGTGTCATTCGTGGCTAATTGCTTAACGCGTTGAATAGCAGCGGGTACGTCGCCAACGCCTGCCCGCGGTACTGCGGACGGAAGCCAAAAAGGATGATCTTGCCTTTCCCGATTTTGACCTCGACCAGTGCGGCCTTGCCCGCGATCTTTTCTGCGCCGAGTGCCCAACCTGAGAGAAGTATCTGTTTAGGGTCGGACGGATAGCGGGCGATGACCCTTACACCGAAATCACTCGTGACCGCCCTGCCTTCGACTTCGAAAACCGGGCCGCTCTCGAACCAGGCGATCGACTCTTTCGGCATTCCTTTGGCTATTGGCGAGGTGAGGTCGAGTTCGGTGCGGAGTATCGAGCCGGGAATGTAGAATTCTTTGCGTTCGAGGCCCTTGGTCACGTCGCGGATCGGCAGGTTGAACTGCTCGATCGCAAAATCGGATGAGCGGTTCAGGAAAACAAGCGTCCCGCCGGCTTGGACATAGTTCCTGAGATTTTCGACGCCATTGTCGTCGATCCCGCCGGTGTACTCGTCGGGCATCGAGCCCTTCGGGTAGCCGTTCCGGATCGAATTCGGCGATTGGTCGGGGAAGATAATCGTTCCGTAGTTTCCCAGAACCGGGACTCGACTGTCGTACTGCACCACGTGGTCGGGCAAATTGTCGAATTTCTCAACGAGCTTCAGGTCATCCGTTATAACTCGGTTTCCGAGCGAAAATGCTTGGAGGCAGTTGGGTTCGAAGGCGCTTTCGAGAATAAAACGAGTCCAGCCTTCATCAATAGCCGGGACGAAAGATCGGTAAATACCGATATGAATGTTAATCTTTCTACATGGGCCAAAGTCAGCCCCACTGCTGCCCCATGTAGGTTTCTTGATCTGATATGGAGCGTTCACGAACTTGGCGTCGACCCCGTATAAGAGAAGCGGAAGAGTGTGGGCAGTAACGTCATACGGTTGAATTGGCTCGCCGCGTTCGTTCTTCAGGTTCGGATAATTCTGTCGCTCGGCCAAGGCCTTCGCAAACGCACCGTAGGGCTGATCAAATCTAACTAATGCTCCGTCATTTGTTTCTGTGATCTCAACACCTGCCGGCTTCAAGATCAATTGGTCGAGCGTCTCACCGCCCAGTGAAAATTGATTAAATACAAAACCAAATTGTTCGCCGTCCTTCCTCGGCCGCACCGCTTCCTCGCCGATATGATAGAACCTTGACAGCCATTCTTCGCGGTTGTTGGCGGCGTGGTTTAGGAGGCTGAACGCGGCGGCGGTCATGTAGTTGGTGATGTCGCGGAGGTGCCATTCGCCGCCTTTCCAGACGGGGCCGAAGGTCGGCGACTGCGTTTTCGGGTCGAAGCCGAGGCCCGGGCGGAGGTCTTCGAATTTTACGGTGATCGGCGTCGCGAGCTTTGCCGAAGCCGTTTCCGACAAAATTCGCACGCCGCCGTGGTAATGCGAATACGCACGCGAAGGCGTCCACGCGTCATAGGTCGAATCGGTCGTTATTCCCTGAAAACCCTGTTTTCGAAGATCCGCGGCGATGTAATTGCCAAGCTCGGTGTAGCCCTCGACGATCTGTTTCGGCACGTTCGGCTCGACGGGCTGCATATACGGCGGCAGGAAAAGGCGTGCACCGAGCGAGCCTTGCTGGTGGATGTCGTTGACGATCTGCGGGTGCCAGACGTTGTGTATCTTATCGACCGTCAGCTGCGTCTCGACCTGCGTAAACGCGTACCAGTCGCGGTTGTCGTCGTGGCCGACGTACTTGTGATAAAGCTCCGGCGGATCGGTGCCTTCGAATGGCGTGCCGAGCGTTTTGTCGTACCAGTTTTTGACGATGTCGACGCCGTCGGGGTTGAGGCTCGGAACAAGCAGGATGATCGTGTTGTCGAGAATTTTCTTGACGTCCGCGTCGTTGCTGCTCGCGAGTTTGTAAGCGATCAGCATGCTTGAGAGATAACTGCCGACCTCGGTCGAATGGATGCCGCAGGTGATGAGGACGATGGTCTTGCCATCCTCGATCAAGCGTTCGGCGTACTTTGCTCTGCTCAAGAACGTTCGCGGGTCAGCAAGCTGAGCGTTGATCTTTTTGTATTTCTCGAGGTTCTTCAGGCTATCGGGGCTCGAGATCGTCGCGTAAACAAACGGTGCGCCCATCGTCGTCTTGCCGATCTCCTGAAACGTCACGCGGTCGCTCGCCTTGTCGAGTTTCTGAAAATAATCGACCACCTGCGCCCAACTCGCCAGCTTGCGGTCGTCGCCCGGCGTAAAGCCAAGCACGTCTTTCGGCGCCGGTATGTTTTGTGCCGTTATCGTAAGGGCCGCGAGCAAGATCAAACCGCAGAGACGCAGGGACGCAAAGGCGGAAAATTCCATTTTCATTTGAGCAGTTACTCCGAATCGGAACAAGTTTAGTCGATAAACGCGCATTTTGGAACGCGGATCGGGCGGATGAAACGGATATCCGCAGATAAAGAGAGCAAATGAGCGATCGCTGCGGTTTATCCGTCCTATCTGCCCGATCCGCTTCATCCGCGTTCAAAACTCGTACACGGCTCATCTAGGTCAAATATTCAAATCCAACCGATTTACTTGATTGAGAATCAATTAGGCTGTAAATTCCTTGCAGAAACCTTTCCCCTGACCAAATCGAAGATCAAGGAGACATTAACCGGATGAAGAATCCCTTTTTAGAGAATTTCCGCCCGTATATTCCCGACGGCGCAACCCTACGCGAGCTTACGCCGCTGCCGCTGATCGTTGGTACGATACTCGGCATTATTTTTGGAGCCTCGTCGCTCTATCTTGTCCTGAAGGTTGGTTTGACCGTTTCGGCCTCGATCCCGGTGGCGGTCATCGCGATCACGCTGTTTCGAATAATGTCGAAAATCGGATTGCGCGACGCCACGATCCTTGAGGCGAACGTGATGCAGACTGCCGGGTCGGCGGGCGAATCGATCGCATTCGGCCTTGGCGTGACGATGCCGGCGATCATGATCCTCGGCTTTGACCTCGATCTATCGCGGGTGATGCTGGTCGCCATTCTCGGCGGACTGCTCGGCATCCTGATGATGATCCCGCTGCGCCGAGCGCTGATCAAGGACCAGCACGGCTATCTCAAATACCCGGAAGGCACGGCCTGCGCCGAGGTGCTCAAGGCCGGTGCGTCCAAAGAATCGCGTGAGGCTTCGCACGAGGGCGACAACCACGGCGACGACGATATGGCAATGCAGGGCGGCAAGATCATCTCGATCGGGTTCGTCGTCGGGTTTGTCTTCAATTCGCTGATGCAGGTGTTCTCGTTCTGGAAGGGAACGCCGACGCATGAATTCAGCGACAAGACGTTCAAGGGCGGTTCGATCAGTATGGCGAACGATCCGACGCTGCTCGGTGTCGGCTACATCATCGGCCCGAAGATCGCCGGGCTGATGATGGGCGGCGGCATTCTGTCGTATCTGGTTCTGATACCGATGATCAAATTCTTCGGCGGCGAGATGACCACGCCGGTCGCACCGGCGATCGGCAAGACCATTGCCGAAATGGACCCGGACGGCGTGCGCGGTGCGTACGTTCTGTACATCGGTGCCGGAGCGGTGGCAATGGCCGGCATCATTTCGCTGGCACGAAGCCTGCCAACGATCATTCACGGGCTCAAGGGCGGGCTTGCCGACCTAAGGGGCGGTTCGACCAACGGCGACGGCTCGGCGCTTCCGCGTACGGACCGCGACTTGTCGATGAAATGGGTGGTCGTGGGCGTTATCGCTCTGATCGCCGCCATTATGCTGTTTCCGAAACTCGGACTCAGCGTTTTTGCCAATCCGTTCGTTTCGTTTTTTGGGGCTATCCTGATCATCATCCTGGGATTCTTGTTCGTGACGGTATCGTCAAGGCTTACAGGCGAAGTTGGTTCGTCTTCGAATCCGATCTCGGGTATGACGGTCGCGACGCTGCTTATTACGTGTCTGACATTTCTGGCACTGGGTTGGACAACCGCAGATCCGTATTTTGTGACGGCGCTGTCGATCGGCGGCATCGTTTGCATCGCGGCCTCAAATGGCGGCACCACGTCGCAGGACCTCAAGACAGGTTTCTGGGTCGGATCGACGCCGCGAAACCAGCAGATCGCGATTCTTGTCGGTGCCTTGGCGTCGGCACTGGTCCTCGGGTATCTACTGATCGTCCTGAACAACAACGAAACTTATTATCAGAAGATCGACGCTTCGTCGCCGGTCGCGACCATGCACGTCACGGAAGATATGCTCTTCCGTCAGAACGGCCAATTTCAGTCGGAGCATATTACGAACGGCAAATACATGGGCGTCGATACCGCCACCTATCGCGTCTGGCAAAATACCGATTCGACGGCCGGCCAGGTCGGAAAATATCTGGTCGATAACAGCGGCAAACCCACGTATTTTGTCGATCCGGGCATCAACGGCGTCCTTAAAAAAGACGACGATGGCAAGGAACTGACACGTTACGATGCGCCCAAGGCGACGCTGATGAGCTACATCATCAAGGGCGTATTGGGTCAAAATCTGCCGTGGGGCCTCGTGATCCTGGGTGCAATGATGGCGGTCGTCCTCGAGGTGAGCGGAGTGCCGTCGCTGGCGTTCGCCGTGGGTATTTACCTGCCGATATCGACGTCGTCGCCCATATTTGTCGGTGGGCTCGTACGGTATGCGGTCGATATTTACCTGAGGCGGAAATTTGCCGGCAAGGACCTCTCCGAAGAGCAGATCATCGCCGAGACGGATAAATCGAATGGCGTTCTGCTTGCGTCCGGCTATATCGCGGGCGGTGCGATCGCCGGCATCCTGATAGCCATTTTTGCGGTCGTCCCGGCCCTAAAACACCTACAGGACCAGTTTGCGGGCTACGCTGAGGGCAACCCGTTCTTTACCGGCGACTACTCCGACCTGCTCGGACTCATTCCGCTGCTGATCCTCGCGGTCGGGTTGTATTTTGTCGGCCGCGAATGGTGGCTCACAGGCAAAAAGGGCAATGGTGCGAGCGGACCTCCGCCTCCACCGACTTTAGCGAATGAGTAAGCGTATTTTCTGGTAGAAAATTGTTTTGCCTTTTTGCGCGCGGCACGTATACTTAGGTTACGTGCCGCTTTTTCGCGCATGTATCCATCTGCTGAGTTCAAATTCAAATCAACTTGCGATGAAACGTAATTTAATGTCCGCTTCATTTTCCGGCGGTTTCGTGAAATCGGTGATCGCGGCTATTTTACTGTCGCTTGCGTCCGCGTGTTCGGTCGCCGAGCCCAAGACGAACGCAAAGACTGCTGACGCCGTCAATACAACCGTTGCAAATTCGTCCGAGCCCGCGGCGGCGGATCCGGCTGCTCCAAAAGGGCCGACGATCACGATAGACAAGGGCGGCCCGGCGGATACGGTGCGGGCGTTCTACCAGCTATTGCGCGAGAAGAAGTTTCGCGACGCTATCTTCCTGACAAACCTGCGGCCGGCGATCGAGGGTCTAACGGAAGCGGAACTGGCTGAGTTTTCGCTTGATTTCGAAGCTCTCGCCGGACAGGTCCCGGCCCAGATCGAGATCAATGGCGAGATCGTCAGCGGCGACAACGCGACGGTGACCGCCAACCTGCCCTCCGGCGATGACGGCAAACTCGAACCGCAGAAGATCAAACTGAAAAGATCGGCAGACATCTGGATCATCCAGACCGTCGACGACGAGGTCGAGGCACGCATCAAAAAAGAAGGGAAGGCGTACTTCTACAATCTGAGGATCGAGACGCACGAGGACGAGGCGAGGAAGATGCTCGAGCGTGTTGCCAAGGCCCAGATCGCCTATTCGCTGCAGCACGACGGCGTTTGCGGCGAGATCCAGACGCTGATCGACGCGGGATTTCTGCCTGACGACATCAAGACCAGCGAATCGACCGGTTACAACTACACTGTGACCTTATCAGAGTCGAAAAAGCGATATTTCGCCAATGCCGTGCCGGCAGTTTACGGCAAAAGCGGGAGGCTCTCGTTCCTGCTCGAACCCGACGCGAAGGGCTTTTCCCACGTCACAAGCAAGGATACGGGCGGCTCAGCTATGAAAAAGTGAAGATTTTGCAATTTTTGTATCAAACTTGTTGATTTTTGATATAGAATTATCGTGGACTATCCTCTCCCCTCCTTGGGCCGGCTATTTAGAATGAGATGATACGTAAACTGGTAGCGAGATTAAATCGATCTTTGTCCGAGCGGCTTGTTTCGGCACGGCGTAAACATACGGCCCCGATAAAGGTTTGGTTTGACCCCGATATCAATTCTGAGCGGCACCTCGAACTCGCAAAAGCTGCCTGCGTACTCGGCGAAACATTTGACATGAGCCGCACGGGAATTGGGTTCCTGGTTCCCGCGATCCGAATACAAGAAAAATATTTTGTCGGCCAGGAACGCAGTCTTAATGTCGAGATCGATCTGCCGAACGGCAAGGTGCGATTGAAAGCGGTGGGCCGCCGCTACGAAAAGGTCGGTATCCATCTCTCGACCGAGCGATTCATGATCGGGGCGCAGATCGTCAGTTTCGAAAACGGTGACGAAGAGCGTTATCATCATTTTTTGCGTAACGGGCGCAAATCCAGAAAGTCGCAGGGTAGCCTCGAACTCGGGATAGATTAGCGGCAAACACATTTTGACGAAAAGCGTGAGGAACATTGCCTCACGCTTTTTTGTTTTTGCGCGAGAGCAATTATATTTGTAGATGAAATGGCAAAAACAATTGGTATTGGCGTGATCGGGACGGGCTTTGCCCGCAAGGTGCAGATCCCGGCGTTTCTGGCATGTGAAAGTGTAAAGATAGCGTCCGTCGCGAGCGGAAACATGGCGAACGCGGAAGCTACGGCGGAGGAGTGTGGGGCCGAACATTTTACAGCGGACTGGCGTGAGACCGTTATTCGAGACGACGTGGATCTGGTTCTTATCACCACGCCGCCGAACTTCCATCGCGAAATGACGCTGGCGTCGATAGCGGCCGGCAAACACATACTTTGCGAAAAGCCGATGGCGATGAATTTTGCCGAGGCCGCCGAAATGATGGCCGCCGCTGAGGGCAAACCGCTGCTCGCGCTGATCGACCACGAACTGCGTTTCCAGCCGGGCCGGCTGCAGGCGTACAATATGCTCCGCGAGGGCCTGATCGGCAAGGTCCGCCACACAAAATTCTTCTTCCAGGCCCCGAATCGCGGCAATCCGAACGTGCCGTGGAATTGGTGGTCAGACGCGACGGTCGGCGGCGGAGCGTTGGGTGCGATCGGCTCGCACATCATCGACTCGTTCAACTGGTTTCTCGGCACCGAGATCTCGAGCATTTTCTGCCAGCTGCAGACGGCCATCAAGCAGCGTGGCGACTCGACCGGCGCGGTGCGTGAGGTCACGAGCGACGACGAATCGAACATGCTGCTCCGTTTTCACGACGGCGAATTGACGCAGGACGCGACGGGGCTCGTTTCGGTTTCGATGACCGAGAACCCGAAATACACCAACCGGATGGAGTTTTACGGCGAGCTCGGCGCCCTGCGGGTCGGGCATATCGGAGAGCTCGAGGTTGCGATGAATGGCGAGTCTGACTGGCGTTCCGTCGAGGTCAAGCTTGGCGAACCACTGGCGGGAATGCCGGACACCGGATTTTCTCGCGGATTTGTCCAGTTTGCTCCCCTGATCGTGGACGCGATCCGTGAGGGCCGAAATGTGATCGAGCACGCCGCGACTTTTGCCGACGGTCTGAAGATCCAGAAAGTACTCGATGCCGCCCGCGAGTCAGACGCATCGGGATGCGTCGTCAAACTCTAGCGGT
The DNA here is from genome assembly GCA_029781855.1 of Acidobacteriota bacterium. Classification (GTDB taxonomy): domain Bacteria; phylum Acidobacteriota; class Blastocatellia; order Pyrinomonadales; family Pyrinomonadaceae; genus OLB17. Next base: position 25,571 of record JAKOVX010000022.1, on the reverse strand, counting down.
CAACGATATGCGAAAATTCATCAAGATCGCGGCTGTCGCATTGGTCATTCTCGTCCTCGGTTTCGCCGTCTTCTTCTTCGTGTTTGCGGCGTCGATCACGGAGCGGACATTGAACCCGATAATCGCCCGTCCGCCGTATCAGGTGAGCGAGCGGGCACGGAAACTGCACGAGACGCTCTTTGTTGCGGACATGCACGCCGATGCGCTGCTGTGGAACCGCGACCTGAACGAGGACTCGCCGATCGCCCATGTTGATGTACCGAAATTGATCCGCGGAAACGTTGCCCTGCAGGCGTTCACCGTCGTAACCAAGACGCCCCGTGGCCTGAACATCGAGCGGAACACGCCGGACACCGATAACATTTTCTGGCTCGACCTTGCCCAGCGTCAGCCGCTCGAGAACCTCTTCAGCCTGACGAAAAGGGCGTTGTATCAGGCGAAGAAACTCCACGAATATGCGGCCGCGTCCGGCGGAAAGCTGACCGTTATCGAGAATAAACGCGAACTCGCCGCCTATCTCGAACGCCGCAAGACCGAAAAGATCACCGCCGGTTGGCTCGGCATCGAGGGAGCCCACGCTCTCGACGGCAAACTCGAAAATGTCGATGTTTTGTACGACGCGGGTTTCCGGATGATGTCGCCATCGCACTTTTTCGACAACGACATCGGCGGTTCGGCCCACGGCGTTGAAAAAGGCGGCCTGACCGACCTCGGCAAGGCGGTGATCAAGCGAATGGAAGAGAAAAAGATGCTCGTCGATGTCGCCCACGCGTCAGCGAAAACTATCGACGATGTGCTTGCGATGGCGACCCGTCCGGTCGTCGTCTCTCACACCGGCGTCAAGGGAACGTGCGACAATCAGCGAAATCTGTCGGACGACCAGCTAAAACGCATCGCCGCGACCGGCGGAGTTATCGGCATCGGATTTTGGGACACCGCCGTCTGCGGCGAGGACGCGGCGGCGATCGCCCGGGCGATCAAATACGCCGTTGGCGTCGTAGGTGCCGATCACGTGAGCCTTGGCTCCGATTTTGACGGCTCGGTCAGGGCCCCGTTCGACACGAGTGGCGAGGCCCTCATCACCGAGGCCCTGATCAACGAAGGCTTCAGCGACGACGACATTGCCAAGATCATGGGCGGAAATGTCGAGCGGCTGCTGATGGCGTATTTGCCCGACTGAGATCCCGCCTTCTACTTCATATATTTGTCGAGAAAATCGGCGACGAGCGGGTAGAGTTCGAGACGATTCTTTAGTTTCGACACCCCGTGGCCTTCGTCGTCGTAGAGTTTCCATTGGACGATCGCACCGCGTTTTTTGAGGGCGGTGACGATCTGCTCGCCCTCGGTCCAGGGAACTCGCGGGTCGTTCTTGCCGGCTATCACAAAGAGCGGGCATTTGATGCGGTCGATCTTGGCGATCGGCGATATGGACCGCAGAAAATCGAGATCGCGGTCTAGGCGGCCATATTCGACCTCGCGTTGGCGTCGCCGGTAGCCGCTCGTGTTCTTCAGAAACGTCTCCCAGTTCGAGATGCCGACCGTATCGACCGCCGCCGCCCACAGATCGGGATACAGCGTGATCGCCGCCAGCGTCATATAGCCGCCGTAGCTGCCGCCCATCACCGCGATCTTTTTCGGATCTGCGCCGCCCTTGGTTTTGAGCCAATCGACCGAAGCCGCCAGGTCCTTGACCGAATCTTCCCGGTTCTTGACGTCATCTAGATGCGTGTATGTCTTGCCGTAGCCGGTCGAGCCGCGGACGTTCGTCGCCAATATTGCGTAGCCGCGTGATAAATAATACTGATACAGAGCGTTAAAACCCGGCCGTTCTTGGCCCTCGGGCCCGCCGTGGACGGAAACGATGACGGGAACTTTTACGGTAGGATAAAAAATATCCACCGGCCCTGTCACTTGCTGTGAAGTTTTTAACCGATAAAAGGTTTTTGGCGGGGCAAAACTGAAAGTTACGGGACCTTTATCCCATTCTCCCCATTTGACCACTTCTCGCGTTTTAACGACATCAACAGTGTGAGGAACGTAATACCAAGCCGGTATCTCGCGTCCGTCAAACGTCTTGAACTTGATCAACTCGGGTGCTACGAACGACGTTTGAGGAACACCCGCTCTGTCGCTGTGCGTTACTTGCGTCAGAGCCTTCTTTGCAAGGTCGTAGACCCAGATGTCGCCGTTATTGGTCGCCGACGTGAATGAGAACGCGAGTTTCGTCTCGCCCTTGTCCATATTCAGGCCGCCGACGATGCCCTGGGCCGGGAGTTTGACCTGCTCGGCCCGGTTGTCGATGACGGTGATGAGCGGTTTGCCGTCGGTCTCCATTTTTCGGATGAAAAGCTCGGAGAACCCTTCGCGGTTGATCGTGTAGGCGATGTGCCCGCCGTTCTGGTCCATTTCGACATCGCTGACGTCCCAATTTGTGTTGTCGACGATGCTCGATTCGAGGTTGGCAAGCGACCAATCGTCGCCGGCCGCGTTCTTTTGCCGAAGGTAGGCGAGGCTAATAAATTCGCGTTTGTCGTTGTGCGTGTAAACGATGCCATCGGCGGTGAAATAGGCGTTGCCGAACTCGGCCGAGCCTTCGTGCGGCGTCAGGAGCGTTTCTTTTTTGTTCCCGACATCGACGAGATAAAGGTTGTTGTCGAGGCTCAGTTCGCCGCCGGACCGCGAAATGATAATCTTGCGGCCGTCCTCGCTCAGGGCGAGAATGCTGTTATTGCCGTCCTGCTGATAGAGCAGTACTTCCTTGCCGGAGGCGAGGTCCATGCCGTAAATGTCGAAATAGTTGCGGTTACGCTTGTTTGACGAGTACGCGATGACATCGGCGTCTCTTGAAATGAGGCCAAAATTATGCCGCACGCCTGGCTCATCCGTCAGTGCCCGGACGCCCGTGCCGTCGGGCTTCATCCAGAAAAACTGCGTGTTCTCGTCGCCGCCCTTTGCCTTGCCGAAGATGAAGCCGCTGCCGTCGCTGAGCCAGCGGACAAAGCCCACATTGTCTTCGTAGTTGGTCAATTGCCGCGGCTTGCCCGATGGCAATTGCATCGCCCAGACCTGCGACGTGCCGGTCACGTTGGTCAAATACACCATCTCGCGTCCGTCCGGAGACATCGACGGCGAACCCGCCGATTTGATGTTGAGGTATTGTTGGATGGAATACGATTGAGCCTGCGCTGACGCAAATGCACCGAGAACGAGCAGGACGAAGGCAAAAAGGACATTGATTCTCTTCATATTTGGCCTCAGTAAATTGGTTTGGTCCGAATGTCGTCAGTATATCCCAAAATCCGGATGACGTATCAATCTATCGCCTGGACGACACAGTTACAGTATGGGCAACTAGTTTCGGATTTGAGTCCGTGGTAGGTGATCGCAGCACCGCACTCGGGGCATTTCGCTGGAAATCTGTGTTCGGTGCCAATGACCGTAATAGTTATCGGTTTTTCGTCGATCGTCCTGAGGTAATCGTTGATCTTGTTCAGCAACTGGTCCGCTTCGTCCACCTGGTCGGCCGTGTGAAGGGAATTGACCATCTTCAGCAGACCGTCGATATAGTCGTTCTCGCCCTTTAGCCAATCGCCAAGCGTGTAGCAGTGCAGAGTTGCCTCGGCAGACTTCAGGGCGTTTGCGAAGTCACCGGCCTTCATCCACATTTCAAAGGCGTCCTCGTAGTCGTCCGCCGCGATCAGCTCGTTGTCTTCGAGGGCGATCTCGGCCTGCTCTGTGTAAAGCGCGGCCGCCTCGGCGAATCTGTCGGAGTATTTCAGGTCGCGTGCGCGGTCACCGAGACGATCGGCCTGTCGTTCGCGAATGAATTTTTGGACAGAACCCATACCTAAATTCCTTTCGTCCTGGTGCGTGGTTACTGCTTTCTTAACTTCTGCCTGATATGGTCGACGAACTGCTGAGCGAGATTTGTTTTGAACCGATACTCGATCTGTCCCGACCAGTCGTCGTGAAACAGCGACGCGTCAAATGCCGCCAGCAACGCACCGTTCGGCTCGACCGAAAATGCGATCTGGTGCAGGCGTTCGTCAGCGAACTCGACATCGATGATCGGGTTATTGCCGTTGTAAGCGGCGAGCCGTTTGTTCGTGACCACGATCGACGCGATCATTGCGGTTTTGCGGTAGCTGGAATATTCGCCCGGACGGTGGAAATTTCTTATGGTGCGTGAACCCTTGAGCCCCTCGTCGGACAAGACCACGCCCTCGGCCGCAAAGGTCAGAGCGTATGGGACCGGCAGACGTCCCACGCCTGAGAAGCGGTACAGCAGTGATTTCTTAAATGCCATTCGACCTCACTTACCCGCCGGAAACGTTCTCAACTGGTATGGTCCATTATGATCCGCCAGCCTTCTTTGAATTTACGAAACGTGAGCGTGAATTTACCGTGCGGGTTGTCCTTTTCGCGGGCCAGCGACCAACTGCCTAGCACGACCGCGGCGTCTTTTGAAAGGATCGTGAACTCAAGATCGGAAAACGTGAGAGTGCCCATTTTCGCCCGCGAATCGTACGATTTCTTGTACCTTTCGAGCGTCGGCTGCCAGCCGCGGGTGACGTCGGTGCCGGAGATGAACGTTAGCTTTTCCGACCGCCAATAGCCGTCCATAAATCCGTCAATGTCGCCGCGGTTCCACGCCGCAGCCTGATCGTCCATGACCTTGCGGATCTCGTCAGCGATCTTTGTCTTTTGGGCATCTGTTTGTGCACCAACACTCATTACGGCTGCGAACGAAAGGAGCAGGATGATCAGAATCTTCATATTTGTAAATTATACCGCCGCGGCGGCTCAGGCAAACCGGCGTGTACACCGCAAACGAAAAACGGCCGCTGAGATTGGTTCACCGGCCGTTTAACAATGTGATCGTAAACGGTCAATTCTTTTTCGCGGCGTCGTAGGCGGCCTGGGCGGCAACCTGCTCTTTCTGTTTATCGGTTAGGGCGATGCCCATTTTTTCGAGCGTTGCGGCGTTTAGCGTCTTGGTGACTTTCAGGCCGTTCGCGTCCTGATATTTGCCGAGGCCGTCGCGAAAGGCGTCGCTGAATTTTCCGTCCTCTTCGCCCGAGAACATCTTGCCGTCCTTGAGTAGCTTTTGGGCCGCTTTGATCTGGTCGGAGTTCGCACGGAACGGCGCCGGACGTTTGGGGCCATCAGTGGACGTTGTTGATTTTGTTTTTGTGGTTTTACCGGTTGATGTTTCCGGCGTCAGCGAACTCTCGGTAACCGGTATCTCTTTCTGCTTGTCGGTGAGTTCCACGCCGAACTTCTCCAGAGTCGCACGATTCAAGGTGCCGGTCTCGCGTAGGCCGTTATCTTTCTGAAAGCTCTTGATGCCGGTACGGGTCTCGTCGTCATAGGTCCCGCTCGCTTCGCCCGAATAGAGCTTTTTGTCTTTGAGAATGCTCTGGACCTGTTTGATCTGGTCTTTTGTGGGCCTGAAAACTGGCGGCCGTTTCGCTTTTTCGGTCGTTGTGGACGGCGTGGCGGTTGCGGTCGCCTGCGCCATTGAGGCACCAGCAAAAACGAACAAAGCGAGGGCGAGTAAGAGAAGTTTCTTGATCATGTTTTGTCTCCGGTTTTTTATTGAGAGTGATCCGCACGGAGGCTTCTCCAAAAGTGTCGAACTTCCGCTGAGAGACGAATCGTTAAAGTTAATGCAAAGCAGTATCGACCTAAATCGATGTTGTGTCAAGAGAAACTCGGAAACAAACCGGAATTTCAGCAAACATCTTTTCGGAAAAAAAGAGCCGACATTTCGACGGCTCCTTCCGGGAATAATTTGCTTTGCTTTCATACTATTCGACAAAGTCGACCTTGACCTTATTCGGGATGATGCCTCGATCGTAGCCCTCTTTCATGAGGCGTCGGACGGCTTCGCGGCCGCGGTCGCCGTAATCGAGAGTGAGGTCGTTGACCCACATCGCGACAAAACGGTCGGCAAGCTCGGGCTGCATGTCGCGGGCGAACTGCATCGCGTATGAGAGGGCGTCTTCGCGATTTTCCATTGAGTAGACGATGCTCTCGTGGAGGTGTTTGGAGACCTGTTTCATCAAGTCCTTGCCGAGGTCACGGCGAATCACGTTGCCGCCCATCGGGAGCGGAAGGCCGGTCTTCTCGTGCCACCATTCGCCAAGGTCGAGCACCTTGTGGAGGCCGAGCTGATTGTAAAAGAGCTGTCCCTCGTGGATCAGCAGCCCGGCGTCAACGTCGCCTTTTTTAACCACGTCGATGATCTGGTCGAACGGGACAACTACGTATTCGAAATCCGGATTGTAGATCCGCATTGCAAGAAATGCGCTGGTAAGTTCGCCCGGGATGGCGATCTTCATCGACAGTATGTCGCTGGCGACGCGTGGTTCTTTCGAGACGAGGATGGGCCCGTATTTGTCGCCGATGCTCGCACCGTGGGGCAGCAGAGCGTACTTGTCGGCGACATATGCATAAGCGTGGAATGAGATCGCGGTCACGTCAAAAACGCCGTTTTTGGCGTCCTCATTGAGCGTCTGGATATCTTTCAGCGTGTGCTCGAACTTCAATCCGTCGGTTTCGAGCTTGTTTGTCGCAAGCCCGTAAAACATAAACGCATCGTCAGAATCCGGCGAATGCGCGACGGTGATCGTGCGAATTCCCGGCGTTTTTTCAGCTGTTACTGCCATAAATCACAATTGAGAGAAGTACACATTCGTGTCATAGAAAACTTCAATTCTACCGTTTTCGGCGTGTTTGGCAAACAAGGCGCGCAACTCTTCGATCATCGTGCCGTAAATGGGCGAATTCTCGTTGGGCATGTAAGAAGAAGAGAGCATTCGACCCTTGAGGCCCTCGAAATCGAAGATCTGGACATTCGCGAATGTCGCAAGGCCGTATTCCTTTTGGAAAAATGCCGCCAGTTCGCGTTCCGTAATATTTTCGTGGCGAACAAAATTGTAGTCATTTCCGAATTTCTGGAGGAATGCCTCGTACTCGATCAGGAACGGCGTCGTATCGAGTTGGCGGATGTTCCAGATCAGGACGACATACCCGTCCGGTTTCAGGATACGGGCGAATTCACGTCTGGTCGCGACGGGTTCGAACCAATGAAAGGCCTGCGCCGCCGTCACGATGTCGACGCCCGCGTCGGGCAGCGTCGTGGCGGCCGAGGTGCCTTCAACGATGCTGAATCGCGGGTATTCGGCAAGCTGTCCGACGGCCGCGTCACGCATCGCGGCGTTCGGTTCAACGCCGATCACACGGTTGCCGTTGTCGAGAAACATCCGGGACGAAATGCCCGTGCCGCAGCCAACATCGGCGACGACCGAATCGATCGTCAAACCGCAGTTTGCCGCAAGGAACGGAATTATCTCACGCGGGTAATCCGGCCGGTATTTGACGTAATTTTCGACGCGGTTCGAGAACCGCTCAACAGTATCACTCATGATCTTGAACAACTACGGCGCAGCCTGGATCGGAATATCACCGTTTGCGCCAAACGGGACGGCGAAGAAACTAGTGAAACCGTCGCTACTCCGCAACACGGACCACTCGCCCGTCGAGGGCCGCCAAACTGCAATGTCCGACCTGCCGTCCCGGTCGTAATCGCCAACGGCGGGCTTGTCCGTACTCTGCCCGAATTGGGCGGCAAATACACTTCCGCTGGCGCTGTGGTTGATCCACCATTCACCGGAAGACGGGCGAAATATAGCAAGGTCCGTCCGTCCGTCACCGTCGAAATCGCCATCAACCGGAACGTCGCCGCTCACGCCGAATTGCGATATTGTAACGCCATTATCTGAACTGCGAAGAATGTACCAAAACCCTGTCGAAGGCCGAAACACCGCATAGTCGGGCATTCCGTCACCGTCAAAATCCGCCGATGAAGACGGCTCGACAGCAAGGTTATACCGGGCCGCCTTCATAACGCCGGCCCCAAGTGAGTCGCATCCGACAACAAGCAATTTGTCTCCAAGCAACGCCGACGCACTGACCGTATCGTCACCTGAAATATTATTAAGTGCGATGCCGTTTCGAGCAAAGGTAGCGTCAAGGGTGCCATCCGAATTTAACCGGGCAACCCCAAAATCATATGTTGACGACTCGCCCGAGTAACCCGCCGCCAGGATCTTGCCGTCCGACTGGATCGACACCGCATTGAAGAAATCGGCACCAGTGGGATTCATGTTTACCGGCACGTAACCACCACCACCAAACGTACTATCGGGTATCCCGACCGCACTGGTCCTTATTACTACCGAACTATATTGCGGCGGTTGGGCACTCGGAGCGGCCGTTCCAGCGAACACAAGCTTGCCGTCCGTTTGGACTTTGGCCCCGTAACACTGGGTATAGTAGCCCGGGTTTGCGATAAAGAAGCCGGCTGCCCCAAACGAAGCGTCTAGAGAACCATTCGCGTTAAATCGTCCGGCTGCACAACGGCCCGAACCGCCCACGGCAATTATTTTTCCATCCGGCAATACGAGCAGGTCGCGAACCTCATCGACAAATCCACCATTGTTCGTTCTAACCACGCCGCCGTTGCCAAACGACGAATCAAGCGAGCCGTCCAGATTGAGGCGTACGAGCAGAAAATCCGGCTGAACTCGCCCGCCCGCAATGATCTTGCCGTCGGGTTGGATCGCCAGCGTCTGAAAGCTGTCGCCAACAGTTCCAGGAAACGAGTTCAAAACGAATTTTCCGTCACCGTCGAAACTCGTGTCGAGACTTCCGTCTGGCAAATAGCGCGCGATCGCCGCATCGCCAAATCCGGTCGTACTGTTAATGCTGGTGCCGGCAACGAGGATCTTGCCGTCTGCCTGCAGAGCGACCCCATAGGCGTCATCATAGGTGCCCTTAAAATCTGTATAGACGATCCCGCCGCTACCAAACGTCTGATCGAAGTCGCCACGCGAATTAAGTCGAATGACGATAAAATCCCTCGTCGGGCCATTCTGCCAAAGGCCCACCAGCACGGCCTTTCCGTCCGGTTGGACAGCCAAACCGCCAATGAATCCCGTACCCTGAATGTCGCGAAAGACCATTCCGCCGGTACCGAATGTCGGGTCAAGTGATCCAGGAACCGCGGCAAACCCTGTCGCCGCTGCGATCATGGCAAACAAAAATACAACAAGACGCGTGGTTTTCATCAGCTATTCTCCTTGTGCAACCTCCTCGCCGGTCCATTGGCTCTTTTTCGAGTGTGGAATATCAAATTGATCAAGTATCCGGAAACAAAGATGCTCGACCAGATCGTCGATCGTCTTCGGCCGGTGATAGAAGCCTGGGCTCGCGGGCAATATTCTCGCTCCGGCGTGGGATAGGCGGAGCATATTTTCAAGATGGATCGCGTTATACGGCGTTTCACGCGGCACGAGGAGCAGCTTCCGGCCTTCTTTGAGGCATACATCGGCGGCACGGTGGATCAAATTTGTGCCGGCACCGGACGCGATCGCTCCGAGCGTTCCCATCGAGCAGGGGACTATTATCATCCCGGCCTGCTTGTGCGAACCCGAAGACGGCTTAGCCGCGAGGTTGTCGAGCCGCCAGTAGCGGATCAACTTCGAGTCTGACGGCAATCCAAGCCATGCGTTGAGTTTCGCGGCGTTCGGATCTTTCAGGTTGACCCCTAGTTCGACCTGCGCGACCGTCGCGGCCGTTCCCGACATTATCAGATTGATCGTGTCGACAACGCCGCTTTCAGCCAGAAGCTGGAGCGTGCGCCTAGCGTAGATGGTGCCGGATGCACCGGTGATCGCGACGGTCAGTTCCATATGGTTCGATATTAGCCCCCGAATCCGAAATTTGAAAGCGTTCGCGGGAACCGCTCTCGTGTAAGTTTATTCGCAGGCCGGTTTAAGGTAGATTCTTAAAAGACCATGAATACAGAAGATATAAAGAACATCCTCGAGGCGTTTGCCGGCGGCAGCATCGAAACCGAAACGGCCATCGAGCAGCTAAAAGGGCTGCCGTACGAGGACGTCGGCTATGCCAAGATCGACCACGGCCGGGCCGAGCGGCAAGGCTTTCCCGAGGTCATTTTCGGGCAGGGCAAGACCCGTGAGCAGATCGTCGGGATATTCGAGAAGCTCGTCGAGCGGGCACCGAACGTTTTGATCACACGGACGACAGCCGATGTTTTTGGCGAGGTCCGCAACGTGATCTCCGACGCCGAGTGGCACGAATCGGCAAACCTGATCCGCGTTCTCCGCGATACTACTGACCGCGGTTTGGGCGAGATCGCGATCGTCACGGCCGGCACAAGCGACATACCCGTAGCCGAAGAGGCGGCACTCACCGCCGAGGCGATGGGAAACCGCGTCGTACGCATTTGGGACGCAGGCGTTGCCGGAATTCACCGAATAATCTCGCAGCGAGAGATCCTGCAAAACGCTCGTGTCGTGATCGTCGCGGCCGGAATGGAAGGTGCCCTGCCGTCGGTCGTCGGCGGACTGGTCAGTGTTCCGGTCATCGGCGTTCCGACGAGCATCGGTTACGGAGCGTCGTTCGGCGGCATCGCAGCACTGTTGGGCATGCTCAATTCCTGTTCGTCGAACGTCACTGTCGTCAACATCGATAACGGATTCGGGGCCGGGTTTACGGCTTCGCTGATCAATCGGCGACCTCAGGACAGTAGATAGAGCGTCTCAAATCGTCTCATTCTCGCGCCAAAGTGAGACGGGTTAACCCGTGTTATTACAATAGTTGAGCTCCAAAATCGTCTCATATTAAATGCGGCCCATTGGAATGTGAGACGGTTGGTGAACGACAGTGGTCAGTGGCCGGTGGTCAGTGGCCGGAAGCAAGAGGGCCGAGGCTGGACGTCGGATACGTCGTCGAAAGACGGCTCAAAATCGTTCCACTTCACGTACAAAGTGGTACGGGTTAACCTCAGTGTTTGCAATAGTTGAGCCCACAAATCGTGCCACTTTCGTTTTGCTCTCGACAAAGTGGCACGGCCCGCCCAAGACAGTGGTCAGTTGTCGGTGGCCGGAAGCAGGAAGAGTCTGACCGCTCTCTGCTCACTAATTATCAAAGATCGCTCGCCGACTGATCTGTCGTGAAGGTTATTTTTTATCCTAGCATAATATTGTGCGTCGTACAACATCCTATCTATGCAACAGTGAGAAACATGGGGCTGTTCAACAAGTTGGGGCTAAAACATTGTGAGCGATTTTTTTAACGCGGATCGAGCTGATAGGGCGGATCTTACGGATCCAAATCTGAAATCCCTTCTTTTTCCGCTTCATCCGCGCGATCCGCGTTTAAATTGTGTACGGCGGTGATTCTGCTCCCGGCTCTTCGTCGTTGACCCAAGGTTTGGCTAAAGCCGGGATCATTTGCTTGACGCCCGAATCCACTAGCTAAGGCTAGTGGCAATTCATCTAGAGCGTGGCAGTTCAAAGTGCCTGACAACTAAAACGGCTGACGGCTATTTTATCTCCAGATCGAACGGCATCATCGTCATTGCTTCGCCACGCTGCATGCGGTCGAGCAGGGAAGCGTAGCGGAATGATCGCCGAACGTCGGCCGGCAGCGATTCGAGTATCGCGGCCCGGACCTGCTCGTCTTTGGCCGATGCCTCGGTATCGTTGTCGCTGCCAAAGTACGTGTCCAGTATCGATCTCGGCGCCGGATAAACGACACGCCGAACTTCCTTGTCCGCGGGCAGGTTTGCCAGCTGTTTTGCGATGTCGATCGCTTTTTCAAGCCCGCCGAATTCGTCGATCAGCCCGTTCTGCTTGGCCTGGGTACCGGTCCAAACCCGGCCCTGGCCGATGGCGTCGATCTCGTCCTTCGATTTTTGGCGGCCGGCGGCGACCTTGGGCAGGAAATTGTCGTAGTAGACGAAATCGGCCTGCTCCTTCATCTTCGCTTTCTCGGCGTCGGTCCAATGTTCTGTCTCGCGGAATATGCCGGCGTTCTTGCCGCGCATCGTGTACTCGTTCGAAACGCCGAGCCAGGTGTAGAGGCCCTTGACCACGGGCTTGCCCATAAACATCCCGATCGAACCGGTGATCGTCGACGGTTCGGCGACGATCTTGTTCGCGTTGCAGGCGATATAATATCCGCCGGAGGCAGCCACGTCGGACATCGAAACTACGAGCGGTTTCTTGGCTTTAGCATTCTCGAGCGCGTGCCACATCACATCGGAAGCCATCGCCGAGCCACCCGGCGAATCTATCCTTAGGACGATAGCCTTGATCGATTTGTCATTGGCGGCGTCGTTCACCGCCTGGACGATCGTGTCCGAACCGACCATTTCACCATTTAGCGGGCCGTTGCTCGATCTGCCGCCGGTAATTGCTCCCGAGGCGTAAATGACGGCGACTTTTTCACCGTTGTTGAGGCCGACGGAATCGGATGGGATCTCGCGATATTTGCTGCCGCTGATCGTGCGCAGTTTGTCGTCAGCCTTGTAACCGAGCCGGGTTTTTAGCGCGTCGTCGACCTGGTCGCGGTAGAGAACGTCGTCGATCAAACCCTGAGCTTTGGCCTGCGTCGATGTGTAAGGAGCGGCGTCAACCATCGCTTTTACCTCGTCGACCGACTTCTTTCGGGACTCGGCGACAGCGTTCGTGAATCGTGAAAAGTACTCATCAAGTACGGCGTTGATGACCTCTTTTTGCCCGTCTGACATGGAGGTACGGGTGTATTGATCGGGGGCGTTCTTGTACTTCGGCCCGATCTGGATGACGTCGGCCTCGACGCCGAGCTTGTCGAGCGAGCCCTTGTAAAACATCGCCTCGGCCGCAAATCCATTGACGTAGAGGCTTCCCGGCGGCGAGAGATAGATCTTTTCGGCGGCGGTTGCGATGTAATACTCGCGGTTGGTGCCGATCTCGAGATAGGCGTAGACCGGTTTGCCGGAGGTGCGCATATCGGCGATCGCATCGCGAAGCTCGTCTGCCTTGGCCCAGCCGATTCCCGGAAAATCAATGTCGAGGAGGACGGCACCGATGCGGTTGTCGACCTTGGCCTTGCGGATCTGGGTCAGAAGGCTCGAGAAGGATTGTTTTGGTTGAACCCCGAACGCCTTTGCCAGCGGGTCCTCCGGAGCATAGTCGGGAAGGTCGCCGCTGACATTCAGGACCAACACACTATTTTGAGGCACGTCCGGCCGACTGAGCCGCTCGGCGAATACGGCCAGCAGGATCACGCCGACCATAACAGCGACGACAAGGAAGCCGCCGACGATCAAGAGAACTTTCGATGTTTTTGACATTGCCATTTTATTAAACCCGCTTGTTCGCGATCAGAGCATCGAGAATCACGATGCTTAGCCGCAGTATGCATTATTCTACGCATTTCGGTCGGCAAAGGTTTAGTCGAAGTGTTACTTCGCCTGCTTTCTGCAAATGATCAGGTTCACGATGCCGAGTGCCTTTGACCTTACTTCGAGCACCTCGAGCCCGGCGGCCTCGGCGAGCCGTGCAGTGCGGCGATTGAAATGATCGTCCATGACAGCAACCGTGAGGACGCTCAAGGCGTCAAACACGTAACCGAGCAAACCGTTTGGCCTGACGTGTTCGAGCAGGATGACGTGGCCATTGGGTTTTAGGACGCGGATGACCTCGGCAAACGCGGCAGCCGGATCGGCGATCGAACAGAAAACAAGCGTCGCGAAGACGGCGTCGAAGCTGTCGGACGCAAACGGCAGCCCCTCGGCATCTGCCTCGACGAGATCGATCGATGCGGTCTTTTCCGCGGCAAACTTGAGCATTTCACACGAGATCTCGCTCGCTACAGCTTGTTTGCAATTCGGATAATAGGCGAAATTGGCACCGGTGCCGGCACCGATCTCGAGGATGATCGCGTCGGTGGGAAGTTCTTTTAAGGTTTCCGCCCGCCACCGTCCCAGGAACCGGCGTTCGTAGGGGCGAATCATTTTGTCGTAGGACGGCGCTATTCGATCGAAGGTCTGCGGCATCAATGTCAATCTACCGCAAGTCACGGCCGCAGCAAAACCGTTGTGAAATAGACGATTGACGCGGGCTTAGGCTATATTGAGAGTTTATGGGAAAGAAAGGTTCTATTCTGGTCTGCGATGACGAAGAGATAATGCGCGACGTCCTCGAGACCATTCTCTCGACCGCCGGCTACAAGGTCGAGCTCGCCAAGACCGGTGAGCAGGCGGTCGACATTTATTCTCAGCGTCCGTTCGACCTCGTGCTGATGGATGTTTCGATGCCCGGCATGGGCGGCCTGACGGCACTTGAGCAGTTGATGAAGCTCGATCACGAGGCCGTCGTCCTGATGGTCACGGCGTACGCGACCTTTGACACGGCTATTTCGGCCTGGGAAAAGGGAGCGGCCGGCGTCATCCGCAAACCCTTTCAAAATGAACAGATAGTCGCCCTGGTCGCCAAGGGAATCAAGAAACGCAAGAAGGAAGAAGAACGCCAGACACTTCGTCACGCGATGGTCAGGTCGGTTCGCCGCGAGGGATTTATCGGGCGGTCAGAGGTGATGGAGAACGTGTTTCGACTGGTCGATCGAGTTGGGCCGGCACGTTCAACGGTGCTCATAACCGGCGAAAGCGGAACCGGTAAGGAACTCGTCGCCAAAGCCATTCACGAGGCAAGCCCGCGCACCGACGAGCCGTTTGTTGTCGTGAATTGTTCCAATATTCCGTCAGAGCTGCTCGAATCCGAACTGTTCGGCCACACAAAAGGAGCGTTTACCGGAGCTGTAGCGGCCAAGAAAGGCCTGTTTGAAGTTGCCGACGGAGGATCGATATTCCTGGATGAGATCGGCGATCTGCGGCCCGAAACACAGGTGCGTTTATTGCGTGTGATCCAGGAGCGGGAATTCACGCCGCTTGGCGATACGACGCCGGCGAAAGTTGATGTTCGAATTATCGCGGCGACGAACGTCGACCTTAAAGAGGCCGTCAAGAATGGCACTTTTCGCGAAGACCTCTACTATCGACTGTCGGTCGTCCCGATCGAGCTGCCGGCGCTTCGCGACCGACGCGAGGACATACTGCCGCTCGCGCAGCATTTTATCCGCAAATATTCGGAAGAGAACGGACGCGAGATTTCGGAAAATCTTTCGCCGCGGGTGCTGTCGCTGCTGGAAAGCTATTATTATCCCGGGAACGTTCGGGAACTGGAGAATATCATCGAGCGTGCGGTCGTGATCGCTCCGACCGACGAGATCACGGTCGATTGCCTACGGCCCGAGGTCAGCGACCCCGAACTCGCGATGGAAATGGTCCGGCAGACCGAGGGCACATCCGGTGATATCGATATTTCCCGCGGAATTAATTTCTATGACGAGATCAAAAAGTTCGAGATAGATCTCATTCGCCGGGCTCTCGACCAGACCGGCGGACACCAATCACGAGCTGCCCGCTTGCTGGGACTGAATGCTACGACCCTAAATTCCAAGATCAAGACCCACAATATCCCGACCCGGTCATAACGAGGAGTTTCTGAAACCGGTCCTGAATTGAATTTGTCAATTTGGGCCGGTAGGAAGCCTCCTACACTAATTTCCAACAGCAGAAAAAGGCGATTTGTAGGAATTCGCCTACAATACCTCCCGTCACAAATTTCGCTACGTGTAGGCCTTATTCATTTTTTTGTATTTTAATTCAGCCGGACGTTCCATCCTCCGAGATTGGTGTTAATAAGCTGTTACGAAATAAGGACTTATCGCCGAATTTGATTTGGCATAGTTATTGTGTAACGGAAGGTACAAAATACCACCAAATTGCGGCCCAAGATGGTGTGATTTACTTTCCAAAAGACATTTAGGAGGAGCATAGAATGAGGAGATTTTTAATTGTAGTATTCACTACGATCCTTGCAAGCGTGGCGATCTTTGCACAAACGCCCACCGGAACGCTTTCAGGGACAGTCACAAGTCCGGAAGGGGCAGTGGTGCCGGGAGCCACGATCGAAGTCAAATTCAAGCAGACCGGTAAGGTCCAGACGGCGACGTCCGGAGCTGACGGAAGCTACAATTTGAGTCAGCTTGAACCGGGTCTCTATACAGTGACGGTCAAAGCCCCGGGCTTCAAAACCTTTGTCGCGAACGATGTAAAAATAGACATTGGACGCGAATACACCCTAACGTCGCCGTTGACGATCGGCGAAGTTTCAGAGACCGTTACGGTCACCGCGGGTGCCGACGTTATAACGTCAACCAGTGCTCAGGTGACAAGTACGGTCAGCCCGCAGCAGATCCTTTCGTTGCCGCTGCTGACCAGAAACCCGCTCAGCCTGACGACATTGCAGGCAGGAACGGCGTCGAACCCGTTTCAGGGCACGTCGATCAACGGCCAGCGCACAACGCTGACGAACATCACCCGCGACGGTATCAGCATCAACGACCAGTTCATCCGCACGAACGCGACGGACTTCGCACCGGGACGCCCCTCAGTGGACGATACCGGCGAGTTTTCGATCGCCACCACCAACATCGAATCCGATCAGGGTTCGGGTGGTGCCCAGATCTCACTTGTGACCCCGCGTGGTACCAAGGATTTCCACGGGGCGTTGTTTGCGTATAACCGAAATTCAAAGTTTGCTGCGAACAACTTTTTCAACAACCGCGCGCAGAAATTGTTGACCAGTTCGGGAGCGTCTTGTTCTGCGCTAGGACCGGATTGCGCTCGTCGGCCCGACCTCTCGGTTGCCTCAACCCCGCCATTCCGCAACCGTAACCAGTACGGCGGCAAGGTCAGCGGCCCGTTCCCGGTTCCCGGATTCGGCGAGGGAACGCCGGCATTTTTCCGCGATAAGGGCTACTTCTTTATCGCTTACGAAGGTATCCGCGACCCGCTGGCACAGCGATACACTCGTACCATCTTTACGCCCTCGGCACGTACCGGAACGTTCACGTTCAACCGAGCTTCGGCCGGAAACGTGATCAATTCGGGTGGCATCTCCTGCCCTCAGACAACGGTTGGAAGCGTTTGTACCGTGTCGAACATCCTGGCCTTTGCACAAGCTCAAGGCTTCACGGGCATTCCGAACTCGATCGATCCGATAATCCAGGCTCAGGTAATTGGTCCGATGCCGACCGCCGGTAATACGTCCGGCGGCGATTCTCTCAACACGACCGGCTACGGTTTCAACCGACGCTTTGATACGACACGTCGCACGACGACCACGCGTTTCGACGTCGACTGGACGGCGAAGGACACGGTCAGTGCAGTCTTTAGCTGGAACAAAGAAAACGTTCTCAGGCCTGACGTCGATACCGTCGGCTACACGGAAGTTCCGGATGTTTCGCAGTATTCGAAGAACAAGACCTTCGTGTTGACGTACCGCAGGATCTTTTCGTCGAATATCGTTAACGAGACTCGTTGGGGTATCTTCACCAGCGAAGTTCCGTTCAAGCGTACAACTCCGTACCCGGACTTCCTTCTCGGACCGCAGGGAACCACCAGCTCGACAACCGGTTTGGCCGGTCTCGTTGCACAGCCGAACATTTTCCTGGATCAGGGACGCAACAACAAGCTGTTTAATCTGGCTGACAACTTCAACTGGATCGTTGGAAACCACTCGCTCAAATTCGGAGCCCAGTTCCAGCGTTACAAGGTTGACTCGTACAATGACGTGCTGATCATCCCCAACTACATTGTGGGTGTCACCAATGTCACGCCGGCGACGTCGACGACCCTAACGACCGGTAACTTCGCGAATCAAGGCGGATCCGGCAGTTTGATCAATTCGACCCAGCTTTCAACCGCAAATTCCTTGCTTGCGATCATGGCTGGCCTGGTGAATCAGCGTGTTCAGGGCTTCAACACGGTCGATCCGACCTCCGGATACAAGACCGCACGCAACCTCTCACCGTTCAGGAATGATAACCATGCATTCTTCGCGTCGGACCGCTGGTCCGTCACGCGCGGCCTGACACTCTCGTTGGGGCTGCGGTGGGAACTCTATCCCGCGATGAAGCTTTTCAACGGACTCTCGCTTGAACCGGTCATCTCGGATCCGAAGAATCCGGCGGCTTCGCTGCTCGCCGGAAATGGTTCCTTCAACATTATCGGGACTAATGCCGGTAAGAAATACCTGTATTACAAGACCGACTACAATAACTTTGCTCCGTCGCTTGGCGTTGCATGGTCTCCTCATTTTGAAGGCGGCGTTGGCAAGTTCCTCTTCGGCAGCGAAGGCAAGAGCGTCCTACGCGGCGGTTACAGCCAGATCTACGGAAATGACTCGATCATTACGTCGCTGAACAACACCTTGTCCGGCAACGTTGGTTTGGGCCGGGCCTCGAGCTCTGCGATCGGACCGCTCGGTACGACCGCACTGAACGACCGGTTGAGCGGCACGAACACGCCGATCCTTCCGCCGGCATTCGTTACACCGCCGAGGTCCTTCCTGCAGAACAATACCGCAAGTCAGGGTTTCTTCGGCGTTGCGAACGTCGTTGATCCTCTGCTTCAGGTCCCAAAGACCGAACAGTACAGCTTCGGCTGGCAGCGTGAGTTCATGGGAAATACCGCAATCGAGGTTCGATATGTCGGTACCCGCAGCAAGAGCCTTGCACGTGGTGTCGATCTAAACCAGATCGATGTCATTAACAACGGCATCCTGGCTGATTTCATGAAAGCTCAGGCGAATCTTGCACTGTCGATCGCTGCGAATGGCGGAAACGTCAACGCTTCGACCCCGTTCTGTGCGGGAATCGTCGCCGGCTGTGTGCCGCTGAGCATTTTCCAGAACGGCGGCGTCGGTTCGGCCGGCCATTTGGCAGTCGGAACGGGCGTTACGCTGACCGCATTCAGGACGGCTTTGCAGAACGGAACGGTTGCCGACTTTGCCCAGTCATTCGTCTCGGCGAATTTGAACAACCACCCGACACTCGCGAGCCCGGGCAATACTCCGTTCGTGAAGTTGTACGCAAATCCGAACATCGGCCAGATCGAGCTGTTCACGAATGCCGGCTATTTCAGCTACAATTCGATCCAGTTCGAGGTTAGGCGTCGTTTTTCGCAGGGACTCTATTTCCAGGCGAACTACACGTTCTCGAAGAACCTGACCGACACCGTTGGTACGTCTCAGGCATTGTTTGAGCCGTATCTGGACAACAACCGTAAGAAGCTGGATGTTCAGCGTGCGGATTTTGACCAGACTCACGTCTTCAACTTCAACGGCATCTATCAATTGCCTTTCGGCAAAGGAAAGATGTTCCTGAATAATGGCGGAGGATGGGACAAACTCTTCGGCGGATGGGAGATCTCCGGTTTGTGGCAGTGGTCGAGCGGTGCCCCGATATCCTTCCTGGATCCTCGTGGAACGTTTAACCGCGGAGCTCGTGCGGGCCGGCAGACGGTCAATTCGACGCTGACTAATGCTCAAATTCAGGCGTTGGCAGGAATTTATGAAGCGAATGGCAACATTTACTACATTAATCCGTCGGTCCTGTTGCAGACGACAAGTTCTGTCAATGGAACCACCACCAGCGTCGGATCTGTTGGTTACTCCTATCCTGGTTTGAACTCAAATTCGACATTTGCGAACCAGGTCTTCTTTAACGTGGCACCCGGACAGGTTGGTACGTTGGGAAGGACGCTGATCAACGGACCGAATTACATGAACATCAACATGGCTCTCTTGAAGAACGTTAAGTTCACCGAGTCCATGCGTGTTCAGCTTCGTGCTGAGGCGTTCAACGTCCTCAACAATGTGAACCTCTTTAACAATACGCAGTTGGCAAATATCAGCAGCACCACATTCGGACAGATCACGTCCGCGGGTGATGCTCGTATCTTCCAGTTTGCGGCACGTTTTGAGTTCTAATTTGCGGCTTTACTGCCTTTTTCACGAGTCTGCCAAACATCGTTTTGGCAGACTCTTTTTTTCTTCGTGGCAAAGAGATCCGGTTTTCCGATATACTCTAGAGAATTCACGCTAAATGAACTCTCCGCGAACCAATGGATCCAATCTCTCTCTGACTCCCCTCGGTGCGGGTGACCTGATCGACCGTGCGGTGCGGTTCTACCGAAAGAACTTCTGGACGCTGATCACGATCGCGGCGCCGCCGGTGATCGCGGGTACACTGTTTTCGGTCGTATGGACCATTCTCGGCCGCGAAATGTTCTCGGCCCAGGCAGCACCCGATTCGGGTGAACGTGCGTTCTATTATTTCTTCCTCTGGTTCGGCAACCTGATAATCTGGCTGATCGAGACGATCGCTACGCTCGTCGTGATGGGCGGCGCATCGCGTAATTTTGTGAGGCATTTGTTGTTCGGCGAGCCGGTGACTTTTGGCGATACCTATCGGAATACGTTCAAGCGGATCGGTTCTCTGGTGTTGGCGTCTACATTGCTTGTGCTTTTCCTGGGATTTATAGGCCTCGTACTTTTCTATTTCGGGATGATCGTGGCTGCGTTCGGGATAGTGGCGGTCGCGGCTGTATTTAGTTCGATCCCGATCATCGCAGTCGTTTTGTCGGTCGCAGTCGGCCTGGCAGCAACGATCGTGACGATGATCTTGTTTTTCCTGATAGCGTCAAGGTTCGCGTACGTGCCGCAGGTGATGCTGGTCGAAGGGCAGGGAGCTTTCTCGGCGGTCGGCCGAAGTGCGAGCCTCGCCAGCGGAAATGTGCGTCGATTGATGGCACTTTTCGTGTTCACTACGGTTGCGACGTATTCGGCGCTCGCCCTGCTGTATATACCGCTCGGTTGGTATGCGTGGGCGAACGGGGTCGAGATCCTGACGTTTCAGAACACCGTCGTTCCGGCGTGGTACGAGATCGCAAACAGCCTCATCGGCCAGATCAGCTTTATCCTGTTGTCGCCGGTGTGGACGATCGGTTTGTGTCTGCTATACGTGGATGAGCGTGTCCGCAGCGAGGGCTATGATATCGAACTGATGGCGGCCAGCCGGCTCGGCGAAATTCCCGCGGTTCCGCAGTCCTACATAAATCCGCTGCAGCCCGCGTTAGGCGACGTCAGGCTCGCTCCGGCCGCAGCCACGGCAGCACGCTCAAACGACCGGATAACTACGCTCGGACTTGATTAAAATGACCATCGGCAGCAAACAGCTATTGACGTTTGGACGCAGGACCGGAATCGCTCTGGCGATCGCCGTTTTGTTTTGCTGTTTTGCGTCCGCAGCTTTGGCTTCGACGCTGGATGATTATCAAAGCAGGATCCGGCTTGCGCAAAATGCGATCGATGAAATGGAAAGCGCGAGCTCGACCGAAACAGGCTACCGAACGATCGATCATCAAAAGGTAGCTGAGATCCGTAAGCTGATCCCGCGGACCGAGAACATAGACTGGCCGGGCGGCACTGTAGCGACCGACAATGCCTGGCTGCACGACGAACTCGACAAGTACGACGCCGACTTTGATTCGCTCAAGCGGGCGGCCATCCGCACCAGTATGTCGGAACGGCTCAACGCTATTTCGGATGCCGTAGCAGAAACTAAAGCGGCGACCGCCGGTGAGCATTCCAAGGACGAGGACAAGCAGAAATTGGCCGAGATCCTCAAACGCGGCGAATATCAGAAGCCGGTCGAAGCCGACGAGAGCCTTTTTCAACGGTTGAGGAGAAAGTTTCTAGAGTGGCTGGCCGATATGTTTCCGAAGATGAACATACAGCCGCACGAGCCTTCGGCCGGAATGGGGTCGCTTGCGGTCGTTTTGCAAGTGCTGCTGTACTCCGCGCTCGCGGCAGGTATCATTTTCCTGATCTACAAGTTTTTCCCGCGCATTTCGGGGCGATTTAAGAAGCGCACCGGCGGAGATAAGAACGACCGAGTCATTCTCGGTGAGCGAATAGCGGACGATCATTCGTCATCGGATCTCTTTGCCGAGGCTGAGAGGCTGGCCCGTGAGGGCGAACTTCGGCTCGCGATCCGCAAAGGTTACATAGCACTTTTGTGCGAACTCAGCGATCGGAAGATCATCGGACTCGCCCGACACAAGACCAATCGCGATTATCTACGCGATCTGCATTCTAAAAAGGACATTTTTGAGAACGTGGTTGGGCTAACCGGCAGTTTTGAGAGGCATTGGTATGGCTCGCAAGCGTCGGAGATGAAGGACTGGGAAGAATTCAGGTCGCTGTATCGGAGGACGGTTCAGGGAGCGTAAGGCACGGATTTGAAGCAGAAACTACTCATATTTTTGGCCTTTTTGCTGATGCTGGCGGTCCTCGCCGGGCTCAATGCCGCGTCGTACTCGCAGCGTCAAAAGGAGCCCGAGACCGAGATGTTCCCGAACCGTTCGACCTACAATTCCGGCCCGACGGGCACACAGGCCTTCTATTCTCTGCTCTCCGAAACAGGCAGAAAGGTAGAACGATGGCAGGAACCGGCTGATGCCCTGGTAAGTAAAGGCAAGGCCACACCGTCGACCTTCGTCATGATCGGGCCGTATCGACGGGATCCGACCGAACCGGAGTATGAAGCGCTGTTTCGATGGGTAGCGGACGGCGGACGGCTCGTTATCATCGACCGCGAACCGCCGGAGAAGTTGGTCCAGACGACGGCGAAATGGTCGATCGCGTTGAAGCAAAATAACCAGCTCGGCCTGTACGGCGCCGACCCTTCGGACCCGAAGAAAATGATCGCCGACATGCCGGCGGCGAAGCCGGTGCAGCCAAGCATTTTCAACCTGTCGGTGAATGCCGTTCAGCCGTCGCAATTCGCCTCGTCGATAACGTTCGAACGATATACTTACGGGACCGGATCGCCCCAACGCTCTGTCAAAGCTCCGCCGAGGAGGGTCGAACTCATTTCTTCCGGCCAGCAGGCTCAAGCGAAAGATTATCCGCAGTCTAACCTTCCGGCCCCGGCAGCCAGGACCAAGAGCGACAAAGTGGTCATTTCACACACGACGCCGGCCGCGAACGTGCCGGACCGATTAAAAATTGATGACGACAATACAGGCGATGCCGTAAATATTAATGCAGAGGCGCCGGTCGCGCATCTCGAGTCGAACGGTAGAAATATACTGGTCGACGCCCCGTTCGGCAGCGGTCGGATAGTGATCCTGTCGGATCCTTATATCGTTTCAAACGGCGGCATTTCACTCGTCGACAACGCCCAATTTGCGGTCAATATCGTTTCGAACGGGAAAGGCATTGTCGCTTTCGATGAGTACCATCACGGATATGGCGGAAACAAGAACCGCTTGTTCGAGTTCTTTGCGGGCACGCCGGTGATCGCGATCTTTTTTCAGGGTGTTCTGATCATTGGACTGGTGTTTTATTCGAGGAGCCGGCGGTTCGGCCGTGCGATACCAACGGTTGAGAATGATCGACTGTCAAAACTCGAATACATCCGGGCGATGGCCGAAATGCAGCAGAGGACACGCACGTATGACCTCGCGATCGAAAATATTTACGGCGAATTTAAGCGGCGTGCGGTGCGCATCACGGGTTTGGACAATACGGCATCTCGTCAGGTACTGGCGGCCCGTATCGCCGAAATGACGAAGTCGGATGCACGATCGATCGATGACCTAATGTACAAGTGCGAGGATATTATCGCCGGCGAACCGTCCGGTAAACGGGAAATATTGGAAATTGTGATCCGCCTCAGGCGGCTGGAGCACGCGCTCGGCGGCCGGAAACGGACCAGCTCGTAAAAGATGTCGACGTCAGACCTGATAGTGCTGGTCATCATTTTCTTCGCGACCAGCTTCATCGGCGTCGTGACCGGGAGCAATTCGCTCATCGCCGTGCCGGCAATGTTCCAACTGGGAATTTCGGCCAAGACCGCCGTGGCGACAAACATGTTTGCGCTGGTCTTTATGTCCGTTGGCGGGACGATCCCATTTCTAAGGAACGGATCGATCGAGGTTCGCCGGATATTGCCGCTTTTGGGGATCACGGTTTTTGCTTCTGCGGCCGGAGCCGGCCTGGTCGGGTTGATCACGGACGTGAGCCTCAAGCTGATAGTCTCGATCGCGATGATCGTCGTTGCGTTCTTCATCCTTCTTAAACCGAAGATGGGGATTGAAAAAGCCGAGACGGTGTCGAGGCGATCGTTGTTCCTGACATTTATCCTGACGTTTTTGCTTGGCGTTTACGGCGGCCTTTTCAGCGGCGGTTATGTGACGGTGCTGACCACGGTCCTCGTGGCATTTTTCGGAATGTCGTTCAAGGAGGCGGTCGGCTCGACGAAACTGATCAACGTCGTGTCGTCGCTCGTTGCCACGCTTGTATTTATGTGGCAAGGTTTAGTGGATTATTGGTTAGGCGTCATCCTCGGAGTGACGATGTTTGCGGCCGCATACATTGGTGCACATTACGCGGTAAAGCTTAACGACAGATGGCTCAAGGCGATCTTTTTGATAACGGTCTTCGCTCTCGCGATCAAAACAATTTTCGATTTTTTGCGATAAATAAGGATGTTAAATTACACCCCACAAACAGTTGCCCACATTTTGAACGAACTGCGGAAGACGATCGTCGGCCAGGACCATGCGATCGAGCAGATCATGGTTGCGTTCCTCGCCGAGGGCCACGCCCTGCTCGAGGGCGTTCCCGGAACGGCGAAAACTCTGATCGTAAAGACGCTGGCGTCAGCGGTCGGTGCGGGCTTTTCGCGGATCCAGTTCACGCCCGACCTGATGCCGTCGGACATTACGGGCACGAATGTCTTTAATATGCAGACGTCGCAGTTTACGCTGCGACAGGGGCCGATATTTACCGATATTTTGCTTGCCGACGAGATCAACCGGACGCCGCCGAAAACGCAGGCGGCGCTGCTCGAGGCAATGGAAGAGCGGCAGGCGACGATCGACGGCGACCGGCATCCGCTCTCGCCGATCTTCACGGTCCTCGCGACCGAAAATCCTATCGAGTACGAAGGCACGTACCCGCTGCCGGAAGCACAGCTAGACCGTTTCCTGTTGAAGATCCTGATCGATTACCCGCAGATGGAAGAAGAGGCAGAGATCGTCGCGAGATGGGACGCGGGATTCAATTCACGCCACTTCGACCGCATTGAGATCAAGCCGCTAAGTGATCCCGCCGACCTGCAGCGATGCCGTATGGAGGTACGAAATATGCGGACCGAGCCGGGCGTCCAAAAGTATATCGTTGATATGGTCCGGGCGACGCGAAAGCACGGTGCGATACTATACGGAGCGAGTCCGAGGGCCTCTGTCGCGATGCTGCTTTGTGCAAAGGCCCTTGCGGCGATCCGCGGGCGGGATTTCCCGACGCCGGATGATGTTCGCGACATTGCGGCGCCTGTTCTCAGGCATCGGCTGGCGTTGCGTGCCGAGGCGGAACTTGACGGAGCGACCGCGGACGCGGTCATTTCCGATATAGTCAGGACCGTCGAAGTGCCCCGATAGCGGGGCGGTGTAACGGTAATTTCTTCTAATTCTAGCGGTTCGGCGGCTCTTCAGCCGTCGGGCCGTTTTTGGTTTTGGTGTTCTTCGTCGAACCAGCCTTTTTAGCAGGTGTCGATGTCGTCTTTGCCCCCGGCTTCGAGGTGTCGGTTGGCTGGACGGTATTCGGGTTTGCGGATGTTTTCGGATCCGGCGTCGTTTTGACAGGAACGTTGGCGGCCGGAACCCGCGGCGTCGGAGTGGGCTTGGCCGTTGGCTCAGTATTTGTCGGGATCGGGACGAGGATCACGCCGCCGTCATT
>JAKOVX010000131.1 GCA_029781855.1 Acidobacteriota bacterium | reverse complement strand
AGTCAGGCGCGACTGGAAGTGGAACGTCAGCGCCTCCGGACATGACGGAATTCACACGTTCGGGAGCAGTTTGACCTGGTTCAATGAAACCTATCCTGCATTCGCGGGTGGTTGGGGAGATGAACAGACTTTCGAAAGCTTTCTGAACGACGGTCCGGCTTACTCGATCCCGGACGAGATAGTGGTCGAGGTTTGTCAGGCTGTGCGGATCTTGGCATCGGCGACGGATGTATGATCCGTTGGATGCGGTCAATGATCGTGTCGCCGAAGGCGACGAATGTTAAAGCCCGGGGTGAAGCGAAGCAAACCCCGGGTGGGCCGACGCAATCATTCGGTCGCTGAAGGCGACCTCGTGAGAATGCGTAAAGACGTCGCTTTCAGCGACCCTCCAATTCGTCCCTCGAACCCAGGGTTTCGCTGCGCTTCACCCCGGGCTTTAGTATTCGTCGCCTTCGGCGATCGGTATCAGCGGAATTTAGTGACGATTGTTGATGAGTTCGAGCGCGACCGGGTGAACGTCAGAGTCCAAGGCGTTGAAATCTGTCGCTGTCCCCGACAGCTCCATCGACGTTTGGCCGTCCACCACGTGCTCGCGCTAGTGGCTTTATGCTCACGCCATCTTCGATGGCTAGGCAATTTGAAATCGAATCGCGATCTGCTCCTGCGTTTGGATTGAGCTACGCGAGAAATGAAGTTTCTTGATGCCTCCTTCCGGATCAAATAAGATTGGAGGGATTTTGTGGGAAAGGTGCGAATTTTGGGAATTCGCAAACGCATTAATCGCACTTCGTGTGTTATGGAGAACGTTTACGATTTTAGGTCAGATTGGTACTCCGATGGAAGGTCGGAGCGCGTGGTGTGCGTGGGACGGCGATCGTTCATCGAGCAATTTATTCCGCACCGCGAGTTCTCGGAGTTGTTCGGCGGTTACGTTCTTCTAGTGGATTCTTCCGGTGAAGAATTTCTCGGCGTTTGGGCGCGACGGAAGGGGCAAAGGTTCAGGCACATTTTGCGTTTGCGGGGCGCGCAGTTCGTTATGAGCACAGACATTCCACCACTCAGACGAATAGTGACGTCGCCATAGCCCGGAATCTATCGCAGATTTAAATGAAACAAAGGCTTTCATCATTTTTGGTGCCGTTCTTCAAGGTGGTGTTCTTCTTCCTTCTGGTGAGCAGCATTGTCGGAGTTTTCGCCGACACGAGTGATTTCTCCCTGCTCGGTTTCCTTTTCATTTTGGTTTGGCTGATCGGTTGGTATTTCGCGGTTCGCCACTGGAAAAGCGTCTATCTGAACGGCGACGTAATGCGGGTCTCAGGCTTTTTGAAAACGATCGAGATACCGGTTTCGGACATCACCGGAGTTGAAGACTCCCGTCCGTTGGGCCGGCAGCCGCACACAGTCATATTGAAGTTGAAGTCAAGCTCGATCTTCGGCCGCGAAATAGCGTTCATCCCAAAAGGACGCTGGTTCAACGCAAGATCCTTTGCGGACGAACTGCGACGAACGCTTTCATTGTTTTGACAGCAAGATTCCCGTCGCCGAAGGCGACCTCGTGACGACGCGAAACGTCGCTCTCAGCGACGGTGGGTAACGGGCTCGGAACCCAGGGTTTCGCTTCGCTTCACCCCGGGCTTTAGTATCTATCGCGTTCGGCGACCTACCACTTTTCCCTCTGTGTCTTTGCGGGAAAATCACCAAGCGAGCGTTGCAACTAAGAATATTCTGTTGTCATCTCAATTCTGTACCGCAGATCAAAAAACGAGACGAGCTGCATTTCACGGAAGCGAACCCGACCAACGCGTACCGAAATAAACCATCGCGAGAGGTGAACGGAATGAAGTATACGATT
>JAKOVX010000110.1 GCA_029781855.1 Acidobacteriota bacterium | reverse complement strand
TGTCATAGATCAGCCGACGGTGCTGATCGCCGATGTGGTGACCTTCACCAATGAAAGTTGCGCGGGTATCGGCGACGGTACGGCGACGGTGTTTGCCACAGGCGGCACACCTCCTTCTACGTATGAATGGTCGACCGGCGGCCTCATGGTCACGGATTCCTTCCTGACTGCGGGCACGTACAGCGTAATTGTAAAAGATGCCAATAACTGCACGGCCACGGCAAGTGTCACCATCGGCTCGAACCCGACGGCAGCGATGTCGCTGACAGCGGTTGGCCCGACGGGAGCAGTCTGCGGCGACGTAGTGAGCGTACAGATAAATGTTGCGGATTTTGTCAACATCGGCACGCTGGATTTCAGCGTGAACTGGAATAATACCCAGTTACAGTTGTTGACGAACCCGGCCTTGAAGATCAAGGCCGACGATCCACTGGTGACGCCGCTGGGAGGCGGCCAGTTGACGTATTCGTGGTTCGACTCGGATTTTATTTCCTACGGCGCGAACCTGGCATCCGGCACGACGATATTGACGCTGAATTTCAAAGTATTGACGAATATGGCCACGAGCGTGACGGTGAACATCACGGGTGCCCCGACGGCCATTGCAGCATCGAACAACACCTTCTGCGAAGTAACGGTGACGCCGATCAATAACGTTAATTTCGACGTGAACAAGATCGCCATCTATTGTCCTGAAAGCCAGACGGTATGCATTGATGCTCCTCCGTTTACATTGCCGGACGGAGTTCCGGCAAACGGCATATTCAGCGGCACAGGCGTGTTCAATACGGACCAGTTCAACCCTGCCACAGCGGGGGCAGGCGTTCATGTGATCACGTACACAGCGACGGATGGCAATGGCTGTTCCAACACCTGCACGTTTACGGTGACGGTGAATTCGCTGCCAGTCATCACACTTGACAACAAAGTGGATGTCAAATGCAAAGGCGAGTCGACGGGAGAGATATTCATAACAGTGACAGGCGGATCCGGCGTATACAACTACGACTGGGACAACGGCGCACCCGACGTGCAGGACCCGAACGGTCTTGCAGCGGGATCATACCACGTGACGGTAACGGATGTGAACGGCTGCTCCCGCACCTTCGGTCCGGTAACGATCAGCGAACCTGCCGAAGCATTAACGGTTGACATCAGCGGCATCGTCAATGCCGACTGTGCAGGCGGCGACGACGGCTCGGCCACGGCGACAGCCTCTGGCGGTGTGAGTCTGTACGACTACGCCTGGAGCAACGGTTTCACGGAAAATGACGTGGCGACATCCACCGTAACAGGTTTGGCAGCAGGCGGTTACAACGTAACGGTGACCGATGCGAACGGCTGCACGAC
>JAKOVX010000105.1 GCA_029781855.1 Acidobacteriota bacterium | reverse complement strand
GGTCATCGCCGTTCCCTTCCGCGACCCGGTCTGGTGTCATTATCATGAACTGGAGGACCTGCCGCCGCATCTCGCCGATGAGATCGAGCATTTTTTTAAGGTATACAAGAACCTGGAACATAAAGAAACGACGGGATTTCAGACATTCGGCCGCGCGGTTGCCGAAGAAGTGATCACGGAAGCGATCAGGGCGTACGAGCGGGAGTACGGCCGCGGGGAGGGTAAGGATGCTCGCGACCGCGGTTAACGCGCTGGCGATCGTATTCGGCGGGGCGCTCGGCGTCTTTTTCAAACGCCTGATCAGGGAGGATCTGCGCGCGGCCGTGCTCAAAGCGGTCGGCGTCGTCGTGTTGCTTCTCGGGATCATCGGGACGGTGAACTCGGCGTTTTACCTCGTCCGCTATGACCTGCTTTTGATCATAAGCATCGCCCTGGGGACCCTGATCGGCGTGGCAGCGCGCCTCGACGTGCAGTTGAAGCGGTTTGGCGCGTATCTCGAACGGAAGATAAACAAGGGCGCCTTTTCCGAGGGGTTCATCACCGCATTGCTCGTCTTCTGCATCGGGGCGATGGCGATCGTCGGAAGCATCAACGCGGCCCTCGGCGATCCGTCGATCATCTACCTCAAGGCGGCCATCGACGGCATCACGGCGCTGGCGCTCGCTTCGTCGCTGGGCGCGGGCGTGATGCTCGCGGCTGTGCCGGTCCTGCTTTACCAGGGGGCGCTCACCGGTCTGGGCCTCGCCTTCGGGAACTTCATGCCGGCCGGCCTGATCGATGCCTTCGGTCTGGTGGGATATGCGATCGTGGCGGTGATCGGGCTGGATTTCATCCTGCCGGAGAAAATCAAGGCCGAGAACATGCTTCCGGCGCTGTTGCTTGTGATTATTTTATATCTGGTCGGATTGCGATAAATAGCATTTGGGAGGAGAAAGTCATGGAAAAAGCGGTGTTGTTATTGCACGGGTTTTTGTCGGACCCGGGGGATTTCACACCCCTGCTTCCCCATCTAAAGGAACGATACGCCCGGATCGAAATTCCCGTCTATCCCGGGCACGGCGCGGATGAGAGTTATCACGATTTCACAGCGGAAGGAACGCTGGCGCTAATCGAGGACAAGATCTGGGAACTGACCGCCTCCTCTCCCAGCGTCGATGTGATCGGTTTTTCGCTCGGCGGCGCGCTTTCGGCCTATCTTGCCCAGCGCCATTCGGTTAATAAGCTCGTGCTTCTGGCCCCGGCGAATAAATATTTTAATTTCTATATGCCCTTTTCGAAGATCCGCTATCTTGTCAAGAACTTCTACGCGATGGAGAAGGCGTACTTCAAACGCGACCGCGAGGGCGTCAGCTATTACAAGGATAAACTGAAGACGATGTTTTCCGACGATTTCAAGGCCCTGAAGATCGTCCGCGAGAAATATATGAAGAGGTATTTGCGAAAGGTTTACCAGAATTTCAAGACCCTGATCAAGACGGCGAACGAGGGAACCACCGAAATCAACGTCCCCTGCTTCATCGCCTGGGGGCGTCTCGACCAACTCGTGCCCAAGGAATCGGTCCGGATGATGCGCGCGCTGTGCCGGCACGAAAACACGGTATTGAAGATCTACGAGGACC
The DNA here is from genome assembly GCA_029781855.1 of Acidobacteriota bacterium. Lineage (GTDB taxonomy): Bacteria > Acidobacteriota > Blastocatellia > Pyrinomonadales > Pyrinomonadaceae > OLB17. Next base: position 12,102 of record JAKOVX010000105.1, on the reverse strand, counting down.
ATTCGCACCTGATGCTCCTGTCCCGCGCCAGCGAGGAAATCGTCAGGGATATCCTTGCTTTCCTCGACGCCTGATTTTTCCGTATTTTTTTCCGTTCCCGGAAAATAATAGGGATATGAAGAAGAAAATCATCCTCGATTATCCTCGTTTATTCTTAATGATCATTACCGCGGTGGCGATATGGCTCATCATTTATTTCGCCCGGGAAGGCATGTATAATTACAAACTGCTCGCTGCGGCGGGACTCGTCGCTTCCGCCTGGCTTCCCAACCTCATCGCGGCGCTTCTGAAGGTCAGGATCCCGAATGTCGTCGTGATCGTCTATTATTATTTTCTCGTCCTTACAATCTTGCTCGGGATCATCCTCGGCTTTTACCGGATCATCTCCTGGTACGACGATTTCACGCACTTCCTAGCCGGGGCGCTATTAGTCCTGCTCGGGATCTTCATCGCGACGCGGCTCGACAACGTCGGTTTTCTGAAGTTCTCACTGCTTTTGACCTACGGGTTGTTTTTCGCGGGCTTTTGCGTCGGCATCTGGGAAATCGTCGAATACGTCCTTGTTCGCACCGTCATGCCGGCCGGATCATATTCCCCCGCAAGGTCGGAAGTGGTGATCGACCTCATCATGAACGCGCTCGGGACCTTTATGGTCGTCATCCTGCTTACGCTCGATGCTCGGGCATACGGACACAAATACCTGGAAAGGCTTTTGAGAAAGTTTACGCATGAGGGACCGCCGGATCGGACGAACGAAAAAAGTTTTTAAAGGCATGCGATTGTGATATAATGATTGCACCGAAAGGGAGAAAGCATGGTTAAAAAACTGGTCACGGATTTTATCAAGGGAATCCCGATTGGGGCCGCAAACGTCATTCCCGGGTTCAGCGGCGGCACGATGGCCGTCATTTTGAACGTTTACGAGCGCCTGATCGGCGCGTTGAGCGATATTCTGAGACGACCGCTGCGCGCGCTCAAGGACGTGTGGGCGCTCTTTTTAGGCGTGATCGTCGGTGTCATCATTGCCGTCAAGCTGATCATCTTTTTGCTTGGTAATTTCCCAATCCCGACGACGATGTTCTTCGTCGGACTCATCATCGGCGCGATCCCCAGCATCCGCGCCAAGGCCGCGGAGGGTAAGGGCAAACCGGCCGACCTCATCGCCTTTTTTGCCTGCGCGATCATCGTGATCGTCGTTTCTTTCCTGAAGGGAAAGACCCCGAGCGCGGTCGATTACGATTTTCAAACCGCGATCATTATTTTCTTCCTTTCCGTCATCGCCGCCGCCGCGATGGTCATCCCCGGCGTGAGCGGTTCGATGATTTTGCTTGCCTTCGGTTATTACGATTTCATCTGGGAAGGCCTGATCGGCAACTTCATCGCCGCCTTCACCACCATCGATTTTCCCGGGATGGTGAATGCGGGCGTGATGCTGCTACCGTTTGCCTTGGGTGTGATCGCGGGCATCATCATCATCGCCAAGATCATCAAGGCCATGCTTGCCAGATATCCGCGGACCGTCTATCACGCGATTTTCGGACTGCTCATTGCTTCGCCCTTCGCGATCATTTACGGGATGTACCGGGAATACGGCGAAGCGATCAAGGGAAGCGGTTTTTGGGAATGGGCGGTCGGGGTGCTTGCGATTATCGTAAGCGCGTATCTTGTCAATTATCTGACCCGCTTCGACGAGAAGAAGGGCGCGGACACAACGGAATAAAAAATTCTGCCGGCAACGCCGGCTTTTTTGTTATATAAGGAGGTCCGGGCGGCTTTGTTTAGGCGGGAAAAATGACGGATTTTTCGTTTTTTATTGTCAAATTAAAAAAATAATTGAAAATATGGAAAAATTTTTATATAATATACATGATGCGTAACGGCGGCGAATTCTTTTGGGGAGTCCGGCATGAAAAAAAACTTGATTAATTCGGTTTTACTGTTCGCGGCGGCCTTACTTCTGCTGTTCGGCGTGGTCTACGCCTGGATCACGCTGACACCGGCGGTGCGGGTGCAGCAGTTTGTGGTCAACGTCAACAATTATTCGGCGGATCTAAGGCTGGATATCAAAAGGAACGACGACGAGTATACCGAGGCGGTTTCCGCTGCCGACGTCTACGAGCTTTTCCATAACACCCTCCCCAACGACCGCTTGTATTTCCGCCTGTCCATAACCAACAACGGCAATCATCCCGTGACCGCAGACATCTGGATGCTCGGCGTGTTCAGCGAGAACGAAAACGAAGGTTACGACATGCTCGACGTCTTTTTCCTGGACGGGGGGAAGTTCGTCCTCGACGGCACGGATTATCCCGTGGCGGTCGAACCGGAAGAGCCGGTCATCCGGCACGGCCAGGAATTAAACCTGTACCGTTTGAACAACATCATCGATGCCAATCACGATTTTCAGATATTCGACGATCTGGAATTTTCGGCGAATCAGACGCGGGTGCTGGAATTCATCCTCGTATATGATCAGAATACCGAAGCCCTGGGCTATCAGGGCGGGATCCTTTCCATCGCCGCAATCAACATAATCTTCAACATCACGGGAGAATAATATGGGAAAGAAGAAGTTCATCGCCATCTTAACGTTGCTTTTTCTCGCCATAGCCGCGCTCACGGCCAACCTGATCGTCGCCTGGCTGACCGATACCGCCACGACCGGGCCGACGGATTTCACCCTCGGGGACGTTTCCTTTGAGTGGTCGGGCGCAGTCAGCACCAACTACGTCGTACCCGGGGAGAATGTCGTCACCACCCCGTACAAATTGACCAACACTTCGACGATCCGGACCGAACTGCGGTTCAAAATCGAAATCACATCCGAGTATCTGGAGGGCGACGGTTCCGATTACGTCAATCTGACGATTGGGACGGGCTGGGTGCTATCAGACGGGTATTATTACTACCGCGGCAGCGATACCGTGGTGGATAACGGGAAATACCTGATTCCGACCACCGTCACCTCGATCACGGTGATCACGGGCATCGAGCTGGACGGCAGTAAGGTTGGAAACGACTTTAGCGGTTCGTCTTTCACGATCACCCTCGTGTTCGAGGCCAAGCAAGGCGACTTCGTCGATTGGGCGACGCTCGACCAGGATGAAATCAACTTCTCGACCGGCCTGCCCGCCTCATCCGGGACATGATAAAGAAGGTTCTGGCCGTCCCGCTGGTGCTGCTGTTGGTGTTTTTGGCGGTGACAGCGGTGGTGCAGCTTTTCGGGATCAGGCATTATGTCGTGGCCTCGGACAGCATGGCGCCGGCCATCCGGAAATATGCCCTTGTGTATGTGAAAACGGACGGGAAGTATGAAAAGGGGTCGATCATCGCGGTGAAGACCGCCGGCTACCCGCTTTTGCATCGGGTGGTGGAAATCGGGGACGATTATGTCGTGACCAAGGGGGACGCCAACGACAATCCCGACGCACCGCGCCCATTGACGGACGTGATCGGCGTGATGGTCTTCCAGATTCCTTTCGCCGGCATCCTGTTTAAGAGCCGGTATCCGCTTTTGATCATCTTGTCGGTCGTCCTGCTTTACGTCGTCGGCCGGCAACTTTATGTGGAAATCAAGAAAAAAGGGAAGTGACGGCGACTTGAAAAGGACATTGCTTTACAGCATTTTTACCGTCATCGTCGCTTTTTTTCTTACCGTCGTCATCGTCCTCGCTTGGTTCATGGTGAGCGAAAAGACCGAGCCGGTCGTCATCACCACCGGCGCGCTGCGAGCCCGATGCAATCTCTACTACGGGCTTGACTCCGATTTCGACGGCGAACTCGACGACGGAACGTACGCCGAGATCACCACGGCCGGAATCGAGTTTACCAACGTAATTCCCGGTCAAATCTATACCTACCGGCTCGTCGTCAGGAACATGGGGACGGTCGACGGAATCCTGTCGATATCGATCAACGACATCATCGCCACCGCCGCCGGCATGTACGAAGGCTTTTCCGTGTCCTTCACCGACCCGGAAACCAAAGACCTGGCCTTCGTCAACGGCGATTTGGAGCTTTTTACGGAGTTGTTCCTGGCCGAAGGGGACACCTACGAATTCAATTTCCTAATCAAAATAAACGAAACGATTTCAGCGGAATTCCGATACGAATCGCTGACGATCACCAATTTCATCGTGAGGCTGGATCAGACTTACTAAAACAGGATATCTTAAGAAGCAAGATATCTGTTTTTTCTAAAGGGGCGGTTCTGCATGAGAAAACAATACATCATCATCGCCATGATCGCATTCATCCTGGTATTGCTGGGAACGCTGATCACCGCTTTTCTGCTGGATATCGGCAGCGCGGGAAACAACGTCGTCCTCGGCACGGTGCACGTTTCGACCGAACTTTATTACGAAAAGGGCGGAAACGAATACCCGGCGTCCGAGGTCGTCATCAATCCCACCCTCAATATCAAGAAAAAGGGCGTGTACCAGGTCAACGTCGTCGACCGCGAGAGCGTCGAGTTCATCGAGAACGTGCGGATGCGGGTCGTGGTCGAAAGTGACGTCGACACCTATATCCGGATAAAACTGCTTGACCAGCTGGTGATAACGACGGTCGACTATCTCGGGAACCGCACGGAGATCCCGATCATCGCGGAACGGACGGAATTCTATTACGACCAAACCAACTGGTATTACAACGAGGCCGACGATTATTATTACTGCAAGCAGAAGGTCCAGCGCGTCAGCGCAAACGAAGCGAACATTATTTCCTTCGTTGCCTCGTATTTCCCCGGCGTTCATTACAACACCCGGCCGCTCGGTTATTCGATCCAGATGGGAATCAGGACGGAAGCGGTCCAGGCTTACCGGGGACCGCAGGAAAACTGGGGACTCAATAATCCCCCGTGGGGAGGAACATGGTGATGAAAAGAGCGATATACGCATTAACGATCGTCTGCCTGTTCGTTTTCGTCAGCACCGTCCAGATGGTAAGGATCCTTGACGAGCAGCAGGAATATGTGCCGCGTGAGCGCCTCGGTAACCACGACTTCGACCCGATCATCCCGACGACGCCCGACGATACCTATATTTCCTATACCGAATTCCGGGCGACGATCGCGACCGCGACCGCCACGGCCGCCCAGATCGAAGCGGGCGCGGCGGGGAAGAAGATCCGTTTCGACAGCGCCGAGGAACTTTACCGTTTCTCGATCGATGTCTGCTATCATCCCGACCAGATCTACATGACCTCCGACCCGACGCAAAACGTGAAACTGTCGCCCGAGGTCATCGGCGTGCTCCTTTCCCTTGATTACGTGCTGGGTCAGGACATCGATTACGCGGTGATGAAATCGCGGCAGTTCATCCCGATCGGTTATTCCTTTGAACTTTTAAGCGGCGCGAAGCCGCACAACATCTTCACCGGGACCTTCGACGGCCGCGGGTTTGAGATCAGCAACCTTTACTTCGCGGACTACGACCTCTTGACGACCGTCGACGGCGAAGGGGAGTACCAGGAGGATCTGGCTCTGGCGCCTTATTACGCGATGTTCCCCTACAACGCCGGACGGATCTGCAATCTCGGAATCATCAATCCTACGTTCGAGCTGACGATGGAGCATACGAGCATTTACCGCGCCGCCAACCTCGTTGGACACAACACCGAGGACGGCGTCATCGAGAACGTCTACGTCATCGACAACCGCGACGACATCTTCCGTGCCGGCATCCGGATGCGGGCGACGGTGGGCGCCGGCGGCGGCGACTACCAGGCCGCGGGCATTGTTTTCGAAAACGACGGCATCTTCATTGATTCCTATTATGTGTCGAAAGTCGTCATCAACGGCTCCTATATCAACAGTTTCGAGGTCCAGCCGGTGTTGTTCACGAACCGGGGTACGGCCCTTAACCTGGCGTATGATGCGAACGTATATCAATTGACCGTCAACATCGGTGGAATCGACTTCACCGTCACTGCTCCCAACACCCTGGCGACCGGCGAGGAAACGGCAACCCTGAAATCGGGCTCCGAGGTCCTGCGTCCGGGCTGGTTTTATTACGACGACGACCGCTATCCTTCGCTTCTGGGACTCGCATACGATAACGATACGGACGAGTATCTGATCGCCGACGCGCGCGATCTGGTCATCTTCGCGAAGCTCCTCAATTACATCACCGTCTATCACGACAAACCATTCCGATCATCCCACTACCGCCTGGTTGACGACATCGACATGAACCAGGTGTCGCCGACGGCGTACGTGCCCCCTTCGATCGAGTTTTCCGGGCAACTGAGCGGTGACGACGGCGCGGGCGGACGTTTCTACATTTCCCGTTTCGCGCTTAACAACGGCATCATCATCGACGGTAACTACCATACCGGCATGTTTACATATTTGAGCGGGGTCGTATCCGACATCGTCTTTTATGACGCATCGTTGACCCTCACCGACACAGCTGCATATTACAGCTCGGAATTTAGGATCGGCCTGATTGCCGCGGTTTTGGACGGCGGTTCGATCCTCGACGTCTCCGTCGACCTCACCGCCGATCTTGGCGCCACTTCGATCGGCGAGATGGCGGCCGGCGGCGTTGTCGGACTAGCAGGAGGAAGGATCGAGGGCGTGTATATCGAAGGGACCTTCAACGCCGGTTCCAATCGCGCCTATTCCTCCGATCACAACGTCGTCATTGACTACGCCATCGGCGGCGTCGTCGGAAAAACCCTGGAAACGCGGGCCCTGCGCCTCTATAATATCTTGAACGCGATGGAGATCACGGGCGTCGGCTCGACGGGCGCGGTCGTGAGTTCGGACGCGACGAAGGAAATCAAGACCGGCGGGATCATCGGCGAGGTCGTCAACGCTCAGAACGTCCGCCATTTCTTAGGCTGGATCACCAATGCTGGCGAAATAAACGTCAGCAGTTTAAGCACCTCCGGCTTAAGACAATACGTCGGCGGCGTAGTCGGCATGAGCCGGGGACGGGCGTATGAGCTTGCATCCGGTTTCGGCGAATGGACGAACCAGGGACTATTGGATTTCACCGGCGCCGGGACCAACGCGGTCTATGCGGGCGGAGTGGCTGCCTGCGGCCATGAGGAAGCGGCGGAACTTGTCTGCCTGTATAACGACGGCGGTATTTCCGTAAGCAATTACACCAGCCTGCAATACGCCGCGCTTGTCTGCGACGTGAGTACGCACGGATTCACCCTATCGCAATCCACGAACTACGCCAATTTCACGATCAACGCGGATGCCGATTTCCGCGGCGTCTACCATAATCCCAACGCTTCTGCTCCGGTGTTGCTCCGTTTCGTCGAAAACGAGGGTGACATCACCTATCACGATCGCACGTTCAACCGCGAGGTCTCGATCGCGGCGATCACGCTTAAGGAAAACGTCGATTTCCTGAACGTGTACAACAAAGGGCAGATTACCCTTTACTCCATCACGAACAACTCGTATTCGCTTTGGATCGCCGGCATTGCCAAGACGCTTTCGAACAACAAATACATGCGGAACTGCCTAAACGAAGGCGATATCATCCTGGCGAATTACAACACCCCGCTTACGGTCTCCTCAGGCACGACCTATACCGGCAATGTCTACATTTCCGGTCTGGTCAACCTGAATTACGCCGGCGACTTGCAGAATCAGGACGATTCTAACAGGCCGGTCGCGACGTATGGGATCATCAATTCCGTCAACTACGGCAACTTGAAATCAACGTACAGTTCCACTATCTACGGCATCAAGGGCCAGGTAAATATCTTTGCGGGGGGGGTCGTGACGATCAACCGCGGTTCCGTGCAGGACGTCATCAACATGGGGAATGTGACGTTCGCGAACCTGAGCGACCTCAACTCTAATCTGATCGACATCGATGACAACGAATACGTTGCCGGATCGGTCAAGTCGTTCCGCGGCGGTATCACGGCGGGCGGCGTCGCGGCGGCGGTTGGCGCTGGAACTTCACGGATCTACGACTCCGCCAACAGCGGCGAAGTGCTGGCCGTGGCCAAGAACTACGCCCGCGCCGGCGGGATCCTGGCCGTCTGCCTTTACTCGGAAATAACGGCCGGTTCCGTACCGACGAGCTTTTTGGTCAACACTATTCAAAGTTCGATCCTTTCCAACTGCATCAACTACGGCAAGATCAGCAGCGTCACCAAGACGATCGTTGAATACTCCACGAAAACAACAACGTCCAGCGCGAGGCAATACTACGCCAGCGAGCAGGGCGATACAAATTCGGTCACGACGACCGAAGGCACCAACGAACGTCCCGGTATCTACTCCTCGGCCGGCGGCGTCATCGGCTATGGTTTGAGCGTCATGCGCCGAATGGTCAACCACGGGGATGTCAGTTCGACCGACGTGGCCGGAGGAATCATTGGCGCGACCTATGTTACTGGCGGAAGCAGCACGGTTACCACGACGGTATCCATCGACACCGCCATCCATTACGGCTCGGTCCGCGCCGTCAACGTCGAGGACCGTCCGAGTGGACAGAACAATTATGATCTGATCAATAAGGTCAATATGTCGTATGCTGACATCTCGTCGTATTTTTACGATCCGGACGATGACTTCATCTTTCCCCATAATACCGTCGCCGGCGACATCACCCGGTGGCCGGAAGGCAAACGCGGCATCGGCGGTATCTTCGGCCGCCTGCAGCGCGGCCGTAACGGTGAGATGACGGCATCGGGATCGGGCGGGAATTTCGACTTCATCGTCAACATGGACCCGAACGTCGACCTGATCGGCAGGCTTGACCAGGTTTACGAATGGTCGAGTACGGCCCGTTATTACATTTTCCCCGACTGTATTTATTACAGCGCCCGCATCAACGACACGACCCAGGCCGTGTTTACCGGCTACGAATATTTTCACGAAGAAAGCAGAACGCAATCGGACCGTTTACGATATACTTATCAGGTCGAACGCATCAATAACGAGCGTTATCGTTACGAATATGTCGGCGGGACGTGGTGGCGATATACGCAGCAGTACGTCGAGCGCTTCAGCGAAACATCTATTTACGCCACGATGTATTACGCGATCGGCGGAATCGCTTATGAGAAGGGACGTGTGGAATCGGTCGTCACCAGCACGCTCATCAATGCCGAGTGGCGTGACGTGTCCGGCAGCGCCACCGTCGTTTCCGGCGGGCCGTACGAGGAGTACAGCAACCCGTGGCGGCTTTCCAGCACCATCGAGACGTATTTCAACCGCACCCAGTCCAACTTGAGCAGGAGAACCTATTACCGCGGTAAAAACATTCCGATGCGCCTCATTACCGAAAATCCCTACGCCTTGCACGGGGAATTCGTCTACGCTGAAGATTTCGAGATGCGCGACGACAGCACCCTGCTTTCCAACGACGAACCGATCACCTCGTACATTTATTACGTCGAAAACGGGGTCCTGTCCGACTTTTTCCGTCCCAACCGTTTATACGGGATGTACGTCTTGTCCACATCATCGGGAAGCACCTTCGGCTCGGTCCTACCGGCCAATACCGACCTGACCGATCTGTACCGTCTGAAGGAGATCCTGCCCTTTGACAGCGATTACGAAACCATCGATTCCACGAAACGCGATCCGCTCAGTCAGGATATCCGCGACAGCTACACGGCGCTCTTACAGACGCGCTACAGCGATAAATCCGCCCTGCTTGAGGAAGGTCAGAGCATCTGGCTTGAAGAGGTGGGAGGCAGCGGTACGGTTTTGATCAATCCGACGATCAACTATAATACCAGGACCATCACCTTCGAACTCAGCCTCCAGCAGATCATATCCACCCAGACCACGACGACCTTCCGGATCGCTTCCGCCGTCGTTCCGGCGATGGCGATGGTCGCGGCGCGCATCGAGGACTTCGACGGCGGTTCCTATCTATCCGACCTTGCGGGCTTCGTCGAGTTATTGAGCGCCGATGAAGGCCAGGTCATATCGAGCAACGCGCCGCCGGACATGTCCTTCAACGCCTCCAACTATCGCGACATCTCCTCGAACAAGACGATCGACCTGGGCTATTTCACCGTGTACTCGCAGGCGGCCTACAGTAACACCGTATTCCTGACCGACGATAACTATTCCACCGACTATCTGGTGCGCCTTACCCTGAAACCGCGGCTCGGCGCCGGCGAGCAAAGTCCGTATCCGTCGACCGTCGTCGTCGATGGAACTTCGCGCACGTACTCTGACTACATCGCTAACCCCCCCACGCTGGCGCAGACGATCACCGTGAACTTTACCGACCCGCAACGGGTGCTTACGGCCGGTTGGAACATCGGCCATTATATCAAACTGTACTATGGAACCACCGAGGTCGATCCCGCCTATTACGAACTGCAGGTGGCATCGGTCTCATCGTCCGGGAACTTCTCGTTCACGATGACCTTCAGCGACGCGCTCCGGGCGGGCGACTATACGATCAAATACAAGTATTATCACAGCGACGAGCCCCCGCATGAGTTGCCGGTTGTCCGCGGCGGCTCTTCCACGGCCGCGATTCTGTATTTGCGCCATTATTCTTATGACGAGATGACGGATCCGCCGGGCGCGAGTTTCACCACTTACGTCAATTTCGGCTATGATTTTGATTTTGAGAACCTGTCCTGGAGCGTCAGCACCGAGGACGATTTTCCGCCATATCTTGATAACCGCACCTACGAGGTCAGCTATCTCGACGCGATCGTCCTGTCGCCGTATACGACGATTACCAACATTACCTTCAACCCGGCGACCGACATCGTATATAACAACGGTTATCGGACGTATAGGATCCATTATTCGTTGACCGCCGGCAATGGGACGACGACCGCGACCTACACGCATAACATCACGGAGCGGCCGATGGAACTTACCGAGGTCTTCAAGAACCAGAATCGCGTCAGTATTGACAATGTCTTCTGCGCCCGCGAGGCCGAGGTGACGAACTTCGCCGTCGATCTGGGCGTCGACCAAAGTTACGCGGCCCGGATCTACAACCTCTACGCGGACAATCCCGATTCCTATTTCGTCATTTCTGTCATCGGGGAAACGATGGGCGGGACGGCCTATACTCAGGAAGAAATCGTCGGCATCGCCTACAGCGCCGACCGTTACCTGAACATCATCATTGACAAGACGACGAAGCCCGGAAGATATTATTTCACGTTTAGATATTACCGCGACGGTCAGGTGATCGTAGTGGAAGATGAGCTTATGATCACCAAGAACCTGGGAACGAGCGCCTACATTACCGACATCCGTTTCGCGGAGTCGGCGGTGGAGACCTCCTACGGTACCATCTTCGTTTCCGACCATAACGGCATCGAGGTCGTAAGCGAATATCGCCCGCGCATCTATTACGCCGGCATCGACTATGACGGCGCCGACGTCGCTGGTGTTGCGGACTTCCGCATCATCGGCTATGTCGCGAACATCCCGCTCGTTGAATATACGCCGATCTTCCTGCCTTATCTGCCACCCGGCTCGACCGTGTCCCGGTTGGCGTACAGCTCCCAATATCCCAACGGGTACTGGACGCCGGAAGTAAACGATGAAAGCGCGCCGGAACTCAAAGCGACGCTGGCGACGGACTTTACCCTGATGCCGCGAACCGGTCAGGATCCGGGGGAAGACGAGGACGTCATCATCACCTACCGCGTCACCTCGGAAAACGGCCAAAGCGTCGTCTATTACCACATCACCGTCACCGACATCGTTTATAACGTTTCGATCATTTTCGACATCTTCTACGATGACAACGGGACGTTGATCCCGGCGCACGAGGCCGCGGCAATCAAAGACCTCGTCCTGCTCATCAACGTCAGGAACTTCAATACCGACGTGCCGATCGGCGTCGCGCCGGCGCCCACGGTCGCGGATTTTCCCGCGTTCTCCGAGATAACCGGGTATAACAACAGCGTGCTGATGTATTACCTGCCGACCACCTCCTTCTACAAATACCGTTTCGGCCGGAACATGAGCGGTTTTTACGCTTTCACCGTCGACATTCCCGTCTCGAGCGATAACTATACTTATACTTACAAGATATATTTCAACAACGACGAGCTTAACGACATCGGCGATTACGTCGCGGGCGCGGACGGGAAATACTACTATATTCAAGCGGGAACGAAACCGCGCACCCG
>JAKOVX010000099.1 GCA_029781855.1 Acidobacteriota bacterium | reverse complement strand
TTTTTAAATCCTTCCTCTTCCGCAACTCTTGCAAATTCTTTATACATTGTAGTCCATTCGTAGTTTTCGCCCTCTGCGGCTTTAAGTAAGTTTTCAGGAGTGGATCCTAATTCTTCTAAAGCTTGGAACCATAATTTAGCATGTTCTTTTTCATTATGTGATGTTTCTTCGAAGAATGCGGCGATTTGCTCATAACCTTCCTTACGTGCAATACTTGCAAATAACTCATATTTTACACGAGCTTGACTTTCCCCCGCATACGCTGTCCATAAATTTTTTTCAGTTTTTGTTCCTTTTAAACTCATTTTCTTCTCCTTCTTCTTTCTAATTTTTTTTACTCTTAGATATTTTTATTATACCTCTAATTGCCAAAAAGTTCAATAGTTAATCTAGTAACATTTATAAAACTTTGTAAAATTCTTTTTTAAGGATTGAATATAAATAAGCACTAATTTTTTTAGTTGACACTTTTGTTAAATAATTCTTGTCGGGGACGACATCGCGGTTCCTCGCTCCGGTCGCCACGCTGGCGCGTGGGACCGTCGTGCTCGACGGCGCCGAACCGCTGCGGCGTCGCCCGATGGCAGCGGTGCTCGACGCGCTGGAACGCCTCGGCGCGGAGGTCGACCCGTTGGGGGAACCTGGACACCTTCCGGTGCGCATCACTGCCGCACGACGACAGCGACTCGGCGGTCGCGTCGAGGTGAGCGGCGATGTGAGCAGCCAGTTCCTGTCAGGACTGCTGCTGACTGCCCCGTGCTTCGACGACGGACTCGCCGTCACCGTGACCACCCCGCTCGTGTCCATCCCCTACGTTCGCCTCACCGTCGAGGTGATGCGCTCGTTCGGCGCCGTGGTCGACCAGACCGACGACTGGAGTGCGGTGCGGGTGGCGTCGGGCGGCTACGACGCCGTCGGGCGATACGAGGTGGAACCGGACGCATCCGCCGCGTCCTACTGGGCAGCGGCGGCGGTCATCGCCGGCGGGACGGTTCGCATCGAGGGCCTGGGTCGCGGGAGCGGTCAGGGCGACGTCGGCTTCATCGACCTGCTCGCACGGATGGGGGCCGAGGTGACGTGGTCCGATCACGACGTCGTGATCTCCTCCACCGGTTCCTTGCACGGGATCGACGTGGACATGTCCGACATCTCCGACACCGCGCAGACGTTGGCCGTGGTCGCCCCGTTCGCAGACTCACCCACCACCGTGCGTGGCATCGGGTTCATCCGCGGCAAGGAGACGG
>JAKOVX010000081.1 GCA_029781855.1 Acidobacteriota bacterium | reverse complement strand
ATCGCCGGTCGCGCCGATCGCTGCCGCACACCGTAGGCGGCCGAGTTCGTCCTTGGCGGCAATGGGGAAATTGATCGCTTTCTGAATATCCTTGACGGTGATCAGGCCCTTGAGCAATCCGTTGTCGTCGACTACGAGCAGCTTTTCGATACGGTGTTTCTGGAGCTTGACCTTCGCCTCGTCAAGCGTCGTGCCGACCGGCACGGTGACCAGCGGCTGCGGCGTCATTATCTCAGAAACCGGTATGTCGAACCGCGTTTCAAATCGCAGGTCGCGGTTGGTGATGATGCCAACGAGCAGGCCGTTTTCGTTGATCACCGGAACGCCGCTGATCTTGTAACGGGCCATGATCGTCAGGGCCTCGGAAACCAGGGCGTTCTCGTTGATCGTCACCGGATCGACGATCATCCCGGACTCGCTGCGTTTTACCTTATCGACCTCTTCTGCCTGAGCCGCGACGGAGTAGTTTTTGTGGATCACGCCGATACCGCCCTGCTGGGCGAGAGCGATCGCGAGGTTGGCCTCGGTCACCGTGTCCATCGCTGACGAGCAAAGGGGGATGTTCAGGCTGATATTTCGCGAGAATTTGGTCCGTGTGTCGGCCTCAACCGGCAGGATCTCGGAATATGCGGGCACCAGTAGTACATCGTCGAATGTCAGGCCCTCGTTAATCTCTTTGATATTCATTTGTATATTAAACCGTTAAACAAAAATGTCCGCAAATCTGTTGCGGACATCGTGGTGCGTATTTCGTAAAAGTTCGTGTCAGATCCATTATTGGGGCTTGTTTACAGCCGGTTTCGGCGTTGTCGCAGGCTTCGCCGTGTTCGCCGGGCGGTTCGTATTGAGCGGCCTCATTGTGTTCGACGGGACCCGCGTCGGGGTCGCCGCCGGGGTCGACTGAACCTGGGCCGTCGGCTCCGGACTCGGCTCACTTGTGACATTCGGCTTCGGCGTATTTGATGCAGTAGGGCCGGTCGGCGGCGTCGTCACCTGCGTGTTTGCCTCCGTCGCTGCCGCCGGAACGTCCGACGAGATCGCTCCCGACTGCCATATCTGGGCGAGATTGCCCTTGTTTATTTCGAATTCGATCGCATTCCGCCGCGGCACGAGCGGTTGTGCGGGCACGGCGATGTTCTTTCCGTTTATGGTCAACTGAACGACGTTCGCGAGTGATTTAGAGTAACTCAGTTTCAGGCTTTCTTTCGGCTGGAATTCAGCCGTCGTTCCCGGCTCGACCACGCTGTTCGTAAACTTGCCGTCGCTCGTGGCCGCCAGTGAGACCGGAGCACTGAGCGCCCGGAACTCAACCTTCAGGGTCGCCATATCCGGAGCGTTTGCCGACGAGCTGTTGCTGGTCGACGTGTTCGAATTTGCGACCGCAGTATTCGAGTTGGTCGCAGTGTTCGAGACCGGCGTCTCGGGCCGATTCTGTAAGTAATTCAGCAGGAACAGGATGCCCGCGGTAATAAGGCCGAGTATCACGGCCGCCATTATGATCGTCGGGAGCATCGAGCCGCTGCGGTCGTCCGTCAGGACCTCGGGACGGTACACTTTCAGGTCGGCATCTTCGCCGGCCTCATTTGCCGCGATCAGGCGTGAGTAGTCGGCAAGGGCCTCCTGCTCATCGATGCTGACAAATTTTGCGTAGGATTTTACGAAGCCTTTGTTGAAAATGCCGCCGGGCAGGGGTTTGTAGTCGTCACGTTCGATCGATTCGAGATAATGCGGGGAAATGCGTGTCTGCTCTGCTACTTCGGTTAAGGAAATACCTCTTTCTTCGCGGGCCTGCCGCAATTTTTCACCCAGTGATAATGACATTACGTATGTGTTAAGACGGTCTTTCCAGCCAGAGAACCACGTCGAACTTAAAACTGAAATATATCGTTCTTTGAGCGACTGTGTCAATCGTTTCACATAGGTTTTAAGGCGGCGTACCTGCTTGATAAATGCCCTTTCGCGTGTTACGTTTAGCCTTTCACGGGTACATAGACTAGAATTTGAAGTGGATTCAAAATAGCGAGGATTAACATATGAGTTTGGAAGCTCTGGGAATGATCGAAACAAAGGGCTTTGTCTCTGCGGTCGAGGCCGCCGATGCGATGGTCAAGGCAGCCAACGTCCAGCTTGTTGGAAAGGAATATATAGGTGCCGGCTATGTGACCATATTCGTACGTGGTGATGTAGGCGCGGTCAAAGCCGCGACCGATTCAGGTGCCGCGGCGGCCCGTCGAGTCGGCGAATTGATCAGTGTTCACGTCATTCCGCGTCCGCACCAAGAGGTTGAACGTGTTCTTCCTAAGGGCGGTCAGGTAGGATACAGTCCCGACGAAAAGGCCCTGTCCGGCGGTGGAAAACAGCTTGGATCGGCTCCGGCCGGCAGTTCTACGACTGGTATTACCGAAGGCAACAAAACAAAATCCAAATAGTATTTCAGGCAGTTGCCTTTCGATTGCCGACGATGTGGCGATCCCGAGTTGACTGCCGTTTTAGATAGTAACGGATGGGTGACAAGGACCTCTTAGCTCAGCAGGAAGCCCGCGACGCAGTGGATGCCGCGCATCTGGCGTTCGCTACGGTCTCACGATTCGATCAGGCTAAGGTGGACAGTATTTGTGAGGCGATGGCGAACGTCGCTCTCTCAAAAGCTGCTGTATTGGGTCAAATGGCCCACGAAGAAACTGGCTTTGGAAAGGCGGAAGATAAGCGCGAGAAGAACCGCTTTGCCGCCGAGGACGTCTGGAATTTTTTCCGCGGACTTAAGACCGTGGGTGTTGTCTCGGATACCAAGAACATTGTCGAGATCGCGTCCCCGCGTGGTGTAGTTGCGGCGATCATTCCATCGACAAACCCAACCTCGACCGCTATCTTCAAGATACTGATCGCGATCAAGTCCCGGAACACTATCGTACTTTCACCGCATCCTGCTGCCGCAAACTGCATTGCCGAAACTGCCCGCGTCATGAGGGAAGAGGCTGAACGCCTCGGATTACCACCTGATGCCATAAAGTGCCTGTCAATCTCATCGATCGAGGGCACCGAGGCGTTGATGAAACACAAACGAACGGCCGTTATCCTTGCCACAGGTGGGACAGGACTCGTTCGTGCCGCGTATTCGTCTGGAAAACCTGCATTCGGAGTAGGTCCGGGCAATGTGCCCTCGTTTATCGAACGAACGGCGGACATTCCGAAGGCAGTTGCTGATATCCTCACCGGAACGTGTTTTGATAACGGCACGATCTGCGCCTCGGAACAGTCCGTCGTGGTTGACGCTCCTATAGAACAACAGGTCCGGGAAGAATTTAAGAAACAGGGCGGCCATTTTCTGTCTGCGTCCGAAGCTGAAGCGGTAGGTAAGATCCTAGTGACGCCTCAACGGACCTTGAACTCCGCGATCGTCGGGAGATCCGCCGCCTACATTGCCGATCTTGCGGGTGTTTCGATCCCAGCAGGCACACGATGTTTGCTGGCGGATTGTGACGGAGTAGGCCGTGATTTTCCATGGTCGATCGAGAAACTCTCGCCAACTTTGGCGTTCTTTGTAGTAAATGGCGTTGTCGAAGGGGCAGATAGATGTCACGAGATACTTCAGTTTGGCGGAATGGGACACACAGCCGGAATGCACACCCGTGACAGGGCCGCCGCCATCAGATACGGCGAACAAATGCCTGCCGCGAGGGTCATTATCAATTCGCCGACGACTCATGGTGCGATCGGATTTTCTACTGACCTTTCGCCCTCGATGACGCTCGGATGTGGGTCCTGGGGCGGAAATGTGACCTCGGACAATGTGTCGCCGCTGCATTTGATGGATATCAAGCGGGTCGCATTTGAAAGTAAACCCATAAATAAGACAACCGGGGAGTCCGTAACGACAGAGAGATCCGTTGATCCGGTCCCGGTCAGAAAGACACCAAGCCGCAACGAGATCGCCGCCTTGGTCGATGGGTTTCTGAGTAAAAGGTTCACCGAGCCGGTTCCGGTTGAGGCACCGGTCGTTGAAAACACGTCTCCGGTAAAGACAATACTTCATCATTTGATCCCAGAAGCACCTCCCGTCGCTGAACGGCCGCCCGTCGCTAGTGATTTTGTAAGTGAGGACGATGTGCGAAGAGCGATCGCCGATGGCAAGAAGATCTACATTTCAAAAAAGACGATCGTGACCCCGTCGGCGAGAGACCTCGGTGAGGAGAAAGAGATATTTTCGTTGCTCTAGCGGTAGTAAGGTGCCGATCTCCCTTGTTTTCAATAGATGCCAAAAACAGCAACATCGAACGAAACGTGCTCAAATTGCGGAGCGGACGCCCGTCCCGATACGGATTTCTGTTACAACTGCGGCAAACCAATGGGTGAGGGATCGGACCCGGTTACCGATTTCGCCCCACCGATTCAGAAGCCGCAGGATGACAGCCTTGAAATTTTAGAAAAGGCCCTTGCCGCATCGAGGGTTGACGCCGGTTCGAAAGAAAAAATTGAGTTGGCCGCCGCTGAGCGAAAACGGGCTCGAAGTAATAAGCGAAGATCCATCGATGTAATCTGGGAGCCTTCCGGATCGAATCGAATATTTTTCTTGATCGCGATATTGGTTTTCGTGATCGCTCTCGCGGTCGTTTTTCTTTCGAGGACGGTAAAATAGGGAAAACGATCGAAAATACAAGTTATTAACGGTCGTCTGCGGATCTTCTGCCAAAAGATCACTTGTAGCCGGACCCATTTGGTTGTAATCTCAATTTCATTGTCGGTCGTATTTTTGTGTCGGATTCAATATGGAAGCTCTAGGGATGGTTGAATGCTTCGGCTTGGTCGCGATGATCGAGGCTGCGGATGCGATGGTTAAGGCGGCCAATGTGACGCTCGTCGGATACGAAAAGATCGATGCGGGCTTGGTGACCGCGATCGTCCGAGGTGAGGTGGGCGCGGTTAAAGCCGCTGTGGACGCCGGGGCCGCTGCTGCTAGACGTATCGGCACTGTAACTGCGGTCCATGTCATTCCCCGGCCTCATGACGAGGTTGACGTTGGCGTTCCGGTATTGAAGACCGGAGAGACGACCCGAAAGAAAATATCCGGATCGGTTCCTGAATAGAGGGTTTTGCGAATGAGAAATGGATCTAACTGATCACGATCAGTTAGATCCTTTTCGCTTTATGTGGTTCGTCTAGGGCTTTACCGGTGTCTGGTTCGATTTTTGCAGCACGGGAGAACCGCCCTCCGCCGTTCGGCCGGTTCTGGATATCGCGATACGTTTCTGTTTGTTGGGTCCGTCGTCGACGGTGACCTTGATGTTGCGATACGTTCCGTCGTGTGCATCATTGGTGGGAATGTATCCGATCGAAAATTGTGTCCGAAGTTCTCCGGCTATATCCCGTCCGATCTGCGGCAGTTCGTTCACACTCGATGGAAAATAGGCCTTACCTCCCGTTTCGGAAGCAAGCAACTCAAGGAATGCTTTTGCCTTAGCCTGAGGGCTCTTACTAATGAGCCCGCCCTCGTTATTGAGATCTCCGACCAGTCCAACTACGTAGATCTGCACATCGGATTCCCGGAGGAGGTCCAAAAGGTCCTTCAACTTGTAATAGCTGTCGCGATCCTCGCCGTCTGTTACGAGAACGATCGCCCGGCGATTGCGATCGTCATTACCGCGGGCCTTACCGTCGGCTTCAAGGTTCTCGGTGGCGAGATAAACGGCATCAATGATGGCGGTTTGCCCACCCTCTATATACAGGTCGTCCAACGCATCGTTTAGGTCGCTCTTGTTGGTCGTTAATTCTTGTTCAATGCTTATTTTATCTTTTCCAACGAACCGAATGATCGATGTCTTATCCACGGGCTTGTTGGTGTCCACGAGGATCTTTCCGGCCTCGATCACCTTCTCCAACTGCTGCCGCATCGATCCGGAATTGTCGACTACGATCGAGTAGGTCGTCGGAACCTCCGATCGGGAAAAAAAGTCGATCTTTTGCAGAACGCCGTCTTCATATATCTTGAAGTCCTTTTCCTGAACGTCATTTACTGGTCGATTGTTTCGATCAATGACACGGACATTCAAGTTTACAAGCTCGGTGTCTACCTTGATGATCTCGTTCGGATCGTCAATTTTTGGCGTTGGCGAAGTCTGTACGTCCGGCGTGGGCGTGGGGGTTGGAGAAGCTTGCCGAGCTCTACCCAAAAGGGTTGCGGGTTCCGTTCGTGTTTGTGCCGACCCTCGTGACGGCGGGAACATAAAGACAGCGGCGCCTATCAAAAGAGAGCCGACGGTAGCTACAAAAAGATTTCTATTCATAAGAAGAAGGTCGCCGGTCTATCTATCTATAACTGACGTTCGGGGTCGCATAGTATCCCTCACGACTTCGAACCGTTAGACGCGGATATCCTCTTGGAGGTTTGACCTTAACTTTGACCTTTCGCCACTTTCCATTCGGCTCAAAATCTTTTGGAATGTAGCCGATCGTGTATTGGTGTCGCAACTCGATAGCGATCCTTTCGAAGATCTCGTCCATCTCTACCTCAGACTCTGGATAGAACGATTTGCCGCCGGTGACCGAGCTTATCTCATCCAAGAACGACTGGCCCTGCAGCCCAAGCGTACTAGACGTGTCACCCCGGCTGACGATGCCGATAGTATACGTTACAACATCGGATTCACGCATCAATCGTCTTACCTCTCCAAAGTTGTATCGCGAGGCATTGTCCTGCCCATCGCTGATTATGAGTAAGGCCCTTTTCTGGTGGGTACCTCGTGACACCTTTTCAACACCGAGATAGACCGCATCATACAATGCTGTGTCTTGCTTCGGTTGAACCAACGTCAATTTTCGAAGGACAGCGTCAGCGTCGCGGCTTCGATCGAGCAGAAGCTGGGCACGGCTATTGAACGCGATCAGATAGTATTCGTCCGACGGGTGGCTTGTCAAAAGAAAACGCGAAAGAGCCTTTCTTGCCTTTGCGATCTTCTCGCCGCTCATCGAGCCTGAAACGTCAAACAAGATACCAACTGACACGGGGGCATCACTGTCACTAAAGAAAGTGATGTCTTGCGGCTGATTGTTGTCGGTAACCGAAAAGGCTTCTTTATTCAATCCTGTGACATAACGGCCAAAAAGGTCTTGAACGGTCAGAGTGATAGTTACGAGGTCGGTTTTGACCCTGACCGGTGTCTCGTCATTGTTTTCGATTATTCGTGGAGTAGGACTCGGTACCGGGGTCGGTGTCGGTGTTTGACCAAACAGAGCGGTGGAAAATAATATTAAGACCGTCAAGGACAAGATTTGAAAACTCAGCTTTCGACGACGATCTATCACCGATGATGGTGAGGTCATAAATTACTCCGGAGACTAACCCTAATAGTAGAGAACACGTTGAACAAGTTCAAGAGATAAGTTTGATGTTCGGCATAGCGAAAGGGTTGGATTCGGCATCCCTTTCCTGTCGTTTTTCTTTGTTTGCAACAATTTGCCGTAATGTGCGTGATATACTCCGTAAGTCAGGCCGTTATTGCGGCTGGCTGACTAGATATGGCTGAATTTATTTGCCGATTGGGCACACCTTCTGGCGAGGTGGTGACGCGAGTCGTCGAAGCTTCGGGCATCGTCGATGCCAGGACGCGCCTCGAGAGCGAAGGCTTCAAAGTGTTCAAAGTTGCGACCTCCGACGAAGGTCTCTCGTCGGTATTTTCTATCAGCGGCAGTAAAAAAGGCAGGGTCAAGCAGGGCGACTTTTTGCTCTTTAATCAACAGTTCTCTGCACTGCTTCGTGCCGGCATACCCGTATTACAGGCTATTGGACTGCTGAAAACACGGACCGCGTCGGCAAATTTGCGGATCGTATTGAGCGACGTCGAGGAAAAGATCCGCAGCGGTGTTCCGCTCTCTGACGCTTTCGAGGCTCAAGGAATTTTCCCTAGGATCTATACGGCGTCGATCCTTGCCGGGGAGAAGAGCGGCGCTCTCGACGATGTTCTTGCTCGATTTGTCACGTATTTGAAGCGAAGCGTAGGTATTTCCCGAAAGCTCCGCGGGGCCCTTGCGTACCCGGCGTTCCTGCTTCTGGCATCGACGCTCATGATCGCGTTTCTGACTTTTTACATCGTGCCGCGAATGTCGGACCTATTTCGCGGCCTGAGTGCGAATCGGCCATTGCCGACAATAACTCTTGTCGTCCTCTCGATCTCAACAACGATCGCTCATAACATCTGGTGGCTGGGGCCGCTGGCGATCATTCTCGGGCTAAGCTTGTATTTCTGGCTGCGGACCGCGAACGGGCGCTTGATCCTTCACAAGGTGCTTCTTCGAATCCCGGTCGGAGGACAGCTGATCCGCAATATGGCAACGGCCCAGCTTACGCGTTCGATGTCGACGTTGTTGTCCGGTGGAATTACTGTGCCGGATTCATGGGACATTGCTTCGCAGGCGATCACTAATCTCGAGCTTCGCCGTCGAAGCCAGGGCGTGCTGCCGATGATCCGCGAGGGACGCGGCTTTACAGATTCGCTTGAACAGGCAAAATGGATTCCCGAACTCGGCCTCGATATGGTCGGTATCGGTGAGAAATCGGGTTCGCTGCGGGAAATGCTTGACGAAGTCGCTTCTTTTTACGACTCTGAAGCAGAGGTCCGCCTTGAACAACTTACGACGCTGCTTGAGCCGCTGATCCTCGTATTTATGGCGGGTATCGTAGTTGTCATCCTGTTGGCAATTTATTTGCCGATCATCCAAACGATCTCGTCAGGCCCGTTCGGCAGTAGAAGGTAATCTAAATAGGAATCTAAAGATGAGCGTTGAAACCGTAGCAAATGTGTCCGCACCGAAGATCGAGCTGTCGGACTTTATCGAAAATGAGCCGCCAGAGGTGGTCGAGGCCAAGCAACTCGCCCGACGCTACAGGATGCCGTATATCGATCTTCTGCCTCCGGATGGGCCTTCGCCGGTAAGCGTCGATGAGTTATCGAGAATTCCTGTAGATCTGATGCTTCGTAACCAGTTCGTTCCACTGAAGCGAGAGGGCAACAATCTTTTCGCTGCGATGGCCGACCCGACCAATTTAGAGCGCCTCGATGAACTCGAGAACGTGCTTAACGTCCGTATCGTCCCGCACGTCGCAACCGCCGGTGCGATCGACGTCGTTCTCAAAAAAGGTGATGCCACCCAACGAGTGATGGCGGAGGCTGCGTCCTCGTTCAAGATCTCGCTCGTGAAGGAGAC
>JAKOVX010000089.1 GCA_029781855.1 Acidobacteriota bacterium | reverse complement strand
AAGGTCTGACAAGACGTTCCTCAAAGGGATCGGTGAATCGACGCTGACCAAAATGGCTCTCCGGGCCCGTTTGATGAAGGACGAGGCCCAGCCCGTTATCCACGAAAGATTTGATTTCCCGAACGTTTCTACTGAGCTTTTCTTTGACATCGAATCCGACCCCACCCAGGACTTTGTTTATCTTCACGGATTTTGGGTCCGCGATCCGGATGGCGAACGATTTGTCGAGTTTACCGCCCGAGCGATCACACCTGAAGACGAACGCCGTGTTTGGGCCGAATCCATCGAGTTTGTTCGCTCGTTCGATCCCGAAGAAGTCGCCATCTACTATTATTCGGCGTACGAAAGATCCAGTTATCGACGCCTCCGAAAGAAGTTCCCCGATGTGATATCGGAAGAACATCTGGAGGAAATGTTTGGACATCCTAATTTCATCGACCTCTATTCGATCGTGACTAAAATGACCGACTGGCCTCTCGGCAGCTACGGGATCAAGGCGATCGCTCAGTATCTCGGTTTCGAGTGGCGTGACGAAACCCCGTCCGGGGCCCTCTCGATCCAGTGGTACAACGAGTACCTCAACACCAGAGACGAAGCGTTGCTGAATCGCATCCTCGAATACAACGAGGACGATTGCAAAGCGACGATGGTTGTCAAAGACTACCTTCTTAACCGAATGACCGGAGGTTAAAATGGCAGAAGCAAAGAATAAAACTCAACTTACCGATGCCAGTGTCGAGGATTTCCTCAATGGCATCGTCGACGATCAGCGGCGTGCAGATAGCATCAAGATCGACGAAATAATGCGACGCGTCACCGGCGAAAAGCCCAAAATGTGGGGCCCCGCGATCATCGGTTACGGCCTTCGGCACTTGAAATACGATTCGGGCCGTGAAATGGACTGGATGGTCATCGGTTTCTCACCTCGCAAAGCCAATCTCACTCTCTATGTCGGTATCGGCGGCAAAGACGACGGTTCAACAAATTACGACGAGCTGCTCACCCGCCTCGGCAAACACAAGACCGGAAAGGGCTGTCTTTACATAAATAAATTGTCAAATATCGACGAAACAGTTCTGGAAGAGCTCATTTGTACGTCATTTGAAAACCTCAGTCTAAGAAACTTAGGCTGATAGATGCCTGACGGAAAAAACTGTTGTCAGATAAGGAATCGGGTAATAGAATCATAATTGAATCGATGAAGGTCAGCATTCCAATTCGCGTACGAACATCGTTCGGCCTCTTTGTTTTGGCAGGATTGCTATCTCTTTTTTGTTACTTTCTGAAAAGCGAATCCAATACAAATTTATCTCAATTGAATCCCCCCGTATTGTCGACAGGGACGGACGAGTCCACTAAAACGGCTCGAACGGAAAACCATCGAAATACGGAAACAATTGCCGTTTTAGCAAAACCCAAGCAAACTGCGGAAGTTGAGGGCCGCGTGCGAGGTGAAAATGCCCCGATCCTGTTTGAAAAGGATCTTGAGACATCCATTTCCAAACAAGGCGTACCGTCGATTCGACTCGACTTCGTAACTCCTTCGGGGTATACACAGAGTCTTGATATCGGTAACCTTGACCAAACTACATTCTCACAAACTTGGCAAACAACTCTACAGTTGTGTTTGAAAAATACCAAAGTAACCGACTCCGATTCCAAATTCGAAATTCAAAGAGATTATCTGATTAGCAACGCCTTGGCGATAAAGCAATTGGACAATTTGTTAATAAGTTCACCTAACGGCTCACGGAAGATAACCGAAAACGAAGCGGCAGATATCGTAAAGACGTTGAATGCACTTGCAATTCGCCGCTTTGAAGAATTGACGTCCATGGCGGCTTCCATTCAAGACCCCAAATTTGTAACTCCGATTTCAAACTAACCCATACCGAAAGTATAATCGCTCTTTACGAGTCATAAGGAGCGATCACCTTGCATCACGAAACCATCATTATTCTCGATTTCGGCTCGCAGTACACTCAGTTGATCGCGCGGCGTGTGCGGGAGCAGGGTGTGTATTGCGAGATACATCCGTTTCATCTTTCGGCCGATGCGATCGCCGCGAAACAGCCAAAAGGCGTAATACTTTCGGGCGGGCCGTCGAGCGTAACGGATGAGGACGCCCCGCGGGTCGCGGCGGATTTTTATTCAAAGATCAACGTTCCGATACTCGGCATCTGCTACGGCATGCAGCTCGTCGCGGTCGACCTGGGCGGTTCGAGCGAACCGGCGGCACGACGGGAATACGGAGCCGCGAAATTAAAGGTCCTTAGCGGACGAACTGCCCTGTTCAACGAACTTCCTTTCGAGCTCGACGTCTGGATGAGCCACGGCGACCATGTCACGACACTGCCGGACGGTTTTGCCACGACCGCGACCACGGGCGAGGTCATTACCGCCATCGAGGACCCGGAACGCGGCATCTACTGCGTCCAGTTTCACCCCGAGGTCTCGCATACGCCGCTCGGCAAAGAGATCCTCAGGAACTTCCTCTTCGGCGTCTGCCAGTGCAAGGGCGACTGGACGCCGGCGCAGTTCATCAAGGAAGAGGTCGAAAAGATCCGCGAAACCGTCGGCCCGACGGGAAACGTCGTTTGCGGGCTTTCGGGCGGCGTCGATTCGACCGTCGCGGCGGCCCTGGTGCACGAGGCGATCGGCGAACGTCAGACGTGCATCTTCGTCAATAACGGCCTGCTCCGTTACCGCGAATTCGAAGACACCCTCGAGGTTTACCGCAACAATCTTCACCTGAACGTTATCGGCGTTGACGCTTCGGCTGAGTTTTACTCGGCCCTCGCCGGCGTCACCGATCCGGAGCAAAAGCGTAAGATCATCGGGGCCAAGTTCATCGACGTTTTCCAGGCGGAGGCCGCGAAGATCGGCGACGTCGACTGGCTTGTCCAGGGCACGCTCTATCCGGACGTGATCGAGTCGGTCTCACTTCGCGGTTCGTCCGTAACCATCAAATCGCATCACAATGTCGGCGGATTGCCCGAGAAGATGCACCTCAAGCTGATCGAACCGCTGCGCGAGCTTTTTAAGGACGAGGTGCGTCTGATCGGCCGCGACCTCGGTATCCCCGAGATGATCCTCGAACGGCATCCGTTCCCGGGGCCGGGCCTCGGCGTTCGTATCCTCGGCGATATCACACCCGAAAAGGTCGAACTGCTTCAAAAAGCGGACAAGATCCTGATCGAGGAACTGCACAATTTCGGCGTTTACGGCGACGTCTGGCAAGCGTTCGCCGTGCTGCTGCCGATCCAGTCCGTCGGAGTGATGGGCGATTTTCGCACTTACGAAAAGACCGTCGCCCTGCGTGCCGTCACCTCAACCGACGGAATGACCGCCGACTGGGCACGCCTGCCGCACGATTTTCTCGCCGCCGCTTCATCCCGTATCACGAGCGAGGTCCGCGGCATCAACCGCGTCGTTTACGACATCTCGTCCAAGCCGCCGAGCACGATCGAGTGGGAATAGCACGTTCTGCGAAAGTTCGTGCCCGATCCACGATGTGTTGTCCCGTCATGATTTTCTTGACTCGTGGTCGATTCTAGAATAGATTTTTCCCTATGAAATGGCTTCCTGTTTCATTCCTGACCTTTCTGCTTGGAACCGGACTTGTCAGCATATTCAGCCCTTTTGTTCCGCCGGCTGTTGATGTCGTTGGGATCTCAACTGACAACGTTTTCTCGTGTCCCATGTTTGACGAAAAAGCTCTAAACGCGGCCGGAGAATCGCATCCCTTCTTTGACTCATTCCAAAACGATGAATACTTCAGCGGCTGGCTGGCCGTCGACGAATTTACCGGAATGAAAGAAGTATGGACGATGTTATTAGATCGGAAGGACGTTAAAGGGCGGCCCGTCTGGTCGACAATGGTTCTCACCAAACTCCCTGACGGATCGTCGAATGATAAAGACAATTTTCACTCCATCCAAATTCGAACCAAGAACGATCGTCTGAGTTTCAAAACAAGTAAAATTCGGGGCGTGTATTACGATTTCGATGGCAAGTTCTTCAAGAACGGAAATGAATTTTCCGAGCATGAGAAGGTGCTGAACGGAACCATGCGAAAGATCGTAAATGGTAAAGAGGTTGGCCGCTTCACCGGCGATTTTGAGTACCTCGAACCTACTTGTTTTCATTGAAATGGATCAAGACAAAATCTTTTGATCCTGCGTTACACGCCGAGCACGATCGAGTGGGAATAGATCAGTTCCGCAGCCGGATCTTGTCCCACGCTTGTCCCGCTCGGTAGCGGGACATGTAACCCTATGTATTTAGTTGACTTACGGGCGACGATGCCTTCGAATTAGGCAGTTTTTCAAAAAAAATATTTGATCGTACCCAAAAAATGGAAATCGCTGAATCTAAAAGGTTTATAACGATCTCGTGTCGTCCGCGGCGCCGTTCTCGCGTGGGACACTCTCCATCCGAACCCAACGAATCGCGTACCAATATTCTGGTTGTCAAAGACCAAAAAGGCGCTATTTCCATCATATCATAATATCGCATATCTGAGATATGATTTCATTTATGCAACAATTGCCGTACACATCGAGTCGGCCATGGAGATCAGCATCGAGGGTTGGACCGAGAGTTTATCTAAGTCGTTTCACGACGAAGGTCGTCCCGTCACCGCGAAGGAATCTGCCGGTATTAAAGCTCGCGTCATCAAACTCGAAGTGGTTCGGGTCGCCGCTAGTGGGGTTCGAGGAAAACGTATTGTCGCCCTCTTCGTAGAACATCTCGACGCCGCTCCCTTTCGCCCAGCGCACCTCATAGGACTGCTTCGCCGGCCTGACATTACAGGTCGTCGGCCCTACCTGGTATGTGCCCGAAAACGCACCGGCCGGCGACGCGCCGGGCTTGGTGTCGTACGTTTCCTTGAGCCATTTCATCAGGCTGTCGCCGCCGCTATAGAGAATATTGTCGATCTTCCAGCTTCCGTTCACGATCACCAACGAGAAGTTGACCGTCACCTTTTGGTCGGCATTGGTAAATGTGACCGCGACCGTTGCCTTATCGCCCTTGACATCGCCCTTGCCGACCGCGAAATTTTTGATCTCGGGATCCTGGGTGTCGTAGAGCGGGTCGCCGTCGATAGCACCAACTTCATTCTTCGACGATGTCGCATCTTTCCATATCAGATCGGCGAGCGGCTTGGTGAAGTACTTATCGACCAATGCACGATCCTTTGTCTGGAAGAATGGGCTTTTCTTGGCGTCATGCGCTTTGTAGAGTTCCGATATGAGAGTCTCAGGCAAAGTTGCCGGAGACTGCGCAGAACCGGCATTCGGGGTGCCGGCAGGCTCAGCAGCGGCATTTGAATTGGTACCGGCGTCGGGAGCGTTGCTGTTGGAAGTTGTCGTCGTTGTCGACCTAAGGAAGCAGGACGAAACGGCAAACGTCAATAAAATTACGAGCGCAACGGTGACTCTGGTCATAAATTTCATATGTTCTTCCAAATTTACAAAACGGCAGTGACGATCACGTTCCATCAGGATATTGGATGGTCGCCCGATATGCAATAATGAAACAAATCACAATTGAGCGAAGTAGATACGGAGACCCGAACTTCAAAAATATGCGAATTACACGACGATTGTTGCCAGTTGCTGTTCTTTTTCTTTGCGTTTTTAGCCTTCAAGCCTCGTACGGACAGACACGCCCGCTCAAGATCGATTATACGGTGACCCTGTCGGATGTCGGTAAACAACAGTTTCACGTTACGACCGATATTCGCGACATCGCCCAACCGGAGCTTTCGCTGAGCCTGCCGACGTGGACGCCCGGTTGGTATACGGTCGAGAATTATTTCAAGAATGTGCTGCGGTTCCGCGTGACGGATGCGTCCGGAAAGGTGCTTTCGCCGCGGATGTCGCGCAAACAAACGTGGAATATCGATACCCGCGGGATCAAGGAGATCAAGGTCGATTACGATTACCAGGCGACCATCCTTGCGCTGAATCAGGCGAAGATCACTGACGACTACGCCTTTTTCACCGGGATCGAGCTGTTTCTTCAGGCTGATGGCCATCGCAACGAAATGAGTACCGTTCACTTCAAGCTGCCGAACGAATGGAAGATCGTTACTGCTCTCAAAGACACCGCCGACCCGATGACATTTACGGCGTCCGACTATGACGCATTGGTCGATGCTCCGGTCGAGATGGGCAAATTTGACGTCACGAAATTTGAGGTCGAGGGCAAGCCGCACTATTTCGTCGCCAATCCGGCCGGCACGTTCAGCAAAGAAAAGAGTGAGAAATTTGTCGAAATGCTGGCTAAGGTCGCGAAGTCCGATAGTGCAATGTTCGGCGGCCTTCCGTACGAGAAATACGTGTATTTCTATTTCTTTGCACCGCCCGAGTCGAACGCGAGCGGCGCACTTGAGCATCTGAATTCGTTCGTTTCCTTCGCTCCGCCCGGCGACCGGGCACAGCCCGAGCAGTTGATCGGAACGGCGTCGCACGAGTTCTTCCATCTTTGGAACGTCAAACGCATCCGGCCGGCCGAGATGTGGCCGTACGACTATTCACGTGAAAATGAAACGCCATTATTGTGGGTTTCCGAGGGATTTACCAACTATTACGGCATCGTCGCCCGCTATCGAGCCGGCCTGATGACGCCCGAGAATTTTGTTGCGGCCGCGGCAAGTGCCGCGAGCGGCGTAGAGAACAACGAAGCGAGAAGCTACATTTCGCCTGCAAATGCGTCGGTCTCAACTTGGGCCGGGTATGATTCGCCGGTCGCGTTCGGGATCTCGTACTATACGCAGGGACAGAACCTGGCGGCGCTGCTCGATCTCTCAATTCGCAACGACACGGATGGCCGGTCAAGCCTAGACGACGTGATGCGTGCCCTGTTCAATGAGCACTATAAACGCGGTAAAGGATTTACTACTGAGGACATGATCGCGATCATCAATCGCCTCACCAAAAAGGACTACCACGATTTTTACAACCGATATGTATTTGGTACCGAGGTGCCCGATTACGACCGCATCTTCGGCTATGCGGGTTATAAAGTGGAAAAGAAAACCGAAAAATCGCCGGAATTCGGCTTTAATGTCCGCAATCGAAATGGCGGATTTATGGTCAATGCCGTCACGCCGGGCGGCCCGGCGGCCCTCGCGGGTCTCCAGGTCGGCGACGTGATCACAAAGATCAACGGTGACGAGCCAGCGCGTGCTGCATTCCAAACCTTTGCCGGAAAGACCATCACTCTAACGGTCAATCGCAACGGCGCCGAGACGGAAATGCCGATGAAGGTCGGTTCGAGCGATAGCATTGCTTTCAGCCTGATCGATCTGCCGAAAATAACCGCAAAGCAAGCCAAGATCCGAGAGGGCTGGCTGAAACGATAACGCGTGACCCTATCAACGGACGCCATCGTCGAATTTCGCAACGTCGGTTATTCGATCGGCGGCTTAAGGGTGCTCGATGATCTGGATCTC
>JAKOVX010000086.1 GCA_029781855.1 Acidobacteriota bacterium | reverse complement strand
AAGATCCCGACAACCACGCTCGCGACCGCACCGAGGCCGATACTCAGCGGAAAGCCCAAGCCGTTGCCTCTGTTGTTCATGAACGAATTCATCGCTGCCCCAACCGCTACCCCAAAAACTAATAAAAGGATCAAGAAGGTCATAGGTTTTCTCCTTTCGCATTCGATAGGTTTTCGGCCGCCGTCGACCGTTTTACTCTGTACTGATTTAGCGTGTGAACGACTACGGTCGCAATAATAACAGCACCGCCCAAAAGCGCCCAGTTAGATGGCTGTTCGCCGACAAATATAAATACCCATACCGGATTCAGCAGCGGTTCGATAAATCCGATGATGCTCGCATCGAGTGGCCGCGTGCCGCCGGTCACGCCCTTGATGAACAGAATATATGAGATCCCGATCTGGAAAACGCCTAGGAACCCGACGGCCGCGGCATCCATCCATGTGATCGTCGAGAACGAGGCGATGCCGGACGGCAACGTGACCAGGGCGAGCAGGAAATTGCCGTAAATGACCGTGATGGTCGAGTTCATGCCCGTGGCTCGCGGGTGCCTGAGCAGCATGATGTAGAGCCCCAGGAAAATTCCCGAGCCGAGAGCCGCGATATTCGCCTGATACGCCGTCGTATCGAGCTTTCCGACAAAGAAGAGGCTCATCCCGCCGATGCAAAATATGACGGTCAACAGGTCCTTCCAGTGGAATTTCTCGCCGATGACGAACGGAGCGAGTATGAGGATATAGATCGGGGCGGTGTATTGGAGGAATATCGCGTTGGCCGCTGTGCCATGCTTTGTCGCCCACACAAAGAGAAAGAGAAGCGTTGCGTAGATGCACGACGCCATTACTCCGAACCAATTGATCCGGAGCCCGTTGCGGCGAGTGATCAGAAGGACAGTTATCCCAGCCAGCAGCGAGCGAAAGAACGTAACCTGATACGCGTCGAGGTGCGTCGCAAGCTTGATGAACATTCCGCCCGTGCTCCAAAGAAGGACGGCGAAAAGTACAAATAAGACCGGCGGAAAAGGTTTTTTGTCGTCTGTCACAGTGATCTCGTTACTAATTTTGCGAATTGCAGGGAAAGGATAAAACAAATCGAGAGATTGGTGTAATTCACGCCACCAAAAAATTTGGCCCGGCTATTGACAAAAGTTAATTGTGTTTTGTAAAGTAACAGTTATGCCGGTCAATCACCAATTTTCGATCGCGGTTCATCTAATGGCGGGTATGGGTTACCGGCCGGACGAAGCGTTTACCTCGAGCTATCTGGCGGCGAGCGTGAATACGAGTCCGAGCTTTGTTCGCCGTACGATCGCCAAGCTGTCGCGGGCAAAATTGGTCAAAACGACAGCCGGCAAATCGGGGAATTGTGCCCTGGCAAAGCGACCTGAGGAAATATCGCTGCTCGAGATCTATCAAGCGGTAGATGCCCCGAAGGCGTTTGCGGTGCACGATTATCCGGTCCAAAAGGTCTGTCCGGTCAGTTGCTCTATCAAGTCCTCCCTTACCAAAGTATTGGATAAGACGCAGGCGGCGATGGAAGCCGGTTTGGGCGAGATCAAGCTTTCGGATGTGATCGCGGATATCGCGGCGGTCTAATTTTTTTGGAATATATTGTTACTTTCAAAGTAATAATATACTTGGTAACTTTTGAAACAAGGAAGGAAAATAAAATGACACAGAAAAAAATAGCACTCATAACAGGAGCTAATCGCGGCATAGGATTTGAAACGGCTCGTCAACTCGGCGCACAGGGGATCAAAGTCCTGATCGGAGCACGCAGTGAGGAAAAGGGGCTCGAAGCAGTGGCGGCATTGAAAAACGAAGGTCTCGACGTCGAATACATCAACATTGATGTTGACGACACGGCCACTCACGCAGCTGCGGCAAAAACGATCGAAGAAAAATACGGCAAGCTCGATATTTTGATCAACAACGCAGGTATCTTTCTCGCCGACGAATTCGAGGCGGACGGGAAAATGGTGCCGGCGAGCAGGACGTCGCAGGAGACATTCAGAAAGACGTTCGATACGAATTTTTTCAACACGATCGATGTGACACAGGCGTTGCTGCCGCTCGTCAAGAAATCGGACGCCGGACGGATCGTGTTTCTCTCCAGCGGACTCGGGTCGCTCGGGCTGCATTCCGATCCGAAATCGCCGATCTACAACTACAAGGTGCCGGCGTATAACATCTCGAAAACGGCCCTAAACGGCTACGTAGTTCATCTCGCCCACGAACTCAGGGATACTAATATAAAAGTAAACACCGCGCATCCGGGCTCGGTCGTTACCGATATGAACGCGAACGGCGAGATCCCGGTCGAAGAAGGGGCCAAAACCTCGGTCGAACTCGCCACGTTGCCGGCAGACGGCTACTCGGGCAAATTCATCCACCTCGGCCAGGAACTTCCTTGGTAAGTTCACGAAACCTCGGGCGGGCGGAAAATGCTATGTTTATTCTCCGCCCGCCAAGACGATATTTCCGACAAAATTGTCGTTCATATTTATGTAACGTCAATTTTCTTGACTTCGAGATTTTGGGGTACTAGTCTCGAAGTACAAGCAGAAATGTTTTAAGCAACCAAACGAGTCCGCAAGGGCTTGCCCAATGTTCAAAAACTAGCCGAGAAGGCTGGAATGTTCACATCTTTTAGTAACGGCGCCAAGTTCTACTTGACTAGGAGGTTTTGATGGACACTTTTTCACGCATTCCGAACAACTCTCGACTCACCAAGTCACGCGTAAAAGGACACTAGATGTCCGCCAGCATTAATCCGCTGATCATCAAGTGGCGCCAGTCGCCGGTGACGATGGCGATAGCGCGATCAACGGATGGAATCGACTTGCGATCTCATTCAGGTCGCCGGTCGGTGACTATGTCAGTACGCGGCACGCAGCTGCGTGATCTGCGTTGGTCACAGCGCAAATATTCTACGAATTCAAAAAAGGGGGAAAAATGAGCGAACAGATAAAAATACTTGGGATCGCCGGCAGTCTTCGCAGCGGATCCTTTAATCGAATGGCTTTGAAAGCGGCGGCAGGGCTCGCACCCGAGGGTTCGGTGGTCGAGATCTTCGACCTCGAGGGCATTCCGGTCTTCAATCAGGACGACGACAAGGACCCGCCGGCACGCGTTACCGAATTTAAGAGCAGCATAAAGGCGGCGGACGCGATCCTGATCTCGACGCCGGAATACAACTATTCCGTGCCGGGCGTCCTGAAAAATGCTATCGACTGGGCTTCGCGGCCGTATGGCGACAGTGCGTGGGAGGGAAAACCTGTCGCGATAATGGGAGCATCGACAGGCATCCTCGGAACTGCCCGGGCTCAATATCACCTTCGGCAGACGTTCGTGTTCCTGAACATGTTTCCGGTCAATCGGCCGGAGGTGATGATCGGCCACGCTCACGAACGATTTGACCAGGAAGGCAATTTGACGGATGAGGTGACCGCGGCGTTGATCCGCGATCTGCTTAAAAACCTCGTCGAATGGACGCAGCAACTTAAGAAATAAGGAGAAATGACGATGGGAACGATAACTACGAAAGACGGAACTGAGATCTTTTACAAGGACTGGGGCAGCGGACAACCGATCGTCTTCAGTCATGGATGGCCGTTGTCGGCCGACGACTGGGATGCGCAGATGATGTTCTTCCGCAACCGGGGTTACCGCGTCATTGCCCACGATCGGCGCGGACATGGCCGATCAACCCAGACCGATGGCGGCCACGACATGGACCACTATGCCGCCGACCTGGCGGCGCTAACCGAACATCTTGACCTAAAGAAGGCGATACATATCGGCCATTCGACGGGCGGCGGTGAAGTGATCGCCTATATCGCACGACACGGCGATAGCCGGGTGTCAAAGGCGGCGATCATCAGCGCAATTCCGCCGTTGATGGTGAGGACCGAGGCAAATCCCCTCGGCCTGCCCAAGGCCGTGTTTGACGATCTACAGGCACAACTTGCCGCCAATCGTTCGCAATTCTACCGCGATATCGCCGAAGGGCCGTTTTTCGGCTTCAATCGCCCCGGTGTGAAACCGATCGAATCGGCGATCGCAAACTGGTGGCGCCAGGGCATGATGGGCGGTGCAAAGGCTCATTATGACGGCATTGTCGCCTTTTCCCAGACCGATTTTACTGAAGACCTGAAGAAGATAACGGTGCCGGTGCTCGTAATGCACAGCGAGGATGACCAGGTCGTTCCCTATGTCGCGTCAGGCCCTTTGGCTGCCAAGCTACTGAAGAACGGCACGTTGAAAACCTACAAGGACTTTCCGCACGGCATGATAACCACACAGGCCGACACGATAAACGCCGATCTGCTGGCATTTATTGAGGGCGAGTCGGTGGGTGTTGCGGCCGGGTAAATAATGCAAAACGATCTGTGCCCGAGGTCCGAAGATCGACAAATAGGAGGAAAAGCCGGTGAAAACAAAGGTTCCTGTTCTCATATTCCTGATCATGGCGTTTGTTTTGGTTTCGAGTGCACGGGCACAGGACGGTTCGAAACGCCTAACGCCGGATGAGATCGCGAACATGCCGCCAAGCGGTGCGGGAGCGGGAACCTCGGGCGTCAGCGGGATCAAGACTCGCGTGCTTAAGGGCGATCCGACCAAGCCCGGCGTTTATACAATCCAGCTTACGGTCCCGGCAAATACCAGGATCGAGGCTCACAAGCATCCTGACGATCGCGTGGCGACCGTTGTTTCAGGAACCTGGTTTATCGGCAACGGCTCTGAGTTTGACGAGAAGAAGCTCAAGGCGTTAAAACCGGGCAGCTTCTATACCGAGCCGCCCGACGTTGATCATTTCGCCCGAACCGGCAAAACGGCCGTTGTCGTGCAGATCACCGGTTACGGGCCCACCGGAACCGAGTACGTGAAGAAATAATTTCAAAAGCAGAACCTTAACCTCGTATCAGTTGTTGATCATAAACATATGAATGTGAAGAAGGATCTAAGTTTCAATGTTGTCAGGTTAACGCTGATCTGTCTGGC
Organism: Acidobacteriota bacterium; assembly: GCA_029781855.1. GTDB lineage: Bacteria > Acidobacteriota > Blastocatellia > Pyrinomonadales > Pyrinomonadaceae > OLB17. Next base: position 7,954 of record JAKOVX010000086.1, on the reverse strand, counting down.
GTTATCGCTGGCTTTCTTGACGTCCCCGACGTTTGCGCAAGAGCCGGGGTACGAATCAAAATTCGCAAACGTTAACGGCGTCACTGTTCATTATCTGAAAGCAGGAACCGGTAAAACGGCGCTCGTTTTTCTCCACGGATTTGGTGAAACGTCGCATATGTGGATACCGATGTTCGACGAATTCGGCAAGGATTTTACGGTGATCGCACCTGACCTTCGCGGGATCGGCGAATCCTCGCAGCCCGCCTCCGGATATGACAAAAAAACGATGGCGGCCGATGTTCACGAGCTTGTCAAAAGCCTCGGGTACAAAAAGATCGACCTCGTCGGCCACGACATCGGATTGATGGTCGCCTATGCCTACGCGGCGCAATTTCCGGACGAGGTCGGTAGACTTGCGCTGCTCGAAGCCCCGATCCCGGGCATCGGTGATTATTGGAACCAGATCTTTAACAACGAAAAGACGTGGCATTTCCATTTCGTCGAGAGTGCGTACGCCTTGCCGCTCGTAAAGGGCCGGGAGCGTGTGTTTCTGAGCCATTTCTGGGACGAACTAGCAGCGAATTCAAAGGGAATGTCCGAGGAAAGCCGCGTTATTTATACAAAGGCGTACGCGAAGGACGGCGTGATGCGTGATGCGTTTGAGATGTTCAAGGCGTTTAACCGGGCCGACGCCGAGGACAACCGGAGATTCGCGGCCAACAAACTCACGATGCCCGTCTTGACCATCGCCGGTGACGGATCGATGGGCGCCATTCTTGAGGGCCAGGCAAAGCTCGTCGCAACCGATGTTCGTTCGGTGGTCTTTGCGGATACCGGACATTGGCTGACCGAAGAGCGTCCGGTGGAGACGAAAGCCGAATTAAGGAAGTTTTTCGAAAAATAAACAAGGAGACGATTTTTATGACACCCATACCGCCGGAACCCCTGGTTCCAAACAATACGCTCATCACGGCTACACCCGAAGAGGGACGGGCATTGGCAATAATGCTTGCCCGTCATTCGATACACGCGATGCAGCGGGACCTCGACGAACTCAAAGCCGGGCGGCCGGTCTATGCTCATGATCCGATGGGACTGATCGCGGCCAGCCATGTTATCGCCGTGGAATTCGCCACCATCGCAGCGGCAAATAATTATTGGCGTTAACGGGACACAAATTGCCTTGTGTCTACTTTTGAATTTCGGGAAATAACATACCAGGGAGATAAAGCTATGATCGAATCATCATTTGAAAACAAAGACGGACTGAATATCGCCTACCGTTCATGGTCGCCCGCAGGGGCGGCACGCGGCGTGGTTTTGATCGTGCCGGGATTTAACGCGCACAGCGGCTATTACGGATGGGTTGCCGACCAACTTGTTGCTGATGGGCTGAAGGTTTATTCCGTTGACCTGCGGGGTCGCGGCAAATCGGACGGAGAGCGTTTTTACGTTCAAGAATTCGACGACTACGTCAGCGACGCCGACAGCCTTTTTCAGATAGTTAAGACAGAAAATCCCGGGGTGCCGATCATTGCGTTCGGACACAGTGCCGGCGGAGTCGTAGCCGACCTTTTCACGCTCGACCATCAATCGGAATTGGCCGGACTGATCTGCGCGAGCTTTGCATTTCAGGTGCCCGCACCGGACTTTGCCCTCGCGGTACTGAAAGGATTGGCACACGTGTTTCCACACGCCCATGTCCTGAAATTGAAAAACGAGGATTTCACGCGTGATCCGGACGCCTTGGCCGCTATGAACACCGATCCGCTCATCGCCAACGAGAGCCAGCCCACGCAGACGATCGCAGCAATCGTGAGGGCGGACGAGCGGCTGAAGGTAGCGTTCCCCGAAATCACGCTTCCGCTGCTGATCCTGCACGGAACTGCTGATAAAGCGGCAAAGGCGAGCGGCAGCCAGGCATTTTACGATAGTGCCGGCTCAGCGGACAAGACGCTGAAACTCTATGATGGCCATTATCACGATATGCTGAACGACGTCGGCAAAGAGATCGTCATGGCGGACATTCTGTCGTGGATAGACGAGCATATTCCGGCAGATGCCTCGACTGGAACCGCTGCATGATCGGGATCTTGCCGCGACGTTCGCAACGGGGCGAGAGAAAATAACCGAATGCGAAAAAAGGGCACCAAGTCTTGACTCGGTGCCCTTTTCTACTGTTCGCTGAAGTTCGAACCTATTCGCCGGATGCCGCTGATGCGATGGTCTCGCGGAGGACCTTGGCGGATGTGGTCGCGGGTTCGAGCGTGAGTTCGTCGACGTTGCCGTAGATCTTCTTGCCGAAAACGGCGTTCCACGGCGGAATGACGATCGATATATTGCCCGAGGCTTTCGCCTGGCAGGCGAGGCGAATGAACGGTTTGGGCTCGTCCGAGTCGACATAGCCAAAGACCTTCATCGCACGGCGTTCACGCGGGGTGACTTCGGTCAGTTTCTCCTGGCCGCCAAGCACGCCGACCCAGCACGTGCCGCAGCTAGCCGAAAGGCACTCGACCGGAACGACGCCTTCCCAGCAGCGGTCATCTTCTTCCTTGAACTTACCGGTCATGTGCTTCGCCGACGCCGTCGCGATCTCCTGGTCGTTCATTATCGGAAACTTGCTGGTGTTGCGAAGATTGTCATAGGTGACGGTGTATCGCTGGTTGACGGTCTTCAGGAAGCCGAACAGGCCCTGCGAATCGTCCTTTGCACGTTCAGCAATGACGGCATCGGGCGATTTCGCCATTATGCCCACGATCGTCTTGACTGTTCCGAGAGCGGCCTGGAAAGCCTCGAGCCCGACTTGATTGAGGGTGGCAAGGCCAACGGCGACGATGGCGTTTACGAGCGGACGCTCGACCTTGAGCTTTTCCGCGACAAGCATTCCGATCTGCTTTACCTCTTCGGCGAGATCGTGCGTTTGATCTGTAAAGACAGCGGCCTCGGCCTCGATCGCCGCTTTGACAGCCGGCCAATAACGGTGACCGTAAAGGAAATGATGCGAGGTATCGATATTGTTTTTGAGTTCAAAATCGCCCTGCATCGCAAATCCGTGCAGTGTTGCATCACGGTCCTCAGCCGATTCGATCGTCCGCATCAGGCTGAGCGGGTAGAACCGGAACCAGATCTGCACCGCGTTCTTGTCAACTTCGTGAATGCACGGCAGCAGCGACGCGATCGCCGCGTTCCAGTCGGACTCGCTGAAATTAGATAAATATGTTTCTAGATTGGTCATTGTATTAGTACCCATTACTATAAGGTGCGAATTCCGCCCCGAATGCGAAACTCAAGACTTTAGCAAAATATTGCGAAAGATACCAACGGCGAACGCGAACGCTCCGACGCGGAGGGCCTCAAGCAAGTGGATTGACGGAGATGATAAGATTTCGTTATGTCGGCGTCGAGAAGAGTCAAATATTGGGTCGAGATGTTGATCATTTTAGGGATCTTTATCTGTGTTCCCGGATCGTACGCGCAAAACTCTGAAGAGCCTAACGTCGACGGATGCCCGCAAATAACGGTGCGAGGTCCTGCAGGAATCCCGGAGCTTGGCGAATTGATTTGGTTTGACGTTGAGCTAAGTCCGGAGCCGAGATCGAATCTAACTTACTACTGGGCCACAAATACCGGGAAGATCAACGAGGGACAGTCAACAAAGAGGGTCGGTGTACGATATTTAATGGAAATGCGGGGAACGACCTTGGTCGCTACCGTTAAGATATCCGGATTGCCGCCGAACTGCGGGGATGCGGCGTCGGAGGATACACCGTTGATTTGGGAGCCCGTTCCAGAGCTGATGTCGGAATTTTCCATTCCGATCGCTTCGATTCATCAGCGAAATCTTAGAGCAGCGGCGAACGAACAGAAAAGCAATCCGAATGACCAGATCTATATCATCGAATATTTTCCGCCCGGGACCAGTGAAAGATCCATAAGGCTTAAAAAGAACAAGATCATGGCGTTTATGGTTAAGACCTTAAAGGTAGATGGGCTGGCGGTCAGGATCGTGACGGCAGAGGCCGACCGCCCTCTTACGAGGATCTACGTCATCCCGCCTGGTGTCGAAAATCCGATCCCGTAATCTTGTGAGGGCTATCATCAAAAGTCCGTCATTTTTCTCTCGAACACATACCTTCTAAAAACTAAGCCTGGGCGGCTTGACAACAAAGGTCTAAATTTAGATAATCTGAAGTTTCGGACTTTTACGGTCTGGTTTGCTTTACGCCTCCTATGAAGTAGTAAGGCTGATATTTGAGAGTTGAAACAGGAATTGTTGCGTAATGGCGGGTATCACGATCCGCTGGCGAATTACACATATCTAATATGCCACGCTACAGCAAAGTCTCAATTCTTATTAATTAATGCCCGTTTTAACCGTCGGGCTGCTGACACAAATTAACTAAGCAAGCTAAGTGCTGCTTGAGCTAACTGCCGGATGCGTCCGGCAAGAGTCAGGTAAGAGGTAACTTTTGCCTTTCGGAATTTTAAATAAGGTAAGCGAATAATGCCGACGATCAACCAATTAGTGAGAAAAGGCCGCCAACGCGTCAAGTACAAGACGGCGAGTCCTGCTTTGCAGTCCAATCCGCAGAAGCGCGGCGTATGCACGCGTGTTTACACCTCGACCCCGAAAAAGCCGAATTCGGCCCTTCGTAAGGTCGCCCGTGTGCGATTGACCAACCAGATCGAGGTCACCACCTACATTCCGGGTATCGGCCACAACCTGCAGGAGCACTCGATCGTGCTGATCCGCGGCGGCCGTGTAAAGGACCTTCCGGGTGTTCGTTATCACGTTATCCGCGGAACGCTGGATGCCTCGGGCGTCGCGAACCGCAACCAGGCACGTTCGAAGTACGGCGCTAAGCGTCCGAAGGGAGCGAAATAAGAGATTATGCCAAGACGTAGAGTTGCAGGAAAAAGAGAAGTATTGCCGGATCCGGTTTATAACAGTATCGCCGTGACGAAGTTCATTAACGGTTTGATGTGGGAAGGCAAAAAGAGCGTCGCCGAACAGATCTTTTACGCGGCGATGGAACGCCTGGGCGAAAAGACCGGTGAGGAGCCGCTGAAAGTTTTCAAGAAAGCTCTCGATGGAGTTGCTCCGACCCTTGAGGTCAAGTCCCGCCGCATCGGCGGTGCAACGTATCAGGTTCCTCTTGAGGTCAGCCGCGATCGACGCAACACGCTGGCGATCCGCTGGATCGTGCTGAACGCACGCAACCGCAGCGAGAAAACGATGGAAGACCGCCTCGTAGGCGAGCTTCTCGATTCGACCAACGGACGCGGCGGAGCGATGAAGAAGAAGGACGACGTCCACCGTATGGCAGAGGCGAACAAGGCGTTCGCACATTATAGGTTCTAAAACGGACCTTTGATCTTTGGTCTTTGATCTTGTGAGCACGGCTCGGGTCAAATTTTGCAAAGGTCGAAGGTCAAAGATCAAAGATCAATGGCTTCGATATCATTAGACAAATTTAGAAACATCGGCATCATGGCCCATATCGACGCGGGTAAGACCACGGCGACTGAGCGCATTTTGTTTTACACGGGTGTTTCGCACAAGATCGGCGAAGTTCACGAAGGAACGGCGACGATGGACTGGATGGAGCAGGAGCAAGAGCGCGGAATTACTATTACGTCCGCTGCAACTACCTGTTTCTGGACACGCAACGGCGTTGAGCACCGCATTAATATTATCGATACTCCGGGACACGTTGACTTCACGATGGAAGTCGAGCGGTCCCTTCGAGTTTTGGACGGTGCAGTTTGTGTATTTGACGGTGTCGCCGGTGTTGAGCCGCAGTCCGAGACCGTTTGGCGTCAGGCCGATAAATACGGCGTGCCGCGAATCTGCTTTATCAATAAGCTGGATCGTGCCGGTGCTTCGTTCGATCGGTCTTTTCAGTCGATCCTTGACCGCCTCGGTGCAAATGCCGTCGCGATGCAGGTCCCGATCGGTCTCGAAGAGCACTTTAAAGGCGTCGTTGACCTGATCACGATGAAGGCCCTCGTATGGAACGACGAGACCAAGGGTGCTCAGTACGAAACTCTTGAGATCCCGGCTGACCTGGTGGACGCAGCGAAAGAAGCTCGCGAAAAGCTGGTCGAGGCGGTCTCGGCCGTCGACGACGACCTGATGATGAAATATCTCGAAGGCGAGGAGATCTCGGAGAAAGAGATCCGTGTCGCTCTTCGAAAGGCGACCCTCGCGATGAAGATCGTTCCGGTGTTCACCGGTTCGGCCTTTAAGAACAAAGGTGTTCAGACGCTGCTTGACGCGGTTGTCGATTACCTTCCGAGCCCGCTCGACATTCCCGCCATCGAGGGTGAAAACCCCAAGAACGGAGAGATCGAGAGCCGGCCGCCGGACGCAAAGGCCCCGTTTTCTGGACTCGTCTTCAAACTAATGGCCGATAAGCACCTTGGCCAGTTGGCTTTCGTTCGCATCTATTCGGGAACGGTCACCTCCGGTTCGTATGTGACGAACACGATCAAAGATTCTAAGGAACGCGTCGGCCGGCTGATGCTGATGCACGCCAACAAGCGTGAAGACGTCGAATCGGCAAGCGCCGGTGAGATCGTCGCGATCGGCGGTATGAAGAATACCACCACCGGCGACACGATCTCCGACGAGTCGAAGCCGATCATTCTGGAGTCGATGGACTTTCCGGAACCGGTCGTTCGCGTCGCCGTCGAGCCGAAAACCCGTGCCGATCAGGACAAAATGGGCATCGCTCTTAACCGTCTTGCTCAGGAAGACCCGAGTTTCCAGGTCAATACCGACCACGAAACGGGCCAGACCATTATCGCCGGAATGGGCGAACTTCACCTCGAGATCATCGTCGACCGCATGAAGCGTGAATTCGGCGTCGAGGCGAACGTCGGTAAACCGCAGGTTGCCTATCGTGAGACGATCACGCAGGGAGCACCGGGTAAAGAGATCTACAAGAAACAGTCGGGCGGCCGTGGAAAATTTGGCCACGTCGAGCTCGAGATCGAGCCGGCTCCGGGCGAGGGCTTTGTCTTCGAGGACAAGATCACCGGTGGTTCGATCCCGCGACAGTTCATCAAGCCGACCATGGAAGGCGTTCGCGATGCAATGCTTCGCGGCTTCTTGGCCGGGTATGAACTTGTCGATATCAAGGTGACGTTGCTCTTCGGTTCGTATCACGAAGTTGACTCGGACGAAATTTCATTCAAACTGGCCGGTTCGTTCGCGTTTCAGGACGCGGTGAAGAAGGCCAAACCGGTTCTTCTCGAGCCGATCATGCGTATCGAGGTCGTTACGCCTGAGGAATATATGGGTGCCGTCAATGGCGACCTTAACCGCCGTCGCGGCCAGATCGATAAGATGGAGCCGCGTCCGGGTAATGTTTCGGTCGTCACGGCATTCGTGCCGCTGTCGGAGATGTTCGGTTACACGACCGACCTTCGCAGCTCGACACAGGGCCGGGCAACATCGAGTATGCATTTCGAGCGTTACGAGGAAGCTCCCCGTAATGTCGCCGAAGAAGTTATCGCAAAGATCAAAGGAACTGGAACAAGTTCGGGTAGCTAATTAACTATCATTTTTCAGGAGAAGCTATGAGCAAAGAGAAATTCGACCGCAGCAAGCCGCACGTGAACATTGGGACGATCGGGCACGTGGATCACGGCAAGACGACATTGACGGCAGCGATCACGAAGGTGATGTCGAAGCACAACCCGAAGATGACGTTTAGATCGTTCGATTCGATCGACAACGCGCCGGAAGAGAAGGCACGCGGAATCACAATTGCGACGTCGCACGTTGAGTATGAGACGGCGAACCGCCACTACGCCCACGTCGATTGTCCGGGCCACGCGGATTATGTCAAGAACATGATCACGGGAGCGGCCCAGATGGACGGAGCGATCCTGGTGGTCGCGGCAACGGATGGCCCGATGCCCCAGACCCGCGAGCACATCCTGCTTGCACGTCAGGTCGGCGTAC
>JAKOVX010000083.1 GCA_029781855.1 Acidobacteriota bacterium | reverse complement strand
AGCTATGTCCGCCTTTCCGTCGCCATCGTAGTCCTCGGGCACAGGCTTGTCACCCGCCGCTCCGAAGACCGTAATTCCCGTGCCGCCCGTGCTCTTGTTGATGTACCAGGTCGTCGTCGACGGCCTGAACACGGCCGCGTCGGTCTTGCCGTCGCCGTCGTAATCTGCCGGTGCAGGTATGTCGCCGCTAGCACCGAACGGGAAGGCGTAGAACGTCTGGTCCTCGCTCCTCAGCACAAACCACTGGCCCGTCGAAGGCCGCCAGAAAGCGATGTCCGCCTTTCCGTCGCCCGTATAATCCGCCGCGACCAGTTTATCCGTCGGCGTGCCGAACTGAGTGGCGTAATTGCCTCCGTTCGACGACTTCAGGTACCACCACTCCGAACCCGTCGCCCCATTCGGACGGAAGATCGATATATCCGTCTTGCCGTCGCCGTCGAAGTCAAACGGGCTCGTGCCAACCAATAGCGGATGTTGGTTCCTTAAAACAGCGAACTGGCCGTTCATTGCAGAAACAATGTCGATATCACCATCGTTATCGATGTCACCCGGAACCGGGAACGGTATGTTGAAACTACCCGGATTAATGTCGGTCGCATCGACAAACCGGCCGCCCCCGGCGTTCAAATAGATATAAGAATATGGAGCGAAAGCGGAAGTAATGAAATCCATTTTCCCATCGCCGTTAAAGTCAGCAATATATGGGTAATATATACCTTCATTATTGGTTCCGACATTCGGTTGAAAAAGATCTCCGGTTCCGTCACGGTAAGTCCCATCTCCATTACTAAGGTAAATTTGTAGCCGGTTAGGTTGTACGGCGTTGACGGTTGAGACCGAAATCAGGATGTCCGAGCGATTGTCATTGTTGAAATCCGCGGCCCTCGCCGCAAGGACATAGCCCGGAGCTCCGTAGACTCGTGGCGGTAACGTGGTCACGGGTGCATCGACAAAAGAACCTGCTCCATTATTTATCAGGATCGCATCGCGGCCTGTCACGTCATTCTGCTCGCCGAAGTAGATGTCGGGAAAATTATCGCCGTTGACATTCAAAAAAACGCCGGTCATCATTGGTCGTTGGATAGTTGTCACCCATGCAGGCAGGCGTGACTGATTGATCGTGAAATGACCTGAACCGTCGTTAATAAGCAATTCCGGACCCGGCGATCTACGACTGGTGAGCAGAATGTCGATGTCCCCGTCTCCATCAATGTCAGCCGAAGAAGTGGACATGGTAAGTCGTGTCATGGACGGTAACCGGCTCGCCGTTTCGTCCACGAATGTTCCCGAAGGTGTCTGGATCAGGATCCTGACCGGCCCTCCCGGAAATGGAGAGATATCCGGCCCAGTGTCATTGAAAAAGATATCGGTGCGTCCGTCACCGTTGAAATCCTTGAATTCTCTATTTACACCATATGTCCTGACCTCTTGAGGAAGGACGGTCGATGTCACATCCGTGAAGACACCCGCTCCGTTATTTCGGTACACGTGAGCTGTGTCTGATGTAGCGGGCCAAACGGAGCGGAAGTCGAACCAGTCAAGATCGCCGTCTGAATCGATATCGATAAGATCACCTTGAATACTTCCCGAATTAGGAACTGCAGAATAGGTTTCCCATTGAAAATAAAGTAGTTGATCTACAACACGCGTACGGACCCAACGAGCATCATACGGGTCCCAACCGGTCGTATTGCCATTCTGGAGATCGAGGTGATTTACGCTTGAATCTCGTATGACTTGGCCCGGACCGTCGTCCATCATCCATTGACCGGCGAGGCCGCTTTCGTTCCCGTTCATTTTGAGAGACATATTCGCCTGGATCTCCGCCTGCGACAGGGCCCGCTTCCAAATACGTGCCTGCCTTAAATATGTGTCCTCAGAAGTGCAGCACCACCATCCGGAGGACATAATTGCTCCGCCAACCTGAATCGGAAGGGTCGATCCAGTCGGCGTGGGGACGTTATTTGTAGTACCGATCAACTGTCCGTTAACGTAAAGCCTCATCGAGCCGCCGCTAAGCGTGCCGGCGATGTGAGTCCACTGTCTTGTGACAAGAGCTGTCGGAACGGTGACGACCTTGTTCATAACCCAGAACCGGATCTTTCCAATGCCGTCATATTCAAGGAAATATGGCTTATCTGTATTCGACTGCTTGCCAATTATCATATTCGCACCGGTCAATGGTGCTGGTTCGCTTCGGTAGATCCACGTCTCAAGCGTAAACGCATTTCCAAGATCATGTTGACTCGATACCGGAGCCGACAAGATCGATACCCGAGGAAAAGAAAGTACGTAATTCTGTGGATACGGAACTGTCTGACCGATCGCGAAACCGACAAGCAAAAATGCAACTAGAGCGACGGCATGCAAATCAAAACGAGGCCTCATATAACTCCCGAACTTTTCTATGATTGACTTTCCTATGATTGAACGCACGATTTGTCACGTGCGATCTACGAAGATTAAGACCTGGCTAAACGAAAGTAATTAAAACTCTGCTAAAAAATGGCTAAATTTCGTCGCGGGATGTAGAATCTCCTCTACGGTTATCATTCGGAGCAAATAGTATTTTTCTATGGCGGAGGTCGTTCTATTCGGCGAGTTCGAACTGGATCTTTCTGACGAGGTGCTTCGACAGAATGGCATCAAGCTGCCGATCAACCGGCGGATGTTCCAGGTGCTATGCCTTCTTGTCGAGCGGAGCGGCGACGTCGTTACCAAAGCCGAGTTTTTCGAAAAGGTCTGGGGCGGCAGCTTCGTCGAGGACAACAACCTGACGGTCACCGTTACGGCTTTGCGCAAGGTGCTTGGGGACGCCGCGAAAGACGCCAAATTCATAGAGAATATTCCGCGAAAAGGTTACCGGTTCGTCGCGCCGGTCAGCTTTGCCGAATCGACCGGGGCGAAGATCCCGGGACGTAACGCATTTACGGGAAACGAGATCGTCAAGCCCGTTTCCGCGACGGATCGGCCCAATGCCAAGCGCTCGGGCCGTATCCTCGCGGTCGCGATGGGAGCATGTCTGATCACAGCGATAACGATCGCTGCGTTCGCCTACGGCCGATTACTGAAACTGCCGGGACAAGTGCCAAAGGGCATTGATTCGGTCGCGATCCTTCCATTTCTAAGCAGCGATCCGGACGAGGAATATTTGGCGGAGGGGCTGACCGATACGGTCACAAGGAGCCTGCGGCAGATCTCCGGAGCACGTGTTATCGACCGAAATTCGAGTTTTCAATTCAAAGACCGGACCGTCGATGCGGCCGAAGTGCGTCAGCAATTGGATGTTCGCTCCGTGGTGACGGGCCGGCTTGAAGTGTCGGACGATATGCTGACGGTAACGATCGAGGTGTCGAACGCCTCGGGCGAGGTAGAGTCCTGGCGGCGGGAGTTCCGTCGATCAAAAGAGGAGACATTCGCACTTGCCCAGGACATTGCGCATTCGATATCCCAGGACCTCGTTTCCCGGCCCGGCAACGGACAGTCCGCGAACCCGGCACGGCCGACGAAGGATCCGGAGGCCTATGATCTTTATCTTAGAGGACGTCATCTATGGAATAAACGCTCGAATCCAAACATCGCGAAGTCCATCGAGTTCTTCAGGGCCGCGATCGACCGGGATCCTACTTTCGCAAAGGCATACGTAGGGTTGGGCAAAGCTTACGCTCTCGCTTCCCTCAAGGGACAGGGTATAAGCGACGACGAGCGGATCGTGCTCGCCGACGGCGCAGTAAATAGGGCCCTCGAGATAGACGATTCGATCGGAGAAGCGTACGCGGTCATTGGTATTAACAGGGTCTATCACGATTGGGACTTTGCTGGTGCTGAAACCGCTTTCAAACGAGCTATCGAACTCGAACCGACGGACGCTACGTCCCAACATTGGTATGCCGAACTGCTGGCAATGCGCGGCGAATTCGACGAAAGCTATCGGCATTACGACATCGCTCTCTCGCTCGACCCACTGTCGCTGCCGATCAGAACGGACACAGCCTTCGCCCACTACGTCGCGCGAGACTACGATACGTCGATCGCTCTGCTGGAAAAGGCCGCATACATGGACCCTCAGTACTGGAGGACCTTCGAATTCATGGCCGAGACATATCGCTCAATGGGAATGCTCGACATGTCCGTTAATTCCATCGAGACCCGCTTTGCCGCCGAATTTGGCAATGGTGAACTATCCCCCGCCGATTACTCGAAACTTTTGAGATACACCGCAGATCTTCGCAAAGGGCTGAGTGCCGACGGGGCAACCGGCTACTGGCGAAGTGAAGTGAGATCTGGCGATCCATCGCCATTCTACAAGGCGGTCGCGTATTCGAAACTTGGAGAAAACGACAAGGCGTTCGAATATCTCGAGATAGCGTTCTCGCAGCATTATTCGGGAATGGTGTGGCTGAAGGTCGCGCCGGACCTCGACGAATTGCACTCAGATCCGCGTTTCACACAGCTGATGAAAAGGGTCGGGTTCTAAAAATGTAAAAATTTCCGGTTCAGGGCCCAAGCAAAATGTGTTATGAGGAGAGCAACGATCGCACCCTGAAGCATCCGCATCCGGATATCGGACACCTCGGCCCTTCGGCAAGGAAGAGCATTGGACTCACACACTTCCTCGCCGTATTTTCGATTCCTGGCTACGGATGTTAATTTCAAATTCCAAATTCAGGGTCTAATGGGCAGGGCTCGATGTCAATGAAACAAGCACTCTGACAACCACTGCCCACCGACCGTTGCTACCTCACAAACTCGCTCGGCACCGGAACATCGCCGACGGCACCAA
>JAKOVX010000082.1 GCA_029781855.1 Acidobacteriota bacterium | reverse complement strand
GCGGACGTTCACCTTCGCCAAGGCCGGCCTTGATCTCTGCCATTCGTGATTCGACGCTGGCGACCTTCTCGAAATGCTTCAGCGCGGAGATCGTGTCCTCGCCGCCGCTCACGTTGGTTCGTGCGAACTTATTCGGATACACATTTCCGACAAGAGCGGAAATTGCCTTGAGCGACGCATCTCTCGCGATGGTCTGGTCGTTCGGTTCGATGATCTCGTCAAATGAAGGAATGCTCATAATTCTTTTCTTCTCTCCGATCTCTGCGTCTTACTCTCCGTACTCTGCGTTGAAAAATGTTAATCAAAAATTAAACGCAGAGGGTATGGAGAAAGACGCGGAGAACGGGGAGATCTATTCTTGGTAATTCAATACTCTTCTTCTAATGCCGTCCTTTAGCATTAAAACATTAAAATTGATCAAAAGGCCTACCTGCCAGCCGCCGAGACTCAAATATGTAACCAATTGAGCCTCAAAAACCGGAGGAATTCCATCGACCGCCTTGATCTCAACAACCACTGCTTTGTTCACGAGGAAATCTAACCGATAGCCGCATTCAAGATGAACGCCTTTATAGACGACCGGAACCGGAACTTCACGTTCGAACGTGATATTTCTCAGCAGCAATTCGCGGGCAAGACATTCCTGATAAGCGGATTCCAGAAGCCCGGGTCCGAGTCGCTTATGAACCTCGATGGCCGCTCCGATTATGCCTTCGGTAATTTGGTTATGGTAAACCATTTTGCGACTCTCTGCTCTCTGCGTCTTCCGCTCCGTTCTCCGCGTTAAATACGACTCTGCATTTGTTCATCGCTGTGAATCGCGGAGAGAAAAACCATAAAAGTATCGATGATTATAGTTAACGGCCTAAGTCTCGGCAAACTTCCGATGAATGTGTCAAAATGTAAACACCGCAGGAGAACGCTTGGGCTGCCCGCAACGCGTTTTCTGCGGCTAAGTGCGTTTATGGCGAATGAGTTCGACAAGTTAAAGCGTGAGATTGAAAAGGGCTCGAGGGTCGTTAGCCTTAGCGGCCTGACATCGGTCGCAGCCAAGGCGTTCGTGCTGTCGAAGCTCCAGGCAGAGACCGGCAAGACCTTCGCGATCGTAACGGAATCGAACGGCGAGCTCGAATCGTGGGAAACGGACCTCGCATTCTTCGGCGACTCCGCGACCACGAGGATCGTCACTCTGCCGTCATTCGAGGCGGATCCGTACTCGGGAACCTCTCCGCACGCCGAAACACAGGAACGCCGTGCTCTCGCCTTGTGGCAGCTTCGCCGCGGTGAACACAATTTTGTAATTCTCTCGGCGAGATCGCTGATCCAACGAACCGTAACGCCGGACGAGATCGCGTCGCTTGGTTGCGTACTTGTCCGGGACGCTGATTTTCCGCCCGAGGTACTGATCGAACGGCTGTTTGCGGGTGGCTACGTTCGCGAGGAACCGCTTTTCGGGCCGGGGCAGTTTTCCGTACGCGGCGGCATCGTGGATGTTTGGTCGCCGGACGCGGATGCACCGGTGAGGATCGAGTTTTTCGGCGATACTGTCGACTCGATCCGCTCGTTCGACCCGGACACGCAGCTTTCGACCGGCCAATTGAAGGAGATTGCCGTCGCTCCGATGCGTGAGATCGCGGTTTCGGCTCAGGACCTTAAGGACTGGGCATTTTTCGCCCGGGAGCGATTTGGCGACGAGAAATACTTCCGAAACCTGAAGGACAGGACCGACTTCGCCGACGAAGGCGAGATGTTCTCGGGCTGGGAATTCCTTCTGCCGCTGGTGCGTCCGCTGGGAGCGACCGTATTCGATCATTTGTCCGAATGCGTTTTTGTGATCGACGAACCGACAGCCGTCGAACACTCGCTCGCTGAGACCTACGAACATGTCGGTTCGCATTATCAGGCTCTCGCCGAGGCGGGCGACTTCGGCCTCGAACCCAACGAACTTTTCGCATCGCCCGAGGAATTGCGGACGGTTCTCGCCGGGACGTCGCGGCTGGAGCTGCGTTCACTCGGGCGAACGGCAGCCGTGACGGATGAGGAATTTGCCGTCGGCGAATCGTCGGAAACATCGCCGCTGTTTATGTTCCCGACCGCCGAAAAGGCCGTCGAACTCGAGATACAGTCACGATCTACAAGGAAATTTCACGGCGATATTCCGGCGTTCGTCAGTGATCTCAGCTCGAGCGCGAAGGCGTTCGGGCCGCAAGGCAAAACCGAGATCGTTACCCAAACGCCGGGAATGGCCGAGCGTATTGTCGAAATTTTACGTGAATACGATTCCCCGCTCGTTTCGGACGCCGTGCGGGTCGGCGACCTCTCGAGCGGGTTTGAGCTGCCGGCCTTCGAAATGAAGGTTTATAACGACGGCGATATTTTCGGCGACGCCGCTCCCGGCGAATTGCCGTCGGGCGGACGCCGATCGAAATTGAAGACCGGCAGATCAAAACTCGGTGCGTTCATCTCGGATTTCCGAGACCTGAAAACGGGCGATTACGTTGTTCATGTCGACCACGGCATTGGACGCTTTGACGGCCTCCAGACCATCTCGTCGCAGGGCGCAGAACGCGAGTTCATGCTGCTCATTTACAACGAGAACGCCAAGCTCTTCGTGCCCGTCGAGCGAATGGACCTCGTTTCGCGGTACTCGTCCGGCGAGGCGACACAGCCGACGCTTGACCGTCTCGGCGGCATCGGCTGGCAAAAGACGAAAGCCAAAGCAAAACGCGCGATGCGCGATATGGCCGACGAGCTGCTAAAACTATATGCCGAACGCAAGCTCGTCAGCGGGCACGCCTTTCCGCCGGATGCACCGTGGCAGCACGAATTTGAGGACGCGTTTCCCTACGACCTGACAGTCGATCAGGCCGCCGCGATCGAGGACGTCAAGACAGACATGGAAACACCGACGCCGATGGACCGGCTGATCATTGGCGACGTTGGTTACGGCAAGACCGAGGTCGCGATGCGGGCCGCCTTTAAGGCAGTGATGGATGGCAAGCAGGCTGCGGTGTTAACACCGACGACGGTGCTTGCATACCAGCATTTCGAGACATTTAAGAAGAGATTCGCTGCGTTTCCCGTTAAGGTCGAGCTTCTTTCCCGCTTCCGTTCTAGCAAGGAGCAGAAGGCCGTTGCCGAACTTGCCGGAAAGGGTGAGGTCGATGTGCTCATCGGCACGCACCGCATCCTATCGAATGACGTGCCAATGCCGAAACTCGGGCTTGTAGTCGTCGACGAAGAACAGCGATTCGGCGTCGGGCACAAGGAAAAGCTCAAGCAATTAAAGAAGAAGGTCGATGTGCTTACGCTTTCGGCAACGCCGATCCCGCGGACGCTCAACATGTCGCTGCTCGGCATGCGTGATATGTCCGTGATCGAAACGCCGCCCCGCGACCGCCTCGCCATCAACACGCAGGTCGTACAATTTTCGGAGGGCGTTATCAGATCGGCGATCGAGCTCGAACTTGCCCGCGGCGGCCAGATATTTTTCATTCACAACCGCGTCGAGACGATCGAAGCCATCGCCGCACTCGTTCAGAAGATCGTGCCATCTGCCCGCGTCGCGATCGGCCACGGGCAAATGAATGAAAAGGAAATGGAAGAGGTGATGCTCGATTTCGTCGATTACAAATACGACGTGCTGGTGGCGACGACGATCATTGAGAACGGCATCGACATTCCTCGGGCAAACACGATCATCATCAACCGTGCCGACAATTACGGCCTATCGCAGCTGTATCAGCTTCGCGGCCGAGTCGGGCGTTCGAATCGCCGTGCGTACGCGTATCTATTGATCGCCAGCGAGCTGGAATTGACGCCGATCGCGAGACGGCGTTTGTCGGCGATCCGCGAATTTTCGGATCTCGGCGCAGGATTTCGGCTTGCCGCTCTCGATCTCGAGTTACGCGGTGCCGGCAACATCCTCGGCGGGCAGCAATCCGGGCATCTCGACGCACTTGGATTCGACCTTTACACCAAAATGCTCGAGCGGACGATCGCCGAGATCCGCGGCGACGAGATCGCCGACGAGACCAGCGTCTCGATCAATCTCGGCGTCGATGTTTCGATCCCGAAGGACTACATTTCGGAGGCAAGCCAGCGTCTTCGCACCTATAAACGCATCTCGTCGGCCGAAACAGAAGAGGAATTGATGAAGATCCACGCAGAGATCGAGGACCGCTACGGCCGCATTCCGCGTTCGGTCGACAACCTTTTCGCCTATGGCAGATTACGTAAACTTGCTGAAAAGATGGCGATCGTCTCGATCGACAAGACGGCGGACGGCATTGCCGTGAAACTTGGTGAAAACGCCCGCGTCTCGCCCGAAAGGCTTATGCAGTATCTCGGCGAAAACGAAGGTTCGAGCTTTTCACCAAATGGCATCCTCAGGGCGAATGCCGCTGATGGCGACCTGATCGCACTCGGGCGGGATGTACTCGATGCCATCCGCTCTTAGAGGTCACTGCGTGCAATCGCCGAAATTATTCGCGTTGCATACGAAGAGGAGAGGCACATTATCCCGCGTTTGCTGTCGGATATTTTGCCAGACAGGTGAACCGCCGTACTTATCCGCCGTCCAACCGAGCTGTTTGCGGTGTTTCCAGACAAATTCGTATGCGTCGTGTTCGTCCTTGCCGGCGAGATGCTTTGCTTCATGGAGCAGGATGGCGGCACGCTCGGTATCGTCAACCGGATAGGTGAAGTAATCAGGGTAAAGTGTGATTATCTCGAACGGAAAATTCGTCGCTGCATAGGCATTCTCTTTTGCCACGGAGGCGTTCAGCCAGTTGTCCGTGCCGCGAAAGACGGCGAAATTGTCCAACAAAAGCACCTCGTCGCTAAATCCTTTGTCCCGAAGTACGGCAATGGCATTCCGGACAGTTTGCTCCTGCTCCCACGACAGCGATCTGGCGGAACCGATAAGCGAGAGATAGAATCCCGCGAGCAGAACGATGCAGACGAGAACGCAGACGGACGCCCGTCGTCGAAATGTGTTTCCGGGATCTTCTACGATGGCAGATCGATCGGGAATCAGTTCGAGGACCGAACCACACCTGGAGCATTTGACGGCCCCGGAGAAATTTACCAACTGGCAATCACGACACTTCTTGTGCATTTTGAGCGGCAGGCCGAGCAGACCTTCTCTTTAAATAAACGGCGAATCGCGGTCGGTTTCACGGATTCTTCAAGAATTTTCCTGCCGATAAACGCGTCGACCCGTTTGTGCATCTTAACCCTCAGTTGCAAAAGTCAGCGTAGAACGATATAAGTTTGTTTTGCCTTTATTAGGAGTAGTTGATGAAATTATCCATACAGTTCGGAATTGCGCTTGTCGGTATCGCGATGCTCGCTTCGGCGGTCGCCGCTCAGGAAACGGAGACGAAGGTCGTCGATGAGGTCGTCGCCCAGGTGAACGATGGCGTGATCACGCTTTCGAGCGTCACACGAGAGATGAAGGACGCCGTCGATTCTAAAGTCCAGGAAGGAATGAAGCGCGAAGACGCACAAAAGCTCATCGAGGAAAAGCGTGGCGAGCTGATAGCAAACCTCATCAACGAAGAACTCATCATCCAAAAATCCAAGGAGCTCGGTCTCGAACAGGAGATCGACGCAAACATCAACGCCCGGTTCGTCCAGATCATGAAGCAGTACAACATGAAGACCCTGGACTCGCTGTACGAAGAAATGCGAAAACAGGGTGTCGATCCGACGGAGATCCGCGAGCTCTGGAGAAAGCAGGCGACTCGCGACCTCGTGCTTCAACGAGAGGTCCAGGCAAAGTTGTATTGGGAAGCGACCGGAAGTGATCTAAAGAAATATTACGAGGCCCACAAAGAAAAATTCACCAAGCCGGCGATGATAAGTTTGAGCGAAATATTCCTAGGATTTGCAGGCCGGGACGAAGCCGCGGTCCGAGCCAACGCCAAAAAGCTCGTCGAGGAGCTTCGCGGGGGCGCAGATTTTGCGAAGGTGGCGGTCGAGAACTCGGACAGGCCCGAAGTCAAGGATAATAAAGGTAAGGTCGATCCGCTCGCTGAGAGAGACCTGAACGAAAAATACGCGGCGGCGGTCAAGAATGTGAAGGTCGGCGGGATCTCGGATCCGGTCGAGGCGGACGATACGGGCGTGAGCATCTTTCGGGTGGACGACCGAACAGCGGCGAGCAGCGAGTCGGAATTCGACGAAAATGCGGTCCGACTGGAGATCATGAAAGAAAAGCTCGCGGACCGGCAGAAACAGTTTATGGCGACGCTTCGGAATGACTCTTACATCAAGATCAATGATACCTACCGGCCGCTGGTTTCGCCGATCCTGTTCGCCGATGAACGTAAGACAAAGCCCGGCAACTAACTCAGTTTCAGTTCAAATCAAGAAAGGCAAGCCTGACGGGCTTGCCTTTTTTCATCCCAGGATCTCGCGTATCGCGGCGTCGTAAATATCGACCCGCCTCTGCGCCCGTTTCACTTCCGGGTGATCTTTGTTGTAGCTACGCATCAGGCGATGTAGCTCGGTCGCGACCGCGGCACGTCGGACGATCAACTTGCCCAAAGCCTCGGTCAATTTCGAGGTTTCCGTTGGCCGTACGCCGAACAATCGATCAATGTCCTTGGTCAGTACGCCGATCTCGAACCGGGCGTCTATCACTTTCGGGTTTTCCTCTGTGTAATCGGGCAGCATCGATTCGAGCTCGGCCTGAAGCTCGGTCTTTCGCAGGATCGCCTCGGCATAGGCCGGCGACGACCGGATCGGGCCGACCTCCTTCGACTGCGGCGTGTCCAACTTTACCGGAGTCTGAGCGAATGCAGACACCGAGGCTCCAAACGTCAGCACCGCGGCCAAGATCAAGATTCTAAAACTCAGCACCTTATTCTCCTGCGGGTTTGAAAGTAGTAGGATCGAATTTCTGATTGACAGCAAACTCGGTAAGTGCAAATTTCCACTCGATCTCAACCGTTCCCGACTGTCCGCTAGCCGAGTAGACGATCCGATACGAGTGCGGCAGCATTAGCCCTGCCTCGGCCCGGTGGTCGCCGAACTCCTCAATGACCTTGAATCTCGTTTCGATGTACTGTGACGACGTCTCGGGTTTGACGCCGATGCCGGCGGACGACATCCGACGATACTCGGTTCGAACATGACGAAAGTTATCCTTGTCAAAATAAAGGGTTACCTCAACATCGCCGCCGCCTTTCTTGGAATAATCGAGCGCATATAATTCCTTTCCGTCGATCTTTTTCGTTCCGGCAAATGACAACTTGCCTTTATTGCTGGAGAGATTTGCCAGCAGCCAGCCCGTCGAGAGTTCTCCACCCATCAGGCCCTGATCGATCATCATCTTGTTGGACTGGACGAAAGAACCTAGATTCGAACGCTGGCCCTGTCTGGGCAAGGCGGCATTCGAACTTTCTCCATCGAAGGTGAATAGCTCATCGGCAAAGCGATTGGACGTACCGTTGAGATTTATCCCCAAAAAGAACTTCGGCCCATCCGAGGCGATCACCACCCGGCCCTCGGCACTTAGATCCGCTGTTGAAAGGTACTTCGACATTCCATTGCCGACCGCGATCATATTCTTGACAGCGGCTCGGGCCTCGGGCGTTCCGAGCGACTCAAGGTGCTTTGCGACCACGTCTTCGGCTTTTAGCTTTTGAGCGGTCGCGAATCCTACGCTGGCGACAATTAGGATAAGTACGCTGAAAATAACTTTGATCGGTTTCATTTTTATACCTCTACGGGACAAAAGTTCTGATTAGACATTCGCGGATCGGGCATCGGACATCGCCGTCGGCACCACCGGGGCGTCGCACGAATCGAGATTCAGATCCTCGTCCGCTTCCACCGTTCCGTCGCCAAACGTTTCCTGCTCAGAAAGCGTTTCGAAATAAATAGTGATGTTATCGAGTATCTCCTCGGCCGAATGAGAATGATAAAGCGTCTGACGGAATTGAGCTCCGCCGACGAGGCCCTTGGTAAACTGGCCGGCGAGCTGCTTCATTTTTCCGAGCGAAACTATTTCGGGCATTTCTTCGCGGCACATTGAGAAAAACTCAAGCAGCACGTCCTTCTTTTCCTGAAGATCAGGCTGATACGGCTCGCGGCCTTCAATTACATCCTGAAATTGGCGAAATATCCAAGGATTCTGCATTGCCCCGCGGCCGATAAGAATGCCGTCCGTGCCGGACTCGCGCCAACGGTCAAGGCCATACTGGATCGACGTAATGTCTCCGTTCCCGGAAACGGGAATGCTAACAGCCTCTTTGACCTGGCGGATGAGTTCCCAGTTTGCGAGACCCTTGTAGCCTTGTTCACGGGTGCGGCCGTGAACCTGAATATGTTCGACGCCGCACTGCTCCGCCATTTTGGCAATATCGACAACGTTGATCGATGCGTCAGAATAACCCGTTCGAACCTTTAGCGTGAGCGGGATTGTGATCGTCTTTTTGATCTCTTTGAGGATCGATTCCAACAAAGCCGGTTCCCGCATAAGGCCCGAACCGCCGCCGTTCTTAACGACCTTCGGAGCCGGGCAGCCGCAGTTGACATCGAGAATATCGGCGCCGACCTCCTCAGCCATCTCTGCCCCTAGTGCCATCCGGTCAGGCTTGCCGCCGAAGATCTGGACCGCGAACGGCCGCTCCTCTTCGTCGAATCGCATCTGCCGCTTTGATTTAGGGTTATGGCGGGTCAACCCCTCGACCGAGATAAATTCCGATACGACCAAACCAACACCGCCCCGCCGCTTGATCAGCCGGCGAAACGTATAGTCCGTCACCCCCGCCATCGGCGACAGGATGAGCGGTGGATCGATGGCTATATCTCTGATCTTGAAGGACTTCATAAACCCTGATAACGAGAAAAAGCAATGGTACAGATTAACACAACCGACGTCGCCGACGGAACATGGTGATCGAATTACGAATACCCTAAAAAATTAACATAAGCTCATTTGGAACGGCGCGAAATTGAATCTATAATCCGTCGTTAGCATCCACTTAACATAGATTCAAGCTGTCTGTCACAAGTTCGTTCCAAACGTTGTAATCCCCTGAATAGGGAGTTTGGCCAGGAATCGGCGAATTATGTTTCTAGTCACACTAAGCCAGAAAGGAGAAATACGATGAACAGATTCTTCCGCGTTTGTTTGGGAATGTCGTTGTTGGCTTTCATTAGCTTCGGCGCCCACGCACAGTCGCAGTCAACGACCGGCCTGATCCAGGGCACGGTCATCGATCCAAATGGAGCGGTTGTCGCCGGCGCGACGATCAATGTAAAGAATACAGAGACCGGTTTCGCAAGAACGGTCACTTCGAATTCGGACGGCTTTTTTAGTGCTCCGCTGCTACCGCTTGGCAAGTACAGAATTACCGCTACGGCCTCTGGCTTCGCCAATTATGTTCTCGAAAACGTAGCCGTAAACATCGGACAAACACAGTCGTTTAAGATCGAGATGAAGGTCGGATCAACGTCCGTAACGGTCGATGTTGGGGCCGAATCTGAAGGGGTAGAAACCGCCCGGACCGAGCTTTCGACCCAGATCAATGACCGTGCCGTTCAAAATCTGCCGATCAATCGGCGGGACTTTTCTCGATTTGCTCTGCTTACCCCGGGCGTTTCGATCGTTCAGGGCCCGGACGGCGATGAGATCACCATCAACGGGCAAAAGGGTATTCAAAACAACGTTTCGATCGACGGTGCAGATTCGAACAACCCGTTCTTTGGCGAGCAACGCGGTGGCCAACGGCCCGCGTTTACGATCAGCCTCGAATCCGTGAAAGAGTTTCAGGTAGTGCCGGTCGGCGCGTCCGCCGAATTCGGACGTAGTTCCGGCGGATTTATCAACGCCGTTACGAAATCCGGAACAAATGTATTCTCAGGTGCGGCCTTTGTGTTCTTCAGGAATCAGAGCCTTTCCGGCCAGAATCCCGACGCCGTCGCGGCAAATGTGCCGACCGAGGATTTTCGGAACTATCAGTTTGGCGGAAACGTCGGCGGGCCGATCAAAAAGGACAAGGCATTCTTCTTTTTCGCCTACGAACGCAACGATGGCAAGAGCAGCAAGCCGAACAGCATCGATCCGCGGCTAGTTAATATCTTTGCCAGTCGCTTTAACTCGCCGGGCGAACAGCGTGTTATCAACCGCACGAACGTAGCTGACGTCATTTTGGGCAAAGTAGATGTCCAATTGAACAAGAACAATTTGCTCACGCTCAGGCATAATTATAGCCGAGCGGAGCAGGTCAACGGCACGTTTGACGTACCTACGTGGGGTTACAGTGCTAACGGAAGAGAAACCGATAATTCGAATTCGTTCATCGGTCAGCTTGTGACCAATTTTTCGTCGAATCTCCTGAACGAATTCCGGTTTCAGTGGGCCAAGGAGAAGAGGCCGCGATTTTACGACGGGCCCGACCTCCCGGATACGACGATCGGGACATTTGACGGTTCGCTCTCGTACAGGTTTGGCAGGCCATTCTTTTTGCCGGTGCCATCCGATGACGTCCGTTTCCAGTTTACCGATAATTTTACCGTCATCCGCGGGAACCATTCGATCAAATTCGGAGTCGATCTTAATCGGACCAAAGTCTCGCAAACCTTTATCGGATTTGCCCGTGGCCGCTACATTTTTGCCGACGTGACAATCGATGGAGCGATCAACGGTTTTATCGACTACATCAACGGCGTCAACGCCAATGCCCTGCAGCTCTATTTGCAGTTCGCCCCGATCGGAAGCCGTACTGTAGAGCAGGCCGGGACTCAGGCGTTTCCTGTTTTCGAGCCGGGCCTTTACGTCCAGGACAACTGGCAAGTACGGCGTAATTTGACGTTAAATCTTGGATTTCGCTGGGAAGGCCAATACGAACCAGATCCAATTAACGCCCCTAGTCAGACGAGATACGGCCAGTTCCTGAATGATCCGCGATTCCCGTCGGACGGTAATATTCCGGACTTTACGGATGGATATTCGCCCCGTTTGGCACTCGCGTGGTCACCGGGCAACGACGGCAAGACCGCTATCCGTCTCGGTGCCGGCATTTTTTATGCCCGGATCCCGGGACTCGTGCTTGCCGGACCGAGAAACACAGATGGTGTCATAGCCGGCAATATTTTCTTTGCGAACTTCCTCTGTACTGGCGGAGGCATCGGTGCGGGAGGCGGACTGAATGGCTGCCCGGTGTATCCGGGCATTGTGCCCACTGCAGGATTTACACCGTATAACCCAGGCATTGCCGTATTTGAGCGGCACTTCAAGAATCCGCGCACGCTACAGTACAGTGCAAGTATCGAGCGTGAGGTCTACAAAAACACTTCGATCTTGTTTGCCTACAATATCGCAAAATCCGATCGCCTGACACGGTTTGTCAATCGCGGTGATTCCCGGCTTTACAATGGAGTTGCGATTTTTGAGCGAGTTGACGGCTCTGGTGTCGGCGAGATCCGTTCGACGGAGAGTTCGGCACGGTCGCTGTATCACGGGCTAACGGTGACGTTTAACAAACGGTTCGCGAACAGGTGGCAGTTCCAAGCCAATTATTTGCTGTCGTTCGATAAGTCGGACGATGACAACGAACGCGACCCGTTCACATTCCGATATGTCGACCCGAGAAACCTGACGCCGGAATACAATTGGTCCGATCGCGATCAGCGACACCGCTTCAACGCTTTCGCGACATTCCTGCTGCCGTACGACATTAATATTTCGCCGATCGTGCAGTACAGATCTGCCCAGCCCACGTCAGTAACGGACCGCGGCAGCTACCCGAACATCACGTTGCGTAACACGCTTAGGCTGAAGAACGAGTTCTTCACGTTTGACGTGCGTGCATCGAAAGCGTTCAAGTTCGGCGATCGAATGTCGCTCGAAGCGATCTTCGAAGCCTTTAACCTGTTTAATAACACCAACCAGCGGAGCCTCCCGCGGCCGCTGACCTTCAACTTCGACGGGACGGTTTCGGCCGGATACGGCGATCCGCGACAGGCTCAGCTTGGGCTGCGGTTCAAGTTTTAATTCGACCAAGCTGAAGAAAGAAAAAGACTCAGCCCATTCGCGGTTGAGTCTTTTCTTTTTGGCGAGCGAGTGTTCGGATCCCTACTTTGCAGCTCTGATCAGTTCTATCCCGGTGGCTTCAAACGACACTTCGGTAACGGAACCGTCAGCATTGCGGTTGTCGAATTTTGCCCCATCCTCGTCGATCATGTGATCGACCATCGCTTTGGTAAGGGTTTTGACCTGGATTTCGCCTTCGACGCGAGCCTTAGCACCAGCGGACTGGAGCGGTATGAAGAATGCGTGGTCCTTCATCTTGATGCGGACGCTCTTGCTGTTACTATTCTCGGCAACTTCGGCCCAGCAACCTTCCGTTTTGCACGAGCGGACAACCACGCCCTCGACCCGCACGGTCTTGCCGGCGTATTTCGACGGGTCCTTCAAAACCGCATTCAGCGAGACCTTTTTCGAATTGCCGATCGGTGCACCACGCTTTAGATAGGCATTGGTCGGGATCGCTTCGGTCTTGTCCTTTTCGGTCGGTTCGACGCCGCCCATCTTGTCCATATTCTCCTGGGCGAAAGCACCTAGGGAAAGCACTAATATCGTTGTCACTAACAGAAATAGTTTCTTCATATTTTGATCTTAAGTTTGCCTCGAAAAGTAAAATAGCTCAATTCACTTTGCCTCGAAAACAACGCGGCCATCCATTATCGTCGTCAATACTTTCGCTTGTCCGATCTTGACCGGGTCGATCGTGAAAATATCGTCTGAGAGAATGATCACATCGGCGACCTTGCCTATTTCGAGGGTTCCTTTCGCTTTCTCCTGAAACTCAGCGTACGCCGAGCCCCAGGTGAAGCCGCGGACCGCCTCGTCAACGGTGATCTTTTGCTCCGGTATCCAGCCATTCGGGTTCTTGTCGTCGAGGGTACGGCGGGTGACTGCCGCGTAGATGCCGAAGAGCGGGTTCAGAGATGCGACCGGCGAATCGGAACCGAACGCTAAAACCGCACCAGTGTCTAGCAGCGTCCGGAAGACGTACGTTCCCTTTAGCCGCTCGGCATCGAGCCGCTTGCCAGCCCAGCGGCCGTCGTCGATCGCGTGGAGCGGCTGCATCGACGCAACGACCTTAAGCTTGCCGAAACGCGGAATGTCCTGCATCCTGAGATGCTGCGCGTGTTCGATACGGTAGCGGCGATCGCGAGGGCCATCTAATTTCTCAGCATTTTCGTAATAATCCAGCACGGTCGCGTTGGCACGATCGCCGATCGCGTGGATCATCACCTGCAGGCCGGCCTTGTCGGCTTCGACGACATTCTGTTTCATCGTCGTCGTCACCTCGGCCTGCGGCAGGCCGGAAGTATTTGGAGCGTCAAGGTAAGGAGCAAAGAACCACGCCGTGGTCGAGCCGAGGCTGCCGTCCGCAAAGCCTTTGAGACAGCCGACTCGGAGCATCGCCGGCCCGAAAGCATACTGCAAACCAGTGTTTGCCCAACGTTTGTAGTCTGAAAGAGGCGAGCAGCCGTAAATTCGGGTTTTTAGCTTCCCCTGCCGCATCAGCTCCTGATATACGCCGATGTCGGTTCCGGCCGACATATCCTGCACGCTGGTGACGCCGAGGCTTGCCGCGTATTCGGTCGCGGCCAATGCATTCTCCGACTTTTGCTCGAACGAAGGTTCAGGGATCGCTCTCTCGAGATAGCCCATCGCCGCGTCCTTAAAGACGCCCGTCGGATTCCCGTTGGGGTCTCGGACGATCAACCCGCCATCGACATCCTTCGTGTTTTTATCGACCCCGGCAAGCTTCATCGCAAGGCTGTTCGCCAGTGCCATATGCCCGTCGAGGCGGTTGACGAAGACCGGATTGTCAGGCGTTGCGGCATCGATCATCGCTGCCGTGGGGAGGTTATTCGGCTTCCAATTCTCGTGGTCCCATTGGCCACCGAGGATCCAGCGGCCCTTCGGCAATTTTGCGGCAAAGTCCTTGAGCCGTTGCACAAATTCCTCGGGCGACGCCGCACTACGGAGGTCGACCGACGACAGCTGCGCTCCGGTTTCCATAAAATGAACGTGGGCATCGTTGAATCCCGGCAGAACGGTCTTGCCGCCGGCGTCGATGACGCGGGTCTTCGGCCCGATCATCGCTTTGGTGTCGGCGTCTGTACCGATGGCGACGATCGTGCCGTTGAGAACGGCAATGGAACGGGCAATGGTCCGTTTTGCATCCATTGTGCGGACATTGGCGTTGGTTATTACGAGGTCCGCCGTCAGCGACTGGGCGACAGAGGCTGTGGCCGCAAATGCAGCCAGACATAATGCAGCGATCGAAATGAGTAAATGATTCATAGTGAAAATGACCTTAGAAAGTGTATTCTTGGATATCGGCCAAGTATAGCAATGAAAACGCGTTATATCCACATTTCAGCCATTTTGATCACACTAGCCGGGTTCACGCTGATCACTTTCCTGTACTGGACCGAGCCAAAAAGCCTTGCTGAGGTGTCCACCAAAGGATCGGTTGCGATCGGCACCTACACGGTCGATCAGGCGGCTTTTGACCAGGGACTCGCTAGTTTTCGAAAGGACCAATTCCTCGATGCGCGGGTCGATTTTAACCGCGCCGACCCGGAAAAGCGTGACGCCGCGACGCAATTCTACATTGCCTACAGCTATTACCGTCAGGGTTGGGGACGGCTCTCGAGCGACGATACATTATTTGAGCCGGGGCTCGAGGCGGCAAACCTTGTAATGACGATCGACCCCAATTATCGCAGTTCTGACAGCACGCTAACGATGAAGACACCCGCTGAACTTAAGAATGAGCTCGAAGAGGGCCTGAAGATCACGCCATCCGATTTTAATCCGATGAAGCTGACGCGGGAGAGGAAATGAACCGGGAAGTTGAAGTAATTGACGTTGAGCCGGATGGCGAAATCGTGGCTGAGAATCATACACGCGAACGGGCTCTCTCAGTGCCAGAGCAATCCGGGGCGGCGGCGAGCGATCAACGAACGGTGCTGACATACGTTGTTCTGCCGTTCGCGTTTCTTGCCGTGACGCTGCTCGGCGGGCTGCGTTTGGCTTCAGCCGATAATGCGTTCATCTTTATCAAACCCGCTTTGATCTGTCTCGTTTTCGCATCGGTCTTGATGCTCATTCTGGTCCGGTCACGCCTGATCGAGATCGGCGGATGGTTTTGCGAGGAATTTTCA
Organism: Acidobacteriota bacterium; assembly: GCA_029781855.1. Taxonomy (GTDB): domain Bacteria; phylum Acidobacteriota; class Blastocatellia; order Pyrinomonadales; family Pyrinomonadaceae; genus OLB17. The sequence continues at coordinate 16,998 of JAKOVX010000082.1, read as the reverse complement.
ACACTCAAGAACGCTGCAAACGGAGCGGTCCTGTTAACGCTGTTTGCTGCGTCCGCACAGTTATTCAATTCGCTGCTGCCGGAGAAAGGCCTTCCTTTCTGGGTAGTAGGATTTTGCTTTACCTGGACACTGTGGAACGACCTTTGTGCGGAATTTGACGCCAAACGGCTGCTTCGGAGCCTCGGAGCACTGTTCGCAATGGCGTTCGTCACCAAGTACCTGGTATTGGCAAATCTGACGGCCCCGGACAGTTCGGGTTGGCTCAAGCGTATTTTCGACAACCCGGCGAAGGAAGCTTTTACGTGGCTCCTTGACCTGCCGCAATATTCAGCGGGTACCGGATACATCCAGTTCTTTGCGGCTATAATTTACCTTCTCGGCCTTTATCTCACGCCGCGCACCACCCAAAAATGAAGTTTATTTACTCGGCGTTGATCGCCGTACTCGCCTTTACAGCCGTGTCGGCGCAAAGTCCGTCGCAGATCCTAGAACGAGCGGAGAAGGCTCTCGGCGGATCCAAAGCTCTTAAGACCATTAATTCCGTCCATAGATCAGGCACGATCGTCAGGACATCTGACGGAATGACCGGCCATTGGGAATCGTTATCCGCCCGGCCGAATCTTTATAACACTTCGTTCGTTATTGACGGATTCGAAACGGAAATGGGCTTCAACGGCCGTAGGAACTATTTCTTTGCCAGATCGACATGAATGTTCTGGCCATTGCGGCGAATTTGCAAGCTCTTGCCCGAAAAACTGCCGGCGAACGATGTATTTTCATTGATGGCCTGATCGTTGATCGCGGTAATGACATCACCCGCTTTCAGGCCGAGACGCCCGGCGGTCGAATTAGCGCTGACCGAATCAACACGCCATCCGCCTTCCGCGAACGAGGAATTGACTCCGAGAAACGACAAAAGTTCCTTTACCTGGATCGGTTTTCCGCGTTCAGCGGCATTTGCCTGCGGAGTGATGACTAAGTTCGGATCGATACCCTTCGGGTATATGGTCCTCGCTCTCCGCTGGGCTGAATCGGGCTTGATCTCAGGAGTTTGGGCCACCTTCTTATCAGGCTTAACCTCGACCGTGGGCGACGGATCGGTTGCTGACGGCACCGGAGTCCGAGCCGCAGCAACGGTGTCATCAGAAACCGGAATAGGCGGTTCCTTAGAAATTACGACGTTGCTCGTTTTTTCGGCCTGACCTGAATGATCGACAGTTGCAACTGCCGGTACGCCCTCGGCGTCGCCGCTGTACATCCAGAACACACCGAACAGCCCGAAAGCGACAAGCACGACACCCAATCCGACGCCGTAAGCGACCGCTGCAGGCAACCGGAAGCCGCTGCGTGCCTCAGCTTTGCCCGACGCGATCCGTGCCCGCACACGAACATCAAAATCCGGTGGAGCTGCCACACGGGGCAGACCGGCGAGCAGATCAACAATCCGCCCGTCGTCACCGGTGTATTCATTTGTGTGTACGTCGTTTTCCATTTTCACTTCAAATAGTGATCGAGTTTCTCTTTCAAAAGCCCTCTTGCCCGGCTGATCCGCGACTTGGTGGTGCCAAGCCCCAAGTCCATGATCGCGGCGATCTCGTCGTACGATCTGCCCTCAATGTCCCTCAACAGGATGGGCACCCGGTATTTCTCGGGTAGCGCGGCGATCGCCTTTGCGATGGTGCGGCTTTGTTCATCCTCGATCAGATCGGCGTCCGGCAGGCTTCGTTCATCTGCCGGCTGATATTCAACATCCGCGTCTTCGTCGGACTGAAAAAGCCCGGTCAGCGATAACAGTTTCCGTCGTTTCCGCCGCCGTATCTCGCTGATCGCCAGATTGGTCGCGATGCGGTAGATATAGGTTGAAAACGCAAATTGCGTATGATAACGATCTATCGCGAAATACACGCGTACGAACGTCTCCTGCGCCAGATCTACCGCCTCGTCATAATCATTCAAAAATCTATAGAGAAAATTTGTGATCTGGTTGCGGTATCGCCCGACGATCTCCGCAAATGCATCCTCGTCGCCGCACTTTGCCGCAAGTATGAGCTCGTGATCGGACAGTTTTTCATCAGCCACGGTTGTTCGTTTGACCTCCGTGTCCAGTGATTCGATATTGTCCAGCGGCATACACTCATACTTTTGTACAATAGTTTCGACGACGAAACAAAAACCCTCTCCGGTTTGATAACACGCTTTCGGCGTCCAAATGTTCCGGAGTTAATGATCGGACCTGACTGCGGTCATAACCAAAAAAAGCGTTCCATCGGTTTTCGGCAAAGTAAGCGTTCCGAGCAACGTCGGGGTCCCAACGGTAACGCCGACCCTCGCGAGGTTCAGGCCGATCGATTCGTAGGTGGTCGCGTTGCCCGGGGCTCCAGCCACCGCCAGATTCACAGGTATTCGGGCACCGAAACGAAACGAGTTGGCAACAAACGCATTGTCGCTCACACGCAGGTTCCCCACCGACCATTCGAGAAAACTCGCGTTCGCCGCGTTCGGCTGCTGGCCGAGCAGGTCTGCAAGGCTCTTGTATTCAAAGCTGCCGTTGTTTCCGACACGGCCCATATAAGTATTGGCGACACGATAAGTCGTGTATGGATAGATCGATCTGAGCTGCTGCGAAATGCTGTTCAGATCCTTTGGCAATTCACTCCGACCGGAATCGTTCGTTCCGACTACGATCTGGAGAGTGATGTCAAAGTTAGGCTCCGTGCGAAGTTTTTCCTCGGTCTGGGCCAACGAAATAGAGGCAAATCCGCACACAAGAACCGCGAAAATAAGCAAGTTTAAATAGATTTTAGGCTGGTTCATACATTCTCCTTGTCTGATCATTTTGATCAACAAGTGCGTTGCACAAACCAGCCTAAATAAAGTTGCAAAAGATTCTAACTAGTCTTAAAGAGATCTTCGTCGACCTTCTGGCCAAACGTTATCGAAGATATATTCTGTTCCTCGACGACCTTGTCATTCGCGGTCAGTACCGATCGGTACGGCACGAGTGTTCCCTGCGCGTACCGCTGATCATAGAACTTCCGTTTATATTTGACGCCGTCTTCCTCATAAGCGAGCATCAAAACGCGAAGGGTTTTGGTACTCACGTAAAACCGGGTCTTACGGTTCTTTGTGTCCGTGACGTCGAGCAGGTAATACTCAACACCCATATCCTTCTCGCGGCCCGCCAATTCGATCGTCGACCCGTTCTCTTTGTACCGAAATAGCGCTTCGAGACCGTGATAGATGCCATTTTCAAAGTTCTTTATCACCTCTTCCCGCGGGTTGAAGACCGTGTTGTTAAATACGCCGAACGTCTTATTGTCGTCGAGTATCAGCCCATATTGGGAACTTGAAAACTGCTGGTCGAGACGTATCTTTTCCTTGTCCAGCGACTCGCCGCGAATTACCCAACGTTGATAATTCACTGTTTCCGGCTTGCCGTTTGCAGCGGTCAACGTGAATTTCCCGTGTTCCGAGGTGGTTTTACGGATTTGATTAAGCGTTGCCCGGCCGCCGCCAAAACCATAAATGAACAAGGCGGAGTCCACGACCTGCTCGGCGGTTGTGACCTTTCCGACTTCTTTCAGATCAGGCGTCGGTGACGGTTTCGCTGCAGGCTTTTTATCCTGGTTCTTGTCTTCGGCGGCCTTAGTCGCCTGGGCTGCCAACACCGACGTGGCGAAAACGAGCGCAAGTACGATCGCGATGAAAATTTTGAAACGAAAAAACACTAATTAGTTCCCCTATTTACTGTGAAGGCTAAACTTCAACGGATTGTAACATAATCAATTGAATTCGGCATTTTAGACGCCGTTTTGCCTATTCAGTTGATGAGTGCTGCCCCGGAAAGGATGCATGTTGATGTTTTACCTGCTCGCGGGGGACGGATACTATTAGAAAATGTTGAATATCGCCTTGGTCGAACCCGAGATACCTCCGAATACCGGAAACATAGCCCGGCTTTGTGCCGCGACGCGAACACGGCTGCACATCGTCGGCGTCACTGGATTCAGAATGGACGACCGCACTTTGAAACGCTCGGGACTCGATTATTGGGATGAGGTCGACCTCGTCCGGCACGTCGATCTGTCTGAACTATTTGCGGCCTTACCTAAATCGCGTTTTTTGTATTTGACGACCAAGTCGGATCGCCCGTATTACGATTGGAAATTTGCGGACGGTGACTGTTTGGTCTTCGGCCGCGAAACACGCGGTCTTCCAGAGGATCTGCTCACTGCCAACGTCGACCGCTGCCTGACCATACCAATGCCGAACCCAAAAGTCCGGAGCCTCAATCTCGCGACGAGCGTCGGCATCGTCCTTTACGAGGCGATCCGGCAACTCGGCTGACACCGTTACAAAACTTTACATTTATTTTGGTAGTGGCGGACACCCTTATCACCTCCGTTCTCGTCTAACTATCGTCAGCAAAGTAGGTTTTGAGAGATATCGAAGCCAGAGAGGTGAATTGAAATGAAAGTACTGAAGAATTTTTTGGCGATATTGATCGCAATTATGTCGATCTCGCTGGTAAGTGCGAGTGCCCAAACCATCTCGGGCAAAAAGGCAGTTCCCGTTCGTTCGATGGAGGAGCAGATCTTTAAGAAGATCCTTGCTCTGCCGAATTACGGCGTGTTCGACAATATCAAATTCGCGGTAAATGGCGACACGGTAACACTTACAGGTCAGGTCTATTCGCTCGGGACGGCCAATGAGGCTGCGTCGGTAGTCAAACGGATACCTGGTGTGGCAAATGTCGTGAATAATATTACTATGCTTCCGCCATCGCCGTTTGACGATTCGATCAGGCGACAGGCTCTGCGGACTTTTGCGGTCAACGGACTTGGCGGGTACTTTTGGGAATCACGGCCGGATGTGCGGATCATAGTCGATCACGGCAATTTGACGCTCGAGGGTTACGTGATGAACCAGGGCGATTACAATATGCTTGGTGTTTACGCCAGAGGCCTTCCGAACGTATTCAGCGTCACCAATAACCTGAAGATCGGGAAAGAGATGTACCGCTAATTAATTTGATACGACATCGAAAAAGCCGGGCCCAGGCGTCCGGCTTTTTTGGTTTAAATGACCCGAATGATCTTGCCGGTCATCCTGCCCATTACCGATTTGACGTAGCCGTTTACTACGCGATCCATTGAAACAGGATCGAAACCCGGGAAAAAGTCGGCGTACATCTCTGCCGAATCGGCGACGACCGTCGGCGACACAACGTTGATCCGCTGGCCCCGCGGCAATTCCTGTGCAGCGGCGACTACAAAGCTGTTGACCGCACCATTAACCAGTGAAACGCCGACCGAACCCGGAACCGGTTCATCGGCTAAGATTCCCGTCGTCAGAGTGAATGAGCCGCCGTCGTTCAGGTATTTCTGCCCGATCCGCACGAGATTGACCTGGCCCATCATCTTGCCCCGTATGCCGACGTACATGTCGTCTTCGGACATTTCGCTGAACGGCCCGAATTTCGCCGGCCCGGCAGCACATATCACGGCATCGATATCGCCGACCGCATGATACATGTCCTCGATCGACAGGTTGTCGGTGATATCGACCTCGACGTCCGCTCCGCTTCGGCCGCCACGAACGACCTCGTGTTTTGGTGAAAGTGCGTCGTAAATTCGTTTTCCGATGGTGCCGCTGGCACCGATAAGCAAAATTCTCATGATTCTTCGAAAGGTCCATTCGGATGACATTATTTTTACGCAGAGCACGCTACGTCCGCTGACATAGATCGCAAATTGCGTTTCTTATCCCGATACGTCATTATACTCGTTTGCCTTCGGGCATGGGAAGACAACTATGATCGCTACAGAAAAGATACGCAACATCGCAATTATCGCACACGTTGACCACGGCAAGACGACGCTTGTCGATGCGATGCTGGCACAATCGGGCACCTTTCGCGAGAACGAAGAGGTTCAGGACCGCGTGATGGACTCGATGGACCTTGAACGTGAGCGCGGCATCACGATCATGGCAAAAAACACTTCGGTACGCTACGGCGACTTCAAAATTAACATTTTGGACACGCCGGGCCACGCCGATTTCGGCGGCGAGGTCGAACGCGTTCTCAAGATGGTGGACGGCATCGTCCTGCTTGTTGACGCCGCCGAAGGCTGCCTGCCGCAGACGCGCTTCGTGCTCCGAAAGGCACTCGAACTGAACCTGCCGGCTATCGCCCTGGTGAACAAGATCGACCGGCAGGACGCCCGGCCCGAGGAGGTCGTTAACGAGATATACGACCTTTTCATCGATCTCGGGGCGAACGACCACCAAATCGAATTCCCGATACTTTATTCCATCTCGCGAGACGGCATCGCCAAAAAGGAACTGGCAGACGAATCGAAGAATTTGATTCCGCTGTTCGACCAGATCGTCGAAACGATACCGGCTCCGCACGCCCTGCGTGACGATTCGCTGCAGTTGCTGGTCGCAAATATCGACTACAACCCGTTCGTCGGCCGTCTCGCGATCGGCCGCATCTTTTCGGGCGAGATCGCCAAGAATCAGGAGGTCCTCGTCGCAAAACGTGACGGCTCGACGTCAAAGACACGCGTCAAGGAACTATTCGTTTTCGAGGGCCTCGAGCGCACGACCGTCGCCGAGGCGGGCACCGGCGAGATCGTCGCCCTCGCGGGTTTTGACGAGGTCGAGATCGGCGAAACGATCACCTCAGCCGATAACCCCAAACCGCTTCCGGTTATCAACGTCGATGAACCGACGATCGCAATGATCTTCGGCGTCAACACGTCGCCGTTCTCCGGCATCGACGGCAAGTTCGTCACTTCGCGGCAGATCAGGGAACGGCTTGACCGCGAATTACTCGGGAACGTCGCTTTGCGGGTCGAAAACACGGACGCCGCCGAGCAATTCAAGGTGTCGGGCCGCGGCGAACTGCAGCTCGCGATTCTCATCGAAATGATGCGCCGCGAGGGTTACGAACTGCAGGTCTCGAAACCGGAGGTCATCACGAAACGTGACGAAAAGACCGGCGAGCTGCTCGAACCGCTCGAACTCGTCGTTATCGATGTGCCGGAAGAATTCATCGGCGTCGTGACCGAGGCGATGGGCCGCCGAAAAGGCCAGATGGCGAAAATGATCAACAACGGTTCGGGCCGCGTGAGGCTTGAGTTCGAAGTTCCTTCGCGTGGGCTGATCGGTTTTCGCGGCGAGTTTCTGACCGAAACGAAAGGAACCGGCCTGCTCAACACGATGTTCCTCAGATTCGACAAATGGCAGGGCGAAATGAAATCGAGACAGACCGGTTCGCTCGTTTCGGACCGAATGGGCGAGACGAATACTTACGCGCTCTACAACCTTCAGGAACGCGGCGTGCTATTCGTCAAACCGCAGATCAAGGTTTACGAAGGCATGATCATCGGCGAAAATGCCCGTGCGGTGGACCTCGACGTCAACCCGATCAAGGAAAAAAAGCTCTCGAACATGCGGACCACGTCTGCGGATGAAGCGATGCGCCTCGTCCCGCAGCGAGAAATGTCGCTCGAACGCGCGCTCGAGTTCATCGCCGACGACGAGCTGATCGAGGTCACGCCGAAGTCCATTCGCCTGCGAAAACGTGTCCTGAAAGCCAACGAACGGCCGAAGAAATAGCTCGGCGGCCAGATCAATAAAACGAGGCTGTCCGTGAGGGCGGCCTCTTTTTTTTCACCGACATCAATTTTTCGCTTGACGTAACTTTGTAGTTACGTTACTATTCATTTACACAAAGGAGGAAACGAAACATGAACCTAGACGAAATGGTTTTGGATGTACAGCAGGAAGCGGTGATCAACGGTCCGATCGAGGACGTTTTCAAGGGCGTGATCTATCGCTTTGGCAAGGGCAGCACGACGCCGGACGGCGGTTCGATGCAGTTGGATATCGAGGAATTTGCCGGCGGCCGCTGGATCCGAGACCGGGGCGATGGAATACAGCATTTGTGGGGCCATGTGCAGGTGATCAAGGCTCCGACCCTGCTCGAACTGAGCGGGCCGATGTTCATGTCGTACCCGGCACTCAATCACGTTGAGATCAAGCTCGAAGAGGTCGAAGGCGGCACCAAGTTGATGTTTCGCCATCGCGCGATCGGAATGTTGGACGCCCAGCATCGGGAAGGCGTAAAAGAAGGCTGGAATCATTTTCTGAAGAGCATCGAGAACGACTTTAACAAGGCGGCAGGTTCTCCGGCGTAAATTATGACCGAAGACCTCGACCCGGTCTGGAAGGCCCTGTCCGACCCGACTCGCCGTGCGATCCTCGATCTGCTGCGGCCGGGAGCGAAAACGACGACTGAGATCGTCGACGCAATTCCCGATATGACCCGTCACGCGGTAATGAAGCACATCGACGTGCTTCGATCGGTCGGTCTGGTAATTACACGTGAAGACGGCCGACGACGGATCAACTCGTTGAATGTTGTACCTATTCGGCAAATTTATGAGCGGTGGGTCGGGCCATTTGCTGAGCTATGGTCCAGTACGCTGCTCAGGATCAAGGATGACGTAGAAACAAAAAATAAGGAGTAAAGAGATGCAGGCAGAAACACGACAGATGCGGATCGTCGATCCGATCCTGATGGAAATGGACCAGGAAGCCGAAACGACCAGACGGTTGTTCAACGTGATCCCGGAGGACAAATTGAGCTGGCGGCCGCACCCAAAGGCGATGTCGCTCGGCGAATTGGCGATGCACATTGCGACGATCCCCGGAGCGATCGCCGAGCTTGGCAAAGACGATGTCTTCGAAATGACTGAAATTCCACGGCCCGAGGAAGCAACGAGCCGCGAACAGATCTTAAAGGCGTTTGCCGAAAGTCTCGAACACGGAAAAGCGATCGTAGGCGGCACCAGCGACGCGGGAGCACTCACCGATTGGAAGCTGACCAAGAACGGCGAAACGCTGATGTCGTTTCCGCGGGTAGCGTTCTGGCGAACGATCATGCTGAACCACAATTATCACCATCGCGGCCAGCTCTCGACATACTTACGCGAACTCGACGTCGCGTTGCCGTCGATCTACGGGCCGAGTGCTGACTTTAACCCGTTTGAGTAAGCACACGGCCACGATCATGTGGCCAATGATCGATCAGGACGAAAAGGTGGAGACAACCGGATCGTCCTGTATTTGCGTCAATTCATTTATGTATCGAAAATAGCTGATGCGCCGCACCGGCGAAGATGTTACGAGATCAAACGGAGGAAGAATGACACAGATAATACCAAGCATTACATTCAACGGTAACGCCGAAGCCGCGTTCAATTTCTATAAGGACGTTTTCGGCGTTGAGTTCACAGCATTCATGCGTTGGAGCGAAAATCCGAGCTGCGACCAATTTTCGGAAGAGGACAAGAATAAGGTGATGCATGCTTCCCTGCCGATCGGTTCCGGCGGCATCATGGGAAATGACTTTGTTCCGGTGATGCCGGGACAGACCTACTCGGCCGGAAATAATTTTACGATCACCGCAGCCCCGGATAGCAAAGAAGAGGCCGACCGGCTTTATTCCAGATTGTCTGAAGGCGGAACGGCGATGATGCCGATGCAGATCACATTCTGGGGCGGCTATTTTGGAGCGTTGGGCGATAAGTTCGGCGTGCAGTGGATGATCCATTTTGACCCGCGGACTGCCGGATAGACACAGTGCGATCACGGACGTTCAATTAGGACTGGATTCTACGACAGTTGATCGTGCGTTGAACCTGCACCGTTGTCAGATTCAGGGAGGTCGTCCTCATCGATGTCATCGTCGAGTTCCGGCACATAAGTCTCGTAACCGTGCGAATCATCGTAGTAGTAGCCGCGGTTCTTTTGATCTTCACCCCAGGACGCTTCTTCGGAGGCGTCTTCTTTTTGAACGTCGGCATCAGATCGCGTATGCGGTGTTTCGCCCATAAATCATTTATAATCGCTATCAAATCTTAAGACTAACCTAATATTATGAGATCGAAAAAGTACTTTCTGGGTTTCGCACTGATCGTGTCGGGCGTTGCCTCCGGATATTTCGCGGGTTCGTCCGTCGCTCAACAGGGCACCGCGTTGGCACAAGCGTCCGCGAACAACGAATATCAGGTCGGAGCTACGCTCTATATGCAGAAGGCCGGTGAATATCGGGCCCTCGCCTATCAGGCGTTTAATATGGCCCGCTGGTCGCTCGATGCGGACCTCGACAAACGGAATTTTCGAAAATTGACGAAGGCAGAGCAGAAAAAGCCGCGGGCGATCATGGTCGACATTGACGAAACGATGCTCGACAATTCTCCCGCACAGGCACTTGCGATCAAGAATCGGGCTCCGTTTAACCTTAAGGATTGGTACGCCTGGGGCGAGATGCGAAAGGCGAAAGCGATACCGGGGGCCGTTGATTTCGCAAAGTATGCCAGGTCACTCGGTGCCAAAGTCTTTTTCGTGTCTAATCGCGATGAAGTTCAAAAACAGGCGACGATCGACAATCTCAAATCGGTCGGATTCCCGGACGTCAGCGACGAGAACGTACTCCTGAAAACGGCCGAGTCGAGCAAAGAGGCACGGCGGCAAATAATTCTGGCAAAATACCGCATCGTCATGTTCATCGGCGATAACCTTGATGACCATTCGAACGTATTTGAAAAGAAGTCCGTCGATGATCGTTTCGCCGAGGTCGACAAGGCCAAGGATCTGTTCGGCAAACGCTACATCATGCTGCCAAACGCGATGTACGGCACCTGGGAAAACGCGATCTACGGCTATGGACGACTGACCGAAGATCAGAAAACCGAGAAACGTCTGAACGCCCTGGAACTACCCTGATAACCAATGAAACGGTCAATTATTATTAGAGCCACGCTCTGGCTTCTTATCGCCTACTTTTTCACCGTTAGCCTGCAAGCGCAGGATCTGACGGTGCCGGAGATCATGGCCGAGCCGTCGATCGCAGGTATGCGGGCGGAGGGCGAAAAGCTCTCGCCGGACGGCACCAAGGTCGTGTTTTTATGGAACGCGGAGGGCAAGATGCCCCGCGATCTCTATCTGGTTTCGACCAGCGGCGGCGAGCCGAAGATCATTCTGCGGGTCAGCGACGTGCCGGTGCCGAAACCTTCGCCGACGCCGGACAAAAAGCTCGATTACGGCCTGATCGTTAAGGACGATTTCGCAAAGGACCGCGAGAATCAATTTGGTAATTTTGAATGGTCGCCCGACTCAAGAAAGCTTGTGTTTACGCAGGGTGGCGATCTGTATGTACTCAAACTCGGCGAGGCGACGCCCAAACGTTACACCAAAACCGTGAAGCCCGAGGTAGCGGCACGATTCCTCGATAACGACCGCATTTTGTATCAGCAGGACGGTAATCTTTTCGTGCTGAATACAGCGGACGCGACGACGATCCAGCTGACGAAAGAGGCGAAGCCGGCGGAATTTATCACCGTAGGCCAGGCGGTCGCGAACAAAACCGGTACGATGATCGCGTACACCGTTTCGGACAATTCAAAGCAAAAAGCGCTGTTCGTGCCGAATTATCTTGACGAATTCGTTCAGGCTCCGACAATTCGCCGCGGATGGTCTGAGCAGAAATTGTTCGTGACACCGGCGGATGGCAGCCGCGACGCGCCGTTCGAGATCAAATTGCCGAAAAGTGAGGGTGTCGGCGGTTTTCGGCGGATCGTTTGGGCGGCAGACGGCCGCAGCCTAATCGTCGATCGCGGTGACAAAGACACCAAGCGGCGTCAGCTTTACTTCGTTCACAACGCCGGCAGCAAAGACGAGCAGACGATCCTCGTCACCGAGGAAACCGACGAAAAATGGCTCGCTCCGCTGTCGGCGATCGTCGAGCCGAACCCGAAGGATGCGAGGCAGCTCTTTTTCTGTTCGGAAAAAGACGGTTACAACCACATCTATCTAGCAAAGCTTGAAATAAATAAGCCAGAACCGAACCCTACGGGCGAGGTCCGCGGCGAGAATCCTTCAGATCCGGGCTACTCTGGGAAGGTCGAAATTACACAGCTCACAAAAGGCAACTGGCAGGTTGAATGGGCAAAGTGGTTCGGCAACGGGAACGACATTGTTTATAGTTCGACCGAGCTGGGGACATCGGAACGAGAGTTCTACGTAATTGAAACAAAGGATGAAGATAATCCCCAGGAATGGAAAGTCGAAAGTAAGCCTTCGTTAGTTGGGATGAAAGGGAGTCCTCAGATGGAAACCGATGGTGACAAAGCCGCGCTCCTGTTCAGCTTCTCGCGCTGGAATCAACCGGATGAACTTTATTCTCAAGAACTTTGTTACCGTTGCGAAAAAAGCAATATATTCCCGCCTGCGATGAGATTGATCAAGACCGTTCCTGACGCATTCACGAAGCGTCCGTGGAACGCTCCTAAATTCATCGACATTCCTTCCCGCGACGGCAAGCAGATCAAGTCGAAGATCTATCTTCCAGACGGGTTTGATCAAAAGAAGAAATACCCAATGGTCGTGTTTGTCCATGGTGCGGGTTATTTGCAGAACGTGATCAACGGCTGGAACAACTATTATCGCGAGTTTATGTTCAACGAACTGCTGACGCAGAAAGGCTACGTCGTGCTGGACATCGACTATCGCGGGTCGGCAGGTTACGGGCGGGATTGGCGGACCGATGTTTACGATTTTCTCGGCGGCAAGGACATGGATGACCATATCGACGCGATCGACTACATGATCAAGAATTACGCCGTGAATCCGGCTAAGGTCGGTGTTTACGGCGGCAGCTACGGCGGATTTATGGCCGAAATGCTAGCGTTTCGGGCATCTGATAAGATCGCGGCAGCGGCGGCTTTACGGCCCGTCGCGGACTGGAAGAATTATTACGCGTCGTCGCCCGGTTACACGGCCCAGAGGCTAGGTTTTCCCGACAAAAATCCCGAGGCATACAAACGCAGCTCGCCGATCTCGTATGCCGACGGCTTAATTACGAACCTGCTGATCCTGCACGGCATCGTCGATGACAACGTCCACGTCCAGGATTCGCAGCAGCTTGTCGAAAAGCTGATCCGTCTCGGCAAGACACAGTATTTCGAAGTGATGTTCTATCCGTCCGAGAGTCACGGATTCGTCCGCCCGACGAGCTGGACCGACGAATACACACGGATATTAAATTTCTTTGAAAGACATCTAAAAAATTGATAGAAATGGTCGTTTCGATTCGCAAAATCAAATGATAGATTCCGTCTCAGCTCGAAGGAGTTTTTTGTAGAAGTCGATGGCAAGTAAGAATTGGAAAGGTTGGGCGTGGAACCCTGAGCACGGATTTACGTTCGGCGAGATGTGGCATTTGCTTGAACACGGTAACGTCGTGGACACGCGCGTCGAGTTTTCGAATGCGTTGTTGATCGGACTGTTTTGGGAAGAGAGCGTATTTCAGAACTGGTGGCAGATGAACGACAAAGGCGAGCCGCTCAAGAAATACGCCGCCGGTTTCGGGCAGATCGAGCGAAATACACTGAACATCATGAACGCCCTGTTTCCGGAAAAACGTTATAAATACACGCCGGAGGCAATGGTCGCGGATCCGCTGATGTCGGTAAATGCGAGTGTCGATTACCTCAAGTATCTCCGCGGACGGTTCAAAAACTCTACCAAGCGGCAGATCCTGAAAAACTACGGCGGTGCCGGAAACGGCGGCTCGACAGACGTCGACAAGAAAGTTGACCAGTGGCTCGCCTGCGAGGCGATCCTCCTCGGGGCACAGGGCAATTTCACGGCGGACGTGATCACGTCCGCACTCAATGCTGCCGAACCAAACCACTCTACGAACGTCCAATACGTGCTCAATTCGGATTATTGATCGAGTGGCGGTTGTTCCCCGCCGCTGGTGGCGACATCCTGCCGCAAAAAACGATATAATTCGAAGTTATGAAGATATTGATCACCGGCGGGGCCGGATTCATCGGCAGCCATCTTTGCGACAAGCTACTTGGCGACGGGCATGAGGTCACGGTCATTGACGACCTTTCGACGGGGCGATATTCGAATATCGCTCATCTCGAGGATCGACAAGGGTTCAGGCTGATAATCGACACCGTGCTCGATGCCAAGCTGATGGAAGTGCTCGTCCGCGAGACCGACCGCGTATATCACATGGCCAGCGCTGTCGGCGTTCGGCTGATAATGGAGCAGCCGGTCAAGACGATCGAAACGATCTTTCACGGGACGGATACTGTACTGAAATTCTGCTCGCGGTATCGAAAGCGCGTCCTTATTCCATCGACGTCCGAGGTATATGGCAAGGGCATTTCGGTGCCTTTCAACGAGGAGGACGACCTGCTCACCGGTGCGACCGACAAGCACCGATGGGCATACGCCTGTGCAAAGACGCTCGACGAATTCCTCGCCCTCGCCCATTGGAAAGAGACGCAGCTGCCGGTCGTCGTAACCCGTCTTTTCAACACCGTCGGTCCGCGGCAGACGGGCCAATACGGGATGGTAGTGCCCCGATTTATCGAGGCCGCTTTGAAAAATGAGACGATCACCGTCCACGGCGACGGAACGCAATCGCGGTGCTTCGGGCACGTTGCGGATGTGGTTGAGGGGCTGACCAAACTGATCGAAACGCCCGCATGCTTTGGCCAGGTTGTAAACCTCGGCAACGACGAAGAGGTCTCGATAAATGGCCTTGCCGAGCGGGCGATCGCACTGACCGGCAGTGCGAGTCAGATCAAGTTCGTTTCGTATGACGAGGCCTACGGTGAGGGTTTTGAGGACATGCAGCGACGGGTGCCCAATCTGACAAAAGCGCGTCGGATGATCGGGTACCAGCCAACCCGAACACTGGATGACATCATCAATGATGTAGCCGCCGAACTTGGTAATGGCCAAGAGGCGGCGTCTTCATACGGAAATGCATAAGACTCGGATATCGTTTATTTTATTGGGTTTGCTGATCGCGGGCGTGGCCGTGTCGGCGTTCGGCCAGACCGGCGGGTTAAAGGGCAAGGTCCGCAACACGCGCGGTTCGGGCATTCCCGGCGCCACGGTGACCGCCCGGCAGAACGGGGCTGACGTCAAATCTGCGACCGCCAACAACAAGGGTGAATTTATCCTAAATGGCCTCGATAATGGGGTTTACAACCTTGTGTTCGAGGCAAACGGTTATGCGAGCGGTGTCCTGTACAACGTCGAGGTGCGGAAAAATAAGGTCAGCGACCTCGGCGAACGCCTGATCCTTTCGCCCGACCAGGGTACCCTGGTCATCGTCAAAGGAAGTATTTTCTTCAAGGAAGGCACCAGCGTAACGGGTGCCAAGGTGGACCTTGCAGAGGTAAATGCAGACGGCTCATTAAGAAAGCTCGGATCCACGACCACCAACATCAGCGGCGAGTTCACATTCCGCAAGCAGCCCGGCACGGCAAAATTGCGGGTCACGGCCAGCTACAAATCGGCAACCGGTTCTAAAGAAATAGAAGTTTCCGAACCGGCGATCTACCGCCTCGCGATCACCCTCGACCTGTCACAAAGCGACAGATAATTTCGTCAGACGACCTCAGTTTCCCGTTCCCCCGGAAACGCGCATTTACGCGCGCAAAAATGCGCGGGTCGTGAATTTCACTTTTTTGTCGTGAAAAATGGCGGAGATCGGCAAAGTGGGTAGAAACAAGTGTTTGGCGCACTAAAACCATCCGCCAGGCGCACTCAAACCCCCTCTCAGGCGCACTCGATTACCCCTTCAGGCGCACAAAACACCCCCGTCAGGCGCACTTCGACTTTTCGGAAAAATCGTTGAGAACCTATATCAAAACGAAAATTGCGTAAAGCATTTTCCTATCGAAAAATCGCTTTTCGGGTGCGCGATATCTCCACTATTTCGGCGGGTATTTGAGCGGAGATCTGAACCGTTCACGACAGTGCGATCGGGCTGCCCGCCGCTCGAAGTGTTGGCAAAGATCCAAATGTGCAAATGCATTGAACAGCGCCGCCTCAACATTCGTAATTTTGCTTGAAAGTATAATTACGGCACTATAGATATTATGTTTTGTCCAAAATGTGGAATAGAAAACCCTGATGAGGGCAAGTTTTGCCGTAAATGCGGGTGTGATCTGAAATTGGTATCGGATGTGATATCGGGGAGATTAACAGTTCGCGATGACGGCAAGATCAGGAAAAATAAAAGGAAACCGACTTGGGAAGAAGTATTAACACTGCTTTTTATCTCGGTCGCATTTTTTATTATTTCTATCTTTTTGGCATTCCAACCTATGGGATTCGGTTGGTGGTTTTGGCTCTTGATCCCAGCGTTTGCGACGTTGGCTCCGGGACTCGGCAAACTTATAGAGTTGAAACAATATCAGAAAGATAACGTCAATTTTGGTTCCGATGAAATCTCGTCGCTTCGCGGATCAGCGACCGCAAACGCTCTGCCGTCGCCGCAAACCGCATTTGTTTCCGATATCTTTGACACAAGTCGCGATCCCGGCGATCGCGTACCGGTAAGCGTTGTCGAAGGAACGACCCGACACCTTGATATGGATCGCGTAGCCGAGACAACGGACCTTAAGAAAGCCGACGAATAGTTCAGGAACCCGACTAAGTTGCTTTCGATAGATCAAACGCGACTGTCTTTGGCCCGCGTGGTGGAACCAGTGTAAAGCCACGGGCGTCGGGGCCTTGGAAAAGACCCAAATTTGTATCCGGCCCGTGTAGCGGGTATTTGAGTCGTATTGGGTTGGGTATCGCGGCAGCCGGCAGTCGAACAGGTATTTCGGCTATTTTCATGACGTAAGTTTGGGTGGAGCAATCGGCATCACGGGCGAGTTACATTCTTTTGCCACGGAGTCAGGACGGCAAGGAAGAGCATTGGACTCACACACTTCCTCGCCGTATTTTCGATTCCTGGCTACGGATGTTAATTTCAAATTCCAAATTCAGGGTCTAATGGGCAGGGCTCGATGTCAATGAAACAAGCACTCTGACAACCACTGCCCACCGACCGTTGCTACCTCACAAACTCGCTCGGCACCGGAACATCGCCGACGGCACCAA
>JAKOVX010000080.1 GCA_029781855.1 Acidobacteriota bacterium | reverse complement strand
CTTTTTAGCAGGTGTCGATGTCGTCTTTGCCCCCGGCTTCGAGGTGTCGGTTGGCTGGACGGTATTCGGGTTTGCGGATGTTTTCGGATCCGGCGTCGTTTTGACAGGAACGTTGGCGGCCGGAACCCGCGGCGTCGGAGTGGGCTTGGCCGTTGGCTCAGTATTTGTCGGGATCGGGACGAGGATCACGCCGCCGTCATTGGGCATGAACGGGCTGCCGCCGTTCGGGTCGATAGTAACGCGTTGCCCCGGTGGCGGAATGTAGGTCGGGACCTGACTGCCGGCGGGCGGAGCCGAGCCGTAATTTGTTCCTGAGGACAGCGGAGCTCCTGCGGGCGGCACGCCGCCGTTCGCCCAGGCGTTATAACCGTCGCCGCCTGGCAATGTGCCGGGCAGGGCACTATTCGAATTTGGCACCAGCGACGCGTCACCGACGTCGCCGAGTTTCAGCATTGCCTCTTCCTGCGCACCCGTGGCTGGATTGATCGGTTGGACCGGCGAACTGTTCGCGTCCGGCTCGGCAGTTACGGTCGGATTGGTCTGTCGCGTCCGCGTCGTGTAGATCAAAACGGCAGAGACGACGGCGATGCCGACGAGCACGATCAATGCTGTCTGCCAGATATTTCTCTTTGGAGTGCCCGCCGCCGCAGCAACGGCCGTTTCCGGCGGCAGTTCCGCACCGGTCTCTTCAGCCAGGCGGCCGAGGTCCTCCTCAAGAGCGATCGCCGATTGGTAACGCCGTTCAGGGTCCGCCGCGATCGCCGCTAAAATAATGGGCTCCAATTGTGTATTGAGGTCCTGCCGGTACGCAGAGAGAGGTGCCGGCGGCTCGTTCAACTGTTTTTGCATCACCGCCGCGGGCGTCGAGCCGGTGAACGGCGGTTCGCCCGCGACCATTTCGTAAAGGACCGCCCCGAGAGCGTATACGTCCGACCGTTGATCGGTGGACGGTGCGTCACCGCACTGTTCGGGAGCAAGATACTTGACGGCAGCGAGCGAATTGCCGGCATGCATCCGGACGCCGAAATCGTATATCTTGACGTCGTCGATGCCGTCGAGCGAATTCACAATTACCTTGTAAGGGCTGAGTCCGCCATGGACGAGGTCCTTTTGATGAGCGGCCGAGAGGGCGGAAGCGATCTGTTTCGCTATGCCGACCGCGCGCGACTCGGCAAATTTGCCATCGGCCTTGATGATATTTTCGAGCGTTTCGCCCTCAATGCCCTGATAGATCGCGAAAGGCAGGCCCAGTTCGTCGGTACCGACCTCGATCGTATTGAGTATGTTGCGGTGCGATACGACGGCGGCGGCACGTGCCTCGGCGAGAAAACGGTCGACATACCGGGCGTCGATAGCCATCGCCGGAGCGAGTATCTTGACCGTCACCGGTACACCTGTCGCGGTGTTGGTGCCGCGATAGAAGTCGCCGATCTCGGTCTCGCGGATCAACGAGTCGATACGGTACTTCCCGTTAATATTCTTGCCAATGAGATCATTCATAACTAACTATTAGAACGCCTCGCGCCATCTAAAGTTGCAACTAAAGAATAGTCGGAGACGATCACCTTATCAATAGAAAAACAAAAAATGGGGCTCGAATGGGCCCCATTTCTTCGTTCTAAAGTGTAAGAGCCGCTTATTCCGCGACGACCGGCTTGACCACGACGAACATGATCAGCAGGGCGAACAGAACGAGCGATTCGATCAGAGCGAGAGCAATGATCATAAGCGTCTGCACCTGTCCGGTCGCTCCGGGGTTGCGGGCAGCACCCTCAGCGGCACGCGAACCGACGAGGCCCTGGCCGATGGCGGCGAGTCCGGCGGCAAGGCCGAAACCGATACCGGCAGCGATCGCCTTGTAAGCGTTTACGGTGAATTTGTTATCACCTGCACTTGCTCCTGCCTGTGCCATTGCCGGAAGAGCAGACAATACGACCGCAAGCGTTGCGAAAAATACGTATTTCAATTTGTTCATTTTTATCTCCTTCTTTTTGTTAAATAGAAGACAATGGTTCGAATCTTCGAAAATTTGCCGGCGGGGTATGAGTTCGCCTCACTTCCGGTATGCACACGGATTTTATACTCCGTAGAGTCCGCGGCTCCTGTCGCGTGCGGGCATATTTGCTATAAAACGCAAGCCTTCGAATTTTCAAAACCGGCCGTCTTCAAGGCCTTTCGCGACCGCCATATCGGCGGCCTCAAAACTTGTTACGCATGTGCCGCGGCGGTCTCGCCATCGGCATCATGTGCATGCTCATCATCGTGAGCGTGCGAAACTTCGCTGATATAGATCATCGAGAGCAGCGTGAATACGAGTGTCTGCACCAACGCAACGAACACGCCCAATGCCGTAAGTATAAGCGGCAAAACAAAATGCGTGATCGGCGGTGCAAGGTTCGTGATCTCGACAAATACCTTTTCGTCCGAGAACATATTCGCGAAAAGACGAACACCTAGCGTGAACGGCCTGATGAAATTACTGATCAATTCGATCGTAAAGATCAGCGGCGTAATAAAGATCGCTATCATGACCGGCAGTTTCGGCCCGGCAAAGTGAGCGAGGTGATTCTTGATACCGTTCTCGCTTATCCCGACGTAGTTGTAATAAATGAACGACGAGACGCCGAGTGCGTAGGTCACGTTTACCGAGGCGGTCGGCGACATGAACATCGGGAATTGGCCCATCAGGTTCGAGACCAGAATGAGTACGGCGAACGTCGCGACGACCGGGAAGTACTTGAATCCGTGCTCACCAATGACCGAAACGACGAGTTCCCTGATCGCCAGGAATCCGGCCTCGAGCGTCAACTGGCCCGGGTGCGGATCGTCCTCGGAAAGCTTGTCCTTAAGCAGCCAAACGATCGCGACCGTCAATAGGCACGCGATGACGAACATGATCGTGTACCAGGGTATCGCGTTTTCCGGTGAGTAAGGGCCAAACAGGTCCTCCGGTTTTGCACCGAATGGAGCAAAAAACTTCTCCCACAGCGGACGCGTGTAGGTCATCTGGAAGTGATATACCGGCTCGCCTAAATAGTGATTAATGAAGTCGACGATCAGTGGTTGGTGCTCGGCGCCTTCTGCTAATAGAAACATTTCTATAATTCCTGTCTATTCGAACTTGTAAAAATACTAAATATACCCACGACAACTACCGCAAGTGCAAATGCCGACAGCCCCAAAATGATGGCCGTCACCGGCAGCAGCGAGGTGAAATAAAAGAACGCCACGAACAGCCCGATCGCTACATAACGGAGCAAATATCTGACCGCCACAAAGCCCGGCTTGTCGCCGCTGGCCGCAACCTCGAATATCGCCCGGGTCGAGTTTCTCTGCCAAAAATAATTGGCAAATGATGCGAGCCCTCCGATCAAGACCCCGACCGCGAATCGCGGGCCTGAAAAGATCACTCCGATCACCGCACTGATCGCGATAACGGCCGCCATTTTCACCAGCAACTTGCTGTGCAACAGCATCGGCGGCGTCGGCTGTTCAGATGTCAAAGGATCGAGGTCGTCGTCCATTACAAAACTTAAATTCTACAGAGAAACGCTCGAAAATTCAAAAAGCACGGGAAGATTATGTATACGGCCCGAAGGCGTCAGGAAAGCTTGTCGGTGTCGTCGGTATTCGGGATGACAGACGGGATGTCGTTTTTCGGCTTGTCGGAGCCGAATATCTGCGACGAAATCCGAAAAAACTGGTAAAAACCGATCCCGGAACCAAGCACGATCCCGCCGACCAAGCCCCACGGCGTGCTGCCGAGAATGAGGTCGGCAAGCCATCCGAGGCCTAGCATGAAGACCACCGAACCGAAGAACACAATGCCGGCCGACCACGCGAGGCCGCTTCGCCGCAAAGTCTCATCGGCCGAATCAGGTTCGAACGGCGTCGCGACGAAGTTGTCTTCCGGGGAACGCTGCGATCTGGCGTTTTCCTCGTCGGGTTCTGGTTCGTCGAACAGGTTGTAAACCATCGTCAGTCTCTCTGGCTCGTTACGCCGCTAATAATGACAGTTTCGGTTGGCGATTTCAATTCGTATCGGATGCCGCGCCACGTCATCTTTCGCGACATCAGAGCAGCGATACAATTGTAGAGAAATACCGCGGGCGTAAGAAGCCAAAGCGTATTTTGCGTCCAATATTGGCGACGAAGCGCAGCCGCGTGCCCGGTGAGGACAAGTTCGACCGCCCGCAGCCGCAGCCACGCCTTGCCGACGCTGCAGATCGAGACGATCGCTATCGTTGCGATGCTGAACCAAACGGCGAAACTGTTCCGCGAGCTAAGCGCCGCGATCAGGAACGCAGAGATCATTACTGCGTTGAAGAGTCCCGAGCCAAAAAACGAGAGTATCCACAGCGGTTGGGCGTAAACGCGGGTGATCTTCATTTGCCGGGTCGTGAACTCGAGCATTTCACGCCAGGTGCAGGTTTCGACGGACGCGGTAAGTGCCTGCGGAACAAAGACGATCGGTAGTTTTTCTTCGTTCAAAACCCGTGTCATGGCAAAATCGTCCGAGAGCGTTCCGACCCACTTGTCACGCATTCCGATCCGCTCGAATATGTCGCGGCGGATCGCCATCGATCCGCCCCAGCAAAAGTTCGAAGACGTGTTTGGTCCCATCGCAGACGCGATCGAGGCGTTCCAAACCGACCGCATCTCGGACGCAATCGTTGGTGTGTCCGAAATGAACCACCGATAACCGGTCGCTGCACCTATATCGTCGTTTTCGAGCGGTGCGGTCAAGTCCCGCAGCCAGCTTTTCAGCGGCCGCGTGTCCGAATCGACAAAGACGAACACATGCGATCGCTCGTCCGCGTGCAGAACGGCCTCGCGCAGATTCTCGACCTTTTGACCGGAGCCGACAGCCTTGTGGGCGACGACCAATCTTGTCGGAACGGCAGCTGTCGAAGTGAGCTTTTCTATGACCGGGACCGCGGGGTCACTTGCGTCATCGACGACAAATACGACCTCGTAGCCCGGATGATCTTGTTCGACAAATGCCGCGAGATTCTCGTCCATTCCCTTATCAACTCCGCGGCAGGGTGCGATCACGGTTACGAAAGGCGTGTAATTTGACCGTGTTTTGGCGAGTTCCGTACGAAAGAATCGGAGGTAGGCGACGCCTCCGATCAGCGACCGGTAGCTGAAATAAATAAGCAGAAGTGCGAGAGCGTAGAATACGAAGATCATCTATTCATCGCCCTCGTGATCGAACAGCGGCCGCAGGAATTCGACCGTCTTGGCGGTCGCACCGCGGTTCATTGTCATCACTGCTTTTGCATTTTTGCCCAGTGAATCGCGGCGTGCGGGGTCGCCGAGCAGATCCGAAATTTCCTTCGACAGACGTTCGCTTGCGTTCCGGCCGTCCGCCTTTTCGAGTTGGATCAGGGCGTCGTTATCGAGGAATTCACCAACTGCCGCGGCAAAATTGTGTGTGAACGGGCCGGTGATCATCGCCCTTCCGGCAGCGGCAGGTTCGAGGATGCTTTGTCCGCCATGCGGAATGAGGCTGCCGCCGACGAAGACGATCTCGGCCAGCGGGTAGGCGGCTCGAAGCTCTCCGATGCTGTCGAGCAGAATGATCTCGGCGGTTCGGTCACTTGCAGACCCCTCATCCGACCGGCGCACCCATGAAAATCCGGAGTTTGTAATATCATCCGCGACCTCGTCAAACCGTTCGGGATGCCGAGGTGCGATCATCAGCCGCGGACGACTATCCGGGAACGCCTTCCAGACAGAATGAAATGCGTCGAGCAGCCATTTTTCTTCCGGTGCGTGAGTGCTGGCAGCGATGATCAACGGAGCGTCAGCGGAAATTCCGAAACGATCCCGAAGCTCAGCAGTCAACGCTTCGCTCGCGTCGTCCGTGTCCTGATCGAATTTCAGGTTGCCTGTGACCTTGACCTTGTTCGCACGCATTCCGAGGCCCATCATTCGTTGAGCGTCCGCGTTGGTCTGCATCAACGCGAGATCCGGATACGACAAGATGCGCCGCATAAAGCTGCCGATATAGCGATATCGTTTCGCCGAACGTTCCGATAGGCGTCCATTCACGATCGCGAGACGGGCCCCGCTCTTGTTCGCCTCGCGGACGAAATTGAACCAGATCTCGGTTTCCATTATCAGGATGAGCGAGGGGCTGAAGTTGCGAAGCGCCCGGCGGACGCTGAATTTCCAATCAAAAGGGAAGTAAAAGACCACGTCGGCAGCATCGGCGAATATCTGCTTTGCGAGCGTTTGCCCGGTTCGTGTCGTCGTCGAGACGATCAGCCGATGAGCGGGGAATTCGCGGGCGAGGGCGGCGACGAGCGGGCGTGCGGCATTGATCTCTCCGACCGACACGCCGTGGACCCAGATCACGGGCGGGCCGGAATTGTCGAATTTAGGCAGGAACCCCAGCCTCTCGAAAAAGCCTGAAGCGTACTTTCCGTTGAAGATTGCGTCGAAGATGAACCGCGGCAGCAGGACCAGGAAGGCGAGAGTCAGGATTATGCTGTAGAGGAAGAACATCGAAAGTTGTCCGAGTTCGCCGAGTTCGGCGAGTCGATGACCTGGAACCCGGACAACTCAGTCAATCCGCCTGACTATTTCACGCGTTCCATATATCGGGCTTCGGTCGGGTTTACGCGTATCTTTTCGCCTTCGACAATGAATGGCGGCACGGAAAGCGTCACGCCGTTTTCCAGGGTCGCAGGTTTGTTGGAATTCGACGCCGTAGCACCCTTCAATGGCGGATCCGTTCGGCTGACGGTCAGGTCCATCGTCGCCGGCAGGGCAACGCCGATCGGTGTGCCGTCATAAAATTCGACCTCGATCTTGAGTCCCGGCATCAACCACTGAGCAGCATCGCCAAGTTCCTCCTCGGTCAGGGCGACCTGTTCGTAGGTCTCCGAGTTCATAAAATGATGATGCGAACCGTCGGAGTACAGGTACTCCATCTTGTGCTGCTCGAGAGTGATCTTTTCGAGAGAATCGTTCGAGCGAAATCGGTATTCGAACGAGTTGCCTGTAATCAAATTGCGAAGACGCGCCTGCACCATCGCCCGCAGGTTGCCGGGGGTGTGATGGTGAAATTCCATCACTTTCACAGGTGAGCCTTCGTGCAGGATCACCATTCCTTTTCTGATATCGTTTGCTGAAATTGCCATAAAGATCTATACGTATCTCCGTTATGTAGCTAAATTGCGTGTCAACACAAAAGAGATAGTGTAGTTTCCGACGGGCGGTCTTGTCTAGCGAACCTTTACGCGGAATTTGAATGTGCCTTTCCACGCGTCGGCTTTTTCGCACTCGATAACCGTGATCTTGTAATCACCGGCGTCGGTCGGCGAGATCTCGTTTCGGCTGTGACAGTCGGCGGCCAGGTCCTGTTCGTAGTTCGACCCCGGAGGCCCCTTGATCCATAAGGTTATGGGGTTGTTGCCAATATCTTCGGTGGTCATCGTCTGCCCCGCACGAACGCGGATGACAAAGGTTTTTTGTCGCTTGTAACCGTTTAGCGTGCCGGTCACGACCGCACTCCGGGCACCTTTATTGAACTTGATCCTCGTCGTTTTCTGTGCCGAAACCGGAAGCGAGAACCCAGCCAAAATGACAAGAGCGAACGCTACGAAAAGGAACCTTTTCATCTCTCTATTTCTCCTTTGTAAATGGTAATGCTGGTGGTTCTTCACCTTCTTTCGGATATTCCTTATTCATTCCGTCGTAGATCATTATGATCTTGTCGATCCACTCTTTGGCCTCGGTGTTTGTCGGATCGTTTTTCAAGGCACGCCGGTAATCGCCGAGAGCCGCAGCATATTGCCGGGCATCGGTCAGAGCGACGGCACGTTTGTAATAAGCCTCGCTCATCGATTTTTTGTCACCTGACTTTTCGGCCGTCTTGACGGCGGCGTCAAGCTCTTTTGTATCGATCGGTTCGCCGCCCTGCGTCCATTTGGTCTTTGCACCGGTCTGGGCCGGCGGGACCTGCTGATTCTCGGTCGAATGAGCGATCGTGTTTTGCGGGCGTTCGTTGCTTGCCGGCGGATTGGCTGCCGTCGAATTTTGCTGAATAGGCTGCGGGGCCGAGGCGCACGCGAACGACACAACCGCAACCGCTGAAATTAATAGTGTTTTCATATTGGACTCTTTTTATCTATATACGGACGTGCTTGGACTATGTAAATTCGTCCGTTCATTATACCCCATTCGATGTCCTGTTCCTTTTGGCCGCCAAAAGCACGCTTGATGTTGCCGGCGGCCCGTGCCAATGCCCTGACCTGCAGGTTGCTTAGGACGCGTTTTCGCGGACCGACGCAAATGTCGGCAGTCTTTTTGAGGTCGCCATTCTCACTGAAGCGAAGTGCGTTCTTCTGGTCGGAGAGCGTCATCACTATCACGGAATTCGACTTCGGATTGAACAGGACCTGTTCGGGAATACCGTCATTGTCCACGACCTTCGAATTGTGGCCGCAGACGGCACTGATGTAAACGGCGTTCTTGTTGCGGTCGTCGAATGGGTCCTTGGTGATCATTACGCCGCCGCGGTCCATGTCGATGCCGACCTGGACGAGAGCGGACATGTAGACGTCAGTCTGGCTGACGTAATTGCGGACGCGAGCCTCGTAGCCCTGAAAATTCCAAAGGGACGACCAAACCTTTTTCACCGCCTCGATGAGTTTATCTTCTTCGCGGACATTGGCAACACTCGAATACAGCCCGGCACCGCTGAAATTCGGCAGATCTTCGGAATTGGATGAACTTCGGACAAAGACCGGCCTGCCGCCCAGCTGAGTTTTCCATTTTGCGATCACTTCGGCACGGAGTTGGTCGTCGAATTTACCGTTTTGGATCGTTTTTCGAAGCTCATCGAGCTTTTGCCGGCGGATCCGCGGATTGTGGACGAAATCGTTGTCGTCGATCAGCCCGAGTATGATCTTGTCGATGCCGTTGTCCTTCATGAACTTGTCGTACCAGTAATACGGAATCGAAAATCCGTCAGGCACGCTGACGCCGGGCATCTTTGCGTGGAGCATCTCGCCGAGATTGGCGGATTTCGAGCCGTAGGCGATGCTGTCGGTCTTTCGCATTTGCCTGAGGCCCATCAGCTTGGTCACCTTGAGGTCCGCGGGCGGCACCTGATCGTCGGGCGTGTCAGGTATCTCGCTACTGCTCGTCACCCTTTTGAACGAATAGTCCGTCATCCCCGCATCGAGTTCGATCCAGTAGGTATTCAGCTCCTTAAAGAGTTTGTCTGCGTTCTTAACGTAAATATTAGGAATGTTCCAGCCCTTGGCGAGGATGTTTATGTGCGAGAGCGGCGACGACGGCTTGGAGACGATCACTCCGCGGACCGGCGGCAGTGAGATCGGCAATTCCTTGAGGACCAGGATCTCGTTATCGCCGATCTCGACGGTGTCGTCGAGCTTGTCGATGATATGGATACGGCCGACGGCCTTACCGGTGTTGAGGGCCAGATATTCCTGATTCTTGTTCAGTTCGTCCTGCGAGATCCGGTCGATGCCGAGGTCGGCGGAGGCATCTTCCTGCCGTATCGAATTTGGTTTATAAGCGACTTTCGCAAAAAATGTGGCGTTTATGAGTTCATTTGCCGACTTGATGATCTCGCCGGTCGCGAGGTCGCCCTCCCACAATTCCCATGTGAATCGCTCGACCGTCTTTTGCCACGCCACGGTCCCGACGACGAAGCGGCGGTCTGTGTCGATGTAGATCGGTTTGAATATATCCGAGCCACGCGGCACGAGATAGGTGGCCAAAAGAAAGTCCTTGTGAAAACGGAATTTTTGCGAGTTTATGTAATAAATGCGGTTCTTGAACCGACGGTCGATGACGAACATGATGTGCGGCATCGCGTACGGCGTGCCCTGGTGATAGACGCGCGCGATCGAGTCGAACTCGGCCTGCGACATCACCGCGGGAAGCGAATTCTTGGTCGAATCCGGCTTCTTGTCCATCGCTCCGGCCGGTTCGCGGGTCGGCGTCGGCTTTCGCGACATTTGCGCTGCACCGGCACTCGCGAAAAGACAAAGCGCGGCCGCCGCCAAAATAAATCTTGCAAACTTTCTGGATAGCATAAGGTAAAACGCGTTATGCGGAGTCGGCCGCCGAGTGCCTCTTGGTGTTGAAAATAAAATCGGCGCGAAACTGCTCGAGGCCCTCTTCGCCACTGATCGAAATGTTCTGATCGCGCACGAGGCCATCCTTCAATCCGTAGATCCAACCGTGGATCGTCAGGTTTTGGCCGCGGTTCCATGCGTCCAGCACCAACGTCGTTTCGCATACGTTGAGCACCTGGCGAGAAACGTTCAGTTCGCACAGCCGGTCGATCCTTGCCGTCTTATCTGCGATCGCATCAAGTTCTTCGCGGCAATGATTCGCGGTGTCCTGGATATTACGCAGCCAATTGTCGATCAGCCCGTGACGACGACCATCAAGTGCCGCAATGACACCGCCGCAGCCGTAATGTCCGCAGACGATGATGTGTTCGATCTTGAGTACCTCGAGTGCGAACTGTATCACGGAGAGACAGTTCATATCCGTGTGAACGACGAGGTTAGCGACGTTGCGGTGAACGAAGATCTCGCCCGGTGCGAGGCCGACGATCGTATTTGCCGACACGCGGCTGTCAGCGCAGCCGATCCAGAGGGATCTGGGACTCTGCTGACTGGCAAGGTCGGGAAAGAAATTAGGGTCCTGAGACCTTATCTGCTCGGACCAGCGCCGATTGTTTTCGAGTAGTTGGTCTATGTACTTCAAATTATTCGCTCCGATAAATATCTTAGCCGTTTGGACGGCTATCGCAAAATTTCTCCGATCGCGTCAATCATCTTCAGTGTCGGCAGCGATCTCGGAGGCCTGTGCCTCGTTCATGCGTTTCTTGATCCGGAATCTGACGCCGAGGAAAAAGCTGCATATTCCCAGGACCACGCTCGCGAAAAGCCAGTCGGGATCACCGGCCGAGTAAAAATAAGCGGCGGCCCCGAGCAGGGCCACCGCGAGTATGTTGAACAAAATTTCCATCTTCTATGTGATGCTTATCTCATCGCGAGCGATCTCGGCCATCGATCGGGGCCGGTCGCGTCGTTTCCATAAGTATCTCATTCCTAGAAATACGGGCAAGCCGATAAGGGCCGCAAACGGCAACAGGGCGATAACGATCGTCATCAATCCCAAAATGAAATTGAGCGCAAAGTCATAACCGGTGTTGAATGCCTGAGCGAGACGAGGGACGAATCCTGTCGAACTCGCGGCCAATGTCGTTGCGGTCGAAGTTTGCAGACGGATCTTGATCGTCGACAGGCTCGATTGGTTTTCGAGAAACCGTTTTCGGCCCTCGATCCGCTCGATCTCGCCGCGGACGTCGGCGATCTCGGACTGGACATTCAGGGCGTCGTTGACGTTGTTCGCCCGTTTCATGATCTCCATGAACTGCATCTCGAGCGCCTTTTTGGCGCGAAGGCGGGCCTCGACGTCGATGAATTCCTCGGTCACATCCTCGCCCTTGACCGACTCGATGACGATACGTGTGCCGGTTCGCCTTATCTCTTCCATCGCATCGGCGAATTTCTGCGAAGGCACCCGAATGCTGATGTTCACGATATCGCGGCGCGTCGATTTGACGTCGCTGCTGGTCGCCTGCGATTCGACGACAAAGCCGCCGGCCCGCTCCGCGATCGACGTGATCTCTCGCTGGCTGTCTTCGGGGGAATCGGATTCGAGCGTCAGATCGGCGTTCCGAATTATCTTTCGATCGGTCGGAGCCGTATTGAGCGTTGAATCTTCTGATTGTTTGAGTGTTATTTTCTCGGCGATGGTCTGTCCGAGCGTTTGCCGCCGGGCGGCGGGTTTGGCGTCCGAGACAGTGGCGGCCTTTGCGGTGGAGTTCGCCGCCATGTTCGACGCCGGTTCACCGGCCGGTGCTTCCGATGTGTATTTGGGTTGGTCGGCTGACGCCGAGGTTTTGTTTGCGGTCGAGCTCGTTGATGCGCTGCCGCATCCGAACGCGCTCAAAAATAGTGCTAACGGTATAGCAAGAATTCCGGTTCTTCTCATTTTTGTTCTCCTTTTTTCTCAAAGTATGAGAGCTAAAGAACGAACGAGAGAACCGGAACTTGCACTACGCGTCGCTGTAACTTCGGCCGGAGATGAACGCCCCGACCCAGCGGAACATCCTCAAAAATCGCCGGACGACCTTTGGCAGGAACCAGAAAAACACGACGACAAAGACGAATAATATCGCCGCGATGATGAACGGCGCGAATACGGCGAGCAGTGTGCCGCCGAAGGCGATGACGTCCTCAACGACGGAGAGCGACCAATTTGAAACAGGTTCCGGCGAAAGGTTGGCGCCCATTCTGAGAGCCGCCTTGGTCCCGTGCGAACCCAACGCCAGACCGCCGCCGATCAATGCCGCCGGAATGTAGATGCTCGGGTCCATTTGATCGGTCGCCGCATACGCGACGATCGCGCCGGCAGGCACGCGAATGAAGGTGTGGACGACGTCCCAGATACTATCGACGTACGGGATCTTATCGGCGAAAAACTCGATCAAATAGAGGCCGCCGGCGATGCCGATGATCCACCAGTTGTCGAGCACGTCGAGGCCGCCCGGCAGCTTTGTTGCTCCAAATTTCTGCAGCAAGCCGAGAACCGTAACGGTTGCGTAGAGGTTAATTCCGGATGTCCACGCCGAACCTAATGCCAGAGTCAGAGTTGAGAACCATTCCATTCCGCTTACTCCTTAAATAGTCATAGGGATCTGCAAAATATTAACGAGAACCGGCACCGAAAAGTTGCGCGTCAGGGTGATACGTCTTCCAGTCGAACCAATAGTCCTTGATGACCTGGACCTTGGTCAATTGTTTTCCGGTGAGTTCGCCGGAGACGGCCTTTCCCGAAAAATCCCAGACGCTGCCGGTCTCGGCGTCGACGATCTCATTGGTATCGGGCTTGATGAAAAACTCAAGCTTTTTGCCATCGAGATCGCGTTCAAACGCGCGAACCGATCTCTTGTCGTCGCCAAGCAGCAGAACGATATCCTTCCCACCGACAAAATCGAGGACCGGGCTTTGCTTTTCGATAGCAGAGAACGCGTACGCCTTGGATTGCCCGCCGACGGTCAACCCGACAACGATGGCACGCGGTTCGAGCCTGTTGTCCAACGTCGCCGATGTCGTGACACGCATTTTGCCGACCTGCGACTCCCAATCTTCGGGGTCGTATTTATCCTCGGCGAGGATCTTCGGATCCGGACGCATAACGCGGCCGTTTGGATTTTCGCGTTTCCAGACGCCGAACGAGACTTCGTCAGACGGGACCTCCGTCAGCTTTTGTCCCTTAAGTCCGCCCTGGATCGCTGCGCCGGTGATCTGCTGCCACCACGAACCGGTCTGCTCGTCGTGCATAATAAAATTCTGGTTATTGATGCCGGCTAAATGAAATTTCAACGTCTGCCCGTTCACGACGGACTGCCATACGATGCCTGTATGGCAGAGCGTTCAATAGGTCGCCGTGATCGGCGTTCCCCCGACTACGTCCTGTGCGATATGGTGATATGCCATCAGCCGAACGGGAAATGCGACCGCGTCGCCGTTGACATTGACCGCCAGCACCATGTCTTTGTCAGCGAGAAAATCGGCCTCGGTGACTCTGGCGAAACGTGCCTCGCCAAGCGGGTTGAACATCCATTCGAAGTGGTTTTGAAATGCAAACCACGTAAACACGCCGACGATGAGCAGCGGGAACACGAGCGCAGCTTTTCCGAACCAGCGTCGCGAGCCTCGCCAGATGACCACGGCAGTTGCGAGAGCGGCGATTGCGAGAATTACAGTGGCGATCGGCGACCAACTTCGAAGGAAGTACGAGATCTCAACGCTGCGCGGCGTCTGCGGAGCGAATGGCTGGATCAGCCAAACCGGTACCGCGACCATCGTTGCGACAACGGCAACGATAGCGAGCAACAAGAACCACGCTGACTTGTAACCGAGTTTCATAAGTACGATCCGCGCTGTTACGCTTCGTCTTCCTCTTCCGCCCCTTCGCGTTTGAATCCGAACTTCTCGAGCCGGTATTGCAGCGTTCGAAACGTCAACCCTAGCAATTTCGCCGATTTGGTGATGTTATTATCGGTCCGTTCCATTGCCTGCATTATCAGGCTTCGTTCGACGTCTTCAAAATTAACGCCTTCGGGCGGCAGTTTGAACAAATCGCCAGAGGCGGCAACCGTCCCTTGAGTCATTTCCGGCGGCAGGTCTTCGAGCGTGACCGTGTCGTTCTCGCACAGCAAGATAGCACGTTCGAGGGCTGATTCGAGCTGGCGGACGTTGCCCGGATACGAATAATCGTCGAGCAACCTGCGGGCCTCGGGCGTAAAGGTGATCTTTCGGCTCGTTCCGCGAGTGTGCTTTTTCAAAAAGTAGTCGATCAGCACGGGAATGTCGGATCGCCGTTCGCGCAGAGCGGGCAATTCGATCGAAAGCACGTTCAGCCGATAATAGAGATCCTCGCGAAAACGCTTTTCTTCCACCATGTGCAGCAGGTCGCGGTTGGTCGCTGCGACGACGCGGACGTCGACGTCGATGTCGCGGACGCCGCCGACACGCCGGATCTGTTTTTCCTGCAACGCCCGCAGGATCTTCGCCTGCAGCGAGATGTCGAGCTCGCCGATCTCGTCGAGAAAAAGCGTGCCGTTATGGGCGATCTCGAACAAGCCCTTCTTTTCGGCGACCGCACCAGTAAACGAACCTTTTTCGTGCCCGAACAGTTCGCTCTCTAGCAGGTTCTCGTTGATCGCGGCACAATTTACCGCCTGGAACGTCTCGCTCGACCGCATCGAGTTCGTGTGCATCGAGCGAGCGATCAGTTCCTTACCGGTACCGCTCTCGCCGCGGATAAGGACGGTCGAATTGGACTTTGCGATCTTCAGGATAAGTTTTTTGACCTTGTCCATCTCGGGCGAGACCGAGATGATCTCGGCGTCGAGGGTCGTCAGCTTGTTGAGGGCACGCGAAACGGTTTCGAGCAGCTTTTCGCTGTCGTACGGTTTCTGCAGATACTCGAACGCACCGAGGCGTAGTGCATCAACGGCGGAGTCGATCGTGCCGTGTGCCGTCAGCAGGATGACGATGATCGATTTGTCGAAATCGGTAAGCGATTTGAGCAGGTCGAGGCCGCTCATGCCCGTCATCTTGAGATCGGTCAACACGAGGTCAAAATGCCGGTCCGCGACGAACTTCATCGCCGCCTCGCCAGAACTCGCCGTCGTCACGTCGTAACCCTCGCTCGAAAGGATAGTCTCTAAAATTTCCCGTTGGTTCTTTTCGTCGTCGACGACGAGTATGCTTTTTCTTGCCATAAAAAGTGGGTCGTAACCCCAGAATGCAGCCCTCGGTTTGATAACTCTATTTAGTATCTTCTGAGGTCTTATTATAGTAATCGATAAACTGCTGTGTGACGTCCGGAAAGTGCGCCGGCGAGCCATCGTCGCCCGATAGTTCTGAAATATCTATGAGTGAAGTATATCCGTTGATCTTCGCAAATTCCTTCAACGCGATTGCGACCTTTCCCTTGGGAATTTCAAGCAGTTGATCCTTACGGCTGTCGATCGTCACGTTATATTTCTGCAAATCTTCCTTCAACTCTGCATTTAGGCGGTCGATCTTTTGTGTCAGCAGGTCAAGTTCCTCTTTCGACAATGGCCGATCCGTCAGCGGGGAAACGGGTAATTGGTTCACAAGTTTTTGGATCTCAGAACTCTTTGCAAGCATCGCGTCCTCCTGCGGCTTGAATTCTGTCCGTAGCTGTAGAAGAGCTCGAACATATTCGCGAATACCGTGTGTGTCATCCGAAAAAATTCCAGAATTTATGTAAGCGACTCGGCCACTGAACTTGTCCGTCTGCTCGACCGTTTGACCTGCTATCACCTTAGCGCCACCGGTCATCATCAATACCAAACTCAAGCTGAAATATAAACGCCACATATATCATAAAAGGCTCGACCTTAGTTGCCGGTAGCCAGATGATGAGCTGTATCGACAAGCTCGACTATTTAGCACTCGTCCTTCGTTTTTCGCTGGCAAGGATCGTTTCTAAAATTTCCCGTTGGTTTTTCTCGTCGTCGACGACGAGTATTGATTTTCGTGCCATAGTTATTTAGGGATAAGTGACGAGGGGCGAGGGCTCAGGATATTCCGGCGGAACGTGCTAGAAGCGAACGCCTCAAAGCATTCAACATCTTTCTCACCTCAATCATCAAATCAGTACATTCAAAAGTTAACGGCTTTTCGAGATACCCAAGCTCTATAGCGATAATAAGTTGAGTGTCCAACTCCGCCAAAGATCCTTCCGCGGTGGAAACGAATCGAACATAGTCACCGGTCGTTCTGCGAGCCTGACCCTCCGCAATATTAGACGGAATTGAAACAGCTGCCCGACGCATTTGCGAGGTAAGGCCGAACTTCTCATCCGAAGGAAAACTCGCGGTCAAGTGATATACCTTCTTGACGAGTACGATGCTCTTTTGCCATACGATCAAAGATTTGTAATCACCACCCTCTACCATAGTCAATTAGCCCTCGTCCCTCGGCCCTCGTCACTTCTGGGTAATCGTATAATAAATTTCGTTCCTCCACCCACTTTCGACTCAACCTCGATCGTGCCGTTGTGGATCTCGACGATCTTGTTCACGATAGCGAGGCCGAGGCCGGTGCCTGTCTCTTTGGTCGAAAAATACGGTTCGAATATCTTTGAGAGGTTCTCCTCGGGGATTCCGTTGCCCGTGTCGGCGATCTCGATCCTGACCATATCATCGTCGGGCGAGAGTTTGACGTTCAGGTGGCCGCCTTCGCTGCCGATCGCCTGAACGGCGTTTATGAACAGATTATTGAAAACGGAACGCAGAAATTCCGGGTCGCCCATTATCTTTGGCACGTCTTCGTGTTCGACGATGCCGATCTTGATGTTGTTCTCGGCAGCCTGCGCTTCGACGATGCGAAGCGAATCTTCAATGATGTGTCTGGCGTCGACCGGCCGCAGGTCCGCCGTTGCCGGGCGGGAATAATTCAGGAAATCGGATATCTGCTGGTTGATGCGAGCGACCTCGTTTTTGAGCTGCGAGGTCAATTTCTCGAATGTCGCACGTTTTTCCGCATCCTCGGGAGCGAATTTCGACCGCAGGTGGTCGAGCGTCAGATTGATGTAATTGAGCGGGTTGCGTATCTCGTGAGCGATAGCCGAACCGAGGCGGCCGACGACGGCGCTCTTTTCGGCT
This sequence comes from Acidobacteriota bacterium, assembly GCA_029781855.1. Classification (GTDB taxonomy): domain Bacteria; phylum Acidobacteriota; class Blastocatellia; order Pyrinomonadales; family Pyrinomonadaceae; genus OLB17. The sequence goes on along the minus strand of JAKOVX010000080.1, from coordinate 65,769 downwards.
TGTTGCAGCTGAGCCTCGAGATCCCGCTTTTTCTCGAGCTGGGCGGTCATTTCGTTAAAATTCTGAGCCAGCCGCCCGAGTTCGTCGTTGCGGTGGATGCCGGCGACGCGAACGCTAAGGTTCCCTTCGGCAACTTCGCGGGCGGCATTGGACAGGTCGGCGATCGGCCGCGAAAACCTCCACACGAGCAGTAGAGTGATCAACGAAGAAACCAGCAGAACACCGAGCGTGTAGAGCAGCGGCTGAGCGGCGCGAAGCGCCGCCTCGCTCTTGTCGTTCCTGAGCAGGACCATTACGTACCATCGGCCCTTGCTGGTCTCGATCGGGATGGCGTGGGCTTCGTCGTCGGTCGAGGCGTTTGCATCATCAGGCTGATTCGGAAATTGTTTGAGGTCCTCTCCAAGACGAGAGCCCTCCATCAGCGGCGGTAGATCTTTGATGTCTTTCAGTTTCTTATAGACTATCGTTCCGTCTTCTCTTTGTGTCGGCAGGTAGTTTTCGTTGAGAGCGTCAGTGATCTGCCAGTCATTGTCGATGATAATGATGTCCTTGATCCGCTCTCTCGCACGCGGATCGAGGAACGACTGCCCGGGCTCGTCGATCAGGTCTTGGATCCGTTCATCCTTTGTGGTCAAACTGCCGATCCCGAGAGCGATGCCGGCCACGATCGACTGTTCCTGGGTCTCGCGGAGCCGGATATTCTCCTGCTGCGTTAAGAGGTTGAGATAGTACTGCACGCCGAGCGTCGCGATCAGAAGAAGCGCAAGAATGAATAGCAGGCGGCCGCGAAATGTGTGGATGAAGCTCATTTATCGTCAGGTAAGGTGAAATATCGGAAAATCAGAAATCACTTGCCACCGTTTCGGTTGAATGTTATAGTTTTCGTGAGTTTGGAAGCAAATCCCTGAAACAGCTAAATTTTTCCGGCTCGCGGCTTTTCAGGACTCTCCGCCAAAATCCAACGGCAAATTTAAATTCGAGGTAAAGCATGAGGTTGATGTTCCCTGAAAGAATCCGTGTCGCCGCAGCGTTGGCGATATTGGCAATGGTTTTTCTGTTTGGCGGCAACGCAGACGCCCAAAAGCGGTCCGCGGCTCCCAAAAAGGCCACACAGGCTAAGAAGACAGAAAAACAGGTCAGGGATGCCAAGAAATCCACAAAGTCTGTCGCTAAAAAGGATACCCGGAAGGATTCACGAAAAGATTCACGAAAGGACGCCCGCAAGGACACCAGGCGCGGTAAGGACCGCGTAGCTGACGCCAAGTCTAAAAAGGACGCTAAAAAGCTGCACGAAACGAAGCGTGAGGCAGCCGAACGCCGCCGTAAGGAAAAAGAGCGCGAGGCAGCGATCCTCGCCGAAAGGCGCCGCCGCGAACAGGCTGCCCGCGAGGCCCGCGAGCGTAAGTTGGCTTTTGAACGCGGACTTCGTACGGAGACCGTAGCGAACATTTCCCGCGACCAAACCGAAGGCGAAGACCTGAATATCCGCCGCGCCGCGGTCGAAGCTCTCGGCTCGCACGCCGGCTCGATCGTTGTGATGGAAGCCAAGACGGGCAAGATCCTGACGATCGTAAACCAGGACTGGGCCGTTCGCAGCACCATTCGACCGTGTTCGACGATCAAACTCGTAACGGCCGCCGCCGGCCTTAACGAAGGCGTCATCAGCAAAGAGGACGGCTCCGTCCGCGACATCAATACCCGCCGCAAGCTCGATGATGCGATCGCATTTTCTGACAACGGGTATTTTCAACGCGTCGGATCCGAGCTTGGCAACACCAAGCTTGTCGAATACGGACGCCAGCTCGGCCTCGGCCAGCCGACCGGCATCAATCTCGAAGGCGAGGCTCCGGGCCGACTGCCCTACAGCAATAACAATGCGAGGATCTATTCTCACGGCGATGACACAGAGGTTTCGACGCTGCAGCTCGCGGTGATGGTTTCCGCGATCACCAACGGAGGCAATCGCGTCCTGCCGCGGATCCCGCGAAATTCGTACGAGCAGACCAAATTCCAACCCTTTTACAAAGCCAAGGTAGAAGTGCCGCAGCAGAATATTCGCAGAATGATACCTGGAATGATGGGCACCGCCGAATACGGCACGGCCCGCCGCGGCGTCGACGCGTCGCTCGGGATCGCCGGCAAGACCGGTTCGTGCATAGATAAAGGATCGTGGGTCGGCCTGTTCGCATCGGTCGCTCCGATCGAGAACCCGAAATACGCCGTCGCCGTCATAACGCGCGGCCAATCGGAGCGCGGCAAATACGCCGCCGCTGTCGCCGGCAAGGTCTATCAGGCACTGAGCCGCAATATCGTTCGAACGGACCGAAACCTCGCGTGGACGGAGTTTAAGATCGCCTCGAAGGCACCGGCCACGGTCGCGAACACCGCCGATGAAGAGGATGACGACGATACGGACGCGAGTGCGGCAGCCTCCGGCTCCAATGTCGCCTCCGATGAGGACCGCCCGGTCGTGGTCGTCGGGAGCGCACCGCGGATAGTTACGATCGACAAACCCGCTCCGAAAAAGCTTGTTCAGAACACTGTTAAGTCCAGCCCGGTTTTTACCCCGGTAATTATCACAGTTCCGACAGATCCGTCACAAAAAACGCGCGAGCGAGTTGTACAGCCGAATCAGTGACTTGTTCTAACGATGGAACTTACCGGATTTTGCCCCCTGGAGACGCAGCGATTTGAGCGTTTCTCCAACGGAGCGGGTATCTTTACGCTTGACACGCGTAGGAAAGTTAACCGATTATTTAATTTTGCACAGACTTTCACCGATGTGTATTGCCGTCCCGCGGCATAAGTGAAGAGGGCGAAATCTAGCAACTATTTTGCCGGAGAGGTCATCTGAATTTACGCTTACCCGAAGACAGGACTTCGGGCAAGTCTGAGAGTAAAAACAATCGGAATGAGATTCCGGCGGAGGATTGAATTAATGAAAAAGATTTTTAGATCAGCGGTTACAGCAATTGGTATTGCCGCGATGTTGGCGCTTGGGGCTGTAGCAATTTTCGCTCAGGACCCGTGCACGGATGCCGAGGGAATATCCAAATTGGACGGGCAGATCAGAGAGCTGCTTCCCAAAAAGGACAAGCAGAGTCGTAAGGCCGCGATCGACGCCGGCAAACAATTCCTTGAGAAATTCGGCGGGTGTGATGGAACGAAAGACTTCTCGGATTATCTTAGAGTCACGGTTCCTAAGCTCGAGACCATTTATAACGCTATGGTCGATAAGGAATATTGGGACGCTGTGCTGGCCAAGTTCAACGACGGCCTCGCCAAGAAGAACTGGGATAATGTCTATTCCGCCGGCAAGGAGCTTATCGCCAAGAAACCGGACGAATATCGCGCTGCCGAACTCGTTCTCGGATCCGTCGGCCTCGATGAACTGACCTACAACAAGAACTCCAAATGGAATGATGACACCATCTATTACGCCAAGATGGCCCTTGCGGATCTCGAAGGTGGCAAGAAATTCACAACTTTTTCGGTCCCACCCTTTGTTTATAAGGACAAGGACGATGCCATCGGTTGGATGAATTACACAATAGGCTACATTCTTTCGGTTGGTAAAAAAGACCCAAAAGAAGGGGTTAAATATCTCTACAATGCGACTCAGGTCAACTCGACCACCAAAACGAACCCCGTCGTTTACGCTACGATCGGAGAATATTATTACGAACCTGCGAAGAAGTTGTACGATGAGTTAGGTGTCATGATCGCGGCCCAGAGCGACTCCGACACTCCGGAAGTCAAACAGCAAAAGGTCGATGCGATCAAAGCGAAACTCGCAATTTTCAATGGCACTGCCGAGCGAGCGTTAGATGCCTACTCCCGAGCCTATTCGCTCGCGCCGGACACGCCCGCAGGTAAGCCTTATCGTGAAGGCCTGTTAACGACGTTAACAAATCTTTATAAGGTTCGTAACAACGGGAAAGCCGATGGTCTCGACCAATGGATAACCACCGCGACCGCTAAGCCGATGCCAGATCCGACGACTGCGATCACGCCTGTAAATGATCCGGACCCGACAACGACAACGACCTCGACCTCTACGACGACAGCACCGCCGGCAACTCCGGCAGTGACGACCCCGGCCAAGCCGGCGCCGGCAACCAAGCCGACAACGGTCGTTAAGCCGCAGTCGGCAGTGACCAGTGCCTCCAAGTCACAGGGAACTTCGGCGTCTTCGTCAAAGGTCGTTGCCAAAAAGAAAGGCACGAATAATTAATCGATTGATGATCTGAAAATCTTGCCGGACACTTTTTCGAGGTGTCCGGCTTTCTTTTTGCTGATATTCTTTCTAGAATCGGTCATGCTCTCAAAACTTGCGAAACTTGAAAACCTGATCGGTCACAAGTTTCGTTACATTAAAATTCTTGAGCGAGCTGTAACGCATCGCTCGTGGGCATTTGAGAATAAGAACGGCGAACCGGAAGAGGTGATCCGCCAAACCGAGAATGAATCGCTCGAATTTGTCGGTGACAGCGTCCTCGGGCTGATCATTGCCGAACAGTTGTTCCTGAGCAATCCGACGCTTGGCGAAGGCGACCTGACGCTGATGAAGCACCATCTGGTAAGCACGGGAACGCTTGCACGACTAGGCGATCATCTTAAACTCGGCGAATATCTCCGGATGGGCAAAGGCGAGGAGAAGACCGGAGGCCGGAAAAAGCAGGCGCTGCTCGCGAACACGCTCGAGGCGATCATCGGAGCAGTGTTCTTTGACGGCGGATATTCGGCAGCCCGTGTTTTTGTTGGCCGCATTTTCGTGGATGAACTTCGGTCCGCAACGCCACGATCGTCGATCGACTACAAGTCCCTGCTGCAGGAAACGCTGCAATCGGCTAAACATCCGGCCCCGGTTTACAAGGTCATCAAAACGGACGGCCCGCCGCACGCACGGGTCTTTTCGGTAGAGGCGACGTGGGACGGCGGCAAGACGTTTGGCGAGGGCAATTCGATAAAGGCGGCCGAGATGGATGCGGCGGCCGCGGCCCTGAGGGCCCTGAACGTACATGTTGAACCTCCTGCCTAGAATTTGCGTAAATAATTTCATTGATCTATGAGTACTGAAGAAAAAGAGATCGCGGCCGAGGCGGAAAAGAAACCGACCGGCCCGCCAAAATCGACCGCACGGGAGTATTTCGAGTCGTTTGTTGTGACGCTGATAATGGCGCTTTTCGGAATGACGTTCATTCTGCAGGCGGTCACAGTTCCGACCGGTTCGATGCAGAACACGATCCTCGTCGGCGATTACCTGCTCGTTAACAAGTTCATTTTTACGCCCGGTGGACATTCGCTATGGTTCCTGCCGCAGCGTGAGATCCAGCGCGGCGATATAATCGTCTTCAAATATCCCGGAAACAAGGTCCATCCGCAGAATGACAAGTCCCGCGGCATCATTCCATACCAGATCAACTACGTTAAGCGCGTGATCGGCCTGCCGGGCGAAACCGTTGAATTCAAGGACAATCAGGTCTTCATCAACGGGGAACTGCTGCCCGAGCACCGTATCCTCGGCGATCCGCCGACGAAGGGCGACCAGCAATCGGCCCTCATTACCAAGGAAATTGAGGACCGTACGCCGGACCAGAAATACAGCGTCTATTACGGTGAGGAGACAATGACGGAGGTCAAGGCCGGCGGCCACCTGTCGCGGCAAGGTTATGAGTTCGCGATACCCGGCAAGCCGATGATAGTGCCGGACAACAGTTTCTTCGTTATGGGCGACAGCCGCGACAATAGCGAAGATAGCCGATATTGGGGATTTGTCCCTCGCGATCTGATCATCGGACGGGCGATGTTCGTCTATTGGTCGTGCGACCGCGGAGCATCGGACGGCGGTATGTTCGGGTGCATCACCAACCCGCGTCTTAGCCGTATCGGGACGCAGATCAAGTAATGCGCCGATTTCGATCTGGTTCACGGCGGTCCGATCGGCCGCCGTTTTAATTTTATGGAGATCAAATTCAGCCCTGAGGTCTCGGAAGCAATAAACGAAGGCCGCCCGGTCGTTGCCCTCGAATCCACGGTCATCGCCCATGGCCTGCCGCATCCGCGAAATCTTGAGACGGCGGTAAAGCTGGAAGCGGTGGTTCGCGAAAACGGTGCAACACCAGCGACGATCGCGGTCTTTGGCGGTCAGTTTTGCGTCGGCCTTAGATCTGACCAGATGGAACAGCTTGCGACCCGAAACGACATACGCAAAATCTCGCGCCGCGACCTTGCCATCGCCGTTGCTAATCGCCTGGACTGCGCCACTACGGTCGCGACGACTGCGTTCATTGCCAAACGCGCCGGTATCAAGGTCTTCGCGACCGGCGGCATCGGCGGTGTTCACCGTGGTTTTTCGGCTGATATTTCGGCGGACCTGCCGGAACTCGCACAGACGCCGATCACGGTCGTCTGCTCGGGTGCAAAGATCGTCCTCGATCTGCCGCGGACACGCGAGTGGCTTGAGACTTATGGAATTACGGTTCTCGGCTGGCAGTGCGACGAGATGCCGGCGTTCTACTCGCGTACGAGCGGGCTCGCCGTCGACGAACGTGTCGACGCGGCGGCCGAGGTCGCGGCGATCGCCGATTCGCGGGACCGGCTCGGACTGACAAACTCCATACTTGTATCGGTTCCTGTCCCTGAGCGCTTTGAGATCGACCGGTCTGAACTCGAATCTATCCTTGCCGAAGCACTTACACTCGCCGACAAGCAGGGAATTCACGGCAAGGAGATCACGCCGTTCCTCCTATCGCAAATGTCCAAACGCAGCGGCGGGCGGACACTCGCGGCAAACATCGCACTGCTCGAAAACAACGCCCGCGTTGCCGCCGAGATCGCGGTCGCGATGGGTTGATCGTGGTCGCCGAGCTACTTTGTCGCTTCCATCTTGAGTTTCAGCGATGCCAGACGCTTTTTGGCTTCTTCGCTTTCGGGCGCTGCCGGGAACTTCCGGACTATTTCATTCCAACTCGCTCCGTCGTAATGAAACTGCCTCGCGGCGGAATTGAAGACGAACGTGATACCGAGCTTACGGTAGCGGTCGAGGCTGACGAAATTGAGAAAATAGCTGTGTGCAGGAGCGGCGGAGGCCGCCATTTCCTTTGATTTCAGGCGGTTGCCGGCGTCTTTCGAGAGCTTTGCGGCAGATTCCTCAAGCAGGTCGCCAAAAAGCAGCAGGATCGAGGGGCGAAACTTCGATTCCGGGTACATATTGAAAAATTCGACCGCAGCCTCGATCTGGTCGAAACCGTTCAGTGCCTGGACGAGACGTGCCAGACGTTCCTCGTCCGAAGCCCGAAATTTGCCGAAAACTGCATCGGATTGCACCCAGCCGAAGTTCGACGGTGGTGCGGTCACGCGGTAAAATTTCACGCCGTCGCCCTCGGCGACACCGAGTATCTGGATCGTTCGACCTCGCCGCATCCGCTGGATGCTAGCCGAATAGAGGCTCGGTTTTTCGCGAAGAACCGACAGCGTTTCGTCGATCACGACTGCTGTCTGCCCGATCTCGGGACTGCGTGCCGCAGCCGTCCGCGATCTCGGCGAGGTGCCCTTTTTTCGCGCCTGGCCCGAAACCGGGACGCACAATGCCGCAAAAACGATGAAAAGTGTTGCTGTGAGAGGGATCTTCATAGCGTTTCCCGTGGGCCGAAAACACTACTTCGGCCTTGTCTGAGATCTTTTTATTCTTTCCTGCAAACCCGCGTGATGAAAATGACAAATCGCGATCGCCAGAGCGTCCGCCGCATCGTGCGGCGTCGGCAACTCCTTCATTTTCAACAGGATCTTGACCATGTGCTGCACTTGCTGCTTCTCGGCGTTGCCGTATCCGACGACGGTCTGCTTGACCAGCCGAGGTGCGTATTCGGCGATGCCGAGGCCGCGTTGCTCCGCCAGCAGCAGCATGATCCCGCGGACCTGGCCCAGTTTCAAAGCGACGCCGACGTTGACGGCATAGAACGTATCCTCGACCGACAAAACGTCCGGCGAATGCGTGCCCATCAGGTCGGCGACGGCGTCGTAAATGTTCAGCAGCCGTTTCGAGAAAGCGTCGCGCGTGTTCGACTTAACGGTCCCGTAATCGACAAGCGTGTATTTTGTGCCCGTGCCCTCGACCACGCCCCAACCGAGCGTTTCGCTGCCCGGGTCGATTCCTAAAACACGCATCTGGTTTGATTTCGGATACTGAGAATATGACACGATACTTCAGAATTTCGTCGAAATGCAAACCGGAGATACCTGAAATTGAATCGACCGGAAAGGCCGTGCCGGTTGTAATATCCTGCGGTAATTCATAATATCAAGCTTGAAGATCTCGCACACGAACCAACGAATGACAACGGCCGCAGCTCAAACGAACGTCAAGGAATCCGTTCGGTTGCTTCTCACCGAAGCGATCGATTACGCCGGGCTATTCCCGCCGGCGGCGCTCTCGATGTCTGAGGCTGTGATCAATTACGCGACGTACCGCAACAGCAACTACAACTGGATGTTGGGCCGTTTCGTGGTCGGTGTCGGACGCCTGCGGGAATTTTACGAGGCAGCGGCCGATTTTGTCTCGCGTGATGCGTCGACGGCCTGGCGGATCGCGGTTGTCGCGAGCGACGATCTGCAGGCAACGCTGCGAACCGTCGAAGATTTTAATCTCGCGAACGGCCCGGGCATTATCTGCGATTCGATAGAGATGAAAGCGGTCACACGCTATCAGATCGAGACGGTGTCGGCGTCGCTCCCTGCGGGCGTCTCGGTTTATTTTGAGATCGAGCCGAAGGACGGTTTTGACGAACTGATCGCCGCGACGGCCTTTGCTGAACAGCGTGCCAAGATCCGTACCGGCGGCGTCGTCCCCGAGGCCTTTCCGTCGTCGGAGAGCGTGGTCAGATTTGTCCAGACATGTGTTGCGGCTAACGTCCCGTTCAAGGCGACCGCCGGGCTGCACCATCCGATCCGATGCTTTCGTCCGCTGACCTACTTGGAAAATTCGGTCCAGGGAACGATGCATGGATTTCTGAACTTGTTCCTGATGACCGGTTTTGCACGGGAATCTTACCGGCCGAGCTTCCTCGTTGACCTGATGGAGGAGGAGTTCGAAGAGGTGTTCGAATTCAGCGACGCGGGCGTCAAATGGCGCAACGAATATGCCCTAAACCTCGTCGAGATCGAACAGCTGCGTGCCCACGGCATCCATTCGTTCGGCTCCTGCTCGTTCGACGAACCAATCGCGGACCTGCAGAGCTTGGGGATATTATAGGCCGCCGAATAGGAGGCGGAAACCCGACCAGTAGGGAGGGTGCGCAATATGACGAACCACGACTGGGACGACAACGAAATCCCGCTTGCCTATCTGATCACGTTCAGGACGTATGGAACGTGGCTCCACGGTGACGAGCGATACTCGGTGGACAGGCATGGAAAGAACATCTATGGCACACCGAAGGTCCTGCCCAGTAGAAATCTGAACCGGATCATGATGGACAGGCGCATGTCGGAGGACTTCCTGCTGGATGGTTCGCGACGCGAGGTTGTGGACCGGGCTATCCATGAAGTATGTGACCATCGGGGCTACCGGCTGTTCGCGATCAATGTACGGACAAATCATGTGCATACGGTTGTCGCTTCTTCGCGAAGACCCGAGATTCTGATGAACGCCTTCAAATCAAATTCGACAAGAGAACTGCGGCGAGCCGGCATGATCTCCACTGATCAGCGGGTTTGGGCCCGAGGCGGCAGCACGCGTTATCTTTGGAAGACTAATCACGTAGAAGGAGCTTGTAACTATGTACTCTACGGCCAAGGAGACGATTTACCCAACTTCTAGACCACGTCGCGCACCCTCCCTACCGGTCGGGTTTCCGCCTCCGTTGCTGAGCTGAATATATGACTTACGAAATTAACGAAACGCACGACCCGAACCTCAAAAGCTGGGTCGAATCCGCTAACGATCCAAATACGGATTTTCCGATACAGAATTTGCCGTTTTGTGAATTTGATCATCCGCAGCGGAAATTTCCTGCGTTGGGTGTCGTAATCGGTGACTACGTTTTAGATTTGGAAACTTGTGACCTTGCCGATTTCTACTACGGCGAGCCGGAACCTGGCCTCGAGCTAGTAGCAGGCAACATCGGTTCGCTGACTAGCCTGATGGTAAAGCCGTGGGAGTATCGTGAGTCGATCCGATGGCACATTTCATTTTTATTGCGGGACACTGCCGACAAAGAAATCCAATCGCTAGTGGGACGGCATCTGTTTCCACGATCTGAAGTTACTCCCGAAATTCCCTACGGGCTTATCGGTGACTACACCGATTTCTACTGCTCGATCTATCATGCGACGAATGTGGGGTCGATGTTTCGGCCGGACAATCCTTTGCTGCCGAATTATAAGTATGTGCCGATCGGGTATCACGGGCGGGCTTCGAGCATTGTCATAAGCGGCACCGACATTAAAAGGCCGCACGGGCAGAACCGGAGCGACGCTGAAGCTCCGCCGGTATTTATTCCGTGTAAGAATCTCGATTACGAGATGGAGGTCGGATTTTTTGTTGGGCAGGGAAACGATCTCGGCACGTCGATCCCGATCGGCGACGCGGAGAAACATATCTTCGGGTTGTGCCTCGTCAACGACTGGTCCGCCCGCGACATTCAGGCGTGGGAATACCAGCCGCTAGGGCCTTTTCTCGCAAAGAATTTCGCGACGACGATCTCGCCGTTCGTTGTCACGATGGAAGCCCTTGCACCGTTCCGCACGAAAGCATTTGAACGCGAAGAAGGCGATCCCGCACCGCTCGATTATCTTGCGGATGACAATAACGAAAAATTTGGCGGCATCGATATCAATCTTGAGGTCTTTATCCAAAGCGAAAAGATGCGAAACGAAAATGTCGCTCCGCATCTGCTCAGCAAGTCCAACATGAAGGATCTCTATTGGACGATCGGCCAGATGCTCACGCACCACGCGTCGAACGGCTGCAACCTGCAAACCGGCGACCTGATCGCGACCGGCACGATCTCCGGCAAGGAAAAGTCGGCACGCGGCTCGATGCTCGAACTCTCGTGGCGCGGCACCGAACCGATCGAACTCCCGAACGGCGAAACCCGCCGCTTTCTAGAGGACGGCGACGAGATCATCATGAAAGGCTACTGCGAACGCGAGGGATTTCGAAGGATCGGCTTCGGCGAATGCCGCGGGCGGATCTTGCCGGCGGATTAAGAGTCCTTAACGCAGAGACCGCAGGGGACGCGGAGGTTGGGAGGATCAGGGTAATTGTTTTTCTTTCCGCTGCGTTCTTCGCGGTCTCTGCGTTCAATTTCCTTTGTCTGATAGAATTTTCATATGAAACCGGCACCGGCGTATTCAAGATCGGCGGTCAGGCGCGTGGCCTCGGGCGAGGAGCACGTTGATTTTGACGATGTTCTGGCGATCGAGGAACCGCTGGAGATCCGGCTGGGATTTTCGAAGGATGGCCGTTTTAGCCATCAGGCAATATCGATAACAATGCGGACGCCCAGCGATGACGGCGACCTGGCGGCGGGGTTTCTATTTACCGAGGGTATCGTTCGCGATGCCGGCGAGATCAAACAGATCCGGCATTGCGGGCTGAAGATCGGGAAGGGTGGCGGGACGCTCGACCGGGCATCTGCACTCAACTCGAATACGATCAGGGTCGATCTGAACGAAGGGGTCGATGTCGACTTAAAAAGTCTCGAGCGGCATTTCTATACGACCTCAAGCTGCGGCGTCTGCGGCAAATCGTCGATCGAGGCCTTGCACACGGGCGTTACAAAACTGCCTGACCACGACTTTCGGGTCAGCTCGGACGTTATCCACGGCCTGCCGGCGTCGTTGCTGCAAGCGCAGCCGACTTTCGAAAAAACCGGCGGTCTGCACGCCTCGGTACTGTTCGACAGCGAAGGCCGGATCGACACCATTGCCGAGGACGTCGGGCGTCACAACGCCCTCGACAAGGTCATCGGCCGCAAATTCCTTGCCGGCGAGACACCTTTGAACGATAAGATATTGATGGTCAGCGGCCGAGCAAGCTTTGAGCTCGTTCAAAAGGCCCTGATGGCGGGCATACCGATCCTCGCCGCCGTCGGTGCCCCATCAAGCCTCGCAGTCGAGCTCGCCCGCGAATTTGGGATGACGCTCATCGGCTTCGTCCGTGAGGAGCGTTTCAATATCTACTGCGGCGGGGAAAGACTAGCCTCCGAAACTTAGCGTCTTTGCGGCTTTGCGGGAATCATTGGTTATGACTGAAAACGAACTTTCACGAGTGATCGTGGATTCGGCGTTTAAGATCCACACAACTTTGGGTCCCGGGCTTCTCGAGTCAGTATACGAGGCGGTTCTTGCTCACGAACTCGAACGCAGAGGCTGCAGCGTCTTGAGCCAACGGGCCATTCCGGTTGTCTATGAGGATGTGAAGCTAGATCTCGGATTTCGAGCGGACATTATCGTCAACGCGAAGGTCGTGATCGAGGTAAAGTCGGTGGAAGCGATCGCACCGGTACATGCGAAACAGCTTCGCACCTATCTGCGGCTGATGGATCTCAAACTTGGATTGCTCATTAACTTTAACGTCAATCTGATCAAGGATGGGATAACGAGAGTGGTCAACGGGCTGTAGAAGAAGGGGTTTCCCGCAAAGACGCGAAGGGGCAAAGAAGAGAAAAAGAAGATAAAAATCTAGGAAAGCAGATAAGTAGGCAAAAGATGGATGAGGGATCTAAAAGGAAGCTAAAGGTTACGCCGCCACCTGGGACATCCGCCGGCGTCCATGCGGTGACCAATGCATTGAAGCACGTGTTCGGCAAGATGGGCGTGGTTCGCGGTACCCGTGGGCTGCTTAAACTGAATCAAAAGGGTGGTATCGATTGCCAATCCTGTGCATGGCCCGATCCCGAAGACCGCCGTACGATCAACGAATTTTGTGAGAACGGAGCAAAGGCACTCGCCGACGAAGGAACGAAGAAGAAGATCGGAGCCGAGTTTTTTGCGGAATATAGGATCGAGCAGCTCGCGGAACAAACGGATTTCTGGCTGGGGCAGCAAGGACGTCTCACGGAGCCGCTTGTTTTGCGGGAGGGCACGGAGCATTACGAGCCGATCTCGTGGGAAGCGGCGTTTGAACTGATCGCCCATGAACTCAATTCGCTTGCGTCGCCCGATGAGGCCATTTTCTATACGTCCGGTCGGACGTCGAACGAGGCGGCGTTTCTGTATCAACTATTTGTCCGCCAATTCGGCACCAACAACCTGCCCGATTGCTCGAATATGTGCCACGAATCGACGAGCGTTGCACTGGGCGAGTCGATCGGACTTGGCAAAGCGACGATTCGTCTCGCGGATTTCGAACAGACCGACCTCGTGATCGTTGTAGGGCAAAATCCGGGCACGAACTCGCCGCGGATGCTGTCGTCGCTTCGTGCCGCTAAACTCGCCGGGGCCAAGATGATCGCGATCAATCCGCTGCCCGAGGTCGGACTGATGAATTTTGTCGATCCGAATCCACAGCATTATGGTAACCCATTCGCCGGGCCTTTCGACCTTCTGACAAACCGTGCGACACCACTTGCCGACCTGCATCTGCCGGTACGGATCGGCGGCGATATGGCCGTGCTCAAAGGGCTGATGAAGGTCCTGCTCGAACGCGAGCGGGCCGCACCGGGAACCGTATTTGATAGAGAATTCATCGACACGAAGACTTCCGGTTACGACGATGTGATCTCCACGCTGGACGCCGTCGAGTGGGACGAGATCATCGCAGCGGCGGGACTGACACGTGAGCAGATCACCGAGGCGGCTGAAATGATCCTCGCCGCGGGCTCGTTCATTACGTGCTGGGCGATGGGCGTGACGCAGCACACCGACGCGGTCGCGACGATCCAGGACATCGTAAACCTGCATTTGCTCCGTGGTGCGATCGGGCGGCCGGGAGCGGGATTGTGCCCGGTTCGCGGACATTCGAACGTTCAGGGCGACCGGACCATGGGCATTTGGGAGAAGATGAATCCCGTTTTCCGCGAGAACCTGGAGCGGGAGTTTGAGTTTAAGACGCCGGCTGAGGACGGCCTCAACTCTGTTGAGTCGATAGCCGCGATGGCCGACGGGCGGGCGAAAGTATTCTTCGCGATGGGCGGCAATTTCGCGACCGCCGCGCCGGATACCGACGCAGTTGCGGCGGCGATGCGCAATTGCGATCTGACCGTTCAGGTCATCACCAAGTTCAACCGGACGGCCCTTACGCCGGGCAAGACGTCCCTGATCTTGCCGTGTCTCGGCCGTTCGGAGAAAGACATCCAGGCGGGAGTCGAACAGATCGTTTCGACCGAGAGCACGATGCTGAATGTCCAGATGTCGAAGGGCATTTTCGAGCCGGCGTCCGAGATGCTTCGCAGCGAGACGTGGATAGTCTGCCAAATGGCCAAAGCGACGCTCGGTGATAAGTCCACGGTCGACTGGGACGCTTTCGCGGGCAATTATGACCTTGTTCGCGATGCGATATCGCGGGTCGTGCCGGGGTGCGAGAATTACAACGAACGTGTCCGCGTGCCGGGCGGATTTTACATGCCGAACCCGCCCAATCACGGCGAATTTCCAACGGCGACCGGCAAGGCGTTGTTCAAGGCACATCCACTGAACAAGGTCGATCTGCCGGCGGGCAAGCTGTTCCTGACGACGATCCGCTCGCACGACCAGTTCAACACGACCATTTACGGCCTCGATGACCGGTATCGCGGGATCGACGGCGATCGGCACGTTATCTTTATGAATGCCGGGAACATCGCCGATCTCGGCCTCAAGGCCGGGCAGCGGGTCGATATCACGAGTCATTTTGAGGATGGTGAACGCCATGTGCGCGGCTTTGTCGTCGTGCCGTACAAAATTCCGATCGACTGCTGTGCGGCATATTTCCCCGAGGCGAATCCGCTCATCCCTTTGGGAAGCGTTGCCAAACGAAGCGGCACGCCGACGTCGAAATGCGTCATAGTCTCGGTCCGCCCGGCCTGAAAGGAATCTCAAACGCGGAGTCCGCAACGAACTCAGAGAAGCGAAGATCTGCATTTCTATCTTCTCTGCGATCTTTGCGCACTCTGCGTTTAAGATCTTCCTTGCTTTGTGGTTAAAATGATAATGATGGATATCGTTCTCGACAAATTGCATGAGGAGTGCGGAGTCTTCGGCATTTTCGGCCATCCTGAGGCCGCGACACTGACGCAGCTTGGGCTTTTTGCCCTGCAGCACCGCGGGCAGGAAGCATGCGGCATAGTGACCGCCGACGGCGAAGACCTGCTCCAGCATCGTGCGATCGGTCTCGTCGCCGACGTCCTGAATCCGAGCGTGCTTGCACGTCTCACCGGAACGAGTGCGATCGGCCATACACGCTATTCGACGACCGGTAAGAATACAGTGAAGGAAGTGCAGCCCTTTTCGGTCACTTGCCAGCACGGCAAGATCGCCATTTGCCACAACGGCAATCTGCCGTTCGCGGAGCAGAAGCGGGTCGAACTGGAACATTCAGGGGCGATATTTTCGTCGACGTCAGACACCGAAACGATCCTGCACGCGATCGCCCGCACACCCGCGAAGAACGCGATCGAGGCGATCGAGAAAGTCCTGCGGGAGACCGAGGGAGCGTTTTGCCTTTTGTTTTTGACGCCGACGGCACTGATCGCGGTGCGTGATCCGCGTGGCTTTCGCCCGCTGGTCTTGGGCAAGATCGGCGAACAATATTGTGTTGCGTCCGAGACGTGTGCTTTTGACCTGATGGCAGCAGAATACGTTCGCGAGGTCGAACCCGGTGAGATGCTGATCATCGACGCGGACGGATTGCATTCGTACAAACCTTTTGAACAAAAGCCGCATTCGGTCTGCACGTTCGAACATGTATATTTTTCGCGGCCGGATTCGACCATTTTCGGACGTTCGGTCAACGAATCCCGACATAAAATGGGTAAGCGTCTCGCCGAAGAGCACCCCGCCGAAGCCGATCTCGTCGTCCCCGTTCCGGATTCCGGTGTTGCCGCGGCGATCGGTTATGCGGCCCAGTCGGAGATAAATTTTCGTCAGGCGATCATCAGGAATCACTACGTCGGCCGCACGTTCATTGAGCCGTCACAATCGATCCGTTCATTCGGCGTCCGGCTTAAGCTCAATCCGATCAAGGACCTGATAAAGGGCCGTCGGATCGTGCTTGTGGACGATTCGATAGTTCGTGGCACGACATCCAAGAAGATCGTCGAGATGGTCCGCGAAGCCGGAGCGAGCGAGGTCCATATGCGGATCTCGTGCCCGCCGACGTCACATTCGTGCTACTACGGCGTCGATACGCCCAACAGGCGCGACCTGATCGCGTCGCGAATGACCGAGGCCGAGATCTGCGAATACATCGGCGCCGACAGTCTCGGTTACCTCTCACTCGAAGGCATGCTCGAGGCGATCGGCCTTGATCCCACGACCACGTGCTCGGCATGTTGGACAGGCAAATATCCGACGCTGATCGCGAACGGGGCCTCTGCCTAGATCAATTCTCTGAAAAATTCTATTGATTCGACCGGTTGATCCCGATCATTCACTTGTTGATCTTTTGACCTTTACGGGTTCGTCGAGGTGTCGTGTGGTTTCATCGGTCACGCTGAAAACTTCACGTTCGAGCGGATTGGTTTCGGCCTTTGGGGGCAAGAAACTCGCTTCGGCGGGCCGTTCGAGTTCCTTTGGGCGTTCTTCGGCCGGGTAGAGTCTCGGGTCCATTAATCGTTTACTAATGAAGACTCCGTTTATTATTAGGGCTAGGCCCACCAACAGCGGCAGCACGCCCACGATCCAGACGCTCCTGAGAAGTATCGCCGTTTCAGGTGGAATGTGCGGATTCATTACGATCGCCTCCATCAGCACATAGAGGACTATCATCAGGCCCACTCCTACACTCGCCGTGATCACGCCGCCTTTGATCTCATTCAAGCGATTTCTCAATCTCTTGGATTCGGGTGTAATGCCCTGAAGTCGCTCGATCTCCGCCGCACGCTTCACCGCTTCGTCGCTCGAAAGCAGCATTTCGGAGATCCACGATTTGTTCCAATTGAAACGCTCGACGGATTCAGGTTCCGCTACGGCCTTTCGGACAGCGACGAGATTGACACCGCAATTCTTGCAGAATTTCAGCTCGTCAAGCTGCGTCGATCCACATTGAGGACAGTACATAAAGCCTCCGCTAAAACATTGATCAGGAAATCCTACGACCGTGACGGGTATACGGTTCCGACGAAATAATTTCAGTTTCTGTAGATTCTATTTTAGCAGACCCCAGCGGCGGAACAAGAATAATCAGTGCTCAACGATATTACGGCGATAAGAAAGACTCTTAATTGCGTTCGATTGATGCAAAGGTGCCAGGGCCTGCGGACTTCGTTCGACGAACCAAAACTACGGGTCCAAATACGGAAAAGCCCTTAAGCCGCGGTCGGCGAAAGGGCTGTTTCGATCTCATGCACATGCGTGCAAGGCTAGAAAGTCTTATCGACACCGCCGTGGCCCGAACATTGACCGCTCGCAGTTTTGCTGAAGCTGTAATTGCCATCTTTGCAGACCGCTGTGGCCCCCTTGGGCGGTTTTTGCGTCGTCATGACCTTATTTGCTGCGGACGTGTTAGCTGCCGGCGAGGTCGCCACGGTGTTCGCCGCGGGCGGCTTCATCGTCGAGGTGTTAGCCGCTGTATTTGCCGGCTTGTTGGCAGCCATATTAGATGCCGAGTTCGACATTGAGTTCGTCGTGTTCGACGCCATATTTGAGGCCGAATTCGACATCGTGTTCGTCGAATTTGTGCTGTTTGCAGCCGTGTTCGTTTTATTGGTGTTCGAAACGTTGGTTGCCGCCCCGCCGCACGCGAACGTGAACGCGATCGAGGTCATGAGGGTCAACAAAAGTAGGATCCTGGTTGTCATATTGATAATTTCCCTTGCCGTTTGGCGATATTTTTACTGTCATTTGAGAATCGTTTGATCGGTTCGATCCACGATATTACATTCCTATCGTCAAGCGATGTCAATCCAACAGATGGCGATCACAAAAAAATTTGACGGCGTGGTTCACGACGGGGACCGAGTCGGATTTGCAAGTACTCTGTAGACTAGCCGCGATGCAGTGCAAGATACGGATGTTGATTCAGCAAAAGGCACAGTTGATTCTCAACAACGGCCGATTTGAAGCAACAAGGCACTTTCAATCTTCATCGAAATAGCGTAGACTAGCTTTCCCTCAGTGGGGGCGACAGGCTTCGACAGGGGCTTGTATAGATCTTTGAATGCACGTCGGGCTTGCGTGGTTAGCTCGTTAAAAAAACTACTGCAAAAACAAATGCTAATCAAGAATTAGCCCTTGCTGCCTAATTAACTTTAGCTACAGCAATGTCAACTGGGAAGTCCGCCTGATGCGACCCAACTTGGCATAACACAGTTCAGGCTCGGGCGCGTTCACCACCTGCGAACGCGGCTTAAAGTTAGCCGGGTTAGCCGCGGATGAGGTCTTGTCAGTTCATCTGCTTGCCCGCGGCGAAAATCAAGTGAATTGACTAAACGTGTAGATTTCACTGGTCGCAACCTTTGGATGCGGGTTCGATTCCCGCCGCCTCCACCATCTTATTTTCCCCTAAAAATTGTACAGATCGGTCTGCCTTGCAGGCCGTGCTGAGGTACACTCTACCTCTGTGAACGACGCCAATATTGAAAGCCGAGAGAACGCCCGGTCCGCACTGAATCGCAACCTCGTCTGGCTGCTGATATTCGTCGGCCTCGCGATTCATTTTTCGGGCGCGTTCGGCACGATCTTCTCAGGGGATTCGGCGCTTTACGCCGCTATTTCGAAGTCGTTCGCGACGAGCGGTAATTGGTTCGACATCTACGTCGGCGGCAAGGATTGGCTCGACAAGCCGCACTTTCCTTTTTGGCTATGCGCGCTGTCGATGAAGGTTTTCGGCATTAATGCTTTCGCCTACCGGCTGCCGTCGTTGGCTTTGTTTGCGGTCGGACTCGTTTACACTTACAAGCTCGCAGCGCGTCTCTATGACCGCGACATCGCGTTGCTGGCAGTCCTGATTCTCACCTATTCACTTCATATTTTCATTTCGGATAATGACGTGCGAGCGGAATCGATCCTGATCGGGTTGATCATGGGCGGCGTTCATCATTTTTATCGCTCGTGCACCGGCGACGGCCTTTTGCACGTGGTCATCGGCTCGCTATTTTGTGCGGCCGCAGTGATGACCAAAGGGCCGTTTGTCGTGATCGTGTTCGGGTCCGCGATCGGCGGATATCTGATCGGAAATCGAGACTTCAAGCAGCTTTTCTCGCCGAAATGGCTGCTTGCGTTCGCGCTGATATTTATCTTCATAACGCCTGAGTTGTTCGCACTTTACTGGCAATTCGATCTGCACCCGGAAAAGGATATTTTCGGCCAAACGAACGTTTCGGGGCTGAAATTCTTTGTGTGGGATACGCAATTCGGACGATTTTTCAATAGCGGGCCGTTCAAGGGCAGCGGAAGTCCGCTGTTCTATTTTCAGACCGTACTGTGGGCATTCGCCCCGTGGGCAGTCATCGGATACGCCGCTTTCGGAAGGCGAATCGTCGAAATCGTAAGACGTCGTCAGGCCGCCGAATACCTGACCGTATTCGGCTTCCTGATAATGTTCGCGGTGTTCTCGGCGTCGCGTTTCCAGCTGCCCTATTACGTGAACATCCTTTACCCGTTCCTCGCGATCATCTGTGCGGAGTTTGTTCGCTCTCGACTCGATCTAAAGGCGACAGCTCGTTGGGTCTGGGCTGCCGGTATCTTTTACGCCATTGTCTTTACGGTCGCGATCGGTGGAGCGGAATTTGTGTTCGAGGGCCAATTCGTGACCGTGCCGTTGATATTCGTTGCGGTGGTCGTTGTTTTTTCGTATCTGATCTTCGTCGCCGAGAAGAATACGGTTCTCCGGGCAATTTTTTGCTCGGCGACCGCGGTTGGTTTGCTTGCCGTCTACATGAATATCGTGTTCTATCCGCGGCTATTGCATTATCAGGCAGGCTCCGCGGCGGCTATGTTCGCCAACGAAAACCTGCCGGGCGTTACGATCGGATATTCGCAATACGACAATTTGATGCAGTTCTACGCGAAATCGGATCTGATCGCGATCGCCACGTCTGATGATGCCAAGGCGATGTCACAAAAAGGAAAGATCGTGCTTTTTGTCGATGACGCTTTCAGGAAAAGCCTCGACGACGGGAATATTAATTATAAGATCGTCAAGGAACTGGAAGACTATCGGATCACGCGACTCACGCCCCAATTCCTCGATCCGCGAAAACGAGCCGATGCGGTTTCGCACAAATATCTGATCACGATCGAGTGAATCATCTCAAACGACCGTTGCTCGCTTTCGCCTAGAGACCAAATAGAATGAAAGGCCGATGAGATTTGTCAGAACGATCAGCCCACCGATCTTGACCGCAAAAAGCATCCGGCTTTCGACCTTGATGATAGGCACGACCGAAATGAAAACGTTTAGTAATGTCATCGCGAATCCCGATATGGCAGCCACCCGTAGCCAGAGAGGGACCTTCAGCCCGGACGCCTTTAGACCAACCAGCGGAATCGCGAACATGACTAGGTATGTGATCGCATAGAAAACGCCCGAAGCATTCCAGAGGAGTTGAAACGCCTCTTGTTTGCCGACACCGATAAGGCCAATGATGCCCATGAACAGCGTGGCGGCCCCAACGAACAGGATCGAGTTGACAGGCGTCTTGTATTTGGAATGCAACTTGGTGAACCAGTCGGGCAGGAGATCGTCCCAGCCCGCAACCATTGGCAAACGTGTATTACCGCCGAACTGCACGCTTGCCTGTGCGAGCCTGATCGATAACATTGCCAAGATCACAATTGGCACTATCGATACGGCAGCTCCCAGTGACCCAAACCCCGAGCTCAATACCTGCGGGATCGGTGCTATTAGGTCGATCTGGTCCGGTGGGATGAGCGATAGTACGGAGCTGGTGCCGAAAATGAACATAACGGCAATGATCGGGGCGGCGATCATAACAGATCGTCCGATACTGCGACCCGGATCGCGTGCCTCTCCCGCGTGGATCGCTACATACTCAAATCCGCCCAGGGCGCCGAAGCCCATTTTGCTAAACAGATTTAGGGTCATGAGCGACATTACCGGCATTTCGAACTGCAGCGGGTGATACTCGGTGATCGAACCGTGAGCCAGGTTAAAGAGCGGGAGGGCGATCAGTGTTACGAATATGAGGATCATTAGAACGCCTCCGACCTTGTGAACCCACTTACCGACTCCCAATCCGATCACGGTTATGGTCATGAGGGCACCAATAATTGCGGTGCTGGCGAGTCCGATAAACCAGGAGTTCTCGGTGAGCCACTCGCTGCCCGGGCCGAGGACATAGCCTAGATTTTGCGTTACCTGCAGTCCGACCTCCGAGGTATTGAGGATCGCGAACAACCACAGGTTCCACGCGACCATAAATCCAATGAGATCATTGAAGCCGAGTTTAGCCCACTGATATACGCCGCCTTCGAGCGGCATCGCGCGGTTTAGATATATCACCACGAACGCCGATGGAATGTAGAAAAGCAGGATCGCCCCGAGCCATAAGACGGTGTGCGATGGCCCCTGTTTCGCGGCGACACCTACCCATCCGAGGCCTACTATGAACAAGATCTGTGTCAGTACGAGATCCGTAAGGCCGAGTTCTTTTTTGAACGTCGCGCTTTGGGCCTCGACTCGCTCTTCTTCGGCGCTGAATTCAGATATCGGGTTCGTGAGATCCGGTTCGTCCATATTGGTTGTTGGCACGGTCGTAAAAATGTAAATCGGATGGAGCTTAAACATCCTAATACAAGACATGTTCGTAATGAAATCATTATCTTGTCTATCCCCGGTCCGACAAGACCAGTCGCGCCAAATACGATATAGTTTTCTTTGCAGCTTTCTCTGCAGATGGTGTTTAGTTCACTTCCAATAGGTATTTTTGATTCGGGCGTCGGCGGCTTGACCGTCTATCGTGCGCTGCACGACCGTCTGCCGAACGAGCATTTTATATATCTGGGTGATACGGCCCGGGTTCCGTATGGGACCAAGTCGCTTGGAACTGTCGAGCGTTATGCGATCGAGAACTCAGAGTTCCTGGTGTCCCGTGGTATCAAAATGCTGGTCGTTGCCTGCAACACGGCTTCGGCATTGGCGTTGCCGAAAATTCGTGAACGCATCGGGATCGACGTCGTCGGAGTGATCGGCCCCGGCGGCCGGAAGGCGGTTGAGATCACAAAAGGCGAACCGCACGCTCGGATCGGCGTTATCGCGACCGAAGCAACAGTTTCGAGCAATGCGTATTTTGAGGCGATCCGGCGAGCGTCGGCTTCGGCCGAGGTGTTTCAGGCGGGCTGCCCGCTCTTCGTTCCGCTTGCCGAAGAAGGCTGGACCGAAGAACCTGAGACGTACTCGATCGCCGCAAAATACCTCTCGAAAATGAAAGAATTCAGTCCTCACGCACTGGTATTGGGCTGCACGCATTACCCGATCTTGCGCGACGTGATCCAACAGACGGTCGGCGAAAATGTTAAGCTTGTGGATTCCGGTGAGGCGACGGCCGAAGAGGTTGAGACACTTCTGAACGAAAAAGGCCTCGCAAACCCGAACGCGAACACCGGTAAGCGTCAACTCTGCGATGACCTAGATCATTTCTACGTTACCGACGCCGCAGACAGATTTGGCCGCGTCGCTGAGAGGTTTCTTGGCACAAAACCGTCGAAACTCGAGGCTATTGAAGTTTACGGCGTCGATGAACTCAAAGGGAAAAAGTGAAAAAGGTCAAAAGCGGTTGTCGCCGGGACCCGGAACTTTTTCACATTTGCACTTTTTCACCTTTTCACTTTTTATGAATTACGAACGAATAGACAAACGCACCCACGACCAGATCCGCAATACCAAGATCACACCGAACATTTCACCGTACGCCGAGGGTTCGGCCCTTATCGAAGTCGGCGGGACCAAAGTGATCTGCACGGCATCGGTCGAGGATCGCGTACCGCTCTTTATGCGAAATAAGGGCCTTGGCTGGGTCACGGCGGAGTACGCAATGCTGCCGCGGGCGACGAATACCCGCACTCAGCGTGAAACACAGAGACCGTCAGGCCGCACCCAGGAAATTCAACGATTGATCGGCCGGAGCCTCCGAGCAGTCGTCGACACCAAACTGCTCGGCGAACGCCAGATCTATCTCGATTGCGACGTGATCCAGGCCGACGGCGGGACGCGGTGCGCGTCGATCACCGGAGCGTACGTCGCACTTGCACTTGCGTGCCGGAAGCTCGTAAAACAGGGAACCATCGCACGAAATCCGATCATAAGTGAGGTCGCCGCGGTCAGCGTCGGCATCATCGAGGGCACGCCGATCCTGGACCTTGCCTACGCCGAAGACTCGAACGCCGACGTCGATATGAACGTCGTTTGCACGGGTCTGGGCAAATTCATCGAGCTCCAGGGAACCGCCGAAAAGGAACCGTTTTCGCGCGAGCAGATGGACCAGATGCTGATGCTCGCCGACATTGGCGTCAACAAGTTATTCGAGATCCAGCGCAACGCTCTTGCAAATTGAGGATCTCGTTCGACAACAGGTAAGATCTCCATGATCGGATCCCGGTGCGATTTTGATTGACATTCATCGATAGCTCCCTATAATCGGTTGGCGATAGTTCTGATCCGAGGGCCCGCGGTGTTTTCGCGATCTTTTCTGAAATGGATCATGCCCGAAATTATCTGATCGATAAGCCTATCTGGCTGCGGGCCGGAGCGAGCTTAGGCTTTGTCGCCGTCGCCCTTGCCCTTACTGAGATCCTCTGGCTGATGGTCGACCGTCCGCTGAGCTCTCCTCTATTTCTGGGTGCGATCATCGCGAGTGCGTGGATCTGCGGCTTTCGGGCCGGGATCTTTGCAGCCGTGATTTCGGGTTTCCTTATCGATTATTACTTCGTCCCACCGGTTCACAATTTCACTTTTGATTTTGACGAGATCGCCCGCATCGTTGTGTTTATCGCCGAAGGAACATTCCTTAGCTGGTTGATCAATATTCGGCGATTAGCAATAGAGGAGATCCGGACGACGGGCGATAAGCTTAGGGCGCTCACGAACAGGCTTCATGAACTGAGAGAAGACGAGCGTAAGCGGATCGCCCTCGAGATCCACGACGAACTCGGGCAGGTTATGACCGGGATCAAGATGGACGTCCGCATGCTGCTGCGAAAGGTGGAGCAGAACGAAAGCGAAATGCCGACCGCGTACGTTACCGGAAAGCTGGAGGAAATGTCGACACATATTGATACGACGATCAGATCGATCCGCAGAATAGCGACAGAACTCAGGCCGGCTGTGCTCGACGACTTCGGCTTGATAGCCGCGATCGAGTGGCAAGTCCGCGAATTTGAACGAAAAACAGAGATCAATTGCTCGCTCGTGGTTACAGGCGACGATTTTGAGTTTGATAACGAGACCACGACCGCAATCTTTAGGATCGTACAGGAAGCGCTGACGAATGTTACCCGACACGCCCACGCCAAGAACGTCGATATTGTCATCGATGTTACCGATGATGGGTTTAGGATGAAGATCGCCGATGACGGCCAGGGGTTTGATACGGATGACAGTCAAAACACGCGATCACTGGGTATACTTGGGATGCAGGAACGCTCACTGCTCGTCGGAGGAGAACTTTGGATCACTAGCGATCCGGAAAGTGGAACGGTGGTTGAGGTGGCAATTTCAAAAACGAACGGAGCAAGGTCCGCCGCAGCGTAGGATTTTATGATCAGGACACTTATTGCTGACGACCACGTAATGGTCCTTCGTGGCCTCAGGCAGATCATTGAGGCCGAGTATGACATTTCCGTTGTTGGCGAGGCCCGCAACGGCGACGAAGTGCTGCGTCTGGCTGACGAGGAGCCGATCGACGTGGTCGTGCTCGATATCACCATGCCCGGTCGAAACGGACTCGAAACACTCAAGGAACTTCGCCGTTCCCATTCAAGGATCGGAGTCATCATTCTCAGCATGCACCCGAAGGATCAGTACGCGGTTCGTGTACTTCGCGCCGGTGCGGCCGCATATATTACCAAGGAAAGTGCTCCGGAGGAGTTGGTCCTCGCGATCAGAAAGGCGTATCGAGGCGAGAGGTACATAAGTCCAGATGTCGCGGAGCTATTAGCGGATTTTGTCGAGAAAGGGCCGCCGGATGAACCCCACAAGATACTCTCCGACCGCGAATTTGAGGTTCTGCGCCTGATCGCGTCTGGGAAAGGTATTTCTCAGATCGCCGAAGACCTGCAGCTCAGTGTGAAGACCGTCAGCACGTATCGGACGCGGATCATCGAGAAAACGGGGCTCCGCTCGAATTCCGATTTTACTCGCTATGCGATCGAGCACAAACTGGTGTCATAGTTCCTCATTTTGACGCCACGCCTCGCAAGAATCTACAATCAATTCATCACTGAGGAAAAATATTTTGAACGAAAAACAATTTGAAGGGCGATCGGCGATCGTCACGGGCGGAACACGCGGTATCGGAAAGGCGATCGTGCTTGAATTGGCACGAAGAGGTGCGAATGTTGCATTTAACTATTCGAAAAGTGCCGACGAAGCCGAGAAACTGAAAGCCGAGGTCGAGTCGCTCGGCGTCAAGGCCTATGCGGCACAATGCGACGTCGCGAGCACCGAGGCGGCGGCTGAATTCGTGAAGCAGGTCGCCGCCGAGTTTGGGACCGTCGATCTCCTCGTCAACAACGCCGGTATCACCCGCGACCAACTGATACTGCGAATGAAAGAAGAAGATTGGGACGCGGTCGTCGACACCAATCTCAAGGGCGCGTGGAATTTCTGCAAGGCAGCCGTTCGTCCGATGATGCGGAACGAGAGCGGCGGCTCGATCCTGAATATCTCGTCGATCTCGGGCGTCGTCGGTATGCTCGGACAGTCCAATTATTCGGCCTCGAAGGCCGGGATGATCGGCCTGACGAAATCGCTTGCTAAGGAAGTCGCAAGCCGCAAGATCACCGTCAACGCCCTCGCTCTTGGCCTCGTCGAGACCGAAATGGCGAGCGAGATGAACGCCGAATATCGCGAAAAGATCCTTGCCCAAATACCGCTCGCGCGGCTCGGGAACGTCATCGAGGTCGCTGAGATCGCCTGTTTCATTTTATCGCCATCAGCCGCCTATATTACCGGACAGGTCGTCCAGGCCGACGGCGGCCTCGCAATGTAGCCTCAAGATGTCGCTTCAATATCAAACCGAGGACGAAGAAACGGCAGTCGCCGCCGAAGCTCCTGTTCGCGTTGCGGTTCCGGTTCCGCTTCCGCTGTACACCATTGTCCTGATCGCCGGGATCGCCGTCGTGGCGGTTACGCAGTTTACGACCGGCCTCGATGCCTCGATCCTGAGCGCAGGTTTCGTAAAGCCGGCATTCCTGCGGCAGCACGAATACTGGCGAATATTGACCGGCGCCACGACGCACGGAAGTGTTCCTCACGTATTGTTAAACTGCTACGCGTTTTACAGCTTCGGCCGCATCTTCGAGATGCTCACAAATCGGGCCCATCTAGCCGTCGTTTTCCTACTTGCGGCGATCGGCGGCGGTTTACTGAGTTTGATCTTTATGCCGAACGGTATTTCTGTCGGTGCGTCGGGCGGTATCGTCGGGCTGATCGGTTATCTTTTGATCTACGCGTTTCGGCGGCGGCAGTTCATCTCGCCGGCGTTTCGTAAGAATCTGATAATAAATATCGGGTTCATCCTTGTGTTTGGGATCGTCCTTTATCAGGCGATCGACAACTTCGGACACATCGGCGGATTTATCACGGGCGCAATTTATGGATTGCTGCAGATCCCGTCCGATGAGCACGTAGACCCGCGGGTCGCGAGTTCCGCTGTCGAATTTGCCGGCATCGCTGCCGTGGGTATTTACCTGGCGGCGTGTTTG
This sequence comes from Acidobacteriota bacterium, assembly GCA_029781855.1. Classification (GTDB taxonomy): domain Bacteria; phylum Acidobacteriota; class Blastocatellia; order Pyrinomonadales; family Pyrinomonadaceae; genus OLB17. The sequence goes on along the minus strand of JAKOVX010000080.1, from coordinate 38,742 downwards.
TTCAGCGTCCTTCTCATCATCCGCGCTATTTAGTCCGCTCCCTTATGGCCAGAGTCCGCGTACATCAGCACGTCAATCCGCTGAGCCCTTATTACCGGCAGGAGCCAAGCCCGGTCGATCCGGCGGCGGTTTTCGCCGATCCAAGAAGGCCGCTGCTTCTCGATATCGGATGTGCCCGCGGACGATTCCTGCTTCGAATGGCCGAGGCCGAAGCGGAGTGGAATTATCTCGGAGTCGAGATCCGTGAGCCGCTCGTCGACGAGGCAAATCGGCTTGCGGCTGAGGCCGGACTGACGAACCTGCACTATACGTTCTGCAATGCGATGCTTTGGCTCGGCAACCTGCTCGAGCTCATCCCCGACAGCGCGCTGCAAATGGTCACGATCCAGTTCCCCGACCCGTGGTTCAAGAAAAGACACGCCAAGCGCCGCATGGTCAACGCCGAACTCGTCGATGCCGTGGTCTCGAAACTGGCCGACGGCGGCCGGATATTCGTTCAGACAGATATTGAGTTCCTGGCGGAAGAGATGTTTGAGTTATTTCGGGCGGACGAACGGTTGATGGAGATGGTCATCGACGCGAATCCATTCCCGGCGATGACCGAACGTGAAAAGGCTGTCGAGGACAAGGCTCTCCCCGTGTATCGGGCGATGTGGCAAAAACCAGCTACTTCCAGTTCTTCTCTTTCTTGAACCTTTTCACGACCATGTCCCGCCTCAATTTCGGCAATCGGTCGATGAAAAGTTTGCCGTCGCAATGATCGGTTTCATGCATGAACGCCCGGGCGGCGTAGCCCTCGGCTTCGCGTTCGAACCACTCGCCCTTTTCATCCTGGGCGCGGAGGCGTGCCTTCATCGGACGGACGACCACGGCCGGCACTTTGCCGACGGAGAGACAGCCTTCCTGGCTCGATTGTTCGCCGTCGGTGGCGACGATCTCGGGGTTTGCGGCGATCAGCTTGATGCCGTCGCAGTCCATTACGAACAGCCGCAGATTGAGCCCGATCTGCGGTGCCGCAAGGCCGACGCCCTCTGCTTCGTACATCGTATCGAACATGTCCGCGCAGAGAGTCGCCAGATCAGCGTCGAACTTTGTCACGGGCTGACCGACCTTGCCTAATACTTCTTCGGGATATTCGGTGATCTTTCTGACGGGCATTACTATCTGGGTATCACTCCGCGGCGGGACGTGCGGTGGTAATTCCGGTCGGCGTTAAAGCCCTTTTCGTCGCGGGCACGGCACTGCCAGCAAATGACGGTCTTTTCGTCCGTAGGTGAAATAAACGTGTTGTAGTGGGTTACCTCACGGTCGCATTCGGAACATCGTGCCACCGGCTTGTCGGTCGAAGTTGATTCGGTAATCTCGGTCATTGTGTTTTCTTTTGCAAAAGGCGGATCCTTTCGCGATATAGATCCTTTTCTTTCACAACAGTGTAGTTTGCTTCGACAAATTTTTCCAGCGGGAGGCAAGCGTTCGCGGCGGTGCATTTGTCGCTGACCACGAGCCAAAGCTCGGAAGTGCCGGCGGGAATTTTTGATATCGCGAATTCGATCCGATGCGTCAGGCTCGTCTCGCTGCCCGGTGTGTCGTCGAGCGTGAAGTCGAAATAATTCTCATCCGGCAGCAGAACGTTTGGTCCGTGATAGTAGGACTTGACGGATAAGACATCGTACGAAGGGAACACCAGGATCGGTTGGCCGGCGGTTTGGTTTGCCTCAATATACTCGGCAACGCGAGCCCAATCGCCGCGTTTCGTCCAATTGGGATATAGCGTGTAGACCGAATATGAGAATGACGCGAGGACCAAAAGTGCCGCAGCAGCCATCAACGGACGTGAAAACCGGGCTTTCCTCCAGCCGTCGGGAATCAGATCGCCTATCAGCGACGCTAACAGCAAGATCAGCGGAACGAACAAGACCGAAGCGTGCCTGATCTCGGCGTAATCCGGACCGAGCGGGAAATAGGCGGCCACAAAGAAGAACGAGATGACAACGCTGAGCATCGCGAGGTCGATCGTACGCCGTGAAATGTGTCGGAAGTGAAAAACTGCGGCCAAGCCTAAGATAAGGGCGGCAATCCGAACGATATTCAGCCGAATTACCGACGCGACTGACGCGTCCTTATCGGGAAAGATCTCCGCCGGCAGCACAAATGTCAGGACGTGATGCCACAGCAACCTCACAGCCTCGAACAAAGAGCGTGATCCCTGATAGCCGGCCGTGTTGGCGGCGATCTGCGATCGGACGACCATCGCAAGCGGCACGCACGCGATCGAGGCGATCAGCATCAGTTTCAGATAGCTGATCGCCTGATTCCATTGCCGTCGGACCAAGAGTACGCAAAAAAGGCCGACGAGTACGAAGCCGAGATAATAATTTGTATAGAGCCCGATGATCGACGCAGCGAGAAACAGCATGCGAGACCGCGGTTCCGGCTTTCGCAGCTTATCATCATCGTCGGAAAATCCCTTGAAAAAGTATCGTACGATCAGGACCGAGATCAGCAGCACGAGCGAATATGTCCTGATCTCGAGGCTCGCCCAAAATAGGAACGGATGCAGTGCGAAAAACGCGGCGATCGGCAATGCGGTCCGCCGGTCGAATATTTCGGCCGCGAGGCCGGCGAAATACTTGATAGCCAGAACGCTGAAGATAACCGAGAGCAGTCGGGCGAAGAAGATCGAACCGTTGACCATTCGCCAAAGGCTTAAGATCCCAAAATACAGCGGCGCCTGCTTTTCGTCAGTGATGCCGCCCGTGAGCGCTGCATAGAGTCCGTGTTGTGTCGTGTACAGTGACGAGCCCTCGTCGCTCCAGATGTTCAGATGGTAGGCAAGCGGTATCGCTATCGCCAAATGTACGGCGATCAGTGCGAGGACTACGAGTTTGTAGCGGTCTTTGCCTTCGCCCATTTTGCTAACTGCGCTTACGGAACAACGCCCAAAAAAGGTCTTCCGACGGATAGGGAAAATTCACTTTCTCGGGGATCAGCTTCAATATCGTGGCATCACCTAGGCGATACCGTAACAGCGACCTCACGTGGCCGCCGCTGATCTTTTTCGAAGGCCTGCCTCCGGCGATCTGATCAAATCCGACCGTTTCGAGATAATTCTTCAGTCCGCCCTTCGAATACCAATGGAGCACGCTCGGAGGCGAGTATTCGTGCCAGTTTCTGCCAAAAATCCGGGCGAGTTTCGACGAACGGTCCCAGGTTTCGATCAGCAGGCAGCCTCCTTCGTTGAGGAGATCATGAGCGATCGCAAATGCTCGTTCCGGATCATAAAAGTGAGCCGCAACCTGGATCATCGAGATCAGGTCGAATCGATCGTTGGTCGCAAGCGATTCGAGAGAACCAACTCGCATATCGAGCGAAAGCGAATCACGTCCCATTGCGGCCATCGTAGCATTCGGCTCGATCCCGACGCCCTTCCAACCCTCGTCGGCAAAACCCTTCAGGACAAAACCGGCTGCCGCACCGACGTCCAATATCCTTCCGCTTGCGATAAACGGAGCGATCTTTTTCGCGTACATCCGTCCGCGTGACCGAAGCATTTCGCTTTCGGAGCAGTAATCGGAATATCCGGCCCCGCCGCCGAAGAAATATTGGTCGTCGTAGGTCCCCGACACGTGCCCGGCGCCTGCGTCGATCGCCGCGAACCGGTGACCGCACACCTCGCAATCGTGCAGCGGGAATCCTTTTGCCGCAAACGCGAATTGCGAGCCTGATCTGCAAAGCGGGCAGTTCATCTGGCTGTTCCTGTCGTCAGGTCAAATACCTCGTAATCCTCGTTGCTAACGATCGACCCGTATCTCTCGAGAAGTTCTTTTTCGAAGCCCGGCTTCTTCGAAAGATAAATTCGCTCGGCGATAAAATATTGGTGATTTTCGGCGGCAAATTGCTTCACCGCCGCGATGCTCTGATCCTGGACACAGATATTTGAACCCTTTCGATCCAGCCAGTAGAACATGAACGAGGCGTTGTACGCCACGGGGTAACCATCGTCATCTGTACAGCTGCCGCCCGAAACGAGGATCAGGCCGGGTTTCGCGAGTTTTGGACTGAGATCGGTAGCAAATTGAAAACTCGGGTCAGACCGTCGGTGTTCGAGGAACTCCGAACGGGCATTTCGCCCCTCGGCCAGAAATGTCACAAACGCAGCGAAGACAAGGATGACCGGAATACTCAGCCGGGCCAGATTCGAAATCAGTGCATGTTTACTGAAATTGTCCGCCCACGATCGCAGCAGTTCGAATATCGACGTTAGTCCGACGCCGAACAACAATGCAGCGGCCGGAACCGAAAAAAGATGGTAGTAGCTGGCCCAGTCGTCAGCCGAGGTGCGGGCCGTGACAATGTAAAACAAAAACGCCGATGCCAACCACATCAACGCGGTACGCGTGACGGCTCGGCCGAATCCATTGATAGCTCCCAATATGCCGACCGCCAGGCCGAAAACGACCCAGACGTAAACGGCCTCGATCCGCAGTATGCCGGTAATGAAATATGGATTGGTGAACAGATCCGGCCCGACCCAGTGGTATTCATTGGAAACGCCAAGCGAATTGCCGAACGTTGTCCATAGACTGTGAGCGTGGACGTACCACGCGGCTGCCGGCACGACCGCGATCGCCCCGAAGAGCCAGACCTGCCATTTCGTGAAAAAACTGAACCCGTACTTTTGAAACAGCAGCACGGCGAATAGTATCCCGATGTGTGCGGCCGTGGCCTTTCCGAGCAATGCCAACGCGGTCGCCGCCGCCGCGAACCAGAGATCGCCGCTACGGTCCTCGCGTATCCATCGCAAAAAGTAGTAGGCCGCCGCGACATAGGCAAGCATCATCAGCGCCTCGGGTTGGACGGCGGTCGAGGATTGCAGGATGAGCGGATTGAACGCGAAAAACGCGAAGGCTCCGATGGACGCGTACTCAGAGAGGTTCTCGCGGGCCAGTCGAAAAAAGAAGAAAAGCGTTCCGATCGAAAACGCGAGCGACCACAGCCGTCCGGCGACGTCGTGTATCCCGAACGCTTTATATGTCAGGGCGATCAGCCACGGGTAAAGCGGAAACTCCATCTCCGTGTATCCCGGCCCGGTTCCGCGCCAGTCGATCCGCGGATAAAGCGGGTTCACGTCCTCGACCGCGAAGTTCCGGGCAATCGAACCGATATCGCATTCGCGCCAAGACGCCTGGTTGATCGGCCGAAATGCGTCCGCGAACCGGATCAGGCACGCGGCGGCAAAGATAAGGATGATTGCGATCCTGGCTTTGCTCATCCGAAATGCCATATCCGCGGAAAGTAGATCACGGCGGCGACCGTCAATATCCAGAGGGCCAGATTGAGCAATGTTGCGCGGTCGCGAAACAGGATCTGGACCGGATCGCCGCCTTCGCCGCGGCGATGGATCAGGAACAGATACCGGAAAATCCCGTAGACGACAAACGGGATCGTGATCAGCATTCCGTGCGAACCGACGCGGGCGACCGTCTCGTCGGCGCGCGTGTAGAGCGCGTACGTGATCAGGGCGGCACCGGAGCAAATCGCCATTATCGAATCGAGAAATTCGATCGAATAATCATTCAGACTGGAGCGGTGGTTTCCTGCGGCACCCTGAAGCAATGCGAGTTCGTGCCGCCTTTTACCGAAACCGACAAGCAACGCGACCATCGATGTGCATAAGATAAGCCATTCGGACACTTCGACCTCGATCAGTACCGCACCGGAAATTGCTCTCAGCACAAAACCGGCGGCGATGATGACCACATCCAGGATCACCACGTGCTTGAGTTTCAGCGAATAAGCCAGGCAGGCCGCGATATAGATGGCAATTATGACCGCAAACGCGTGACTGAGTGCGAGTGACCCCACGGCCGCGATCGCGAAAAGGGCTACCATTCCGGCTCGGGCTACGTTTATGTTCAGCGAGCCTGACGCGAGAGGGCGAACGCACTTGACCGGGTGTTCACGATCAGCACGGATATCACAAAGGTCGTTGAAAAGGTAGATCGCACTGCTCGCAGCACAGAAAACGGCGAATCCAAGCAAGCTCAGAAGGATATTGTGCGGGTCCGTCAACGACTTTGAGAAGATAACGCCCGAGAAAACCAAGAGGTTTTTGGCCCACTCCTGCGGACGCATTTCAACCAACAAGCCCTTAATGTTTTGGGTCAATGTCAGCGTGACGGGCTCATTTATCTCGAGTGTCCTCATGTGGCAGCCTCCTCGGGCCGGCCGGCAATGACACGCCCGTCGCGGAATGAGTTAGCGTGGCGGATCATCGTCCCAACGTCGAATCGCTCGGAATATGTTTCAAGCACCCAACTTAGAAATTCGAGCTTTCGAGCAAGCCCGATGTTCATGCCGGGGAAAAATTTCAATTCAGGCACGTCGTCACCGCATAAGAGATCGAGCGGGTGCAGCAGCAGCGACGGCTCGACACCAACGGCCGAACAAAGCGAAAGATTAGTCTTCCAATAGGCACGTGCCATCGCGGGCGAGAAAGTCGAGAGGTAGATCAGATAGCTGACGTGGACCGGTGTCTTTACCAAAGGCATCGTCGTGACCGGAATCTCGATCAACTCGCGGCCCGACACTTGCCTAACGTGCGGGCGAAGGGACTGAAAACCGTCTGCAAATCTCCCGAAAAGCTTCTTTCGCTTAGCTTTCTCCTCGGGCGACATTTCCGGCGATCTCAAAAAATAATATGCACGGGCGAGCGGAGCGATGAATGTCGGCAGTGTCGAACAGTCGTAAACGTAACCTCGTTCAGCTAATACTTCCAGCACCGCCGGACTCAAACTGTAGCCCGGGCCGCGAAACCCGACAGTTCGCCGGCCGGTAACATTTTCGATCGCTTCCTCGGACCTTTCAAACTCCTCGACAAGTTCAGCCCTCGAATACAGGTGCAGCCACGGTTCGTGTTTGAAGCTGTGATTGCCGATCTCGTGGCCGGCATCGGCGATCGCGGTGATCGGCTCACGGTTTTCTTCAAGAGCAGCGTCCTGTCCGACAATAAAGAAGGTGATCTGAAGATCTCGCTCTCCCAGAAACTCGAGCGTGCGAGGAACAACAAGTTCGAGATACGACGGATAGCTTTCCCATCCGGCGTCCCCGTGGGTCTTCATGTAGGACCATTGATTGTCGAGGTCGAGCGATAAGCTCGCGATCTTTTTCATAAGGAACGGGCCGTCCCACGGCCTCAGCCAAAGACACTATTTTCTAAGCTCTTCGTTAAAGAATCGCTCCGCCAGTTGAATGGTTTCGTTGACGTTCAGGGTGCCGTTCACGATCTGCGAAGAGTTGATGACAAATACGTTTTCGATCGACGTCTTCACGCCGGGAAGCGAGTCCGAGTAATTCAAAACCGGCAGCGGAAAGACGTTGCGGACCCGCGAGACGCGGAATGCGATCACGTCAGTTCTCTTGAACTGCGGATACATCCGTTCGAGCCCCGCGAAAAAGCTCTCTCTGATCTCGGCGTCCGTCTTTCCGAAAAGCTCATCGTCGGTTGAGACGTACTTGGGCAAATAGACCAGGGTGTTCTGTCCAAAATCACGTTTGTCGACGAGTGCGGTCATTTCGATCACACCTGTGAACGGAGCCTCGTCGGTTATGTTCGTCACATAGAAAGGAGAAAGTGAGCACTTCATCAGGACCGAGGCACAGACGATGCCCTGATACTCGATGTTGCGAAGTTTCAACTGTTCGTCATCGGTCAATTGCGGCAACATCTCAGCGGCTTTGCTCGACGGGCACGTCAAGATAACCTGATCATATTCCCGCATCGCGAGAGCGGCATCCGGACTAACGGCAACGCTGCTTTTTAGTCCTGGTTCGGAGAGGAACATTCCGGAAAAGCCGGGGGCGACCTGGGCCGCGGTTTGGACGCGGGCATATTTCGTCGATTCAACCACCACTTCGCCGTCACGCAGGACGACCTTTTTTTCATCGCCACGGCGGCGGGAACGACGCGGTAAGACGCGAAACGATCCGTTCGGCAGTTTTTCGATGCGGTCGATCGGCGCATTCAGGTGTATCTCAACGCCTTTCGACATCAGCCTTTCGCTGAATTGCCGCAGCACTCGGGCGTAACCTCCGCGGACGTAGCCGAACATTTCCTTTTTGAGTCCGGAACGCCGTGCGGCGAACATCCGCTGAATCGTGGCCCAAATAAAAGCCGCCGAGGTGCGCTTGTACGAATCGCCGAGTTTCGCCCTTAACAGCGGTTTCCAGATCTTTTCGAACGTAAGCTTGCCGGAGAGTTTGACGAGCCAGTTCTCAACCGAGATCTTTTCGAGCGATCTCCAGTCGGTCTGCCGTGAGGCGTAAAGGATCGTGGCAGCAAGCCGAAGTCTGTTGACGAGCCCGAGTGGCGGGAATCTCAGGAATTCCATCGCGTCGGACATCGAGTGAAGTTTGCCGTCCGTGTAAAAGCCCGTCTTCGTTTCGACCCATTTGAACTCGTCGCCGAGTCCGATCTCTTCGATGATCTTTCTGGTAAATGTATCCGAGGCGAGCGTCACGTGGTAGTGCTTGTCCCATTCGAAACCGCCGATCTCCCACGCCGCGGCCAGGCCGCCGATGCGGTCCGCACTTTCGAAGATCGTGACCTTGGCCCCTGTCTCCGCGAGGCGCAGGGCCAGCGTCATGCCAAGGAATCCGGAACCGACGATGGCGACGTTTTTGATCATTTTCGGGCCCTTCACCACAGAGGACACAGAGGGAACAGAGAAATCCGGAAGATGCTCGACTTAAGGAACGGCAATCAGCGCTTCCTCGGCGGTCTCCGTGTTCTTTGTGGTCAAATTACTTTCTGAAACAGCACTGTGCGTTATCGAGTATTCGAGTCCGCATTCACAAGCGAATGAGCCATCCTCGCCGTCGGCGAACTTGTGAAAAAGCTTCCCGCACTTGCATACCGCACCAACGGAGCGAGCGGGAGAGCCTAATACAAGGTGAAAATCGGGAACGCTCTTTGTCACCACCGAGCCCATTCCGACCATCGCCCAGCGGCCGATCTCGAGGTCGTTGCCGATGATGCATCCCGCCCCGATCGTCGCACCTTCGCGGACCAGTGTCGGCAAGGTGTGTTCGTCGGGTTCGGACGGCCTCAAACTCTTGAGGTCGGGAAAGGTCGCCCGAGGGAAACGGTCGTTCGTAAAAGTCGTCGAAGCCGATATCATCACCCCGTCCTCGATCGTGACGGCGGCACAGATATAGACCATCGCGTTGATCTTCACGCGGTTTCCGATCCTCACGTCGTAAGCGATGTAGCTCTTTTCGCCGACAATACATTCGTCGCCGAGGCTGGCACCGTGACGGATGTGGACGTTGTCCCAGATGCTCGTGCCCTCGCCAAGTAAAACGCCGTCTTCGATGATCGCTGTCGGGTGTACTTTAGCCATCGTTTTATCGTGCAGCCGCCGCCTTCTCTATCACCGGCTGCCAAAGGTTTTGGTTGAGTGATTTGTACGCCGCTTCAATAACCTGCACCGAGGCGAGAGCGTCGGCAGGCTTGATAAAGAGCTCATCCGTTCCGTGCAAGGCGTGTGAAAAATTCTCGATCTTGCCTTTGAACGAGGCGACCTTGTCGTAACCCTTTCCAAAAACGGTCCAGTCCGGACTCGAGTTGAGCTTGTATTTCGACTCCCGCCAGCCGATGTGGAGCGTGCCGTTCGAGCCGTAAATGCTGATGAAATTGGGCAGATCCTTGTTAATGCCCCACGTCAGGTCCACGCTCGCGGTGACGTTGTTCCTGGTTTTAGCGAACATCTTCACGTTCTCGTCGACCGACAAACCCTGCGTTCCGCCAGCATCGACCGCGAGAACCGATTCGATCCCGCCGAGAAAATATCGGATGATGTCGACCGAATGCGTGCCGTTGTCGATCAGAACGCCGCCACCTGAGACTTCGGCATTGGAGTTCCAACGTTTGGACATATCGACTTTAGCGGTAAAGGCGTTCTCGAATTGGAGCACTTCGCCGAGCATTCCCGAAGCCAGAATTCCTTTAGCCTTGATAACGTCGCTGCAATACCGGAATTTTGACGCCATCGTAAACAAAACCCCAGCTTTTTCGGCAGCAGCGATCATCTTCTCCGCTTCGCCGACGCTCAAGCACAACGGCTTTTCGCAAAGTACAGGAATTCCGCGATCCAAGAAATAGCAAGCTATCCCGGGATGCGAAACCGGTGGCGTCGCGACGATGACGGCATCAAGTTCCGTTTCCGCCTCCGCAAGAGCGATGTGATCCGCATAAGTTTTCGCACCAATGATCTCGGCCAGTGCAGCGGCAGCTTCCGCTCGGATGTCGGCAATTGCGACAAGGTCGCAGCAGCTACTTTCGTTAAACGCCTGGGCGTAGGCTTGTGCTATCGCTCCCGCTCCGATCAGTCCAAATCGTAGTTTCTTCATAACGGTTATTTACCGCAGATGACGCTGATGACGCAGATCAAAGAAAGAAATCAATATTCGTTGATCGGCGTCATCCGCGTTTTCCGCGGCTTTATTTACTTACGCAGTTTGCTCGCGACGATGCGTACGTTGTCGGCAATGTATCGAACGTGTTCCTCGGTGTACTTCTCGTTCCACGGGAGAACGAGGACGTCGTGCAGGGCCTTTGCCGTCGCCGGATATTTGTCCATCGAATAATCAACGGCCTCGGGACGCGCGAGGTTGAACGGAAAATGACTGTCGCCGAGCGTATTCTTTTCCTGAAAGACCTGGCACATGAACGCCGGTTTGACGATATATCTCGGTGCCGAGAAAATGTTCTTTTCCTTCAGGAGATTTGCCATACCGACCGAACCGCCGTCGATCTTGGTGTCATCAACGGTGAGGCAGTATTTCCAATACACGTGGGTCGATCCGTTAGCGATCATCGGGGTTTCGACACCATCGATGCCTTTCAAGAGTTCTGCGAGCATTGCCGCGGTCCGCTGACGGTTGGCGACGCATTCTTCAAGCTTCTCGAGCTGTCCGAGGGCAACGGCGGCCTGAAGTTCGCTTACGCGGTAGTTGAGGGCCATAAAATAATGGTCAGGATTAGCATCGCCGTAACCCCACGCTTTATTGATATACAGGAACATGTGGCGGGCGATCGCGTCGTCGTTGGTCACGACCATTCCGCCTTCGCCTGTCGTCATATGTTTACCCTGCTGAAAGCTGAAGCAGCCGATGTCGCCGATCGTTCCGGCAAATTTGTCGCCGCACTTCGCCATGAACGTTTGGGCCGAGTCCTCAATGACCGGAATATTCCTCTCCTTCGCCAATGCCATGATCTCGTCCATTTCGCAGGGGTTGCCGAAAAGATGGGTCACGATGATCGCCTTGGTGCGTTCGCTGAGAACCGCTTCGATCGTCTTCGCGGTCACATTCAGCGTTTTCGGGTCGACCTCCGCAAAGACGGGAACGGCACCGCGATACATCAGCGGCGTAAGTGCGCCCATATCGGTGATCGAGGTCGTGACGATCTCGTCGCCCGGATTCGGGTTCACGGCGGCAACCGCGATGTGGATCGCCGCCGAGCCGGACGTGCAGGCGTACGCATATTTGACGCCGAGCTTTTCGGCGAATTTCTGTTCGAGAAGTCTGCCGAATTTGCCCTTGGTCGTTGTCAGGGTTCCGCTGGCGAGTACTTCCTCAACGTACTTTCTTTCTTCTGGTCCGAAGGTTCTTCCCGACATATCCTGATCGGATGGGAGCATCATCAATCGTTCTGTTTTTGCAACGGGGGTCATAATATTTTTATTTATTGGTCTCTAATTTAAATGGTCTTCGAGCGTTGGTTGTGCGACAGCCGTTTCCGAAAACACCGATAAGATCGGCGTCGGAACGCAATTTGCGGCCAGCTCAATTACCTGGGCTTTTCCTCAAGCTTTATAGAAGTTCTAATAGTTTCGCTTTTCCGAAACCAGCGAAGGTTTGACAGGCGGGCGAGGAGCCGGATGTGTCCGGCGATGGTGCGGGCGGTCTTCATTTTGGAGATCCCGAACAGTCGGACGTCGAGAACTGCAGGAAATTCTACGATCTTGCCGCCGCTCAGATCGAGTTTGCCGAGCATCTCGGCAACACCCAAAAAACCAGATTCCTTAAGCTCAAGCGGGGCGAATGAGCTTCGACGGTAAACGCGGAAACAGCTCGTGTAGGTGTCGAGTTTGGAGTTCAGAACGCGGCGATAGAGGAACGAAGCTCCTTTCGAGAGAAAAAGCCGCCATCCGGGAACGTTCCTGACCCCGCCGAGGCGGTGATATGGCGATGCTGTCACCAGATCGATATCTGACTTAATGAGCGGCAGCATCTTGCTTAATTCGTGCGGGTCGTAGGTGCAGTCGCAGTCCATTGAGCACACGAGTTCCGTTTCCGCCGTCCGAATGCCGGTCATGATCCCGGCGGCAACACCTTTGTTTTCCTCGTGTTTAACAATGCTGACGTTTGGCCAGTCGCCGAAGAGGCTGTCCAGCAGATCGACGGTGGCATCGGTGCTGCAGTCGTCAATGAATGTGAAATTCGGTTCATAGCCGGCATCATTTAGCGTGACCTCAACGCTTTTGAGCGTATTCGCCAGGTATGGCAGGGCTTCCTGTTCGTTGTAACAAGGGATCACGATCGTGACGCTCTGATGGTCCGTCCGGGCAGCCGCAGTTTGGTCCGTTGCAACCTCAATGACATCTGGTCGTGATCTTGCGACCCGTTCTCCAACCAGGCCAAGATGCTCGGCGATCGATACGCAATCGTAAAGTGCCAGATTCTCCTGAATGATCCACTCCATCTTATCGAGCTTGCGATAGTGACGGATGCGGTTGTAATTGGACGCCGCCGAGATCCTGGGTTGCTCGGGGTCGAGTTCCCAGACGTGAAAATACGAGACGAACGGCGCATCATTTTTCTTATGCCAATTCCTGACCGCGTGACGCATCAGCGTGTATGGAATTTGGCGAAAGTAGTTGCCGCCCGAGATCGGCAGCAGGCCGAGTCCGAGGTCAAGGGTCGAATAAGGTAATTCCTGTATTACTTTGCCGGCGGCGGGCACTTGATGGGCGAATCTTTTGCCCGCATCGTCAACCCGTTTCGGCATGAACGAGGCATCGTAGGCGAACCCTTCGTCGGCAAGGATCTCGAATATCCAGTCATTTTCGCTGAACGAGAGTTTTTCGGCGGCCCGATAACCCATCACCTTGCGGCCGCAGGCATCCTCGATCACCCGACCGGTCCTGCGGATGTCCTCGCGAAACTCGTCATTGGTCAGGTTCTTGAGGCTGCGATGGTAATATCCGCGGCTCGCCACCTCATGGCCGCGGGCGGCGATCTCTCGAACGAGCTTCGGGTTCTGTTCCGCGATCCACCCGAGGACAAAGAAGGTCGCCCTCGTATCAAATTCGTCGAGCAGATCCAATGTTTTCAGCGTGTTTCTCTCGTAACGCGGTTCAAAATTCGACCAGTTTCGCTGGTGGATGAGGTTTTCGAACGCACCTACGTGAAAATAGTCCTCGACCAGAACGGTGAGCAGGTGCTTGGGAGTGTGGTCCTGAGAAAACATCAATGTTCAAAAAAGCGATCGTTGTATGTTTCGCGTCTGCATTTCCTTGGTTGCGAGCTTTTCCTCGATGATCCTGACGATCCGTGCCGCGGATCGCCCGTCACCGAACGGGTTTTCGACCTCGCGGACCGATTTGATCCAGGTATCGACCGAGTAATTTTCGTCGAGCAGGTTCTTAAGCGGCCCGGGACCGGGGCCGATGAGCTTTGAAACTCCCGCACGTATCGCCTCAGGACGCTCGGTGTTTTCGCGGATCACGAGCAACGGTTTACCGAGTGTCGGAGCCTCTTCCTGAACGCCTCCAGAATCGGAAACTATCAGCCACGACGATTTCATCAAAGCCAGAAAATCCGCGTAATCGAGCGGCTCCAGCAGATAGATACGCTCTTTGCCGCCGAGTATCTCCTCGGCGACATCTTTCACGTTTGGATTTGGATGCACGGGAAAGAATAGACACGTATTGCGTCGGCGTTCGATGAAATCGCGGATCACCTTCAGGTTTTCGGTCATCGTCGAACCAAAACTCTCGCGCCGGTGTGTCGTCAGCAAGAGGCGTTTCTTGCCCTCCGTCGACTTGATGAGTTCGGCGATATCGGGGCTCGGCGAGAGCGTTTTCAACATCGTGCGGAGCGAATCGACGATGGGATTTCCGGTGACAAAAATCTTTTCGCTCGGGACGTTCTCTTCCAGCAGGCTGCGGCGGTTCTTTTCCGTGGCCGCGAAATGAAAGGTCGCCATTTGCGACACCAGACGCCGGTTCATCTCTTCGGGGAACGGGCTCATGATATTTCCGGAACGCAATCCGGCCTCGATATGTCCGATCGGAATACGCCGATTAAAGGCTGCCATTGCACCGGCCAGTGTCGTGGTGGTGTCGCCCTGCACGAGGACGAGGTCAGGGCTTTCCGCCTCGAGAACCGAATCGAAGCGCGACAATATTCTCGCGCAGACCCCGGTCGGACTTTGGTCCTTGGTCATTACCTTCAGATCAAAATCCACTTCGACATCGAGAGCCTTCAGAAAGGGCTTGAGTAATTGTTTATGTTGACTCGACGATACGACGACCGTCTCGAATTGCTTTTTACGCAGTTCGCGTATTACCGGGGCTAGTTTGATAACCTCGGGCCTCGTTCCGAATAGTACAAGTACCTTCATACCGCTATCCATGGCCATATGCGCCGGAGGGCGCTTTTCCGGTATTACATTGTCGAACATAAGCGACTGTGCTTTTACGTCAAGGTAATTACCGTTCAATATACTTTCAAATGGTGATTTCTTCCGATTTGTGCCGGTTTTTTCATCCCGGGAAATTGACGCTTCCCGACATTACAATGGGCGGAGCCGATCCGCTTCCAACGGCAAATACGCCTCTGATTGTAATACATAGATCTTGATAGTAAAGGCACTTTCACCGCGCCCGACCAAATGTGGTGGATCGAATGGGCGACAAAAAAGAAAGATGGAGAGCCAGAAAGGACGGATGTCGTTAACGAAAGAAGGCAGCCCTGATCGGCCGCCCTCAAATAAACAAAGTCGTGCAGGCTGTTCGGATTATTCCGGTTGGCCTTTACAGCCCGGGCCATAGAGCGCCGGCTGCTTGACGCTGATGATAGGGTAATTTTCAGCTTCTTTGTTGATCTCAAGCCACTCCATATACTCTTCGGGAATGGACATATCTGCGTAGATCGCCTCAACCGGGCATTCCGGCAGGCAGGCGTCACAGTCGATACAGGTGTCGGGGTTAATGAGAAGACGGTCAGGCAGTTCATGAAAAGCCTCGACCGGGCATACAGCTGCGCAGTCACTATATTTGCATTGTACGCAAGGCTCGGTAACGATATAGGTCATTTATTTACAATAACTCCTTCAATGCTGACGAAAACCAAAATAAAACCGTAATACCCAGAGGTTAACTTGTCAAATCGGGTTAGACAAGTGATAGAATTCCTTAATCCGAGCTGAAAAAGTCGATATCTTATCGAAACGAAAAACAATGAAAACTATTAGAGCCGAACGCGAGTTGGCACTGGACTTTCTTCGGGTGACCGAAGCCGCGGCGATCGAATCCGCGAAAACAATGGGTCAGGGTGACCGCAAACATTCCGACCATGTGGCCGTCGAGGCGATGCGTGAAGTGATGGACTCGGTGCCGATGCGCGGGCGGATCGTCATTGGTGAAGGCGAACGTGACGAGGCCCCGATGCTTTACATTGGCGAGGAGGTCGGCGGTGGGAACTATTCGGAAGAGGCAAGGGCTGAATTTCCCGAGGTGGATATCGCGGTCGATCCGCTCGAGGGAACTAACCTCTGCGCTCTCGGAGCGAACAACGCGATCGCCGTGCTTGCAGCGGCGGAACGCGGCGGCCTGCTCAATGCTCCCGACATTTATATGGACAAGATCGTGGTCGGGCCGTCGTGCCGCGGCTCGGTCGACATCGACGCGTCGGTTGCCGAAAATCTGAAGAACATTGCCCGCCGTCTCGGCCGCGATGTCGAGGACCTGACCGTAATGTGCCTCGATCGCACCCGTCACCGCCAGTTAGTACAGGACGTTCGTGCCGCCGGAGCTCGTATCCGGTTGATCTCCGACGGTGATCTCTCGGCCGGAATTTCGGCCGCCGTCGCCGGAACGAATATTCACGCGCTGATGGGCATCGGCGGAGCGCCCGAGGGCGTTATCACTGCAGCTGCGATGAAATGCCTCAACGGCGAGATCCTTGCGAAACTCGTTTGGGACCCGGAACGATTAGGCGTTGACAAGTCCAAAGTTCCGCCCGACGATGAAGTGAAACGCCGTCTCCGCGAAATGGGCATCAACGATCCGAACAAGATCTATGACACGAACGACCTGGCGCCCGGCAAGAAGATCATCTTTGCTGCAAGCGGCGTTACGGATGGAGCGTTGCTCAAGGGCGTCAGGTTCTTCGGTTCGGGCAAACGGACGCATTCGGTGGTAATGACGACGGATTCAAAGAGTATCCGGTTTGTGGATACGGTCCACGTCGAGGGCGGCCCCGACGCGGTTATCAGATTTTAGTGAATGGGCTTCGCGGCATACCGCGGGCTAGAGGTCTTAATCAATTCAAGGAGATTCTTTCTAACTGGAGTTCTTATGAGCGCTACTTCCAACGGATCTGAACGGCAGAACGGCCACATGGTCTCAAACAACGGGAATCAAAACGGTGAGGGCAAGCTCATCGTCCTGACCGCACCGCTGACGGAGGCGATCGATCACGCCGGGTATTTTATCCAGATGGCGATGGCATCTCTTCCGATCTGGCTCGAGAGCATTTTGAATCGCAAGTATCCGAACTGGCGCGATGTCGAGCGATACGAAGACGGTTCGGCGAAATATATGCCGGCCGGCGTCCGGCTCGTCGAGAAATCACTCCAGCGGGCGTATGCCGATGACGATATCGTCTCGTGCTTTCCCGAGGATCTCGACAAATTTATCGGACCGCGAACGCGGGTCGTCGCCGTTTCTACGCACAATCCGCTCGGTGTGACGTTTGCCGCCGGTGTTTATACGTCGATCTTCGGCTCGTCCAAGATGCCGATCAACTCGCATTACTCACGCGAGCTTTTTGCTCAGATCAAGAACAGCCCGTACCGCGAGAATTTTAAGGTGATCGTTGGCGGGTCGGGCGGATGGCAGATCATCCAGACCGATATGTATGACGAACTCGGTATCGACTGCGTTGTCGAGGGCCGCAGCGAATCGAACGATACACTTGACCTCTTTGCCAAGGCCGTCGCCGGCGAGGACATCCCGCGTGAGATCGAGGTCAAGCATCCGACCGACCGCGATTCGATAATGTTCCCCGACACGCGTACGACCTTCGGCGTGGTCGAGATGACGACGGGCTGCGGCCGCCGCTGCAAATTCTGCGTGCCTGACCTTAATCCGCAGATCGACCTTCCGAAGGACAAGATCATGGATGCTGTCCGGGCGAACGTCCGCGAGGGCAACAAGCAGATATCGCTGGCGACCGAGGATATGTTCATCTGGGGACAGGTGCATACGGATACGCCGTTCTATTTCCCGAACCGCGAGGCGCTGCTCGACCTCTACGGCGACATCGTCAACACGCCCGGCGTCGAACAGCACGTGCTCAGCCACGCGACCATCGCTCCGGCGGTTGTCGACCCGATATTGATCAAGGAACTCTCGAACCTGCTGCTGCCGAAAAGCCCGATCCATTTTCCGTACCTGAGCAGCCATCCGGAGAAGAAGGCGCTTGCTCCGCTGATCGGTCTTGAGACCGGTTCCGTGCGGATGGCGAAAAAGGTAATGGCGAGCAAGGCCGTTCCGTTCGCGATCGACCACTGGCAGAGCGTCGTGCTCGAGGGCCTGCGGGTGATGAACGAGAACAACTGGTTCCCGGCAATGACATTGATCGTCGGCAATCCCGACGAAACGGACGAGGACAACATGGCGACGCTCGATCTCGTCTATGAGATGGAACGCCGCGGCCTTTTCGCTTTCCTGATCCCGTCGATCTTTACGCCCCTGCACGACACGCGTATGGAGATGGAAAAGGGCGTCACCAAGACCCGCGACCTGACGCCGCTGCAGTGGCAGCTGATGATGAAGTGCTGGAAGATGAACCTGCGTCCGGGCCAGTACAGCTGGTGGGGCCCGACGGCTTGGCGTCTTGGCTCGATCGGTATGTGGATGTACAAGCTCCGCAAACTGAACGGCCCTAACTTTACCTATCCACTGCTGATGTTTTCGGGAGCCTTGTCAGAGAAGCGGCTCGCGAAAATGGGCAAGATCTATACAGGTAAGCCCATCGAGGTAAAATCCCGTAAGGAACTGATCGCAACGCTCAAACCCAATATGCTCAAGCACATGCGGGCGGATTGCGGTGACCTGCCGGAATCGGCCGCTGCCGTGGCGGAGCCGGCGTACGCATAAGTAGTAAGTTTTTCAAATGCGTGAAGATGTTTCCAATTTAACGGACCAAATCACGTCGCCGGACTCAGTTTACATTCCGGCGTCGTTGGTTCCGGCTTTGCGGAGACAAGCCTGGAAGGCGTGGGCTGTCGGGTTGGCGATCGTCGCGTTATGGGTGGCCGCCATTCTTGCCGCCCCGATCGCAAAAGCGAACGGCGATCTCGCAGTCTCAACGCCGCTTTATCATTTGTTCAGCTACATTTGCCATCAGATGCCGGGCCGTTCGTTTCATGTCGAAGGCGAGCAGTTCGGCGTCTGTTCCCGGTGCTTCGGCGTCTATTTCGGACTATTTTTTGGGTTTCTCATCTATCCGCTCTGGCGGCGGATCGACGAGATCGAGCCGCTACCGCGTTTTTGGCTGATCCTATCGCTTTTTCCGATCGGTATCGATTGGTCGCTGACCATTTTCGGTATCTGGGAAAATACCTTCCTTTCCCGCTTTGTGACGGGCCTGATACTTGGTGTAGCGTGCGCAACGTTCATCGTTCCGGCGATCGTTGAGATCACCCGAAATTTCACATTTCGCCGCCGTGCCGCCTGACACGAACTTTTATTGACTTCATTTCGTAGAAGGTTCAAGATTGAAGGGTTCGGAAAAATATGGGATTTACGAGAGAAAGTTCAACCACGCGTGCAAAAGCCGACCTTGCCAAACGTTTAAACATTGGCGAGGCTGAGATCGTTGAAAAGGGTGTTTCGGACCGGGAATTTCCGGATATGTCGCTCGGGGCACCGGCCGACGGCGAATTTTCGGCACAGATGATATCGAGTGGATGGCAGATCAAGCTTGAGGCGGATGGCAAACCGTACGAATACCGTGCCGATAAATATCAGATCAGGCTGCACAACTTTCACGGCAAGAATTACGTCATAGAATCATAGTCGGAGCGCGGACACTCTTGTCCGCTGGATCGGGAGTTTTACCATGAATCGAAAGAATATTTGGGTGCACATCGGGTTAGCGGTGGTGATGGTTACGTTCGCGGCGGTCCTCGGCCAGATCGAGCGGATCCGGACGTCGATCAATACGCGGAATGTTGAAGTTCGCCGTCAGATCGACGAGCGAAACACGAAGATCGCAAATGCCCACAGCGACAAGCCCGAAGTAATGGTTAGATTCAAACCCGGCGTCACTCTCGACCGGATCCGAGCGATCGCCTCCTCGAATCATGACGTCCTAAAGGACGAGATCGAGTCGGTCAGCGGCCTGTCCGTGATCGATGATCTCGACAATGCCGATGCCGAAACGGTGGCGGCGCAATACAGGTCAATGTCAGACGTGGTGGCGTACGCTGAACCGAATTTCAAGATCGCGCTCGACGACCCGACACAGCGTGAATTTCCGCGTGATACCGTTTTCCGCAATTTCCCAGGAATGCCGAATGATCCTCAGTTTGCCGATCAATGGTCGCTGTTCAACATGGGCCAGGACGGTGGAAAGGAAAAAGCCGACATCAGCGCCGTAAAAGCCTGGGAAACGCAGAAGGGAAGTAAGGACGTAGTCGTCGCGGTGCTCGATACCGGAGTTGACTTTACCCACGTCGACCTTAAAGACAATATGTGGATCCGCCCGGCGAACATACCGGCATACACGGATGACGAACTAGGTACCTACAACGACCTCAACGGATTCAACGGCACCGACGCCATCGCCGATCCGATGGACGACAACGGCCACGGTACACATTGTGCCGGCATCATCGGAGCCGAGGGCGACAACGGCGAGGGCATCGCCGGCGTAAACTGGCACGTCAAAATAATGCCGCTCAAGTTCCTCGGCCGCGGCGGATTTGGCTCGGTCGACGACGCTATCGAGGCGATCAACTATGCGATCGACCGCAAGAAGAACGGCGTGAACATTCGGATCATCAGTGCAAGCTGGGGTTCGACGCAGAAGTCTCAGGCGCTCGAGGACGTCATACGTGCTGCCGGTGACGCAGGAATTTTGTTTATTGCCGCGGCCGGAAATGACAGTTCGAACAACGACAGCCGCCCGCATTATCCTTCGAATTACGATCTGCCGAACGTGATCAGCGTCGCGGCCCTCGACCGCAACGATCAGCTTGCGTCGTTTTCAAATTACGGCCTCAAAACGGTTCACGTCGCCGCCCCGGGCAAAGACATCCTGTCGACCTGGCTCAATGATGCCTATCGCGAGGCATCGGGCACGTCGATGGCGACCCCGGAAGTTTCGGGCGTTGCGGCACTCGTGATCGCAAACGAACCGAACATCTCGATGAAGGACCTGAAGGCACGCATCCTGAGATCGGTGGACAAGATCGACTCGCTCAAAGACAAGGTCGCGAGCGGCGGTCGAATTAACGCTGCTAAGGCGTTGGCCAAATAGACGTAAACCATCTGAAACATCTCGGTAACGTTTTGGAATACAGCGGTTCTCCGTGACGTTCGGACGATGAATCGGAAAGATGCGAAAATTGCCCGGAGCCCCGTGTTTACGGGGCTCTCGTGTTTTTTTCTAACACATGGCCGCGATTGGCACGAGCCTTGCAGTTACCCGTCGTAAGCAATGGAGAGTTCATTGCCGGAACTTGATGGAACAGGAGAAATCGATGAAACGCATTAACATATTACTGACGGTAGCAGCATTTTCCCTTTTGGTGTTGGGCCTGCCTGCCATCGCGTCGGCTCAATACGGCAACGGCGGCTATTATCCGAACGGCGGAAATGGCGGCTATTACCCCAACGGTAATGGCGGTTACGGCAACAACGGCTATTATGGCGATATTCGTGGTACGGTCCGTGACCTGAAGGACAGATCGAGGGACTTCGAACGCATGATCGATCAAAACGAACGGGCATTCACCTACGGTCAGTATGGCAACAACGGCTACTACAACAAGGACGCCTATAAGAATCTGAAGAAACTGGCCGATCGGTTCAAATCTGCCGCCGACAAGCTTGAAGACAAGTACGATGCACGCAATATGAACAAGGGGTATGATGCGGCGAACAACGTACTCAACCTGGGAAGCCAGATGGAGCAGAGCCTCTACAGCTTCGGGAACGGCGGTTTACTGAACGGCAATTGGAGCCGGATCCAGAATGACCTGAGGATCGTCGCTAACACGTACGGCATCAATTACTACGGCCACAACGGTTACTATCCGAATTATCCGAACGGTCAGAACTATCCCAACGGACGTTACCCGAATGGTCAAAACTATCCGAATGGACGCTACCCGAACGGACGCTATCCTAACAACCGCAATGGCAACTGGCGTAACAGGATACCGTTCCCGCTCCCGTTCTAACACAGCATTCTCATTGCCTTCTGGTTTTGCCCGGGTTTTCTTGCCCGGGCCTTTTTTTGTCTACGCAATGCGGTTCGGCGTGCGTTTTGGTTTAGAATTACCCAACCGGATCGATCCGGTCGCCAAATGCCCGGAACTCTTTATCTAGTCGCCACACCGATCGGAAACCTGCAGGATATGAGCCTGCGGGCGATCGAGGTCCTGCGTCAGGTCGATGTAATTGCGTGCGAGGACACACGGCATTCGCGAAAGCTGCTCAATCATTTCTCGATCTCAAACAAGCTGGTGAGCTATCATGAACATAACGAGGTCGACAGGGCCGGCGAACTGATCTCGCTGATCGAAGCTGGGAAGTCCGTGGCTGTCATTTCGGATGCCGGGACGCCCGGCATATCCGATCCCGGCTTTCTGCTCGTCCAGCGAGCTCGTGACGCCGGTGCGGCGGTTGTACCGATCCCAGGGCCCGTAGCCTTCGTTTGCGCAGTGATCGCGGCAGGGTTGCCGACCGACTCGATCTATTTCGGCGGATTTTTGCCGTCAAAACAGGGAGAACGGCGGCGACGGCTCGCCGAGGTCGCGGATATTCCGGCGACTCTGGTATTTTACGAAGCACCGCATAGATTGCTCAGGTCGCTTGCCGACTGCCTGGAGGTCCTCGGCGACCGGAAGGCAGCCGTCGCCCGCGAACTGACAAAACTTCATGAAGAGATCGCCTCGGGGACCTTGTCGGAGATCTTAGCCAAATTTGCGGGAAAGACGGTGAAGGGCGAGATCGCGTTGGTCATCGAACGAAAAAGCGATGACTCACATCCGCTAGCCGCGGCGGACGCCGCGTCTCTTGCCGATCGAATATCAGAATTGGAAAAAATGGGGCTCGATCACAAATCCGCGCTAAAAAAGGCCGCGAAAGAAAGCGGCCTTAGCAAATCTGAAGCTTACCGATTGGTAATTACGAAGAAATAGATACGTTAACCGATCGACGCTCAAAGGGCTCGGAGAATTACGACGATCCGATCCCGAGTGCCGCCGTCCGCAGTACGCCGCAGTGGATCGTACCGAAGACGTTGAAGTCGTTCAGCGGCTTTTTCATCAACTTGCCGCCCCATTTCCCATTTCCTTTATCCTTCGCTTGAGGTTCCATTGCGTGGACCTCGCCGTAGGTGTCGTCGCCGGTTGCCTTATAGATCACGTTCACGTGACGCTTGCGCGTGCCGGTTTCGGTAAAAGCGATATAGATAGGGCCGCAGCCGAGCAGGCGTTTGGCCTCATCAATGGTGAATCCAGAGGCATTAGTGTATTCGACGAGGTACATAGCGTTCTCGCTAATGATGTGCCGAATCCCGGAACTTGGCATTCCGCCGAGCGAGTCGCGTAGGCCCTTGTAACGGTCCCAAAGCTTGGTCTGCGACGCGTTGATCGCCATCACCGCTTTGTACCACCATTTGAGGCTTGCTGCCCAACATGCCATGTCATTGATCTGGCCAACGGCCGGAATATGTTGATAATTTGTTGCCATAATTTTGGTTTAGCCCTCGACCCGAAAGAGTTTTCCTCGAGCGAACCGCATAGATATTAGACGGGCACACCCCTAATGTTTGCGTTAAGATCCGCGAGAGGAGAAGTTGAAAGTAATTTTTGGATGGGTCGATGATACATTCTCTACCATCATTTTGCACACACAACTTTAAATTTGGACGATCTACGGGTTTGGCAAAAAGAAAGGCTGCCCCTTTTTGAGGGCAGCCATTTTCGATCAGCTGTGTTCGTCCAAAACAGATCGGCCGAACTAACGCTGTGTTAGTTCCGGCGGCAGCGTTTTGTCGATCTTCGGGCGTTCCTTCAGATCCGCGACTTTCAGCAAAGTGATCATGATCGTCCGGGCGACCTTTTCCATCTTGTTGTAGTCTATCTTCTGCGGTTCGTCTCCCGGTTGATGATAGTCGACGTGAACGCCGTCAAACCAGAACGTGATCGGAATACCGTTTACGGCGTAATTGAAGTGGTCCGAGCGGAAAAAGAACCTGTTCGTATCCTTCGGGTCATCGTAGCGGGTGTCGTAATCGAGGTTCAGATAGCCCTTGTTGACACCGTCAACGACGCCGCCGAGTGTCGAGCTCATCATGTCCTTGCCGATCACATAGATCGCATTCTCACCCGAAAGGTCCTTGTCCTTCGGTTCGGTATCACCGGCCTTTTTGCTGCGGCCGATCATATCGATATTGAGCTGGGCGACGACCTTTTTGATATCGACCGTCGGGAATTTGTTGAAGTACTCGCTTCCCCACAAACCCTTTTCTTCGCCGCAGTGCCACACGAAGAGGACGGACCGCTTCGGATGGACCGGTGCTTTCGCCAAAGCTTCGGCGATCGAGAGGACCGAGACGGTTCCCGAGCCATCGTCGTCCGCACCGTTGTAGATCTTGTCCGGGCCGGGAGCGTTCGGGTTCATCCCGACGTGATCGTAATGGGCGCCGATCGCGACCATCTCATTTTTGAGTACTGGATCGCTGCCTTCCCAAATGGCGACGACGTTCTGTGTCCAAGCGGTCTCGGGCTTGGTTTCGATGCTGACGCTGATCTCTTTGGAAACTTCGAATGGATTCGCGGCTCCCGAGAACGGATCTGCCGATTCTCCGGCGAAGATAGCCTTTGAAAGTGAGGGCGAAGCGATGAAGATGGTGGGCAGTTCCGCTCCCGGAGCTGCTCCTGCAGGTGCGAGTTTCTCAGGGACCATTCGGCTGCGGCCAAAATTCGCCGTGATCGCTCCCCAGTTGTCCGAGAGGAATTTTGACGCCAGGACCATCACGCCTGCCGCTCCGTTCGCACGTGCGTATGTTACCGCATCGGCCCATTCGGTGCCGCGGCCGCTCATCGGAATGTCGGCCATTGTTACACCGGTCGGCAGCGGGACGAGCATTCGGCCGTTGATCGGGCCTTCGCCGTAGACGGCGATGATCTTGCCTTTGACGTCGAGGTTCGCGTACGGATTCAAGCCTTTCGACTTGATCATCCAGCCGTTGCCGGCGTAAACGATCTTAGCGGACATCGTGCCGGTCGCCGTTCCTGAAACGCGGACGAGGTCTTCGCCATACGCATACTTCTTGCCTCCGACTGTCACCGACGTACCCGAAGGGACTATCTGGTCGCGATGAAGTGCGATCTTCTGGTAATAGGTGCCGTTATCGCCCGCCGGCTTGAAGCCCCACTTCGAAAGGTTCATTCCGATAAATTTTGCGACAGTATCGAGCCCGCGGGACGGCGTGTCACGGCCTTCCATTTCGTCGGAGGCCACAAAATACAAATAATCGCTTAGCTGTTTTGCGGTGACGCCCTCGGCGGCCTTCTTTTCAGCCGGGGTCACCTTTACGGTCGTTTGGGCAAATACCGATGATTGAAATACAAAAACTGCCAACAATAAGATGGCATAGAGGTTCTTCTTCATTTTTTCTCCTAAAATATTGTGCAAAAGTCTCAACAAATTACGCACTTTTGGCGGATTTTGTTTCAGATCAGCTGCCGATGACGGCTATTTTATTGCGGTTGGCCAGTTCGATCGCCCGTTCGCGGTCAAAAATGAGGGTTTTACCAGCGGTGACAGAGAGACAGGTCGCTCCGGCGGCGATCATCGTTTCGATAGTCGGAAGACCGATAACCGGCACATCGAACCGCATATCCTGATCGGGTTTTGCGACCTTGACGACCGTTAGTTTGCCGTTCACCAATTCGCCCGCCCGTCGGATCGTCGCGTCCGTGCCTTCCATAGCCTCGATCGCGACACACGCGTTGCCCCGAACGACGATCGTTTGCCCGAGGTCGAGCCGGACGATCTCGGCGGCGATGTCGAGGCCGTACTTGATGTTCGCGAATTCCTGTTCCGACGGTTTTCTTTTCGTTATCGGCCCGGCAGGAGCCAGATGGTCTTGCAGAAAGTGGGTCGAATCGATCAGTTCGATGCCCTCTTTCGCCATCTCGGCGGCAACTCCGCCGATCAGAGCGACCGTGTTTCGACGAGGAAGATTCCAGAGCATCTTGACCATTCGCACGTCGGGCATCGCACCCGAAAATAGCTGGACGTGCTTGACCTGTCCGGCCATTATCACCTGTGTGACGCCGCGTTCCTCAAAGAACGAGATCATCTTGCCAAGCTGCCCGATGCCGACCCACGTAAGGTCCGAAGCGGCAGAGTCCATCGCTTTATCGGTTTCTTCTTTGATGGCGACGACCGACAATTCGACACCCTGTTTTCGGGCACCGTCGAGCACCAGAAAAGGGAATTGGCCGTTGCCGGCGATGAGGCCGTATTTGATCATTTGTCGGAATATTATTATGGGCTAACGAGCAGTTTGTAAAAGCTCGTAGGGACGATTTAGCCGGCATCGGGCGGATAACGGTAAAGTTTCAAACTTTCCTCACCGGAGGTGATCAATTCCGCGAACCCGAATCCGAGCTTTTCGAGCAAACGACCGGACGCCTCGTTGTCCGTAGTGGTTATCGCCAGAACTTGTTCGAATCCGAGGACGTCAAGCCCATAATCCATGATCGCGGCCGCGGATTCGTAGCCATAACCGTTCCGCTCGTATTCCGGCAGGAACGCAAATCCAATATCCGGCCCCGGCAGCGAGTCGCGCCGAACAAAACCGCAAATGCCGACCTGGATTCCGTCCTCGCGACGCTCAACCGTATAGAGACCATAGCCGTGGAGCTCATAGCTCGGTTGATATCGCGTCTCGATAAATGTCCGAGCCTGCTCGACTGACCGCACGCCGCGGTCGCCTATGTACTGGACGAATTTAGGCGAGTTAAGCAATGCAAACATGAACTCCGCATCGACGACGGAGTCGATCTGGCGGAGGATCAATCTGTCGGTTTCGAGGATGTTCACACCGAGCTTCCGGATTCGGTCTGCTGCCGAGCGTGATACGACGACCGCGTCAGTGGCGACGATTCGACGTGTTTGAAGCCGAGTTCGAGGCCGATGCGTTTCCACTCGGCAAATTCCTCGGGCGTCACATAGCGTTCGACGGGCAAGCGTTTCTCGTACGGCTGGAGATATTGACCGATGGTCATGATGTCGCACGAGACGCTGCGGAGGTCGCGCATCAGATCGACCACTTCCTCAAATGTCTCGCCGAGGCCGGCCATGATGCCGCTCTTGGTTTTCATCGTCGGCTGTTCGCTGTCGCGCCATCGTGCCGAGCGTTCTAGCAGTTCGAGCGTCTGCGTGTATTTCGCGTCGGGGCGGACACGGCGGTAGAGGCGTGCGATCGTTTCGGTGTTGTGGTTGAGCACGTCGGGACGGGCACGAAGGACGTTGTTGAGAGCGTTCTCGTCACCCAGAAAATCCGGGATCAAAACCTCGACCTTGCAGTCCGGGCTGAATTCACGAACCTTCGTGATCGTCTCGGCCCAGTGCATCGATCCGCCGTCGGCGAGGTCGTCACGGTTGACCGAAGTAATAACGGCGTGCTTGAGATCGAGATGACGGACGGCTTCGGCGACATGTGTCGGTTCCATCGGGTCAAGCTCCATCGGCGTGCCCTTGTTAACGGCACAAAATCCGCAGTGACGCGTACACGTATCGCCGCCGAGCATAAATGTCGCGGTCTTATCGGTCCAGCATTCGAAAATGTTCGGGCATTTCGCTTCCTGGCAGACGGTGTGGAGATTGAGGCCGTCGATTAGGTTCAAGACCGCGTTCTGATTGGACGGATCGCCGAGCTTGATCTTAAGCCAATCGGGCTTCTTGAGCCGCTCCCGGTTCTTGCGGTTTACGAACTTCTGTATCAGTACCTTTTCTTCGATCATTTCACTTCAACCTGCACACCACACGTCCAATACACGATTCTACCGAAACCGAGCCGAAAGCGCGACTATCGGTGCTCACCGCGGCGTTGTCACCGGTAAGCGTCAACGCTCCGTCCGATCCGATAGCGGCCACGCGTTTCAGGATGTTCACGCTCGATCTGTATGGATGGGCGGCGAGTACGATATCGCCAATAGTCACTTTAGAACCCGGTTTGACCAAAACAACGTCACCATTTGTGAGAGTCGGGGCCATCGAGTCGCCCTCGACCTCGAACGCCCGCCGCCTGCGCAAAAGGAGCAGCAGCCGATCGATCAGGTTCGCTTTTCTTAACTCGTCCGCCATAAACAAGTACGGCGGAAGGTCGTTTGACCCTCCGCCGCCATGGACTGATTCAATCAATGACTATGACGCCGTGTACCATTCGACGTTGCGGTCCTTCGACGCCCAGAAAATGCCGTGGATCTCCTTGATCGCTTCCATCAGCTCATTGGCGTGTTCGAGGCTGACCTCGACCTTGACCGACGAGCAGAGTTTTGCGGCTTTCCAGAACGTGTCGTGCAGGTTCGGGAATTTTTCGAGATGGACGGGCTTGAAATAGTCGGTCCAGAGGACGAGCAACTCGGTTTTAGCGATGTGGGCCTGCTCTTCCTTGATAGTGACGTAGCGTGACATCGTGTTCAGGTATGCCGCCATCGCTTTTGCATCGGAGCTATCGGGCACCTTGAGATCAAGGATCTTCTTGGTCATCGACAACGCAGCCTCGGCAGCGATCCTCGCCGACGAAGGGTCGTACACGCCGCACGGTCCGTCACAGTGGGCCTCGGCAGTCTCAAACTCAGGTGTGAATCTCTCTCTTAATTTATCAAACATTGTTTTCTCCTTGTAAATTATGGCGGTTAGGCCTCTGGCCGCGTGCCGGCGTCGATGCCGGCGACGCTTGCCTGGTTAATTACCTTTACGTGCATATCGTCCGCGATGCGGATCTGGCATGACAATCTGGTGTGGTCGTTGAGGTCGGTTTTTGTTGACAGGATGGCTGCCTCGGCCTCGCCGATCGCTCCCGGGTCTCCGGAAATGAATTCCACGCGACACGTCGTGCAGCGGGCGTTACCGCCGCAGCGGTGAAGAATGTCGACGCCATTGTCCTCAAGCGCCAGCACGAGCTTTTTCCCGCTTTCGGCCTCAAAAGCCACCTGTCCGTTTGCCGTTTCGGCAATGATCTTTGGCATTAAAAAATGTCTCCCCTCTTAGTAAAGTCTCTCAAATCGTATCTTTCAAATTTGTCACAACGGGCGGCCTAAAGCAAGCCCGACCCTGTTACGCTATCGTGAACGCGGCCCGCTTTTCGGATGGCGGCTTGTCGCCTTTGTACAAAACCTTTTCTAAGAAGAGTCCCGATGGCGGAGCGGTGAATTTTGCCGGCACGTTCGACTCAAATTTCAGCAGCCGTTCGAACGCGTCATAGGTCAGGTTGCCGCGTCCGACCTCCGCCAGCATTCCGACGATGCGGCGGACCATCTTCCACAAAAAGTGCGTTGCACCGATGCGAAAGCAGATGAGGTCGCCATCTGTGAAAACTTCGGCGTGTTTGACGTCGACGATCGTCGATTGCTTCTTGGTATCGTCCTTTTCGCAGAACGAGACAAAATCGTGCCGTCCGACCAGCATCGCGGCCGCCTCGGCCATCGCCTTGGCGTCGAGGTTGTCTTTGATCCACCAAACGAGATTCTTGCCGAACGCCGTCCGTCGCGTCGAGATCTGATAGAGGTAATAACGGGCGACCGCGTCCTTTCGGGCGTGGAAATCGTCGGCGGCATTGGCGACCTTGATTACGTTTATGTCGTGCGGCAGCAGGTCGTTAAATCCGTGTTGAATTTGCCGCGGTGTTAGGTTGACCTTGAGTTCCGGCACCTTGAGGTGAACGACCTGCCGCATCGCGTGAACGCCGGCGTCGGTCCGACCGGCACCGAACAGGTCGACCTTCGAAGCAAAAAGCTGCCGCGTGACCTCCATCATCTCGCCCTGTATCGATTTGGCGTTATGCTGCATCTGCCACCCGCGATACCGCGTTCCTTCGTATTCGATCTCTAATTTCCAAGTCGGCATGATTTGATAGTTGCAGAAAGTCACAGATAGTTACAGTCAGTTGCAGAGAGTTATTTGTCGGAAGTTCTGAGGTATTGAGCAAGTGACAGAGTCATTCGGGAAATTTCCGTCAGTTGACCGTATAATTCGTCAAAGTCCTGCTGTGAAACATAAGCTAGGCCCAGAGCCACATAAAGGTGCGATTGAACCTCGGCGACCGACCCCCGAGACACGTTAAGAAAATTGGCAAATTCCGAATTCGATTTCCGACCGTGCCCCTCTGCGATGTTTGCCATGATCGAGACGGACGCCCTGCGGATCTGGTCCTTAAGCCCGAAGTCTTTGGCAAAATCGCCGTTTGTCGTAATTCGATAAACGGACAATGTAACTTCATGTGCTTTCTGCCAAGCCTGAATCTCCTCAAACTTACTAAACTTCGCCATCCTTCCTAACTTCCCGCAACTCTGCAACTATCTGAAACTTCCTGCAACTTATTCCCCTCCGATCTGAACCTTCTCGCGATGTTCG
Organism: Acidobacteriota bacterium; assembly: GCA_029781855.1. Lineage (GTDB taxonomy): Bacteria > Acidobacteriota > Blastocatellia > Pyrinomonadales > Pyrinomonadaceae > OLB17. Next base: position 8,560 of record JAKOVX010000080.1, on the reverse strand, counting down.
TTTATTGCGACGAAAGTGACCTCGGCCTCCGTGACGCGGACCTTTTCGCCTTTGTTGCCGAATCGTTCAGCCTCGACGTCGACGTGGATCGTGATCGACGTCCGACCGACCCGCAGCGTTCTCGCATAAAAGCTTACGAGGTCGCCGATAAAGACCGGTTCGTGAAAGAGCACCTCTTTCATCGCGACGGTTACGAATCGCTCGTGCTTGGTATGCCGAACCGCTTCCACGCCGCCGGCGACGTCGATGTAGCTCAAGATAACGCCGCCAAAAACTGTCCCGTGGGCATTGGTATCCCGCGGCATCATCGTCAACCGTATCGCCGCATCGCGTATCGGGAGTTTATCAAGTTCTTCCATAAATGTTCTTTCTCTTCCTTCGTGTCCTCTGTGTCTTCCCTTTGTGGTCTTTGTGTTTGAACTTTCCTAAACACGAAGTACACAAAGGGAAGACACAAAGTTCACAAAGATAGATCAGAGATCTCCGTTAATTACTCGTCTAACGCCGTGATTTAGAATTTCGACGTTGAAATTGATCAAAAGTCCGAGGCGGTAGTCGCCGAGCCTCAAATAAGTTAATGTTTGTGCCAAATGAATAGGATGTAAAAGCTCACTACTTTTCACTTCGACCACCAATTTCCCTTCAACCAAGATGTCGATACGATACCCGCATTCGAGATGTACCTCCTCAAACACTAACGGAATTGGCTTTTGCTTCTCAGCCCGAAGGCCAGAGCTTTGGATCTTGTAATAAAGACACTCCTCGTAGGCACTTTCCAACAGTCCGGGTCCCAGAGCACGATGGACGTCGATCGCTAGTCCGATCACCTTGTTGGCGATCTCGTTTTCGTGCATTCGACTCTAAGCTCCGTGTACTTTGTGTCTTCTACTTTGTGCCCTTTGTGTTTGGGTCTTAACGCAGCAATTTCAACCCAAATGTCTCACCGTCCAATCCCGCACCGTTTCCCGCAACTCATTCAGATGCTCGTCGAAAAAATGCCCGCAGTTTTCAAAGACAACTAGTTCCACGTCCGCTGTTTTTGCGATCTTGTCGATCAGCGGCCGAAGGGTTTCGATCGAGCCGAATTCGTCGCGGTCGCCGTGGACGAACAGGATCGGCTTTGTCAGGCCGATCAGAAATTGATAATCGCCGTATTTGTCGACCGGCGTGCCGATGCTTATCAGGCGTCTGACGCGGTCGTCGTCAAATCCGACTTCGGTCGCGGTCCGCGAGCCGAATGAGAATCCGGCAAGCGTCAGGTCCTCGCCCGGATATTCGGCGGTCATATAGTCGAGCACATCGCGGACGTCTTCGCGGCCGCCCTCGATCTCGTTGTGCGTGCCGGTCGACGCCCCGACACCGCGGAAATTAAACTTCAGCGTTGTCAGTCCCGCGTCGACGAGGCCCGCCGCGGCTCGAAAAACGACCTTGTTGTGCATCGTCCCGCCGCCGAGCGGATGTGGATGGCAGACGACGCCGACGCCGCAGCGTGTGCCGTGCGGTTCCTTGAGGATCGCCTCCAACTGGCCGTGCGAGGCCGGGATCATTAGGTTGCCCTTTGGATACATAGTCGAAAAGTCGAGTTTAACGGCGTGCCGGACGAATCGCAAACCTCTGTCGCGGTGTAGATATTTGTGGCCCATTCGTGATACTTTTTTAGACAATTCTTCGAGTATCTGACCGCAAATAAGCATTTCATTTTAATGGACGAGATCACAAACGAAACGGCGGAAATTCCCGCGGAGGCCGTGTCCTCCAAGAAACTCAGTTGGCGCGAATTCCTCGAGACCGAGGAAGCAGTACGCGTCATCTATCTCATCTTCGGGTTCCTTGCGATCGCGATGGTGATGACCTTTCTGCAGACGCGGACGGACGCGATCTGCTGCGGCGACTGGGACGGCTATTATCACATTAAATGGAGCTCGATGCTGTGGCAGAATTTCAGCCACGGAAAATGGCTTCCGACCTTTGAGTGGCTGCCGCTGACGGTCCTCAACCCGAAGGACTACGCCGATCACCATTTTCTTTTCCACCTGCTGCAGATACCGTTCCTGTGGTTCTTCGAACCGGTCACGGCGGCAAAGGTCGCGACCGTTGTTTTCGGAACGCTGGCGATATTTTCGGTTTATTGGCTGATCTATCGGTACGACATCAAGTACCAACTCATCTGGCTCGCGGCGATCCTCACGTGCTCGAACGCCTTTTACTACCGGATGAATATGGCCAAGGCGCCGCCGCTCACGATCATCATCACGGTGCTCGGTATTCACCTGCTGTTCCAGCGAAAGTACGTCTGGCTGATGCCGCTGATGTTCGCGTTCGTCTGGACGTACAGCCTGTTCCCGCTGCTGTGGTTCGCGGCGATCATTTGGACACTGATCATCGCTTGGAACGAGCGTCGATTCGAATGGCGTCCGTTCGTATATACAACGGTCGGAATGGTGCTCGGGAATATAATTAACCCGTACTTTCCGCAGAACCTCTATCTTTTCTTCGAGCATTTCATGGAGAAGTTCAAGGTCGGGAGCGATTTCGTCGTTGCCGTCGGCGGCGAATGGTATCCGTACAGCGGGATGGAACTGCTGATGAATTTCCCGATCGCGCTGCTTGCGATGCTTATCGGCTACATCCTTTTTGTGCCGAAGGGCAGCAAGCTGCCGGAAAAGTCGGCATTCTTCCTCGTGTTTGTGTCGATCCTCCTTGCCGCACAGTTCCGTTCGAAGCGTTTTGCAGAATATTTTCCGCCGTTCGCGATCCTCTTCGCTGCGTTCAGTTGGAATGCGTTCACGGCGCCGCAGACGTCGGAGCTGCCCGAGGAATTTGCCCGCGACATTCAGCCGTTTCTCGACGTCGAAAAGCCCACGGAGCGGCAAGCGATGTGGAATACGCTCCGGCAGGCGTCGGTCTGGGTGATCGGTATCGTGCTCACCGTCTTTTGGATCTACAGTCTTGTTGGGCTGCATAAATTCGGCTTTGACGAGGCCGGGATGGTCGACAACATCAAGTCAAATGACGCCAACGACCGCTACCGCCGGGCGATGGAGTGGGCGACCGGGCTCAACGCGGATGGCGAAGAGAACATCCCGAAGGGCGAGCGGATCTATAACACGAACTGGGACAAATTTCCCAAGCTGTTCTTTTACGACACCAAGCACACGTACGTTTACGGCCTCGACCCGAATTACCTGTACTCGGCCGATCACGACCTTTTCAAGGTGCTGCAGGACATAAACGACAACAAGGTCGACGATCCGGCACCGCTGATCCGCGATAAGTTCGGAGCGAATTACCTGTTCACCGACGCGAAAGACAACACGGCACTCGTCGCCAAGATGCTCGACAGCGGCTGGGCGGACATCGTCTACGAAGACGACGAATCGCGTATCGTCAAGATCCGCGCCCAGAAAGGCAAGCCGCCCGCGGATGATGTCGATCAGGCGCCGGAAACGCCGGAAGAGAAACAGATCCTCGATCAGGAGGAAAAGAACGCCGCCGCCAACGATGTGGTGAACGATGAAGAGGATAATGACAATAATTAAGTGGTATTTGGTGCCGCGGACAGCCATCCTTGTCTTCCTCGCGCTCGCAGCCGTGGGTTGCGGACCCAACGAGGGCGTTCTGAAGTCCGGGCAGCCGGATACGAATGCCGCAAGCTCCACGCCGAAGCTTTCGCCGATCGAGCAGAACATTTCTGACATGCGGACGGCGGATTTCACGCTTATCCTCGTGCTGCGGCGGAAAGATGGCGGTAAGATGGATGCTGCGGACCGCAAGGCGATCAGGGATGCGACGTACGGGGCGAACCGGCGAGTCGGTTCGGACGATGAGACGGCGTTCATTATCGGCTCGAACCAGAAACTGACGCCGGAGAATATGAAGATACTTGTTGATCGTTTCGCCGTTGAGGACCTTTCGCCGCCGCCGGCAACGCCGAAGCCCGATAACTCGAACGCGAACAAATAAAGAGGGAACTTTGTCCGTATGCCAAAGCTAAAGCAACCGGAAACGATCATTCAGGAGAACGTCGAGACGGTCTCGGTCGAGTTGCCGCCGGTCCAGACCGTTCAGCTGGACCCGTCGTCTCCGGGCATTAGGTCGATCGTACGCGTGGTTGTCGCGACGCTCATTTTGCTTTGGATCGGCAGCTATCTCCAAACGGTCATTACGTCGCTAAAGAGCCTTTTCTTCGTAGTTATACTTTCGGTTTTCTTTGCCTATCTGCTAGATCCGCTGGTTCGTGCGATCAGGAATCCATTCAAAAATCGCAATGTCGATTGGCTGATGCCGCGGGTGCTCGCCATTCTCATCGCTTACATCATCGTGTTTACGGTGGTCGGCGTTGCCGTTGCGAGTATCGCGCCGCGGGTTGTAGATCAGGCGAAGGAGTTCGGCAACAGTTTTCCGACATATGCCAATGGTGCCCGCGAGCGGCTCAATGATCTGAACCGGCGCTTCGATCGGCTCAAGGTTCCGGACGAGGTTCAGGCCGAGCTGAACAAAAAGGCTACCGACCTGGGCTCGGCGATCACGTCGTCGGTAGGCGAATTCGTTCTGTTGACCGCGAGTTTTGTTCCGTGGCTCATCCTGATCCCGATCCTAGCGTTCTTCTTCCTGAAGGATGTAAATCTATTCCGGCTTGCCGTGCTGCGGGGTTTCCCGGCGGGCAAGCTCAGAATGCGTGCTGAGAATGTCCTCGCCGACGTCAACACCACGCTCGCAGCGTACACACGGGCGCAGATCACGTCGTGCCTTCTGATCGGGCTGATCTGCACTATCGGTTTTTATGTGATCGGATTGAAGTACGCCCTCCTGCTCGGCATCCTCGCGGCCATATTCGAATTTGTCCCGCTGCTCGGGCCCGCCACGATCGGCCTGATCGTCATTCTGACGGCAACATTCGGCGAAGATCCATGGCGAGGGCTTTACGTGGCGATATTCCTGATCGTGCTCCGCCTCGTGCAGGACTATGTCTTTTATCCGAGAATCGTTCGCGAAGGCATCCACCTCCATCCGATCGCTATAATCCTGTCAGTGCTCGCCGGCGAACAGATCGCCGGTATTCCCGGCGTGTTTCTCTCGATCCCGATCGTTGCCGTCGCGACGGTCATTTATCGTAATGTTCTCGAACATCAGGGCCGCCGGGGCCTGTTCGCAGCGGCGATCGAGGACCAGGCCGGCGAAATAAAGGGGGCCGTTTAGGATGTGGTCAGCCGCACTTTGGATACTTGGATTTTTCGTTATCCTGCTGGCGATCTGCCTCGTGGTATACGTCCTGGTCGTCCGGGCATTCTATTGGGGTGACAAAAAAGAGCCGCCGAAACGTAATAAAGACTAGAGCAGGGCGTTGAACCGCTCGGCATCATCGATCACCGTCCTCGCCTCGAGGACGAAAACAGGGATGTCAAAGTTGATCCCGCCGAGTTTCATCGCGTCCTTCGACGTCGTCAGCAGATAACCCGCTCCCGCCTCCCGGGCCTTCTTTGCGAGACCGGCGATGTCCTTCGCCGTGTACATGTGATGATCCGCAAAAGCCACTTCGCCCGCGATATCGAAATTGTCCAGTTTCAACTGACCGAAGAACGATCCCGGATTTCCAATGCCGCAGAATGCGTAGGCTGAGGAATTTGCCAGCCGGGCAAGGTCGATTGCCGGCATTCGGACCTCAACATCTTTGTCGAACGAGAGAAACTTCTTAAGAAGCGTCATTTCGCCCATTTTTGTCGAAGCCGTGAACAGGTGGCAATGAGAATTGTATTTGGCAATCTGCGATTTGACCTCGTCCACGTTTTTGGCGAGGTTCGCCCGTGTGATGACGATAACGTCCGCCCGTTTCAGGTTTTCAAGAGGTTCACGGAGCCGCCCCGCCGGCAGCATCTTGCCGCCGCCGAAAGGGTCAGTGGCGTTGATGCACACGATATCCAGGTCGCGTCGTGCACGACGGTGCTGAAATCCGTCATCGAGGATGAAATGAGTAACGCCATATTCCTCCACGGCGAATTTCGCAGCTGCGACGCGGTCGCGATCGGCAATAATGATCGCCTTTCCGCGGAGGCTGCGTGCCATTTCGAGCGGCTCGTCTCCTCCGGTCCGGGCATCGGCAAGCAGCGTTTTGCCGTCGGTTACGATGACGCGTTTGCGCGGATTTGACCGCCCGTAGCCGCGTGTCAGGATGCAGACCCGTTTTCCGCGTCCGGCGAGACGCTGTGCGATCATTATTACGAGCGGCGTTTTGCCCGTTCCGCCGGTGGTGATGTTCCCGACGCTGATCGTCCGGGCGCCGAGTGCGAACGACGGAGTGCTGCCGCTGTCGAAGCGGGCATTTCGATATTCAGCGATCTTGCCGTAGATCGGGCTTAGCAAAGAGAGCATCCGGGATAATTCTGAATCTTCAAGTGACCGGCTTGCAAGTTAGCACCTCGAAAATCGGGCAAACTGCCAATAAACGTGAGGGCAGGGTGTTCACTTCTTATTTGACGTCTGGATCAATCGTTCAAGCTTGTTCTGTGCCATACCGCTGTCGATACTTTGCTCGGCCATCCGGGCGGCATGTATCGGGTCCTTGGCGAGGTTCCCGATGACGAGTGCGGCGGCGGCGTTCATCACGACCAGCGAACGTGCCTCGTCGCGACGCTTGGACGCAAGGACGTCGCGGATTATCGCCGCGCTTTCCTTAGCGGTATTCGTCCGGAGATGGTCGATCTTTCCGACTTTTAGTCCGAAATCGTTTGGTGTCAGCTTAAAATGGCGGATATTTTCGCCGTTCAATTCGACGACCCCGGTGCCTCCGGCCAGCGTGATCTCGTCGAGTCCGTCAGAACCGTGCACGACCCACGCCCGCGGCGTCTTCAATAACGCAAGAGCCTTTGCGACCGGCAAAACGAGTGAACGGTGCCACACACCGACAAGCTGGCCCGAGACGCGGACAGGATTGGCGAGCAGGCCCAGGACATTGAGACACGTTCGGATGCCGAGTTTGCGTTTGACCGCCGCGACGTTGAGAAGCGTCGGATGAAACTTCGGCGGAAAGAGAAAACTGAGGCCCATTCCGCTGAGTCCTGCCTGCACAGGGCCCGGTTCGGCAGCGAGCTTGACCCCGAGTTCCTTCAGGATATCGGCGCTGCCCGAACTGCTCATCACGCCGCGGTTGCTCTGCTTGGCGACGGTCAGCCCGGCTCCGGCCGCGACAAAGGCAGCGGCAGTCGAGACGTTAAAGGTTTTTGCCGTCGACGAACCTGTGCCGGTGATATCGACCGCCTTTCTGTTCGTCGGGCGCATCGGGACCGTGTTTCGACGCATCACGCTCGCCATTCCGGCAAGTTCCTCGAACGTCTCGCCTTTCGCGGTCAGTGCCGCTAATGACGCCGCGATCTGCAGCGGATCTGCGTCCTGAGCCGTCAAAGCCCAGAAGAAATCAGCCGCCTCGTCATACGAGAGATTATCGCCGCGCATCAGACGCGCAAGGAACGGGAATAGCGGCGTGTCGGCCTTGCGGTTGGTCGCCGAGACCGGCGCCGCGAGCAGCCAATCGGATCTATCGCCTTTCATAAACGGGATTCAGGACAGGAATTCGGTAGAAAATGGGCCGCTGCGGACATCGCATCTGGGCCCACATCTAATATGTCAGAGTTCGAGGAAGTTTTGCAACAGCTTTTTCCCGTGGTCGGTCAGGATCGACTCAGGATGGAACTGGACGCCCTCGATCTTCATCGTTCGGTGCCGCAATCCCATGATCAGGCCGTCGGGCGACTCTGCGGAGATCTCGAGTTCGTCGGGCAGTCCGTCGCGGTCGACGATCAGGGAATGATATCGCCCGGCAGCAAATCCATTGGGAAGATCGGCGAAGATCGTCTTGCCGTCGTGGAGGATCTCGACCGGTTTGCCGTGGACCGGTTCGGGTGCACGAATGACCTTGCCGCCAAAATGCTGTCCGATCGCCTGATGGCCGAGGCAAACTCCGAGGATCGGCACCCTGCCGGCAAAGCGTTCGATGACGCCGAGCGAGACGCCGGCCGAGTCCGGCGTTCCGGGACCGGGCGAGATAAGTATCTTCTCCGGTTTCAGTTCGTGTTCGATCTCGTCGAGCGTCACCTCGTCGTTTCGAATGACCTTCATCTCAGCACCGAGCTCCCCGAGGTACTGGACGAGGTTGTAGGTAAACGAATCGTAATTGTCTATAACCAGCAGCATTTATTGGCTTTATCCCGCAAGCAAACGGCATGCGGCGCGTTCCTTATTTACTATTTTGCCCGTTGCACCTATTATAGACAGGCAAACACCCGAGGTCGAACATATGTCCCAAAAACTCCTGATCGCACTTCTTTTGCTTATTCTCACCGGTCTCGCACACGGCCAAACCACGAGCGATAAGTCCGCCGAGGACGCCGCTAAACTCGAAAAAGACGCCGTCGAATTCCTCCGTGAGACGTCCGTCGATGTCGGCACGCTCCGAACGATGGAGAACCGGATCAGCTTTAACGCCGAGCTTGCCTCGTTGATGTGGTTTCACGACGAGAAGGAAGCCAAAGCGATGTACGGCGGCGTTGTCGCCGATTTCAAACAG
>JAKOVX010000066.1 GCA_029781855.1 Acidobacteriota bacterium | reverse complement strand
CTTTGTGCAATGACGACCGGGATCATCCCTCCAACGATCAACCTCGACGAGGCTGATCCTGAATGCGACCTCGATTATGTGCCAAATATCGCCAGGGAGAAGGAAGTAAACACCGTCCTCTGCAATTGCATTGGATTTGGTTCCAAGAACAGCGCACTTGTAATGCAAAAGTACGCTGCCTAAGATGTTCCACCGCTTTTCCCAACGCAGCGATAAGTTAGAACGCCTTGATACGGGCGACTATACTCCGCAGGAGCATTCTCGATGGCTCCGTGAAATGAGGTTCATTCACTGGGCCTTCGGTGAGATAGACGCGCTTCGCAGATCGATGATCAGCCATCTGTCCGCTGTGGACAGCGATGCTGTGTCCATTCTCGATGTCGGCGCCGGGTCGGGGCACTTGCTTCGTTCTGTACATAAGCTGCTCGGCACCCGAACCGCTTTTCTGGTTGCCGCCGAACTAAACTCTCAGGCGGCCGCGGCGATCGCGCAAATGTCGACAAATGGCGAGGTCCAGGCTTTGCAGTGCGATGGACTGAAATTACCGTTTGAGGACAATAGTTTCGACTACGTCTATTGTTCACTTTTTCTCCATCACCTCGTCGACGAAAAGGCCATAGAACTCCTACGAGAAATGAACCGCGTCGCCAGAAGGCGGATATTTGTGGTCGATCTGCATCGGAGCCCGATCGGGTACTATTTTTTTCGAGCGGCTAGTCGCATATTGTTTCAGCGGTTCACCCGCGAGGATGGAGCGTTGTCTATCCTACGCAGTTTCGTTCCGCACGAACTGAGTCAGCTTGCGGCCGACGCCGGACTTGCCGACGTTAATGTCAGTCGATCTTGGGCCTATAGACTCGTATTGTCGGGAAACAAGCTCGATGGCTAATTTCAAAGATCGGTACGATGTTGCGATAGTTGGTGCCGGGCCCGCTGGTTCAAGTGCGGCTATACGCCTGGCGGCCAAAGGGCTGCGCGTCGTCCTGGTCGAAAAGGCGAAATTTCCTCGCGAAAAGCTATGCGGCGAGTTCATCTCTCCGGAGTGCCTCACCCATTTTGAAGAGCTCGGCGTAATGGAAGATATCGTTTCCGCGGGTGGCACAGAATTGGACAAAACCGACTTTTACGGCCGTAACGGCAATAACGTAACGATCAGTAGCTCGTGGTTCAACAGCACCAACTCGAATGCCCTTGGCCTTAGCCGCGGCGAGATGGACCTTCGGCTCATGAATAGGGCGAAGAGCCTCGGGGTCGATGTGCTCGAAGAGACCTCGGTAGCGGGCGTCTTGACGGAAGATACCAAGATGATCGGCCTGAAGTTGAAAGGCCTAAATGGTTCGGAGTCGGAACTGTTCCCAAAGATCACGATCGATGCTACGGGGCGAAATCGCGTCCTTGCCCGCCGTTTTGACAAAAAGAAAACACATCATGCCGCGAAACTTGTGGCATTTAAGACGCACGTCAGAGGCGCAGGCACGGCAGCCGGATCCTGTGAGATATTTGCCTATCCGGGCGGTTACGGCGGCTGCAACCAGGTGGAGGACGGTCTGCACAATCTGTGTTTCATAGCTGCCGCGTCGGAGACGAAGCGTCTGGGCAGCGATCCGGAACGCGTACTGCGGGAGATGGTCTTTGTAAACGTCCGGGCCGCCGAGACGCTGCGTGACGCAGTCATTGTAAAGCCCTGGATCGCTGTGCCGATCCAAAGTTTCGGCCGCAATTCGCTTGTCCCGGCCGACGGCCTAATTACAGTCGGCGATGCCGCCGCTTTTATCGACCCGTTTACCGGCAGCGGTATGCTTATGGCGCTTGAAAGTGCCCGCATCGCAGCTGCCGCCGTTTTAGAATGCAGTCGATTTTCGGAATTGATTGTCAAATATCAGAAAGGCCACGCTGCTGCATTTGACCGCAGATTACGGATCTGTTCGATGCTCCGGCACGCTGCATTTGTGCCGTTTCTTGCCGAATCCACGATCTCCCTGCTGGGCCTCAGCACCGCGTTTCGCCGACGTCTGGCGAGAGCGACACGGTTCAATGCAGGATCGGTTTCTTGATCAGCCCGCCCTGGACGTCGGTCAGCGTGTGAGTCGTAATGAAAGCATTCGGGTCGATCTCATTTACTACATTCTTTACATTTCCAATTTCCAGCCGCGTCACTACGCAGTAGAGGATCGGAGCGTCGGTCTCGGTAAACCCGAGGCTGCCCATGCCTCCGCGGCCGCTGTAGACGGTCACGCCGCGATTTAGGCGGCCGATTATCGCGAGTTTGATGTCCTGATTGTGCGGTGACATTATCGTGATCGCGGTATATTCCTCGACGCCGTGAATGAGGAAATCGATCGTCTTGGACGCCGCTACGTAGGTCAGTATCGAGTACATTGCCGACTCGATACCCAGGAAAAACGCCGCCGCAACGAAGATAAAGACATTCAGTATCAGGATGACGTCGCCGACCCGCAGCAAATGGCTGTTGCGGCTGATCAGGACGGCCGCGATCTCGGTACCGTCGAGAACCGCTCCGCCGCGTATCGCGAGGCCGATGCCGGCACCAATGAAAAGCCCGCCAAAAACGGCCGTCAGGAGCTTGTCGGGCGTGACGTCGGGAAACTCGACAAAATAAAGGCAGAGCGACAGCCCGGTGATGGCGAGAGTGCTCTTGATAGCGAATTTCCGGCCGATCTGCCGGTAACCTATCGCGATGAACGGCAGATTTATCACCAGGATAAGGATGCTGAGCCGCACGCCTGTGACGTTCGCCGCGAGCATCGATATGCCGGTCACCCCGCCATCGATGAAATGGCTCGAAACGAGGAAGCCCTTCAGCCCGAATGCGGCCGAAAATATACCGGGTATGATCAGCAAAGCGCCCTTTGCTTCTTTAAGATAGCTTTTCATACGTATTGTCATAATTTTAGCACGGGCACCGGAAGCCTCGCCTTCCTTTGCTCCTTTGGGTCTTGGCGGGAAAAAGATCTCCCGCAGAGACGCTAAGACGCAAAGACTCGAATACTGCGAATAAACTGAATGTGCATTTAACATTTAGCATTTACTATTTATTATTCGTCACTTTCTTCCAGCTCATTACTTATCACTCACCGTTCATTAAAAATCCCTTTTTCACTTTTTCACCTTTTCACCTTTTCACTATCAAAAGATCACCAGCTTACTTCCCTTGTTATCGTGCATTGAGACGGCGAGGGAGACGGCGTCTATTTGGTCGTCGTGGGAGCCGTGGGGGAAGCTGCAGGCCTCTTCGACGAAGGCCTTGACCCACGGACCGCGGACGAGGCGGAGGCGGCCTTCGGCGGCGAGCGACTGCCATTTGAGGGCACGGGTCTGCTTGTCGCCTTTGACCCGGACGCCCGTGAAGCGTCGCCCCTGCACCTTGATGTCGCGGCGGAGCTCCTGCATGACGGCGTGGCCGTGAAGTGCGAGCTCGATGCCGTGCTCGGTGTCGCGTTCGAGCGTGAGGCGTTCGGCGATGTAGCGTTTCTGCTCGGGGAATCCGATGCGTCGCCGGAATCCGCCGTCGATGTAAAGGTTGTTGTCCTTGTCGTAAGCGACGCGGAAACTGGCGGTGTAATCGGCGGTTTGCTTGGTCGAAACGGCAAGATCGTAGCCACGTTTCCATTCGAGGCCCGAAGGTGCGTGATCGACAACGTTCTTGAACCATTCCCGCTTGAATGTGCCTCCCTCTGCCGGCACCGGACGCTGCTGATAGAGTGCCGCGAACGAGAACTCGCCCTGACGCCGCCGGATCTCCTCGAAATGCTCAACGCCGTACATCTCGGGCCAGAGAACCTCGCCGGGGAGCCGGCCCAAGGGGTCGGCCGGAAAGGATAAAGGATGAGGGGTGAAGGATAAAGGATCGGAAATAGAAGTAACCGCCGCGGGATCTCGGTCTTCACTTTCTCCTTTATCCTTTATCCTTTCGCCTTCACACAGTGCCGGTAGATTCACCACCTCCCATTCCTCGCCGCCTTCGCGGGCGTCTTTGAGGAGGCGGCCGGCGAGGTCGTCTTCGTGCCAGCGGGTCTGGATCAGCACGATCGAGCCGCCGGGCTCAAGCCGAGTGTAAAGGTCGTCGTTGAACCAGTCCCACAAGCGATTGCGAAAGCGGAGGCTGTTCGCCTGTTCGCGGCTTTTGACAGGGTCGTCGATGACGATCAGCTTAGCCCCGTAACCCGTCACGCCCGCCCCGACGCCGACCGCGCGAAGCCCGCCTCCCATGGTCGTCTCCCATTCCGAAACTCGATTCGCCGGACGCTGCCGGACGAACGGGAACGGTGAGTCAGAACCACCTGCGGTAGCGGGTGGTTGAACTCGGGGTTTCGAGGCCGCTTTGCCCGTCGACGCGGCCGGTGACGAAGCTTTGCTACTGCTCGCGTTCGCGGGAGCCGAACGTAAACCACCCGCTACCGCAGGTGGTTCTGACAAAGCAAAGTCGTCGATCAGGACGCGTTTGATCTTGCGGGAGAAGCGGTTGGCGAGGTCCTGGCCGTAAGAGGCGAGGATGACGTTGAGCGAAGGGTCCTGCCGCAAACGCCACGCCGTGTATCGCACGGTCACGAGTTCCGATTTGCCATGTCGCGGCGGCATGAAGATCATCAGGCGCTTGCACGTGCCGTCGGTCACCTTCTGCAGGTGCTCGTACAGGCAAAGCTGGTGCCGCGCGTCCCAGTTCCAGATCGAGGGCAGGGTTTTCAGCCAGGAGTGGAAGTCTTTCGAGTCTGGCGAGTCTGTCGAGTCTGGCGAGTTGGCCGAGTCTGTCGAGTCTGGCGAGTTGGCCGAGTCTGTCGAGTCGGGGAGCGACCGGTGAGACGCGGAGAGGGCGAGACGCGGGGACGCCGGGACTTCGGGATCGGAGACTACACTGCCCTTCGTGTTGGTTCTGCCTACGATCTCAGCGTACGCCAAAGTCCTGCCATCTCCGCGTCCCCGTTTCCCCGCGTCTCCCCCCTTCCGCAGGCGGCGGGCCTTTTGGCGGTTGAACTTGGGTTTTCGGGTCTCGAATGCCGTTGGGCGGTCGAGGACGGTGCGTTCGCGGGCTGACGTGCGGCGGTTGGCGTAGGCGATGCCGGGGCGGCCTTTGACCGCAGAGACGCGGGGACGCCGGGAGCGCGAGACCGAGCGATCAGCTGACATGCCCTTTTTGGTGCTTTTCGTGTGTTTCGTGGGCACATCCCAGCCGAAGCGTTCGGGCCAGCCGGGCTCCACGCGGCCGTTGCGGGTGCGGACGTAGAGGTTGCGTTTCGTGAATCCCGCCCAGCCCCGCGCACGCATTTCGGCGACGATCCGGGCGTGACGCTGCCCGCCGTACCTTAAATACAGCTCACGGCAATCGGCGATCTTCTGTGGAGGGATCTTCGCGGCCATATATCCATATTGGCCACACTTTTTGCCCTATTACAATAGGCATTTTTAAGGGATTTAAGCTATTTACGATGTTTATGATTTTTATGGGGGAAGAAGGGGTTAGGGGCGAGGGACGAGGGCTTAGGGGCAATTGTCATTTACCGTATTCTTCTTCTCTTTGCTCCTTTGCGGCTTGGCGGGAAAGATCTCTCCCGCAAAGACGCTAAGACGCAAAGGAAAACGCTATTTAGTCAAAATGACTCGTGAGCGGATCCAAGCGGCGAGGGGTTAGGGGCAATTGTCATTTGTTGCATTCTTCTTCTCTTTGCTCCTTTGCGGCTTCGCGGGAAAGATCTCTCCCGCAAAGACGCTAAGACGCAAAGGAAAGCGTTATTTAGTCAAAATGAGGCGTGAGCGGATCCAGGCGGCAAGGGGTTAGGGGCAATTGTCATTTGCTGCATTCTTCTTCCCTTTGCTCCTTTGCGGCTTGGCGGGAAAGACATCTCCCGCAAAGACGCTAAGATGCAAAGGAAAACGTTACTTGGGCAAAATGAGAAGTGAGCGGATCGAGGCGGCGAGGGGTTAGGGGTATTTATCATTTCCCTCATTCTTCTTCACTTTGCTGCTTTGCGGCTTAGCGGGAAAAATCTCTCCCGCAAAGACGCTAAGACGCAAAGCAAAGCCGCGATCAAGAACCGATCACGGCTTTTATGTCTATGGATAATTTCCGTTATTTGTCGTCCAACGCCGCGACGCCAGGGAGGACGTCTCCGGCGAGGAATTCGAGCGTGGCGCCGCCGCCGGTGGAGATGTGGGTGATCTTGTCCTCAAGGCCGGCTTGGTTGACGGCGGAGACCGAATCGCCGCCGCCGACGATGGAGGTCGCACCGGCTTCGGTCGCACGGGCGACGGCCTCGGCGATGGCGATGGTGCCGATATCGAACGGCTTTTCCTCGAACATGCCCATCGGGCCGTTCCAGACGATGGTTTTGGCACCTTCCAACGCCTTTTCGAAGATCGCGATGGTCTCGACGCCGATGTCGAGGCCGACGAGGCCGGTGTTTGTGAAGGCGATCGGGATGGTTTTGGCCGAATGGAGCGGATCGTAGCTGTCGACGACCTGATGATCGGTCGGAAGAAGGAGTTCGACACCGGCGTCCTTAGCCATTTGTTCAATTTCAAGGGCCTTGGGCATCATATCGTCCTCGCACAGGGATTTGCCGACGGTAAAGCCCTGAGCCTTGAAAAACGTATAAGCCATCGCTCCGCCGATGAGGAGCTTGTCGACCTTGCGTTTTATTAGCGACTCGATGACCGGGATCTTGTCCGAGACCTTGGCACCGCCGAGGATCGCGACGAACGGGCGTTCCGGGTCGTGGAGGGCTTTGCCAAGGAAATTGAGTTCCTTCTCCATCAAAAGGCCGGCAACACAGTCGTCGACAAAATGCGTGATGCCCTCTGTAGATGCGTGGGCACGGTGAGCAGTACCGAAAGCGTCGTTGACGTAAACGTCGGCGTTCGCCGCGAGCTGTTTAGCAAACTCGGGATCGTTCTTTTCCTCGCCGGCGTGGAGGCGAAGGTTCTCGAGGAGAAGAACATCGCCGTCTTTCATCGCGGCGACCTTGGCATCGACCGCGTCACCGATACAATCATCAGCAAATGCAACATTTAGCCCGTCTATCTTAGACAAGTACTCGAACACCGGCTTGAGGCTGTATTTCGCCGCATCGTACGGCAAACCCTTTTCCTCCGCCTTCTTTTTGTCCTTGAGCGGGCGGCCGAGATGTGAGGCGAGGATGACTTTGGCTCCCTGACCGACGGCATAGCGGATCGTCGGCAGAGCGCCGAGAATGCGGGTGTCGTCGGCGATGACGCCGTCTTTGATCGGAACGTTAAAGTCTACGCGGATGAAAACGCGTTTCCCCTTGATGTCGATGTCTTTAATGGTCTTTTTTAGCATTTGATCTTGTCGGAACCGCCTGCATTAACGGGCGGTACGTGCGTGATAATTCTTGCCGTAATCAATAGGACGGTGCCCGAATACTCTCCCGAACGCTATTTCATTATTTTGCCCATTCCCCCCGCTACCGCAGGGGGTTCTGACACTATTTCAGTCCAACCTGAGATTTGGTCATCACCTTGTCGTTGCGGAACGAGAGGATGATCGTTTTGTAATTGTCGCCCTCCCATTTGTTGACGGTGAAGCGAACGCCGCCGCCGACAGAATTGCTGATCTCGGTACCCTTGCCGCCAAGGAGGCTCTCGACATCCGAACGCGAAGTACCGATATTGATCTTATTGAACTTGTCGATCGTCAGGTCATAATTGCCCGTCTTGCCTGATCTTGTCGGCGTGCTGTCAACATCGGGCTTGGTCGTCGAGAACGGCGACGAACGCGGAGCCGGCGTCGGAGAGCTCTCTTTGTTTGCCAGTTCCTTGAGCTTTTGCGGACAGGAACAGCCGAGAACAACGAGAAACAGGATTGACAGGCTTAGATTCAGAGCGTTCTTCATCGATCTTTTCTCCAGCAAAACAGGCGGCCTAAGGAGCTTTACAGCCCCTTAGACGCAATGTATCGGACGAGGTCACGGACACGGCAAGAGTAGCCCCATTCGTTGTCGTACCAAGAGAGGACCTTGACGCAGGTGCCGTCGATGACCTTGGTATTTTCGGCGTCGACGATCGACGAATTGTCGTTTCCGCGAAAATCGATCGAGACGAGCGGTTCCTCGGAGAACGCCAGAATTCCCTTCAGCGGGCCCTCGGCAGCCGCCTTTAGCGTAGCGTTTACCTCTTCGGTCGAAGTCGATTTTTCGACGTTCATTACGACGTCGACGAGCGAAACGTTTGGCGTCGGAACGCGGACCGAGATGCCGTCAAATTTACCTTTCAGCTCGGGAATGACAAGAGCAACAGCCTTTGCGGCTCCGGTCGAGGTCGGGATCATCGATAACGCAGCGGCACGGGCACGTCGAAGGTCCTTGTGCGGCAGGTCAAGCAACTGCTGGTCGTTAGTGTAGCTGTGGATGGTGTTCATCAACGCATTCTTGATGCCGAACGTGTCGTGGATCACCTTGGCGACCGGTGCGAGACAGTTCGTTGTGCAGGAAGCGTTTGAAATGATGTGATGGTTCGCCGGGTCATACATGTTCTCGTTGACGCCGAGCACGATGGTTACGTCTTCGCCCTTTGCAGGAGCCGAAATGACGACCTTTTTCACGCTGCCGCGAAGGTGCTTGCGGGCGTCTTCGGCTTTGGTGAAGCGGCCGGTGGATTCGATCACGATCTCGGCTCCGACCTCTTCCCAGGGGATGAGCGACGGGTCCTTTTCACTGAAAACGCGGAAATTCTCACCTTCGACGTGGATCACGCCATCGCCGTGTGTGATCTTGTGGCCGAGATTGCCCATTATCGAGTCATATTTTAAGAGATGGGCGAGCGTTTTTGTGTCGGTCAGGTCGTTGACTCCGACGAGTTCAATGTCCTGTCCGTCGAGCCACGTCCTGACGACCGCACGTCCAATACGGCCGAAGCCGTTTATACCAACTTTGATTGCCATTTTGTAATAATATCCTCCAGTAAGAAATGCGACTTAAAAGGTTGACGATATCCTAACCGGATGGAAAATTCAAAGAACGCACGAGCGTTCGGCCTCGAAAAATGTTGAAACAATGACGTGGAAAGGGTCGTAGTAAGCGATTGAGTTAACGGCCTTTATACACGTTGATCGGTTACTAGCCGGAGTAAATTTATAATGACCCTATTGCGATCTAAATCACTGACTCTAATATTCATCGCTGCCGGAGCACTAACGGCCGCGGCACAGTCGTCGACTACGGAGCGGACCGAAGTATCGAGGATAACGATCAAGCCGATCGCGTCAATACTCTCGGCTCCGGTGACGGACACGAATGCACCGACATCGGACTACGACGCGATCACGAACACGACCCGACTCGGTGTCCAGACGTCGCAGCCATTATCTCTAACGCTCGACGATGCGATCCGCCGTGCCCTCGCCAACAACAACGACATTGAGGTCTCGCGAACGACGGAGCGTATCCAAGAACAGCAGATCAAGGCGCAGCTTGGGCAATATGATATTTCGTTCAACGCGACGCCGACATTTTCACGCAGCCAGTCGACCGGAAACCCGGCGACGAAGGATCTAAGGCTCGGCACAAATTTCAGCGGCCTGATCCGGCCCGGCGGCGGAAACTACCAAATTTTCTTTAACAATAACCGCACTGAGAGTGCATTTGCCCAGTCGCAGGCGAGTTCGGGAACGATAACTGCAACAAATTCGGCACTGTACACTTCAAGCCTCGGGTTCGCGTACACGCAGCCGCTCGCCAGGAACCGGTCGATCGACAGCCGGCGTCAAAACATCAAGATCGCGAAAAAGCGTCTTGAGCAGAATGATACTGATTTCAGGCTGCAAGCGACGCGGACGATAACTTCGGTCCAACAGGGCTATTGGGACCTCGTTTTCGCACTCAGAAATCAACAGAACGTCCAGGCGAACGTGAATCTGGCAAAAGAAAACCTGCGGCAGATCGAGGCTAAGATCGACGCCGGAGCTGCGGCACCGCTCGAGAGGGCGTCGACGCAAACCGAGCTTGCGACGCGCGAAGCCGATCTGCTTTCCGCGACCCAACAGGTATCGATCGCTGAGAACGCACTCAAGCAGTTGATCCTGAAGGACCCGAGCGCTCCCGAGTGGTCGCAGACGATCACGCCGGTCGATCGTCCGGTGTTCAGCCAGGATGTGACCGACATGAACGCGGCGATGAAGGACGCGATGGATAACCGATTTGAGCTGAAGAGGCTGAAACTCGAGAGCGATATCAACGACATCGACATCAAATACTACAAGAATCAGATGAAGCCGCAGATCGATCTGAACACGCAGTTTTCGCTCAACGGCCTTTCGCGAAGCGGATCGAGCACGGCATTTACCACGAATCTTTACACGTCGACCGGTGATCTGAGGTTTTTCAACGCGATCAACGAGATCCGTGCCTTGTCGGGCGTGAACCTGCCGCCGATCGTCAACGACACGATCCTGGTTCCGGGACAGCCGTCATTTCTTTATGGCGGATTCAACCGATCGCTCTCGAATATCTTTAGGAGCGATGCACCGAATTTCTCGATCGGCGTAACATTCTCGTTCCCGCTGCGAAACCGGACGGCAAGGGCAAATCTTGCAGCTGCGAAGATCACGACCGAGCAAGTCGCCGCCCAGACGCGGGCTCAGGAGCAGCAGGTCATCGTCGACGTGCGGAACGCGGTCCAGGCAGCTGAGACGGCCCGGCAGCGTGTGCTTGCATTTCGACGGGCACGCGAGGCGGCTGAGATCCAGTTGGACGGCGAACGCAAACTTTACGAAGCAGGCCGCTCGACGACTTTCTTGCTGTTCCAACGCGAGAACGCACTGACAAATGCACGTAATTCCGAGATCCGGGCCGAAACCGATTACAACAAGGCGTTGGCCGACCTCCAGCGGGCGACGGCGACGTCATTCCGGGCGAACAACATCCAGGTCGATTCGCCGGTCGTGATCAAATAGTTCCCGATGGGAAACTCACCTCTAAAGTGCCGCCGTCCGTGCGGCACTTTTAGTTTTCGGGCAAAACTGCGAAAATCCAAGGCGTGAAGATATCGGCCGTCATTATTACGTTCAACGAGGAAGCGAAGATCGCCGACGCGATCCGCTCGGTCGAATGGGCGGACGAAGTGCTGGTCGTTGACTCCGAAAGTACGGACCGGACTCGTGAGATCGCGGAAAGCCTCGGTGCACGCGTAGTGGTCGAGAAATGGCGTGGCTTTGCCGCACAAAAGCAGTTCGCGACGGACGCTGCGGCGAACGATATCATCTTCAGCCTGGATGCGGATGAGCGGGTCTCGCCGAAACTGAAGGACGAGATCGAGGCGATCCGCCGATCGGGCGATGCGGCGGACGTGTATTCGATCCCTAGGCTTTCGATCTATCTCGGGCGTGAGATCAGGCATGGCGGATGGTATCCGGACCGGCAGATACGTCTCTTCGACCGGCGAAAGGCCCGCTGGAAGGATGTTGCCGTCCACGAATCGATAAAGCCGGATGACGGGGCCGAAGTGGCAACGCTTACCGGCGATATTCTGCATTTCAGCGTGGACGGGATCGCTCATCATGCGTCGATGATCCAGAGCCGTTATGCTCCGCTCGGAGCGAGGGCAATGCTCGAATCCGGACGTTCGACATCTCCGCTGCGAATGGCTCTTGCTCCCGTAGCCTCTTTTCTCACGGGCTACATCCTCAAATTAGGATTCCTCGACGGCGTTGCGGGCCTCTGCATAGCATATTTCGGGGCATACAACACCTTTCTTAAGCACGCGCTGCTGATGGAAATGCAGGCATCCAAAAAATTGGAAGATCCGCGTTCGTGACGACAACTAATTGCGGCGGACACACGTCTAATGTTTAGTTGGCAGGCGATTTAAGGTATATTTGTCTTTAGAAGCTCTGCTTCCTCCGGCGCCAAAATATATGAAGTTCCTACTTTCCGCGATGTTTGCGGCAATTCTACTCAGCGGATCTGTATTCGCCCAAAAAGGCGTCGATACACAGACGCAGAAGATCAAGGACGAGGGCAATAAGGTAACGACCCGCTCGAATGACGCCTCGCGTTCGTTTGACTGGGGAAAAGGGAAAACTCGAGTCCGCGACCGGCTCCCCAATCCGTACAAGATGAATTCCCGCCGTGACGTCTTGATCGAGACGATCACCGACACACTCAGGGAAAATAAGATCATCGTCGACGAGGCTTCGTCGCGGCCCGCGGACGGCATTATCGTGACGCAGCCGTTCGTTTTTGCCAAAGGGCCGGTGACTACGCAGAGCAGCCTCAGCCGCTACGCCGTCATCCCGGATGGGGACGCCTCGTGGACGCGGGCGCAGTACACCCTGACGATCGAGGTGCAGTCGATCGACGGCATCCAGAACAATGTGACGGTCAATGCGAAGGTTGAGGGGCGAGCCGGAAACGGCCTCGGCTCGGAATGGCGGACGCTCCAGAGTTCCGGGCTTGCCGAAGATGAGTTTCTTTCGAAGTTGGTAGAATCGGTCACGGGCAATTCGCCCGAACCGAAGCAGGATACTCCGGACGACCAGAGGCGATAGTTCGCCTGTATTTTCGAGAATGTTTCGTAGTTCAACATTTTATGTCCTTTTGGTCGGGTTGGTCGCTGCGTTCTGTATCGGTGTAAACGCTCAGGTCACGCCGCCCCAGCCAAATCCGCTTTTCCCAAAGGCTGACGACAAGTTCGATCCCGGCGGCGGCGTCCGCGACATGCTCAAAAAGCTCGAGATCGAAAAGGAAAAGAAGGATTTCGAGGAGATGCAGGATCGGGCCAAACAGGCATTTGACCTCTCAAATCAGCTCGAAAAATCATTGGAAGCCAACAAGCGATTTACGGATAAGGAACTCGCCAAGCTGGACGACCTCGAAAAGCTCGTGAAACGCGTACGAAAGGATCTCGGCGGTTCCGACGACGACAAGACCGACTTCGGCGAAGACGACACGAGCGCAAAACCCGGTTCGTTCGAGGACGCCGTCAAAGCGCTGCAGACGGTAACCGGAAAGATGTACGAAGAGGTCCAGAAGACAACGCGCTTTACGGTATCAGGTGCGGCGATCCAGACCTCCAACGCCGTGTTGCGGCTGGCTCAGCTCCTAAAAATATTCAAATAAGCACCGCTCATTTCAGATGAACCGAATTCCCATTCGATCTACACTCATCATTTTCGCGGCGCTCGTTCTGTCCCTTCAAATCTCTGCCCAACAGAAAGACGATGACATCATTAAGGTGGATTCGAGCATAGTTCTCGTCAATACCACCGTTACGGACACGTCCGGAAAGGCCGTCACAGGGCTGAATAAGGACCAGTTCACCGTGCTCGAGGACGGCGTCGAGCAGCCGATAGTCAACTTTGCACCCGAAACCACGCCGTTTGCGGCGGTTATCCTGATGGACACTTCGGGCAGTATGGAATCTCGGGTGAGCATGGCTAGGTCGGCGGCGATCCGGTTTCTGAGCGGCCTGCGGGCGGACGATTACACGGCGATCTACAGCTTTGATTCGCAAGTGAAGTTAGTGCAGGATTTTTCGAACAGCCGCGATATTACGGAATCGATCTTCGACCTGAAGGCGGACGGGATGACGGTGCTGAACGACGCCATTTACAAGGCCGCGGCCATCCTGAGCCAGCGGCCCGAAAAGCGTCGTGCAATAATCGTCCTCTCGGATGGAGCGGACACACAGAGCGGAAAGTCCGCAGATGCGGCCTACAAGGCCGCGATCGCCGTTAACGCAACCATTTACACGATAGATATGTCGTCGCCGGACGACCACAGCGTTGGGCGTGTCCAGAGCCAGGGAGCGTTGAAGATGTTCGCGCAAAAGTCGGGCGGGACGTTTGTCTCGACACCGGGCGGGCCGGGGATGCGCGAGGCGTTTACGAGGATCGTCGAAGAACTGGGAAATCAATACACGATCTCTTACGAACCGAAAAACATCAAGAACGACGGCAAATTTCACACGATCGAGGTACGGATCGCACGGCCCAACCTGACGATCCGCACCCGAAAA
Organism: Acidobacteriota bacterium; assembly: GCA_029781855.1. Taxonomy (GTDB): domain Bacteria; phylum Acidobacteriota; class Blastocatellia; order Pyrinomonadales; family Pyrinomonadaceae; genus OLB17. The sequence continues at coordinate 22,277 of JAKOVX010000066.1, read as the reverse complement.
GGATATTACGCGCCGAAAGGAAAATAACCCCTCACTTTTGGCGGATCCGCCAGCCTATTCCGCCGTTTGCTGCTTAACGACGAGAACCGAGCATTGCGCGTGATGAGCGACGCGGTCGGCGACCGAGCCCGACCAGGCACGTTTCCAGAATCCGCGTCCGTGCGAGCCGAGGACGATCAGGTCGGCATTCCATTTGGTTGCCTCTTCGACGATCGTGCGTGCCGCTGGTCCGACGAGGGCTTCGCCGGATATGGTTTGATTGCCGCCGCCGAGGTGGCCGCGAAGCCGTTCGGCCGACGTCTCAGCGATCTTACGGGCGGCCAGCACCGCCGGACTGTCGGAAGATGCCAGCTCATCGACGGATTCGATGATGGTCTCCAACTCGATCGATGCCGCAGGCTCGACGACCGTGACGATCCTGAATTCATTCGCCTCCCTGCTGCCGACGAGGCCCGCACAAAAGTCCACCGCCGCTTCGCCGAACTCCGAACCGTCATTTGCTATCAATATTTTCATATAAAGAACGATATACCGCGGATGTTAACTTACTGTAACAATTACGTTGGCTTCGGATCTTAAATTCGGATGGACCGCCGCGGCGGCGTCAAATGGGAGCGTACGAAATACATCGAATGAGTTTCGGGCCGCGAGAGCATTTATTTACTTGTCTTGTTCCTTATCCTGTCGTCGTGCCGCTCGAGGGCGAATTGGATCAGTTCATCGAGGACCTGTGGAAACGGCTTGCCCGAGCCGGCCCACATTTTGGGGTAGCCGGAGGCGTCGGTGAGACCGGGCATCGTGTTTATCTCGTTCACAAGCAGCATTCCGTTGTCGTTGCGAAGAAAGAAATCGACGCGGGCGAGGCCCGAGCCGTCGATGGACTTAAATGCGGCGATGGCGTGCTGCTGGATCTTCTTTACGAGCTCGTCCGAGACGGGTGCGGGGACGACGAATTCGTTATTGCCGGTGCCGTCGTATTTCTCGGTGTAATCGAGGAAACGCTTGCTCTCGTCGCGGATCAGATATTCGCCCGGCCGGCTCGCCTGTGGTGCGTCGTTTCCGAGGACGGCACACTCGATCTCGCGGGCGTCGAGGCCGACCTCGACAATGATCTTGCGGTCATACTCGGCGGCAAGGTCGATCGCGGCCCTCAGTTCCCCGTCGTCGTTCGCACGCGAGACGCCCACCGATGAGCCGAGATTCGCCGGTTTTACGAAGCACGGATAGCCGATCTTGGCTTCGACCTGGCGGACGACGACATCGGCGGCGGATTCCCATTCGGATCGGAGGAACCAAACGTAATCGCAGATCGGCAGGCCGGCGTCGCGGAAAAGGGTCTTCATAAAGACCTTGTCCATCCCGCACGACGATGCCAACACGCCGCAACCGACATACGGAATATCGGCCATTTCAAAGAGGCCCTGGATCGTGCCGTCCTCGCCGAATGTCCCGTGAAGCACCGGAAACACCACGTCGAGCGGGACCGAACTTCCCGGAACGTCGAGCGTCGTCAGGCCGTGTACCGCGGCATCGCCGCTGAGCACGATGCGGTCCTCAGACGGTTCGCCGTAACGCTCGATAAAGAGAGCTTTCGTCGATTCGGGAAGCATCCCTACCGACTCGTACGGGCTCAGCCACCGGCCTTCGTTCGAAATACCGATTGGAAAGACCTCGTATCTGTCGAAATCCAATTGCTCAATGACCGTTTTCGCCGAGCGGATCGATATTTCGTGCTCACCGGAGCGTCCGCCAAAAATAACCCCAACGCGTGTTTTCATATAGTAGGTAGGCAAAAGAAAATTCTACATCGTAATGCGGAGATGCGGAAGCCCGCACGTAGTAAGGGCGATGATCGATACTTTTCAGCGCGAATACTAGCAAAGAGAGTCGCCGCCTTGAAGAAAAGAGAGTCGCTGCCTTGAAGATAGGAAATCTTCCCGAACGTCGGCGAAGAACGCCCTTACTTCGTGCGGGCTTCTGCATTGCGGGTCGCGAAACTTTGCAACGAGCTAGAGGATCGTCTTGCCCAAGGCGGAGAGTATCAATTCACACGCCAACTGCACGGTGATGTTGCTTTGATCCAACAGGGGATTGACCTCGACGATCTCGAATGAACGCATTCCGCCGTGGGCGGCGATGAGTTCGAGGGCGAGGTGGGCTTCGCGGTAGGTCGTGCCGCCGCGGACGAGCGTGCCGGAGCCGGGTGCGAAACGCGGATCGATCATATCGATATCGAATGTCACGGCGTAGCCGCCGGGAGCCCGTGAGGCAATGGCGATAGCGTCTTCGACACAGGTCTTCATCCCGCGGCTGTCGATGTCGCTCATCGTAAAGAAGTGGTCGCGAAGGCCGAGCGAGTGAACGATGTCGCGTTCGCCGTCGTCGATGTCACGTGCCCCGATGTGAGCGAAATATTTGTAATTTAGCTTCGGTTCGACGCCGCAGAGTCCGGCAAGTTCCCTGTTTCCGTGCCCGAGCAGGACGGCGAGCGGCATCCCGTGGATGTTGCCCGATGGCGACGACGCGGGCGTGTTGATATCGGCGTGGGCGTCGAACCAGATGAGGCCAACCTCGCTTCCATGCTGCTTGTAATGGCTCGAGATCGCTGAAAAGGTCGGTATCGCGATCGCGTGGTCGCCGCCGAGGATGATCGGAAATTCATCATTGTTGAGGATCTCGGCGAGGGCGGAAATGATATTCGCACTTGAGGCGAGCATTTCGGGAAGATGTTTGGGATTGCCCGCCGTCTCGGAATCGTCCGGTTGAACGATCGCCGCGTCGCCGTGGTCGCGGAGCATATATCCCATCGACCGAATGTGTTCGCCGAGCGTGTGCCCGCGGACCTTTGAGAGGCGCATTGCGTTGACGCCGAGCTCACTGCCTGTTTTTCCGGCGCCGAAACCCAGCGGCACTCCAAGAATACCTACTTTTTTCTCTGTCATAAATCCTATATTTCGCCGAATCCGCTTTTGAAAAGCTCTTCGATCTCGTCGATCGCGGTTTCCTCGTCGTCGCCTTCGGCACGGATGTCGACGAACTTACCGTAGCTCGCACCAAGCGTCAGCAGATCGAGGATCGAACGAGCATTTGCCGACGTTCCGTCGTTTGCGAGCGTGATGGCAGACGTAAATTTCGAAGCGAGACGAACAAGTTTGCCGGCCGCTCTGGCATGCAATCCGAGTTGGTTGACGATGCGAACGCGCCTTTCAACCATCTTTCTTCATCTTCGGCGGCTGCAGCAGATCAACTGCACGGCAGATCGCAGATTTGCCCTGTTCCTCGACCTCAGCGGCAAGTTCCTTGAGGCTCAGCTGGCCAGTATCGGTCGCGAGTTTGACCACCATCGGCAGATTTACTCCGGTGACGATCTCGGTCTCGCCGTCGTGGAGGAACATCGCCGCGATATTCGTCGGTGTGCCGCCGAACATGTCGGTCAGGATCAAAACGCCAAGGCCTTCGGAAACATTCTTGATCGCCCGCGATATCTCGTCGCGCGCCATCTGCACGTCGTCGTGCCAGCCGATCGAGACTGCGACGATGTTGCTAAGATTGCCGACGACCGCCTCGGCAGCCGCCAGCAACTCATTGGCAAGCTGACCGTGGGTAACGATGACTCCCCCAACACGTTTGGTATCACTCATGTGGACTATTATACCGCAATTGGCGGCTTACTTCTGAATGTCGCGATGGGTAACCGTAACCTCAAATCCTTTCGCCTTCAAGGCCTTTCGGATTGCGTTCGCGACCATCACAGATCGGTGACGGCCGCCGGTGCAACCGACGCCGACGGTGAGATAGGATTTGCCCTCGCGGAGGTATCGCGGCAAAAGATAAAGGAGCAGGTCAACATGGCGGTCCACAGTTTCCTTGACCTCTGGCTGCTTGTTAAAAAAGGCGATCACCTGCGGGTTATCGCCGGGCAGATGCCGCAATTCCTTCTGAAAGTACGGATTGGGCAGGTGCCGCACGTCAAAAAGTATGTCGACGTTGCGCGGATTGCCGAACTTGTGACCGAAACTGACGATCTCGACCTTGAGCGGACGTCCGTCGGTGTTGGGGCTGAAGGTCTGGACGATCAGGCTTCGCAGCGTATGGACCGTGTGGTCAGAAGTGTCGATGATCAGGTCGGCAAGGCGTTTGACGTCGGTCATCGCACGTTTTTCGGCGCGGATCGATGCGAGAAGCCCTTTTCCGTTGTCTGCCGGATGCGGTCTGCGGGTTTCGGAAAATCTTCGCTGGAGCACCTCGTCCGACGCCTCGAAGAAGATGACGAACGGAATAAGGCTCTTTCGGGCAAGCTTTTTCAGTTCCGCCGAAAATTGGGGCAGAAAATGCCGTTCGCGGATGTTTATGACGAGAACGGCGCGTTCGATCGCCGCTTTGCCTTCATTTGAGGGCACAAGCAGGCGACCGAACGTGGATAGCATTGTGAGCGGAAGATTGTCGACACAGAAATACCCGAGATCCTCGAACGCATTGGTCGCGGAACTCATTCCGGAGCCGCTCAACCCGGTGATGATTATCAGGCCGGGGAGATCGCTCTCGACCGTATTTCCTTTCGCCATAGGCCGTGTTTACCCGTTGCCGTCTTCCTTGGCCGAAAGCGTCGTTACCTTCGCGGCTTTGTGAGATTTATCGATGATCTTGTCCTTGAGTTTCCGGGCTTGTTTGCCGATCTTGTCGACGGTGCTCGAGATAGAGTTGTACATGTCCGCATCGACGGTATCTGCCGTCAAGACCTCGTTGTGCCATTTCACTGTCATTTCGGAACGGCTGCGTCCCCGCTCGACCTCGATGACCACGTGGGCGTGTGCGGGTTTGCCCTCGAATGTCTCTTCAACCTTTGCCAATTGAGCTTCGAGATGGGCTCGAATAGCCGGTGTTACGTCTAAATGTCTGCCGGTGATGTCGTATTTCATAGTTTTGTACCTAGTCGCCGTTTAATGACGATCAAATAATGGTCTTGCGTTCCCGAGAACCGGGAATCTGCATTTGGTCGCGATATTTTGCGACCGTACGTCGGGAGAGCTTGACGCCCTCCTTGCTGAGAACTTTTGCGATCTCGTCATCGGTGAGCGGCTTCTTAGTGTCCTCGTCCTCGATCATCTTCTTGATCCGAAGCTTTAGTATGCGGGTAGAAACCTCTTCACCTTCTTCATTTAGCATGCCTTCGCTAAAAAAACGCCTGAGCTCTATGACGCCCTGCGGCGTGTGGGCATACTTGCGATTTACTACTCTGGATATTGTCGAAAGATGCATGCCGATGTCCTCGGCCACATCCTTGAGCATCATTGGCTTGATCCGATCGATCCCGTGATCGAGAAAGTCACGCTGGCGGTCAACAATGCATTCGACGACGCGATAGATGGTCTGCCGTCGATGTTCGATATTGCGGAGCAGATCTACGGCCGAGCGGACCTTTTCCTTGATGAAATCCTTAGTTTCCTTTGTCGTATCGGTTTGATCGGCAAGGCGGTGGAGCGTCGGGCTGATCCTGAGCCGCGGACTACCGTCATCGGCAAAATAGACGACGTAGTCGTCATCGAGTTTTTCTATATAAACTTCCGGTGCGATGTAGATCGGATCCTCAGAGGAATATGCCCGGCCCGGATACGGATCCAGCGTCCGGATACGGTTGATCTCGTCGTTTAGCACGTGGATATCAAGCCCGGTATCTTTCGATAAATGCTGGAGGCGGTGCGGCTGCAGGTCTTCGAAGTGTTCGGCGACCAGCTTCGCCGCAAGGCTTTCAGCGTCACCGTTCGACCTGAGCTGAGCGAGAAGGCAATCTTTAACGTCCAACGCACCGCACCCGACAGGGTCAAGCTGGGTAACCTGAAGGCGTGCTGCTTCAACTGTCTCGACCGAACACCCGACCATGTCCGCGATCTCCTCGATCCCCGCTACCAGTCGGCCATCCTCGTCGAGGTTGCCGATAATGAGCTTGGCGGCCTCCTCCATGGTCGGGCTGAGCGAGAGCAGATTCAACTGCCACTCGAGATGTTCGCTGAGCCGCGGAGAGTGCGTAAGGAACTGCTCGAAGCTCGGAGCGTCGTCCTTGTACTCGATCTCCTGAGTCCGGTATCCGGGGTCGAGATAATCCTGAAATTCCCTGCCGTAGTCGATCTCGTCGAAGGAATCAGACGTTTCCGTGTGAACCTCGTCACCCACATCGAGATCGCCGGCAACGGTCGAGTCGAATCCGTTCTCGGACGGAGCGCCGGCCTCAAAAGCCTCAAATTCGTCCATCGCCTGGCCGGCCTCGATCACCGCATCGGACGAAGGGTCGTTCGCTGCCTGAAAATCAGCGTCGTGGCCGTCAGAATTCTGGTCTAAAATGCTGTCGGAGATCTCCTGGACCTCATCGCCGGGTTGGACTTCCTCGAGGATCGGATTAGTGGTCATCTCCTGCTCGATCAGCTCCGCGAGCTCGAGCGAGGTCATCTGCAGCATCTCGATCCGCTGCCGCAATTGCGGCGTCAGGACCATCTTTTGCTGAAGCTGATGAGAAAGCCGTAAGGATGACATATCAGGTCAGAAGACGCGTTCCGGGTGCCGTGCGGCACGCCCTACGCAAAAATCGTTCCTAAGTGAGATTATAACTATTTTATCCAGTAAATGGAAAACTAAAGGGCCTACAATGTGAATCTTTCACCAAGATAAAGACGTCTGACATCGGCGTCGTCGACGAGCTCCGCCGGGCTGCCGGAGCGCAGAATTCGGCCCTCAGAAAGGATATAGGCCCGGTCGGTGATGCCCAGCGTCTCGCGGACATTGTGGTCGGTAATTAGGATCCCGATCCCCTGTTTCTTGAGGTACAGGATAATCTCCCGAATGTCGTCGATTGCCAGCGGGTCGATACCGGCGAACGGTTCGTCCAGCAGAATGAATTCAGGTTCGGTCGCGAGGCACCGGGCGATCTCGACACGCCGCCGTTCGCCGCCCGACAGGGCGTCGCCGCGAACCCGGCGAACGTGTTGGACGCCGAATTCGTCGAGCAGTTCGCCGAGCCGGACGAACCGCTCGTCGCGTGACATCTTCATTGTCTCGAGCACGGCCAGAATGTTCTGCTCGGCCGTAAATTTTCGGAAAATCGAAGGTTCCTGCGGAAGATAACCGAGGCCGAGCCTCGCACGCAGATACATCGGCAACGCCGTCACATCGCGGCCGTTCAGCGTGATCGCACCCTGTTCCGTTCGTTCGAGGCCGACGAGCATGTGGAACGTCGTCGTCTTACCGGCTCCATTCGCACCAAGCAGGCCGACAACCTCTCCTTTCCGCACGTAAAGGCTGACATCGTCAACAACGCGTCGGCGGCCGTATGTCTTCTGAAGGTCGACGGCGCGCAAGGAATGCCCGATCGCGTCGTGGGTGCCGTTATTGTTGCCGTTGTGTGTCGGGTCGTTCGTCATTGATCACTGAGCGGGCTTGATCTTGTAAACATTTCGCAACCTTCCGCCGCTGTTTGGCTTTGCTTTTCCCTCGCTGATGACGTTGTGTTCGCGCATGCGAAACGTGATCTCGGCAGCCTCGGACGAGCCGTTCTCCGCGTCCGTTACCTTCGCGGGCGACCCGCGAAGTACCGCAACCTCGTCACCGGCAGTATAAAGCAGCCAACTTCCCGAAGCACGCCGCCCGGGTTGGGTAACGACGACGGCTGTTTCGGAGACCGTCTTGACGACCTCGTTATTCTCGTTGAGATAAACGTCAGTCGTGCCGGATGTTACGCGATCGGTACCCTGACGGATGTCAGTGTCGCCATTATATTTCAGGACCCGGCTGTCGCGGTCATAGTTCAGCGACTTTGCGGCGGCGTAGACCGGAACGCTCACATCTCGGGCGCCGACCTTTTGCTTCGAATCGTAAAGGACGCTCTGGACGTTTCCGTCGGCCATCATCTTTCCCTTGTCCTGCTCGACAACGATTCGGTTGCCCCGAACGTAGTTGGAGCCCTGCCACGTCCTTGCATTTTCGGTGAAGGTCGCGATGCTGGAGGCGTGATCGAAGTCGGCGGTCTCGGATGTAATAAACACCGGCTTGTCGGAAGACGCGAATGGGACGGAATCGCCCATATCCTTGCGGCTGTAGTAGGTAACGCTAACGGCGCCGCGAAGATATGAGTGGCGAGCGTTCGTATTCCAGTCGATCTCCTTCGCCTTTGCACGGGAACTGCCGTCAAAAGCGACCGGCTCACCGCCGCGGAGCCTGACGGTCGAGTCGGCCTGGGTAAAGATCATTTGCGACGACAAAGCGCTTCGCTGCAGTTCGGTAAATTTGGCGTTGCCGACGGCGTCAAGCCGGTCCAGGTCACGGGTTTTCTCGTTAAAATCGACGTTCAGCGTGTCTGCCAGCAGCGTCTGGGTGCCGCGTCCCTCGGCTGCAACGGTACGAACGCGAACGGTTTTGGTCTTTTTGCCGCCGACGCAGGTTTTGGCGTTGCTGCCGGTCGGGAAAAAGTCACAGTCGAAACGCGGCGCGTTGATCGTCGTTTTGAAATTTTCGGGGGCAGCGGTAACCGGCTCGATATACAACTCTGCGTCACCGACCGCCTCGGCACGGCGCATATCCTTACCGTTGTCGTAGAAATATGTATTGACGGTGTCGGCGGTGACACGCTTGCTGGCTGAGTTCGGGTCCTTGCCTGCCGCATCGAACTGGATCGTCGTCCGGCCATCGGTCGTCATACTTGTGAGAAGGCCCAGGCCCTTGAAAACAAGGCGGATGGCCCGCGGAGCCGAGAGAGTTATCAGCGAATACTCGGAATCGCCGACGGGCTCGAGCCGTGCAACGCTTTCGCCTACGGTATTTGCTGCGGCAAGCTGACGCGCATCGTTCCATGTGGCATTGATCTCAGGTGCGGTGACCGTCGTCGTACGCGTATCGCTCTCCTGCCGTACGAGGCCGTTGCCGCGAACGGCAGCAGCCTTGACCTTGTCGTCGGGGAAAAGGTCGACACTGACGTTATCACCCTTGACGTAGTCGCCGCCCTGCGTGACCTCGGCATTTCCGCTGAGGTCTATCTTATGATGCGGCCGGTCCCAGATGGCGGCGGACGCCTTGATGTCGGTCGGTTTGTCATTCTGGTTGGCGACGATGTGGGCGCCGTTTGTGAGCTCGTAGCGGTCGGCCGTTTTGTCATAAAGCGCATATCCGCTGTCGATCACCGTCGGCTGAGCTCCGGCGTCCTTTGATACGATATTTACGTTGTCAAAGAGCTCGAAACGCTTTAACTGAGCACTTTGGTTATCCTGTCCGGCCACGTCGCCGTCGAGATAGAGCATCGCGCGGTCTGCCTTGATGTCCGTCGATCGGTCGCCGCCCGACGCATTCTTTGATTTGAGACTGATCGCAACCTTTGTTTTTAGCTCGATCCGGTCGGTAGCCTGGTCATAGGACGCAGAACCGGCGGAAACGTCGGAGTATTTGACGGCTGATTTTGCCAGCTCCGGCGAATCGTATGTCTGAATGTGAACATCCTTGAGCAGTTCCAAACGCTTTTCGCCCATCAGGACGGTCGCTCCAAAGGATTTGCCGCGTACGTTGCCGCGGGCGAAATCGACCGCTTCGTCGGCCTCGGCGGTGTCATTCTTCTTGGTATAGATGATGTTGTTCGTCTTGATGTTCAGGCCGTCGCGGGTGTCGATATTGACATCGCCGTTCATGTAGGCCGTAAAATTCTTGTTCTCCTCGGGAATGTACAAGACCTTTTGAGCGGTCATCTTATCCGCCTCGGCTCCCTGATCGTCGTACGTTCGGATGAAGACGTTTTCAAGTTCCTGGTGATTGTCGGAAAAGGTTTTTGCGTGGTCGGCTTTAAGAAAATATTTCGCCTTTTCGCCGTCACTTTCGAGGCGCTCGTAGCCGGAGATCTCGGCTACAATTTCGGTCGAGAGCTGGGTGTGTTCACTTTTAAGCCGAAACTGCGTATTCGCTCGGGACCTGTAAAACCCGATGATCACGGCAATTATCGTAACGATGATCAGGCCGGCAGCGGCATAGCGAAAGAATCGCGGCAGATTAGCCCGAAACCGGAACTCCTCAAGGCTGTGCTCTTTGATGTCTGCTGCCACAATTCTAATTATCTGTTCTCAGGTCTTCGACGACAAGTTGTAGTCTGGTGTTTCCCTGCCACGTGTTGGCCTCGGCCACGTAAGCAAGTTCGATGCGGTTATTGGGTGCCAGCGTTTGCCCCTTAGATCGTTCGACCCCGTCCCACCAGACGGCCTCGAACTGCTTATTGTCCTCGCCGATCAGTTTTAATTTCAGGTGCTTGTCCTTCATCACGAAGGGTTCGTCGCGAAGGATAAGGCCCCGGGTGACGAAGATCGGCTTCGGATTGCCGGCGCCGAACGGCTCGAAGGCTGCCAGGCCGTTGAGCAGATCGAGGCTCAAGGTTTTGGACGTGACGACCGCGTCAATCATTAATTCGGGTGTACGTTCGTCGAGCGGGATCGTTTCATCGGCATACTTATCGAGGCGGGCTCGCAATTCATCGATATTTTCCTCTCTGGCCTTCATTCCCGCCGCCGCGACGTGGCCGCCAAATGACTCTAAAAGATCGGACACAGAACCAAGAGCCTGAAAAAGGTCGAATCCTTTGATGCTGCGTGCGCTGCCGGTGGCGAGGCCGTCCTCAAGTGAAAAAACGATCGTAGGCCGGTGAAACTTCTCGGCGACGCGGGACGCGGCGAGTCCGACAACGCCTTTATGCCAGCCTTCGCCGGCCACGACAATAAAGTTAGAATCCGGCAATTCGGATGCTGCCAGGATCGCCTTGCCGGCAACATCGGTTTGGACCTTTTGGCGTTCGCGATTATGAGAGTCGAGCACGGCCGCGATCCTTCGCGCGTCGGCAAAGTTCTCCGCCTCTAATAGTTCAACGACGTGCGTCCCGACCTCCATACGACCGGCGGCATTGATACGCGGGCCGATCCGGAAACCGATATGCATACTCGTCATGTCCGAGCGACAATCGGCGACCTCCATCAGAGCCTTGAGGCCCCAGTTGTCGGTCTTGACCAGATCTATCAGCCCGAGAGCGACGATGGCGCGGTTCTCGCCCGTTAGATCGACGACATCTGCGACGGTGCCGATCGCTGCGATCTTCAGCAGCCCGGGGATCTCGGATTCAAGGTCGAATTCCCGCAGCACGGCGTGCGCGAGCTTGAATGCCACGCCGACGCCCGCGAGATTATCGTCCGGATATTCGCTGTCGGGGTGAAACGGGTTTACCAACGCAACCGCCGGCGGCAAGATCGTGTCGTCCTTGATCTCGTGATGGTCGCAGATGATCGTGTCCATGCCGATCTCTTTTGCGCGGCGGACCTCTTCGAAATTAGAGGTTCCGGTATCGACGCTGGCGAGCAGCGTAAAGCCCTCGGCGCGTGCGGTTTCAAGGGGCTCGAAATTGATCCCGCGATTTTCGGTGAAGCGGTTCGTGATGTGATAGCTCGTTTCAAGCCCGAGCAGGGAGAAGGTCTTGCGCAACAGGACAGTTCCGGTCGTGCCGTCAACGTCGAGGTCGCCCCAGATCAGGACTTTTTCGCGGTTCTCGACCGCCAACTTAATGCGATCTACGGCTTCGCGCATTCCGACCATCAAGTATGGTTCGTGGAGATGTTCAGGCGATGGGTTTAGGAATTGAAAAGCCTTTTCGGACGTGTCGTGGCCGCGGGCGATGAGCAGGGCGGCGACCAGCGGCATTACGCCAAGCTCGGCTGCGAGCTTATTAACGGCGTCGGCATCGTGTTTGCGTATCGTCCAGCGTTTTTGCACGTGGGATCCAATCAGTTGACGACCGGGCTGATAACGCCCTTATAAAGCAGAACGAGGATCACGGTGCCAAGGATCAAACGATAAACGACGAATACGTAGGTCGTATTTCTTTTGAGATACGCGAGCAGGGCCCAGATCGACGCATAACCGATTATTCCCGCGACAAGCGTGCCGACGAGCAGCGGGACAAAGCTGTCGTGCGGAAGGATCTTGAGAGCCTTTCGCAATTCGAGCAGGCCGCTGGCTGTAATTGCCGGAATTGATAAAAGGAACGAGAATCGGGCCGCAGTTTCACGCTTTTCGCCCGCGAAAAGGCCGCCCATGATCGTGGAACCGGAGCGGCTCGCACCGGGCATGAGAGCAAGACATTGCGAGAATCCCTGCACGAGCGCGTCGACGAATCCCAGATGTTTGATGTCCTTTCGCTGGCTTCCGACCAGTTCCGCTCCGACAAGCAGGACGGCGATGACGATCAACATGATCGCGATGACCCAGAGGTTTTTGGTCCCAGAGCCCTCGATAAAATCTTTGAACAGCAGGCCGAGTGTCCCGATCGGGATCGATCCGACGATGACCAGCCACCCGAGCCACGCCTCTTCCGAAAGCCAGATCGGGCGGACGCCGTCGGTACCGGAAAAGCGCATCCCACGTTTGCCCGTCAGGAGAGCGTAATGATCGCGTATGAATGCCGACGAAATATTGAAAATATCTGCGGCAAAATACACGAATACCGCTGCGAGAGTGCCGAGCTGAATGACCGCCATCGTCGCGGTCGTCTGTTCGGCATTGCCGCCGTAAAGGTTGACCCAGCGGCTCGCAAACACCAGATGTGCGGTGGAACTGACCGGAATAAACTCGGTCAGGCCTTGAACAATGCCAAGAATTATCGCCTGAAATAAGTCCATATGTGCGAAATGCGGTAGGAGGACGAGACCAAGGATCGAAAAATACAATCTAGCACATCGGCCGCTATCACACTATTCGCGATAACGAGCTCGACCGGCAACACGGTCGTAGAGCCATCCCGGCATGAATTTACCGGCACGGACAAAGGTCGCGAGCTGCCACGGGAACGCGGCAAAACGCTTCTTTTTCTCGATCGCCTTGATGAAAAGCGGGATCGCATCGTCGAGCTCCATAATGAACGGCATTTTGGCCTCGCGCCCTGAGGTTAGTGGCGTTTTGATGAAGCCCGGCTGAATGATGGTGACGTCGACGCCCTGATGCTTGACGTCGAGGCGGACGCTCTCGAAAAACGCAGTCATACCGGCCTTGCTGGCCGAATACGCCGCCGAACGCGGCAACCCGCGAAAGCCCGCGAGGCTTGAGATCGCCACGATATGGCCCGATCCGCGTTTCAGCATTCCCGGCAGGACGGCATGCACGGAATTAACCGCTCCCATCAGGTTGATGTCGATCACCTTCTTTACCGCGAGCGGCTGCATCGCACGCGTCTCGGCGTTGTTGCCTCCGATACCAGCGTTAGCGATGAGGACGTCGATTTGATTGAATTCGTGCTTGAACTCCTCGGCAGCCGCGAGGACCGCATCCTCATTGGTCACGTCGCACGCAAAGACACGTGCTGTGCCGCCAGCTTTTTCACAATCCTTCCTGAGCTTATCGAGCAGTTCCTTGCGACGGGCAAGAAGGCCAAGAACCGCCCCTTGTTTTGCCAAAGCGACGGCCAATCCGGCGCCGATTCCGCTCGACGCTCCTGTTAGGAATACTGTTTTGCCTTTCCAACTCATATTGTTCACATTGTCAGCCGTTTCGGAGCCAATTATGGCTCGCCGGCAGATAAATGCTATGCCGAGCCGCCGCTTACGTGCGGGCTGCCGACACTCAGCTCAATGACCGCGTCATGTAGAACACTCAGCAGCGTATCGACCGTGCTCAGATGCGTCCGGAACGCCAGGCAGGCGAATCTTAAGGTGAATTCCCCGTTCAGCATCGTCGACGAGATGAACACGCGGCCGTCGGCGACGACGGTGTCGAGAAGCCTTTTGTTAAATGTATTTGCATCGCCCATTTTAGGCAACCAGCGGTAAGTGACGACGGATAATTCGGGGTCGATCTCGCTAGCAAAGCCCAGGCGTTTGACCTCGGCGTGAAAATATTTCGCAAGCAGCAGCTTCTCCTCCAAACAAGCGCGAAACGGGGCGACGCCGTGAAGTTTCAGCGGCAACCAGAGGCGCATTCCACGAAAATGCTTCGTCAGCTCCGGCGAAAGGTCGGCGGGCGACGGTTCGTCGGTCGCGGAGGCTGCGTCCTGCATGTAATTGGCAGTATAGCGATGCGATTCGTGCAACGCGGCAGCATCTTTCACCAAGACAACGCCAAGGCCGTACGGCAGAAACAGGCCCTTGTGCGGGTCGATGACGAGCGAATCGGAACTTTCAATTCCCTTTAGTTTTGCCTTCCCCTCATCCGTCAGCACGAAGAATCCGCCGTACGCCGCGTCGATGTGGTACCAGAGGGCGTGGCGTTTCGATATCTCGCCGATTTCCGTCAGCGGGTCGATCGCACCGACATCGGTTGAACCGGCGGACGCGACGACGAGAAACGGGTTGAGGACCGCGGCCTTATCGGCGGCGATCTGCGATTCAAGCTTGTCGGCCCGGATGCGATAGCGCTCATCGAGCGGCAAATGCCGGATGACGCATTCGCCAAGGCCCGCGATGCGGATGGCTTTGTCGACCGAGTGATGCGTCTGCTCACTGAGATAAATGACCGACCGCTCGATGTTCGCGGCCTTGATCCGTTTGGCGTCGCGGGCGGTTACGATGGCGATGAGATTCGCGAGACTGCCGCCGGAGGTCAGATTGCCGGTCGCGGTCGACGGATAGCCGACGATCTCGTTCATCCACGCGATCAGCATGTTCTCCATCCGCACGGCACCGGGACTCGCGTAAAAGATTCCGGCGTAGCGGTTGAAAACGTCGGCCAAATAATCACCGAGTGCCGCGTAGTATATTCCGCCGCCGGGAATGTAGCCGAGATGGCCGCCGGACGCCGGATTCAGGCCCGGAGAGTCGACATTTTCGCGAACGAGCGATATCGCCTCGTCGATGCCGATGCCGGTCTCGGAAATTGGAGAATCGAGCAGGCCGATGCCCATTTCCGCGGAGGTATTGTAAGCGTTGATCGACGCGATGTTATCGAGAAAAGCCTCTGAATAGTCGACGACGGCGTCACGAACAGCGAAACGCTCGGCGGCGTCCGGTTCGAGGAGCCTCGAACTGGACTCAAGGTCGAGCAGACGTTGATGGATCTCGTTGTTATCGGATCGTTCTTCTGGCTTAGCGGACATTGATGTTAAGTTCTGAGGACAAGAGTCAAATTAACGCGGAACACGGAAATGCCTCTTGCCGCGTCCCAATATCCAATCTTAATTGTCAGGGATCGACTTGTCTAAACTTCGACGATGGTCGTAACGATGACCGGTTTTGAGCTCAATTCTTTTTGGACGTAACGTTTGAGGTGGATCCTCAGATTTTCCTTAAAAACCGTACGGTCGGCAATCTGTTCGGGCTTCATATCGTCGATCGCTTTCGAGACGGCGTCGCGTGCTTCCTTGGCAAATCCGTTGAGCGCATCCAGGCCGGCGACGCCCTGAAACGTGATCTGCGGCGTACCGGCAAGTGTGTGCGACTTTTTGTTGACGGTAACGACCAGCGAAATGGCGCCGCCGTAAGCGAGTTTCTTGCGTTCGCGGACGATGTCGTATTCGATCTCCTCCATCGATTCTTCGTCGATGAAGGTCTTGTGCATTTCGTGCTTGGCGACTACCTTCGCCGCGAACTCGTCGAGTTCGAGCACGTTGCCGTTCTCAATTAGGATGATGTCTTCGTCGGTGTAATTGCCGACGTGATGTTTGATGAACTCCTTCTGGCGGAACAGCATCCGGTACTCGCCGTGTATCGGCACAACGAACTTCGGTTTGGCGGTCTCGACCATGATCTTGATGTCGCCCTGCGACGCGTGGCCGGAAACGTGGACGAGGCGGCGTTTCTCCTCGATGATGTTTGCCCCACGTTTGTAGAGGTGGCCGATCAGGCGGCTGATCCCCTTTTCATTGCCGGGAATGATACGTGCCGAGAGAACGACGGTATCGCCTTTCTCGATCTCGAGCCCCTTAAATGTGGACGTCGCCATATTCCACAACGCAGCACGCATTTCGCCCTGCGAACCGGTGACGAGATAACAGATCTCGTCGTCATCGAGGGCCCGGGATGTTCCGAGATCGATCATCGTACCGTACGGGATCTTTAGCAGGCCCTGTTCCTCGGCGATCTCGACGTTCTTTTGCATCGAACGGCCGATGACACATACCTTGCGGCCGAATTGGTGTGCGACGTCGAATACGATCTGCAACCGATGGATCGACGACGAAAATGTCGAAATGATCAAGCGGCCTTCGGTTTCCTCAAAGATCTCTTCGAATGCCGGGATCACCGCCATTTCGGACGGAGTGCGTCCCGTAACGGTCGAGTTTGTCGAATCGCACAACAATGCTAAAACACCGGCGTCGCCGATGCGGCCGAGGGTCTCGAGGTCGTACGGTTTGCCGATCACCGGAGTGTCGTCGATCTTATAGTCGCCGGTGTGAATGATCGTCCCGACCGGAGTATGGATCGCAAGAGAAAAGCACTCGACCAGCGAGTGCGACGCGTGAATGAACTCGACCTTGAATTTGCCGATCGTTACGACGTCGTTTGCCTCAACACGATGCATCAGAACATCGTCGAGCATATCGAACTCGCCCAGACGTTTTTCTGTCAGTGCCAGCGTGAAACGGGACGAATAGACCGGAAGATTGAATTTGCGAAGAATGTAGGCGAGGGCTCCGATGTGGTCTTCGTGACCGTGAGTGAGAATGATGGCTGTCAGGTCGTCGCGATATTCTTCGAGAAAGTCGAAATTCGGAATGCAGATATCGACCCCGAACGGCGTTTCCTCGGGAAAACCCATTCCCGCGTCGACGATGATCATCTCGTCCTCGTAGCGAATGCCCATGCAGTTCATGCCGAATTCGCCGATGCCGCCGAGCGGTATTATTTCCAATTTTGCCATCTATTCCTTTTGCCTTTGCCCGTCAAATTTAAGCTGCAAGTATAACACAGCGGGCCTATTCATTTTTTGCATCGGCGAGGGCGATGATGCATACTTGACAATTTCGTAATGATTGTTTAGCATTCGACTACAATTTGTTGAGGGGAGTAGAAACCTCTGTGTGAAACAGAGGTCCGCCGTCATCGTCAATACGATCGCAAAAAAGCCAAGCGATCCGGTGCGTCGGGCAAATATCGAGACCTTTTGCGGCTAACGAGTCTGCAAGAGGTCTTTTCTCTTTTGCCGGCTCTGATAGGGATAAAGGAGCTAAACGATGAATGAATTGATGAAAGATGGGCTTTCGGGCTTTCGTAAACAGATTCAGAATGAATCCGCGTTTTTGGACAATGCTCGCCTCGTGCGTAATTTGCTCGCGATCGAGGGCCACAACGATAGCGAAACACTCTTGACCTTTCTGACACCTATGATCGAGGTAGCATGGGTAGACGGTCGGATCGGCCGGGCGGAGCAGAACGCGATCCTGAGAACGGCTGAAGAATACGGCTTGTTGGACCAAGATAATAGTATTCAGGATCTAACCGAATTACTGACCGCTCGTCCGACGGTCGGCCAGATCGATACGTGGTGGCGCAAGATCAGGAGCGTTTTGGATGGATTCCCTCCTTCGGACACCATCGCAATTTCGTCTATCATGCTTGCGCAAGCCCAATATGTTGCCGAACTCGGTCAAAACCGGATCGTCGGGTGGTGGCGTGGATACGCAAGTGGGAGAGATGAAGAGGAGCAGCTCTCTGAAATAACGCAGCGATTGTCGGATGTCGGGCGGCAGAACATTGAAGACGACGGACGGCTCAAATTGATCCCGCTTCTAAAAGTCGCCTGGGCCGACGGACGAATAACGAAGAAAGAGCGACGGTTAATTTTTGATTCTCTCTTTGACCTCGGAGTTGAACCAAACGATGAAAATCTATCTAAGGTATTGGAGTGGCTGGAGTTTACACCGGGTGACCGATTCCTGAACGAATCTATGCAAAAGCTACGCGAGGGGCTTGAAGATCTGCATCCCGACGAACGGGCACGACAAAAATACGAATTGCTATCGAAGTGCACATTGCTTGCCGAAGTCTCGGGCGGAAATTCACAGTTTGCCGGTGGCGGAGCAAGGATCTGCGATGAGGAAATTATTGCCGTTAAGGAAATAGCCAAGTTGTTGAACGGAGCCGCCTCGAAAGGTGACGAGAACCTTGGTTACGGCCGGGAGGCAAACTAATGAACTTATTCCCATTTGCGGATTATTGGTGGTTTTACGGTGGATTTCTCGTATTCGTCCTGGCGATGCTCGCGATCGATCTTGGGCTATTTAATCGCAAGGAGCACGTCGTCTCGTTCAAGGAGGCGACGATCTGGAGCGCGGTTTGGGTCGTCCTCGCAATGGCTTTCGCAGGCGTTTTCTACGCCTATACGCTCAAAAAGTACGGTGCCGAGCAGGCCTATACATCAAGCCTCGAATTCCTGACAGGCTACGTGTTGGAATATTCGCTGTCGATCGACAACATATTCATATTCGTGCTTGTTTTTAGCTATTTCGGGATCCCAGCAAAATATAAGCACCGCGTCCTTTTCTTCGGCATACTCGGTGCGCTCGTCTTTCGTGCCGTCTTCATTGGTATCGGATCAGCCCTGATGCAGTTCCACTGGGTTATCTATCTGTTCGGAGCTTTCCTGATCATTACCGGGATCAAAATGTTCTTTACGAGCAGCGAAGAGATCGAGCCGGAAAAGAACTTCCTGATACGCTTGTTTCGCCGCTTTATGCCTGTGTCCTCGACACTCGACGGAAAGCGGTTCTTCACACGGATAGACGGCGTGAGGCATGCGACGCCGCTATTCATCGCACTGCTATTTTTGGAGGCGACGGACATCATTTTCGCCGTCGATAGCGTGCCGGCGATCTTCGCCGTGACGAAAGAGCCGCTGATCGTGTTCACGTCTAACATTTTCGCCATCCTCGGCCTCAGATCGATGTACTTCATGCTCGCCGGCGTGATCGATAAATTTCATCTTCTCAAATTCGGGCTCGCAACCGTGTTGGTGTTTGTCGGGCTAAAAATGGTCTGGCTCAACGATGCGTTCGGCGGGAAATTCCCGATCTCGTATTCGCTACTTTTTATCGTTGGAGCGATAGGCATTTCGATCTTAGCTTCCCTTTTATTTCCAAAGGAGAAGACTCAAATTATCAAAGCGTGATTCGTCTGCAATGGCAAAACCCAGCTGGCCGGTGGAAAGTTTTTGAAACCGACCAGCTTTTCCGCGCGTCAAGGTAACAACGGCAATTTACGGAAGCCAGAACGTATGAGTAAAAATATCCCGGACGAAAAATTCGATTTATTGCTGAAGGGCTTGTTGGACGGATCAGTAGCCGGCGATTCGGTCGTCGACGAAATTGCTGATTCGCCGGCGTTATGGTGGAGCGTTCAGCGGCGGATCGAGGAGCAGAAGGCCGCTTCGAGAACGCCGTGGCCGCCGGTGAGGACGTATTTCAGGGTACTGAAGTACGGAGTGCCGGCGTTTGCCGCGATCGCGTTGATGATCGGTATTGTCTTCCTTTATCCGGGGTCCGATGAACACAGCACGGCTGAACTCCAGCAGATGACGACAGACCAGCCAGTTGGTAGCCCCGAAAATGTCGAAACAGCGATTGCCGTTCAGCCCGAACCGATAAATGATATCAAAACGATCACTCACCACAAATTCGTTCGCGCAAAGGCCATACGAAAAGCGTCTTCCCTACGATCGAACGTAGCCGACCCGACATTGGTGGCGAAGAAGACCGAGATCAAATCGGACTTTATCGCTCTTTCGTATGCACGGGACGCCGAAAGCGGCCAGATCGTTAGGGTCAAGGTGCCGAGTTCGATGATGGTCACGCTTGGGCTGGTAGCGACGGTTGAAAAGCCATCGGCGCTTGTCGATGCGGAGGTTATCGTCGGCGACGACGGGCTGACCCGTGCCATCAGATTCATACATTAGAACTGTTTTTTTAGGAGATCGAGACATGAAGAGGAACTTTGTATTCATATTTGTCATTATCGTTGCGGTCGCGACGATCGCATTCGGACAACGGCCGGGCGGTGGTGGACGGCCTGGTATCGGTGCCCCGCCAAGGCCCGAGGGCCCGCCGCGTGGCGATTGGACGAAGGCATTCGATACGAACAAGGACGGATCGATCGATAAGGCGGAATTTCAGTCGGCGATAGACGCGACATTTGCCGAACTCGATAAAGGCGGGAAAGGTGTGATCGAGGCGGATGAGCTTCGGCCTCCGGTGCCGCCGGCTGAAGGTACGCCTCGGCCAGGCGGTGGAATGGGCCGGCCGGACCGGCCAGCGATGGCCCCCAGAGCCGAAGGGGCCGAACAGAGGAAAATGCTCCCACCTTTTTTCTTCCGCGATGCGATGCAGCCGGGTCAAACGGTCACTAAGGCTCAATTCGAACAGATCGCAAAGAGCGTTTTCGACGAAATGGATAAGAACCACGACGGGCTGTTGTCACGCGAAGAATCACGCCCGCCAAGGCCGGAAGGGCCGCCGAACGCTCCGCCGCCGCCGAATGCACAATTCATCGGTGCCGAGCTGCGATTCGGCGACAAATTGGTGTTGAATAGGCCGTTTTCCGCCGACATCGTGATCCAGGACAATCGGCGTTTATTCGATGGCACGATCGTTACAAAAGAGATGAACGGAGCGGTCTATCGCGACGGCGCGGGACGGACGAGGCGAGAGCAGCCGCTCGCGTCAGTTGGAGGTTTTAATCTTCTCGGTGCCGACAACAAGCCACAGAAGATGGTCTTTATTAATGATTTTGGAGCAAAGACCCAGTATTTCCTTGACGTAAACAACAAGGTCGCCCATCGCCATTCGATCGATACCAGGCAGCCAGCGCCTGCTGAAGGTGACGGCCCGCCCGATGCGGTCTCGGAATCGCTCGGGCAAAAGACGATCGAGGGCGTCACGGTCGAAGGTACTCGGACGACATTCCAGATCCCGGCCGGTCAGCTTGGCAATGCATCACCGATCCAGGTGATCACCGAGAAGTGGTATTCGCCGGACCTGCAATTGGTGGTGATGACCCGACATATTGATCCGCTCGCAGGCGAACACATTTTCAAGCTCGTGAACATTAGACAGGCGGAACCTGCGGCGGACCTTTTTGTCGTTCCCGCCGGATATACGGTCGAAGAAGGCCGGGCTCCGCGTCCGGCCCGACCGGAATGATCACGAAAATTGTCTAGTTTGTGCGTTGACGGAAATTCAAGGAAAATGCTCGACGAGGTCATAGATATCAGTTTGCAGACGAAACCAATGCTGCGTTCGTTCGAGCGGCCTGACGCCCTAGCCGACGAAGCTCTCGTTGACGCAGTTTTGGCGGGCGATGAGCATGCCTTCGCCGTGATCTTTGACCGCCACAAACGGCATGTGACAAGGGTCGTGGGGCGGTTCTTTACGGATCGCAGCGAGATCGAGGAAATTGTGCAACAGAGCTTCACCAAGGCATATTTCTCGCTAAAAGCATTTCGCGGCGGTGCCGAACACTCAATGGCCGCGTGGCTGACGCGGATCTCGGTGAACGTTTGTTACGACGAATTTCGAAGACGGCAGCGACGCGGCGAAAGTCTGTTCACAGAGATGAGCGACGACGAGAATGGTTTTCTTGAGTCACTCGTCGACGGTCGCGAAGTCTCGGCGGAGAGTTCCGTTACCCACGCAGCACTTGTCGACAAGGTCCTTTCCGGACTCGATCCAAGGGACCGGATCGCAATGACGATGGTATACTCCGAAGATTATTCGTTGAGCGAGACGGCCGCGGCGATCGGCATCTCGACCAGCAATTTGAAATCCAGGCTTTTTCGGTGCCGCAATCAGCTCAAGTCCAGATTCGGCTATTTATTCGACTAATTTACAATTCAAAGCTAATATTTAGGACCAGGTTATGAGACGACTGAAGATATTTGTTTGTTTGTTATTTGTCCTTGCGGCTGGCGGATTCGAGCTGTATCGAACGGATGCGGTAGCCGGTCAGACGGGCGGCAATTCCCTTGCGGCTCCGACGGGAGTGACGGCGTCTGACAATTCGTATAATTCAAAGGTCGGCATTTTCTGGGACACTATCCGCGGAGCGACGACGTATCGTATTTTCCGGAGCACGACCAGTGATCCGGCAACGGCAGCTGATATCGGGACGACAGTTTCCAATAATTTTTTCGATACGCTCGCCACGCCCGGGCAAACCTTCTTCTACTGGGTCCGGGCGGAAAACGGAGCGGCCGTAAGCCAGTTGAGCACATCGGACCAAGGTACCCGTTCGAATACTCTGTCGCAGGGCCCGGTGCCTCCGCTTGAGCCGCCGCCTGTTCCGCCCGGTAATCCGATC
>JAKOVX010000064.1 GCA_029781855.1 Acidobacteriota bacterium | reverse complement strand
AATGGAGGGTTGATGGTTATGAACACGTCATGGAGCACGCCTTGGAGATGGATAGGCGATTTTCAGTTGGGTGACTTTGGTATCTTCAGCGTCTGGGAGCGCTATGATGAAAGGTTTCGCCGTCGGTACGTGATAACTCCGTGCCGTACGTACCCCAAGGAGGAGGGCCAACTTGGCCCAAGATACCGGGTCATTCAAAAGTTTATTGCCAAATACCCTGTCAGTGCCAAATTTTACTGGATTGCCGGCGACTACCGTGCGATTCACAGTTGGTAAGAGACGGTGCCAGTGCGTTATACGCGATTTAATCGCAAAACTGAAAGAACAGGCCGAAAATATGCGTGTGGTGCATTGTCTGATGCATGGTGTGCATGTAGAATTCAGGAAAAGGGGTAGGATATGAACACACATCAGCGACTTCTCAGAAAAGTTGATGAGCTTCTCTCGAGGCGACAAGAGCTCTTTCAGCGAGCTCTATCTTACCAACTCCCGCCCGCGGAGTCACGAAAGTTCGAGAAACCTGAGTGGACGGAAATCCGTCTGGTGGCCATTCAGCTCGACTTCGTGATCGATGAACTCATAAGTGCGTGGCGGCTCCAGAAGGCATCCCATGAGTCAAAGAAAGGAGCAGGAAATGGTGCAAAGAGACGTACGCGAAGCAATCCGTGAGAAGGTAGAAAAGCTCGGTGGGACGAACAAGGTATCGGCGGCTCTCGACATTCATCCGACGACATTGGGCCGTTTCCTTAGAGGCGAGACTCAGTTATCGCACGACAAGCTAGAGCGGCTGCTCGCCCATCTCGGGCTCGCTTTCAACCTGATCGAGTCTCCGAATCCGTTCACCCAACGTCGGTTCCAGATTCCGCCGAAGAACGCCCTGGAAGTGTCCCGTCCAGATCTCGGAGGAGCACGGGCCGACTGGGTGATGTTGCCTTTCTACGATAGCGTGGAGCAGGCCATTGCCATTCGATATGGCCGCGATGTGACGCCGGAGCGAACGCACAGCGCTTTCTGCCTCGTCGTCGGCGATGCCGATAAGGCGAAAATTTCCGCGACTGATGGCACCGCCGGCTCATATACGGTGCTCCAGGAGCAGGATGCCGACACAAAATATTGGGTTTCCACGGGGGTTGAAGTGCGACCGCGGAGAATCACCGCCGGGCCGCTGCTTGTCGATCTGAGTCTCTGGCCGCCGGAAGGGCAAAAGGCTCAGGCCTTCGTCGCTGCAGTGTTGGGTTCCGCAATGCGTCGAGCGTATGATCTACTCCTGGACGAAGAGCTCGACAATATGCCGTCGGCTACAGTAGCGAGTGCGACGTTATCGGCACTCGTCGACTGCCTCACCAGTGAGGCAGCAGCTAGTGTTTTCGCCCCGATGACCGATGGTAGGCCGCGATGCATTTTGATGATGAGCCCCGGAACTTTGAGCACGCTCCGACAGAACGCAACAGCAGGCTCCGTCGAGGCCGCCGAGCTCGCAGCAGGGCGACTGCTCGGCATCGAAATCGTTGCGTGCGATCTTCCATCGCTTGCCACCGGCGGCGATTACATCGCGGCCCTGGTCCCCCGCGACAGACTCGTATATTCATTCGCGGAGGCGGAGATTACGTTCAACAGCGAGATGGCAGCATCAGTCGCGGCAATGGCTGGGCTAACAATCTCCGCCCGTGGCGATGTCCGTGTCGCAGTATGCGTTGACGAAAAACTTGGCTTCACGATTGGAGTAACCACCTAACATGAACATTCACAGAGTCGGCTTCGTTGAGTCTGATTCGTGCTGCCCTACGTGAGAGGGTGGGCGACCGCCCTCTCGGAAATCAACAGGCGGGGATAGAGTGTCGACCTCGACAAGGCCGTGTCCACCCGCGGCTTTCCCCGCCTTTTCCTTGGGTGTGCGTGGAGGTGGACG
>JAKOVX010000047.1 GCA_029781855.1 Acidobacteriota bacterium | reverse complement strand
TATTCCACGATCTCCGACACGGTACCGGCACCGACTGTGCGGCCGCCTTCGCGGATAGCGAAGCGGAGTCCTTTCTCCATGGCGATCGGAGCGATCAGCTCGATCTCCATCTGGATGTTGTCGCCCGGCATCACCATCTCGACCCCGGCCGGAAGGTGTGCGACACCCGTTACGTCCGTTGTTCTGAAGTAGAACTGCGGGCGGTAGCCGGTAAAGAACGGCGTGTGACGGCCGCCTTCTTCCTTGGTCAGGACGTAGGCCTCGGCCTTGAACTTCGTGTGCGGCGTGATCGAGCCCGGCTTGGCGATGACCTGTCCGCGTTCGATCTCTTTTCGCTCAACACCACGCAGGAGCAGTCCGACGTTGTCTCCGGCCATTCCCGAATCGAGAAGCTTCTTGAACATCTCGACGCCGGTCACGACCGAGTTGCGCGTGTCCTTGATGCCGACGATCTCGACCGGTTCGTTGACGTTGATCTGTCCACGCTCAATTCTGCCGGTGGCAACTGTTCCGCGGCCCTGGATGGTGAAGATGTCTTCGACCGGCATCAGGAACGGCTTGTCCGTCTCACGGGCAGGTGTCGGGATGAAATCATCTACCGCCTGCATCAGCTCGTCGATCTTCGGCTCCCATGCCGGATCGCCTTCGAGTGCTTTCAGGGCCGAACCCTGAACGATCGGCGTATCGTCGCCCGGGAACTCATAAGAGCTGAGCAGTTCGCGGATCTCCATATCGACCAGCTCGAGCAATTCGGCGTCATCGACCATATCGACCTTGTTCAGGAACACCACCATCGATGGTACGCCGACCTGACGTGCAAGCAGGATGTGCTCGCGGGTCTGGGGCATCGGGCCATCCGTTGCCGCGACCACCAGGATCGCTCCGTCCATCTGGGCCGCTCCCGTGATCATGTTCTTGACATAATCCGCGTGGCCCGGACAATCGCCGTGGGCGTAGTGGCGGTTCGCCGTCTCATACTCAACGTGCGACGTCGCAATTGTGATTCCGCGTGCCTTCTCTTCCGGCGCGTTGTCGATCGAATCGAACGATCGAAACGTCATCTTCGCGTTGTGCTTCGACATCACCTTCGTGATCGCTGCCGTCAATGTCGTCTTGCCGTGGTCCACGTGCCCGATCGTCCCAATGTTCACGTGCGGCTTGCTGCGGTCGAATTTCTCTTTGCTCATCTCTGTTTACGTCCTTCTACTAAATTGATCAAATAAAACAATTAAAGCCTGGAGCCCAAGGCGGGATTTGAACCCGCGACCTCATCCTTACCAAGGATGCGCTCTACCCCTGAGCTACTTGGGCCCATTCGTAAAACTAATGGAGCGGGAGACGAGACTCGAACTCGCGACATTCAGCTTGGAAGGCTGACGCTCTACCAACTGAGCTACTCCCGCTAATGGTGCATGGGGTAGGATTTGAACCTACGTAGGAAATTAATCCGTCGGGTTTACAGCCCGATGCCATTGACCGCTCGACCACCCATGCAATTCTATTTAATTGTCACAGCTATCGGCTTTTCGAGCCAATTAGCAAATTTCCAATAATAACGGAGACTTTTACAAGATGCAAGCGCGAAAGCGCGGGTTTTTCGCGCTAGGAGGACCGTGACCGTGGATGAAAACGCTCGTAGTTTTTCTTTAGCTGTGCACTCGTAATGTGGGTATAGATCTGTGTTGTTGAGATATCGACGTGTCCGAGCATCTGCTGGACCGAGCGGATATCAGCGTTGTTCTGAACCAGGTGCGTAGCGAACGAATGCCTCAGCGTATGCGGCGAAACGCCCTTAAAACCGCACTTTTCGGCGTAATCCGTGATCGAAACGTATATCGTTTGCCGCGAAACGGACGAGCCGTTCGAATTGATGAACAGCTTATCGTTCTCGATATTTTCGATCTTTCGGCGAACGGCAAGATAGCTTTTTATCCATTCGACGGCGCTAGAACCGACCGGAACGCGGCGTGTTTTCGAGCCTTTTCCAGTGCAAGTCAGAATGCCGGAATCTAGATCGATATCGTGGATCCTGAGGTTTACCGCCTCGGAAACACGCAGGCCGGACGCGTACATTATCTCAAGGATCGCGCGGTCGCGGAGGCCGCTTTCGGTCGAAGTATCCGGTGTTGCGAGCAGCGTTTCGATCTCGGACTGGTTCAGAAAACGCGGTAAATAAAGGCCCTTTTGCGGTGCGACGAGGTCCTCGGCGGGATTCGTTTCAACGTGGCCCTCGAACATCAAGAACTTGTAAAAACCGCGTACAGCGGCGATCATACGGCGTTTGGAATTCTCCGATAATCTCACTGCGCCGAGGTCGATCAGCCATTCACGGAGGTCCTGCCGACTGATATTTACGAGGCCGCGGCCGTTCTTCGACGCCCAGTCGTTGAGCCGTGCAAGGTCGTTCTCGTAGCTCTCGATCGAGTTCGCAGCCAGGCCTTTTTCGACGCGACAGTACGAAAGGTACTCGCGGATTAGGTCGCGTCGGTTCTCGGTCGAATCTGCCATTGTAAGTCGCCTGCGGGCCGGAGTCTTCCAGTTCAGACTAACCGATAAGTCATTGCAAAAGCAAGAATTTAGTTTCGCCTGGACCTTCGAGTAAGCCCATCGATCGGCCACTGACCTGTCTAAATACCAGGCGCACTCGATACCCCCGTCAGGCGCTATGTTTACCCCTTCCAGGCGCACTCGAATCCCCTCTCAGGCGCTATGTTTACCCCTCCCAGGCGCACTTGGCTCTGAAGGCAGGAACATCACTTTGTTTCATGTTTGCATGTTTCTCGTGCGTCCCGAGCCGCGGATCGGGCGGAACCGTCTGATCCCGCCGCTCAACTGGATCATTCAGACCCACCAAATAACATCCGATCCGTCAGCATCCATCATCTCGACGGAGCCGACCGCCCCGTCTCACCCGTCCGATCCGACGGCAACAGCAGCAGCCGAAATACACCACGATGACAATGAACCCTGCCGCGTCAACTGTATCGCTCCATCAGAAAAACAGACGCGAATGCGGCGAAGACGGCTAGGGCCTGAACGATCAGAACAATGACCGCCTTTCGCGGGTAGACCGGCAGCCAGCGTAATGCGAAATACCCGACGATCGGGACCTCTAGCGCTATCAATAGTTGAAAGGTGTGCGCAGCCGCACCTTCGTCGGTCTCGTGGACCAGCCCGTAGACCAGAACGTGCCCGACGACCAATGCGAGGCCGGCAAGCGACATGGCGATCGGCAAGTATGCGCTCGGTT
The DNA here is from genome assembly GCA_029781855.1 of Acidobacteriota bacterium. GTDB lineage: Bacteria > Acidobacteriota > Blastocatellia > Pyrinomonadales > Pyrinomonadaceae > OLB17. The sequence goes on along the minus strand of JAKOVX010000047.1, from coordinate 54,816 downwards.
TCTTGAAGAGTGACAGATCGACGGTTTTCATGTCTATTTGCTCCTGAAAGCCCGCCGCAGCAAATACCCGCTGACAAGTCCGAACACGATCGCCGCTACCGGGAACGCGACCGCGCCGATCAGCATTCCGCTGGTTCGGTGAGCCGCGGCGTCACCGGCGGACATCGACAGGTTCACCCAGACCAGCCGGGCCGTCTAATAAATAAAGAAAAGGCACGGCGCCGCGAACGCCACGCCAAACAAGGCGAGCACGATCCTGCTGATGGTTGATGGCTGGCTCATCTTGGTTAGCTTTTCACCTCGGGATCATTGCTGCGGCTCGTCGAGTTTCAGGTTCTGCTGGACCCAGCTCGGACAGCCGTCGACCTGATGAATCACGGCGTCGTTTTGATTTAGCGCGTGCCAGGCGATCTTTCGCGAGACATTGAGCGAACGAAGGTCGCCGGTCTCGCCAAGTTGGCGGTACGCAATATGCAGCCACACTTTCGCACTGCATTGCTGTTCCAGACTAAGCTGCGGCAGTGCTGCGAGAGCCTCAGGAACGGCGTCAGCACTGAGGCTAAAATTGTAATATCCGTCGAAGGCACGTCCCTGTTGCAACAGAGCGATGTTCGTCTTGACGATGAACGCGTCGGGGTTTAGCACGTGCGTCGCTCCGAGTATGACGAACGCCGACCACAGAGCTCCCCATGCAAAATGTTTTCGTGCTCCGCGAAGCACGGTCGCGCCGAACCATACGAACACGACCGCCAGCCACAACATGAAGACCATCGGGTAGAACCTAACCGTTGTCATGCCGTAGCCGAGGTTGCCCGTGAGCAGCACCAGCCGTTGGACGGCGGACGCCATAATTATGAAAAGCAGTCCGATCTGGACGCCGGCGAGCACGCGGAAAAGCTTTTGGGCGTTGGGGCTGTCCCGTCGGATCAGCCAATGCGACGCCAGCAGGATCGGCAGCACAAGGCCGGCGACTGTGACGAGTTCGCCAAAGCCACGGCGTGCGTAGGCGGCGAGCTTGAAATCGGGCGTGTTTTGAACAAGGTCCATTCCGCCGAACAAATACGGAAGTTGAAAGATGACGAAACTCAGGAACAGGAGATTGATCAGCCCGAGGATCACCGCGATCTCGACCGTCCCTAACGTGAAGCCGGGCACGATCGAGTTATCCAGGTCGGCCCAGGACCACTTTCGTTTTGCCGACCCGGTCGCGGACGACGCCGTCGAAGCCTTTTCGCTCTCGCCTTCGGCCTTTTTCGGGTCCGACGGGTCAGAGATATTGATATGCTCGACGACCGTTTTATTGTCGGGCAGCGTGACGGGCGGCTCGCCCGACTCGGCACGCATCCGCGCCACGGGACTTCCCTCGGAGTCCTCGGTATCGGACGCGATGATCGAAAGCGACGATTCGACCACACTGGCGGTCCCGCCAAAAATAACCCCGCGAAAATAGCCTGCGGTCAGCCACGCAAATACCGTGAATATGATCCCGTGCGAGAATATCGTCTCGAAATCGACATTGAGCATCCGTCTGACCCATCCGTCGTAAACGGCGTCCGCGGCCATGAACAATGCACCAAAGATAAGTATCAACGGCGTCACGATCAGCAAACTGCGAAGAACGGCAAAGGCGTGCTTACGCCATCCGCTCATCGGAAGCTCGGTCCAGCCGATATCGCTCGCCAGCAAAACGAACGGAGCGAAGAGTGAATTCACCCCGGCCCAGACGACGCTGATCGCGTATTGGAACGCACCGGCAATGCTTGCCGTGATCTTGAGCGTCGGCAAAAAGACGACCCCAAGGATCACGATGATCGCGAACGTGTCTGCCACGCGAAGCTCGATCGCGTCCCGCCAGACGAACATCGACGCGAAAAAGACTAGAGCGCCGAGCAACGCGTATGTCTGTTTCGTAAGCCGTTCCGGCGCGTACAACCTCAGCAGCGTTACCGTGCCGCCCGCGAACGCGAGATTAAAGAGCAACACGTTCAGTCCCCATGGCGTCTGGCGCAGAAGAACGTCGCCGAGCACACCTAGTATTAATGCAACCTGAATGATGGCTAAACCTGTTTTCGTACGCATATTCATTACCTAACTGAAGATCTTATTTTTGCTGATCCTGCTTTTGGTTTTCTTTGTTGTCGTTTTGTTCTTTGGTCGATTGGATACAGACGGCGCCGACCGGTTCGTTTATGTCGAGCAAAGTGCGTTTGTGAAAAATGCTGTCCTCGTCGCCGACGAGCAGGGACTCGATGACGTGGTCGATCTCGTAGCCTTCGCGAATGTCGAGCCGCGGGGCCACGACGTCGGGCGGCAGGTCGAAGACGATCTCCTTATCGAAATACTCGCCCGGTGCCAGACGTTTTTCGAACTCGGGCTGCGGCGGAAGCTGAGATTCGGCGGACATGTCCCTAAGATATTGATTCCCTGCCGCGTCTACAATGTGGGCATCCACAGTCAGTAGACCGAGCGTCGCACGTCGGGCGTCGGTAAAGACACGGACCTTGACCATCCGAAACACGCCCTTCGCGTTTTGCGTCCCGATCGTCGTTGCAGGCCGCACGCCGTAGACGGCCGCGTGCATGTGGCAGTCAAGGTAGAAGCCGCAGAACGATTTGGCTTCGAACATCGGGAGCGTGCGTTCTGTGCTGAAGATCGAAAAACCGAACAGCATCGCAGCGTAAAATGCGAACCAGATCACGACTCCGCCGAGCGTAAATTTTGCGAGCCAGCTTTTCTTTTTGATCAGTGCGACCGTCAGCATTATCGCCGCGACAATGAGGCCGCCGATCGTCATTAGCATTAGAATTACGCCCATAAAATTAATAGTCACGCCGTTTCATCGCGCTTATAAGGGCTTCCATGTGATCGAGATACCGCTTGAGAGCTGCTCGCCCGTCGGTGGTGATCGCGTATTCGGTCAGGGGCATTCGGCCCTTGAATGATTTTTCGCAGGTGACGTAACCGGCCTCTTCGAGTTTGCGGGCGTGGACGCTGATGTTGCCGTCGGTCGTGTTGAGCAGGTTTTTAAGCTCGGTAAAGCTCAGTTTTTCATTCGCCGCGAGGGCGCTGACGATGCCGAGACGCATCCGCTCGTGGATGACCTTGTCGAGGCCGTTCGAGACATTCTCCGCCGCCTTTTCGACATGTAGAGCATGCTCGTGATCGTTGTTTTTCAGTGCCAGATTCTTTGCCATATCAAGCTTTCCCTCGCCCGTTAACTACCGGCAAACGGCGTCCCGAAAACGCCGACCGCAAGCTCGGCCCATACAAGAACGAGTGCGATCAGAATAACCGCGCAGATGGCGATCCTCTGCCAAAACTTCCTCATCGACCTCAACCCGAATTCGCATGCGATGCCGGAACCGAACAGCAGGATCCCCGCCACGATGAAATCTATCGGTGTCCATTTCACCTCGTCGGTAAATTGCATCGCGACAAACGGAATGAGCAGCAGTATCGCCGCCGCAACCAAAATGCCGATGAGTCTCCTGTTCTTCATAAAAGTATCCTCTATTACTCTCGGCTTAGCCGCCGTATTTCCTCGCGATGACCGCTCCGAAAACGATGTGCAACAGGCCGAAACTCGCCGCCATCATCAGGTTGCCGTAGCTCACCGGCAGCAGAAAGGCGATCGCCCCAAGCGCCATGAAGCACCAGCCCATGACCGGCACGACGCGGACCGAGAACGCTCCGCCGCAGACGATGGCGGCTCCGTAGGTCAACATACATATGGGCGGCAAAACGTAAAAATAACCGTATCGGGCAAGCCCGAGCGTGACGACAATGCCGACGATCAGCGGCGGAGCAAAGCCCAACGCAAACTTTCTCGCAGGCGCCGACACGAGCGACTGGCCGGCGATCTTCGATTTTTGCCACATCGCCAGCAACCCGATCGCGAATGCGAGTGCCGCCTCAACAAGCCACGTGATCAGAGATTCGCGAAGTGCGGTTTGTGCGGTGGCGATGTAAGCCGCCACGATCGCGGTCGCCCCCATCAGGATGCCGCCGTAACCCGGAACCGCCGTAAAGCTCGTCGACCGCTCCATCGTGTCGCGGATAAATGCCAGATTATCGATCGCCCGGTCGCCGATATTTATCGCCTCGGGTACCGTTCGTTCATCGGCCTTTGCAGCGTTCAGCTTTGCCATAGTAACGGCAGGCTACGCTAAGTCATTTTGTTTGTCAAGTACTTTATAGTGTAAAGTGACATTCATTTCGGGTGGCCGGAAAAAAAGGGGCGTCCCACGCGGGACGCCCAAAGTTTCCAGGAGGAAGAATGAATCTTAATGCGGGTCGTCGGTCGCGACCTTGCCCTTGAACGTACGGAAAAGGAACGTGAAATAACCGAGAGCAATAATGATGCCGATCGGCCACCAGATGAGCCCGACGCCGAGGCCGTATGCACCGGCCTTTGAGTTTTCGATGGTCAGGCTGTGGGCCGGATCTAGTGCCGGCAGGACATCGGGGTATAGGCCGTAGACCGCTCCGCCGAGCATCATCGCGAGATAGACGGACGACGAGGTGAACGCAAATTTGTCGTTGCCTTTGCCGTTGAAATATTTGACCGCTCCGAGCGATGCGACGACGAGAAAAGGTATCAGCCAGCCTATCGGCAAGGCGTAGTAATTGTCGAGGATCTGTGGCCGCACATACATGACCGCCGCGAGGCTCAGGATCGTGACGACCGCGAGCACATACCAACCGGTGGAGGCGACCCTGCGGGCACGCTCGTTCATTTCGCCTTCCGTCTTGAGGGCGAGGTAACTTGCCCCGTGCACCGCCAATGCGACAAATGCGACGACGCCGGAGAGCACCGTGAACCAGTCGAGTATGCCGGTCGTTCCGGTCGTGCTCCAATCGGTAAACAGCGGCTCAAAGAAATATCCGGTCGCGTCGAGCGGCACGCCGCGAATGACGTTGCCGAGAGCAGCACCGAAGAAGATCGCCAGCAGGATGCTCGCCATCGAAAATACAAAATCCCAAAAGCTCGTCCAGAGCGGATTATCGAGCTGGTGACGGAGCTCGATGCCGGCGGCACGCAGGATCAGGAGCCAGAGGACCATTATCAGCGGCAGGTAAAAACCGCTGAAACCGGCAGCGTAGAGCTGCGGGAACGCAAAATAGAGTGTGCCGCCCGTGGCTAGCAGCCAAACCTCGTTGCCATCCCAGACCGGGCCGATCGAACGGATGACGGTGGCCCGTTCCCGCTCGTCGCGGCCGACGAAAAAATGAATTATTCCCGCGCCGATATCAAACCCGTCGAGAATGACATAGCAGACCAACATGAACGCGACTATCATGAACCAAACTGTTCCCATATCGGCCTCCTAGTAACCTTCCTCGACTGTCTCGACGCCCATTTCTTCGGCTCCGTGCTCGATCCGACGCAAGATCAGAAAGATGTAGAGCAACGCAAGTATCGTGTACATCCCCAAAAACCCGAGCAGCGTGAACAGCACGTTGCCGCCCGAAACCATCGGCGAATGGCCGTGTTCGGTGCGGAACAGGCCGTAAACGAGCCACGGTTGCCGGCCGAGCTCGGCGACCATCCATCCGACCGTGTTCGCGATGAAAGGCAGCGGAAAACTGAGCATCAGGATCCACAGCAGCCAGTTCGTATCGAACAGCCGGCCACGCCAGAGCCAGAACGCCGAGAGAACCATAATGCCAATAAAGATCGTGCCCAAACCGACCATTATGTGAAAGCTGTAGTAGAGCAGCGGAATATTGTCCGGGTGCTGATCGGGGGGAAACTCGTTAAGTCCGCGGACCTGGGCCGACCAGCTTTGATAGGTGATGAAGCTGAGCATGTTCGGAATATGGATGGCGTTGTCGAGCCTCTTTTTCTCCATGTCCGGCTGGCCTATCAGCACGAGCGGTGCGCCTTCGCGGGTGTCGAAAAGGCCCTCCATCGCGGCGAGCGTGACTGGTTGGTGAGCGGCGATCATTCGTCCCTGCAGGTCACCGGACGGAAAGAGCATCCAGATGCTGGCGATCAAGCCGGCCACGACGCCGACCTTGAGAAACAACTTGCCGTACTCGGCCTTTCGCTTTGAAAGTACGTAAAACGCCCCGAGCGCCGAGACCGCGAAACTACCGACGACGACTGCTCCGCCCATGTTATGCATGTACTCGAAGATGGCCCATTTGTTCAGCACGAGCGACCAAAAGCTCGTAAGCTGGACCGAGCCGTCCGGTGCCGATTCGTACCCGACCGGATGCTGCATCCAGGCGTTGGTCGCGATAATGAACCAACCCGAGAGCCACGTTCCTAGAAACAGCAGAAAGGCTGCGACCCAGTGGAGCGTCTGCCCGAGCCGTTTTTCGCCGAACAGGAAGAGGCCGACGAACGCGGATTCGAGAAAGAACGCGAAGGTGCCTTCCATTGCGAGGGTTTGGCCGATGACCCCACCGGCAAACTTCGAGAACGCCGCCCAGTTGGTCCCGAACTGAAATTCCATCGGAATGCCCGTGACGACGCCGAACAGGAACGTGATGCCGAAGATCTTGCCCCAGAACCGGGCGACCTCGTTCCACCGTTCGTCCTTTTTCCAGATCGCGAGGGTCTTGAAAATGACGATGAGCGGTGCGAGGCCCATCGTGAGCATCGGGAAAAGGTAATGAAAAGTGATCGTGAAGGTGAACTGTATGCGGTCGAGAAGATTTGCTTCCATTAGAAATGCTCCGCTGATCGGAAGTGCAATATGCGTGCCCACTCGGAAAGCATTGCGAAAGAGCAGGCTTCTATTTGGTAGTTTGTTCCCAAATCAACTGCATTTCAAGCGATCGGCGGCAATTTCGCGGACGCTAATGAATTAGGAAGGGTAATAAGGAAGCGCGAACTACTTCGCGTTGAGCTGCTTACGAAACGCTAATATTTCAGCGTCTTCGGACCGGGCGGAGTTCGCAAGGAAGTTGTTGAATGCGGTTTGTGCGTCCAAATCCGAACCGGTCAAAATCCGGACCGCGAACGGAAGTAAACGCTTATTTTTTAGCACTCTTCGATGGATTATTGACAATTTCGCCCATATTCTCGACCGGAGCCGCATTCGGATCGGATACTGAATATGTCAGCCGCTTGCCCTGCATCAGAAACGATTTGCCGTTCCATTTGTAGACGGTCCGGGTGAAATACGTCGGGCAGCAGAGCTGTTCGTAATCGCCGGTTATCTTGCCGGTCTCCATTTGGCCGAGCAGGAAACGGTCCTCGCCGTAAAGTTCGACGACCAACAAGCCGTTTTCGACCCGCACGTCCTTGAGACCACCGTCGGCGCGGTCGCCGGTGCGGAAATTCCAAAATAGTTCAGGTTTGCCGTCTTTCCACGAATAAACGTAAACGACCTGCGGTATCGCGGATCCGGCGGTCTCGATCTTCAGGATGACGAGTGCCTCGTCCTGGCCGTCGCCGTTGACGTCCATGAACTTGGTGGTCACATAGGACATGCCGATCCGGCGATCGGCTTTCGCCAGCATCTTTTCGTCGTCGGAGCTGTCGACATCTGTGTTGACCATCACCGGATCGCGACGTCCGTTTACAAGCGTGATGTCGCTGCCATCGGGATTTTCCCAACCTCGCGGCAGCGGATATGAAAAATTGCGGAAATCGAACGATCCGATCGGAGACGTGGTGGTTTTGTTTCGGTCGTCGAGCAACTCGGCCTGCAATTTGGGTATCGCGGGTGACGGCACAGCGACGGGTTGAGCGACGGGTTCCGGCGACCGGGCTGCAACCGTCGAATCAGGTTTCGGGGCCGGTGCATCGACGTGCGTCTCGCACGCAAAATTAAGACAACCTAAAAAGAGAGATAAACTTAAGATCAAATAAAACTTCATCAATTACTTCTTCGACGAATCCGGCCGTACAAATAAATTACGGCAAAAACGATCACGGGATAGATAATGAACCCGGTAAAAATACTCGCGAATGAAAATCCGCCCAACCCAGTGCTCGCCGCCACCGGATGTCCGTTCGGCATAACAGCGGGCGGAGGCGGTTGACCCAGAAAGCTGAACGCCATCACATTCCACAAGAGCGCCTTTTTCAGCCAAATGGGAAGCGTAAAGCTCAATGCGGAATAGAGGATCGACGCGTAAACGGCGAAGCCGACCACCATCGAGACCAGAAATTTGTTCAATGCCGACATTGATCGAAAATTCCTAAGCACGCGTCAGGTTTCGGTACTTGATGCGGTGCGGCTGATCGGCGTCGTGCCCGAGACGGCGTCTGCGATCTTCCTCGTACTCGCTGTAGTTGCCGTCAAAATATTCGACGTGGCTGTCACCCTCGAACGCCAGTATGTGCGTTGCGATACGGTCGAGAAACCAGCGGTCGTGACTAATTACGACGGCGCAGCCCGCAAAGTTTTCGAGAGCTTCCTCAAGCGCCCGCATTGTATTGACGTCAATGTCGTTGGTCGGCTCGTCGAGCAGCAGGACGTTCGCACCGGTCTTAAGCATCTTTGCAAGGTGGACGCGGTTGCGTTCGCCTCCCGAAAGTTGGCCGACGTACTTCTGCTGGTCGGCTCCCGAGAAATTGAATTTAGAGACATATGTTCGGGCGTTCATCGTGCGGTTACCGAGCGTCACGTTGTCCAAACCGTCAGAGATCTCGTCGAAAACGGTCTTCTCCGCGTTCAGGCTGTCGCGCGATTGATCTACGTAACCTAGCCGAACGGTCTCGCCGACCTTGAAAGTACCGCTGTCCGGCTTTTCCTGACCGGTGATCAAGCGAAAAAGCGTCGTTTTACCGGCGCCGTTTGGGCCGATGACGCCGACGATGCCGCCCTTAGGCAGCGAAAATTCAAGCTTTTCGAAGAGTACCTTGTCGTCGTAGCCCTTGGAGACGCCATGGGCCTCGATGACGATATCGCCGAGACGCGGGCCGGGCGGAATATAGATCTCGAGGTCGTCGGCGTGCTTTTCGGACTCGGTGGCGACCATCGCTTCGTAGTCGTTTATGCGAGCCTTGGATTTCGCGTGGCGACCCTTCGGCGACATCCGTATCCATTCGAGTTCGCGTTCGAGCGTTTTCTGCAGCTTGTCCTCGCTGCGCTGTTCCTGGGCAAGGCGAATACTCTTCTGCTCGAGCCACGACGAATAGTTTCCCTGGTACGGGATTCCCTGCCCGCGATCGAGTTCGAGTATCCAGCCGGCGATATTGTCGAGGAAATAACGATCGTGCGTGACGGCGATGATCGTGCCCTCGTATTTCTGCAGGTGCTGTTCGAGCCAGCCGACACTCTCGGCGTCGAGATGGTTCGTAGGTTCGTCAAGGAGCAGGATGTCGGGCTTTTGCAGCAGCAAGCGGCAGAGAGCGACGCGGCGCTTTTCGCCGCCCGAGAGACTCTTGACGATCGCGTCGGCGGCCGGACACCGCAGAGCGTCCATTGCCATCTCAAGCCGGGAGTCGAGGTCCCAGGCGTCGGCGTGATCGAGTTTTTCCTGTACCTCGCCCTGGCGTTCGATGAGTGCGTTCATCTCGTCATTCTCCATTGGCTCGGCAAATTTGGCGTTGATCTCCTCAAATTCCTTCAGCAGGTCGACGGTCGACTGGACCGCTTCCTCGACGATCTGCTGGACGGTCTTCGATTCGTCAAGCTTCGGTTCCTGTTCGAGGTAACCGACGGAATAGCCCTTGGAGAAGACCACCTCGCCGTTGTATTCGGTGTCAGTGCCCGCAATTATGCGAAGCAGCGACGATTTACCGGCGCCGTTGAGGCCGAGGACGCCGATCTTGGCGCCGTAAAAAAACGAAAGGTAGATGTCCTTGAGGACGGCCTTTTTATCGTAAAACTTACTGACTTTGACCATCGAAAAGATGATCTTGTTTGGTTCAGTATTGCTCATAGAACTAAACGCCGATGATAACGAAAAAATGAGGCAAGTTCGAGCTTACCTCATCGAATCTTCCAATGTTTGGTATTAAAGGCCGACTATTTTGCGGCCACGACGAAGATGCCGGATGACTGGAAGCGGCTATCTAGTTGACGGCTCGAACCGAAGACGACAAATGCCGCACCGCGCGAGACCATCGGAGCTCCGACGGTCAGACCAGTTTCGGGCGAGATGACGATCGTCCGCCCATTTCGCGTGTTTCGCAGTAGGATGTTTCCACCAAGGTTAGCCGCTTTTGTGCTGAACGCGACCCATTCTCCGTCATACGAGATCCCGATCTTCTCGCCTTGCCCGATCGGGCTGTCGCCGTCGCCTTGCTTTCCCTCGTTGCCTGCGCTAGCTCGTACGACCCTGCCCGAGTCGACCTCCACGACAAACACATCCTGCAGTTTGTTCGTGTCGTCGGGCGTCATATTGGTCGCAGCCGTCGCGAACGCAACGTATTTTCCGTTACCGGAGATCGAGGGAGCAACCACACGGCTCGAACTCTCCTCGCCCTGATCTTTATCACCGCCGCTCGCCGTCTTGCTGACCCTTTTCAATTTCGGATTTCCGCTCTCCCAGAGATAAATGTCCCATAGGTTATTCTGATCCTCTTTTGTGAGGGGAAAATAGTTGTAAAAGGCGATCCGTGAGCCGTCTTCGGAGATCGAGGGATTGGAGCCACCGCCGGCCTTTCCGGTCTTTTCGTTCTTGCTAATGAGCGTGACCGAGCCACTTCTCATATCGCGCAGGAACACATTGACGGTCGAGGTCCCGTCAACGCCGGGTGCAAGGTTGCTGGCGGAGGACGAGAAGGCGATGAGGCTTCCATCTGCCGAAATAGTGGGCTCGAACGCTTCGCCATTGGCTTCGGTCCCGCGATTTTCGCTGACCGCAGTAATCCGGTTCGTATCGGCATTCCAAACGAAAACATCACGGACGCCGTTGCCGTCGATGGGGACAAGATTGGTCGCGTACGATTCGAAAGCGACTGACTTGCCATCCGCCGAGATCGCCGGATTATGGCTCATCTGATTGCCTTCCTGCCCGTTCATTCCGCGGCTTACGAGCCTCGTTTCGCCTGTTTTTCGATCGCGCCAGACGATCTGACGGTATTTTCCGCTGCCGCCGCCGAGGCCGACGGTGTAGGTCACGAAGGCGACATACCGGCCTTCGTCCGCGCCGATGCCGCCAATTACCGGCGTAAACGTCTCGTAGTACGTTCCGATAATCTTGTCGTCAGAACTGCGGGTGACGAGATCGATCTTCGGATATCCGGCGGTCGGCGGCGATGGCGGCTCGTCGGCCGGAACACTGCCGCAATCGGCTTTGACCGTAACGGGGATTGTCTGCACGACTCCACTTCCGTTCGCGATCCGACATTGCCGCGGACCGCCGGTTTGCGAGATGGCGTAGTCGTCGCCCTGCGGAAATGCTCCCCAGTTAATAGTCGTATTAAATCGAAATTGTGCGGGCCCGCGTCCGTGACCATCCTTGAATTCAAACAATTCGCCCGACGCGATACCCGAAACCTCTAATCTGTATTGCGAAAGCGGCGGATACCCGCAGTTGGCATAAACCACTATGTCCCCGTTTGTAAACGTCCCGCGGCTGACCGCTTCTTCGATCGAGCAGGTTCTGGGACCCGAAGTTTGTGTAATAACGTACGATTCACCCTTCGAAAATCTTCTGGTGAAATAAACTATTGGCGCGGTGCTGCTCAAGATGACCTTTTGCGGCGAGGTAGTCGCACTGTTTCGTTTGGGTCCGTCGATCGTGAATTCAAATTGCTCCTTGTTCGAACGGAGGCTGCTCGAATACGCGATCCCTAAACGGAATTGGTTAGCGTTCTCAGTGCCGGGGGCCTGCGAACGGGCCAGGTCCGCACATATCAACGAGACAATTGAAACTGCCAGAATGTATTTGATGGTCTTCATCTTTTCACCTTACTTGTTTGCGGTATCCTTGACCGCCTTTTGCTTAGATTTGGAGAAATTCTGAATGTGTAGGAACCGGTGATGAAACCCAAGACGTCATTTTACTCGCCCATGCTCATATAAATGAGACGCATATGGTAACATTTTTCGATTGAAGGGTCATGTGCCGGCCCAAGGCCGCATGAGCCGTACCTGCGGCCGAATGATCGATCTTCTAATTACGCATAATCGGGCTTAGATTCGGGCTTTTCCGGCTGTGGACTACCAACTAGACATTACTCTCATAATCCTGGCCGCCGCCCTCATCTTATTTATAACTGAGCTGTTGCCCTCCGACCTTGTCGCTCTGCTGGTCGTTGTGGCGCTCGGCGTGACAGGTGTCCTGACGCCGGCAGAAGCGTTTTCCGGATTTAGCCGGTCGGCCGTCATTACGATCCTCGCGATCTTTATCATTGCGTCCGCTCTGCAGCGAACCGGTGTGACGGAGCAGGTCGGTAATATGCTGCTCAAATTTGGCGGCCGGAGCGAACTGCGCCTCGTCGTACTGGTAATGGTCGCGAGCGCATTCCTGTCGCTGTTCATGAATAACATTGCCGCGGCTGCCGTGCTTTTGCCGGCCGTCTCCGGCGCGGCGAAAAAGGCCTCGGTCCAAACGTCGAAGCTGATGATGCCGCTTGCGTTCGGCACGATCCTCGGCGGGACCGCGACGCTGCTGACGACGGCGAACATCGTGATAAATTCGCTGCTCCACGACAGCGATATTCAAGGATTTAGCCTGACGGATTTTGCGCCCGTCGGCATTCCGATCATCGTTGTCGGGATCGTCTATGTCGCGTTCATCGGCCGGCGTTTTCTTCCCGGCGAATCGATCCTCGAACGGTCGATCGCTCCGAACAAAGAGGAACGAAGCGACCTGATATCCGCGTATAATCTCAGTGCCAATCTCTTTCGCGCACGAGTCCCGGACAATTCGTTCCTGATCGGCAAACGACTCGATCAAAGCACGCTGCGGCAGGATTTCGGCGTTAGCGTCGTCGGTATCGAACGCAAGAAGAAGCGCCTGCTGGCGCTCACGCCCGAGACCGAGATCAAGCAGGGCGACACTCTCGTTCTCGAGGGCGACGAAGAAGATTTTCGCCGTCGGGACGTTGAGCCCTATATGGAGTTTGTTCCGAAGAGCGAGTGGACCGAACACGACCTCGAGTCACGCTCGGTCGAGGTGGTCGAGGCAATGCTCAGCCCGCGTTCGCGGCTGATCGACGAAACGCTGAGTTCGACCCGTTTTCGAGACAAATACGGCGTTTCGGTCCTCGCCATCTGGCGCGGAACACATCAGATCGTAACTAACCTCGGAAATGAGCGGTTGATGTTCGGAGACGCCTTGCTTCTGCAGGGTACGAGGGAACGTTTGGCGGTGCTCCACGCAGATCCCGACATTATCCTGTTCGTCGAGGGCCCGGATAAGGAGATCACGGTACCGGGCAAGGGCCGTGCGGCATTGATGATATTCGTCGCGACCTTGCTCCTCGCGATCGCTTTCCCGAACATTATCGGCGCCGTAATGCTCGGCGGTGCGCTGATGATGATGGTGACCGGGATCCTGACGACCGATCAGGCTTATTCCTCGATCAGCTGGAAGACCGTGTTCCTCGTTGCCGGAATGCTACCGATGGGCATCGCCCTTTCAAAAACGAACGCCGCCGGACTGCTGGCTGATCAGGTCGTCGCAGCCCTCGGCGGACTCGGCCCAATGGCGATCCTAGCCGGGCTGTTCATCCTGACCACGGTCCTCGTGCAGGCTATAAACGGAGCTGTCGTCGCCGCCATTATCGGCCCGATGGCGATAAATATCGCTCAACAAATAAACGCAGATCCGCGAGCGATGGCGATGGGCGTCGCCCTCGCAACCTCGATGGCGTTCATCACCCCGCTCGGCCATCCGGTCAACATCCTCGTAATGAGCCCCGGCGGTTATACGTTTCGCGATTTTCTCAAAGTCGGACTGCCGATGACGGTGATCATCTTCGTCGTCGTTATGGCGTCGATGCGGATATTTTGGCCGATGTAAGGGATGATCTTGTTTGGTACGAGATCGTTCACGAGAACTTAGCTCGATAAAGAAAGCGTGACATGGTTTGAATTACCTGGTTCACACGCCAAGTCGACGCAACAATTCCTCGCGACTGATCTCGTGATGTCTGGCAATTTCAGAAAGGATGCCGGAAAGCGTACCTATTTTGATCGGGTCATGGGCTGGAATCGTTATATGGTGTTCGCCGTTAACTTCGGTCGTTAGTCGAATGTGACTCCCCGTCTGCCGCGAAATCTCGTAACCGAATTCCTTCAAAGCGCGAGCAAGCAAAACGCCGCTGATGTCCCGGGGCAGTCTCATGCAGCGAGCACTTCCTCGCTAACAAAATGGAGCCTGATCACCTTCGGCTTACTCGCCGGATCGTAATGACAATCGACGGCATCGCGGATATTCGCCCGAAGTTCGTCCAAGCTCTCGCCCTGTGTAAAGATCGACTCGCTCAACGCCTTAGCATTATAGCCGCCCTCGACGTCCTCTTCGATTATAAAAATGATCTCGTTCATCGTTGTACGAATTATAGACTATTGACCATCGAAAAGGTGATCTTGTTCGATTCCGGAATCCTCATTTTGGTACTCGCTCGTTCTTTGGAAGTTTCTTTATCTGCTCAACGCAATCTACTACAAATCTATATCTATAGCCGTTTCCGTGACCAAAATAACCCCCCGTCTCTAGCTTGCCTACAAAGACAACCGACAGGTTTCCAACGTAATCCTTTCCAACTTTCTTAAGTTTGCCATCAGACCCTTTACAAAGGTCTCCAAAGTCAACCCATGCCGCGTTCTTGCGCGGCGAATCCTCGGGAGAATGTAACGCACTTGCTTCAAAGAATACGAACCAGTAACCGAAAACCCGTACTCGTTTGCCCGCATACTCGTCTTGTTTTGCAATTAATTCTCCATAAGGGAGCGTTGGAATAGGCGATGTCGGAGTTTGCGAATAGCTAATCGTAACGAGTGGTGAACCTATGAACAGAAGAAAGAATATAAAGCGAAGCATATTATTCCTCCACGATCACGCTTTTTACACTGATTTTTTCAACTCGATCTCGCCGCACTTCAAACCCAATTCCCGGCCCGTCAGGCACAATGATCGTGCCTTCAGGTGTGACCTCGACCTCGGGCGAGATGATGTCTTCGTGCCAGTAGCGTTTTGAGGCGGAGACGTCGCCGGGCAGTGTGAAGCCGGCGAGTGTGGACATCGCGATGTTGTGGGCACGGCCGATGCCGCTCTCGAGCATGCCGCCGCACCAGACCGGTATGCCGGCATTGCGGCAGATCTCCTCGATCTGTTTTGCCTGGCCGTAGCCGCCGACGCGGCCAAGCTTGACATTGATGATGCGTCCGGCCTTTAGTTCAATGGCAGCGAGGGCGTCGGCGGGCGAGCGGATCGATTCGTCGAGGCATATCGGCGTCTTGATCTGCGCCTGCAGCTTGGAATGGCAGAGGAGGTCGTCGAAAGCGAGCGGCTGCTCGAACATCATCAGTTCGAACGAATCCATTCGTTTGAAAAGCTCTGCGTTGTCGAGCGAGTACGCCGAATTGGCGTCGCCCATCAGCCGTATGTTGCCGAAAGTCTCACGTACTTTCGCAATGACGTCGTAATCCCAACGCGGACTGATCTTGATCTTGATGCGTCTGTAGCCGGCGTCGAGTTCCGTGCGGATCTTGGTCAGCAGCTCCTCGACCGTATCCTGAATGCCGATCGACACTCCACACTCTATCTCGGTACGCACGCCGCCGATGTGCCGCCACAGCGGAATACCGAGCTTCTTCGCCTCGAGATCCCAGCACGCAGTTTCGATAGAGGCCTTTGCCATTCGATGGCCGCGAGCCTGCCGCATCGAATCCCAGACATCAACGGCACGCTCGAATGTCTTGCCGACGACCATCGGCGCAAGTATCTTCTCGACCGTGACCCACGCAGAGTCGGTCCACTCCTCGGAATAACTCGGAATTTCGCCGCAAGTGACTTCGCCCCAGCCTTCGCCGCCGTCGGCGTCCTCAACGCGAACGAGAATTATCCGCCTCTCGTAAGTCCGGCCGAAGCTGGTCTCGAAAAAATGGACCAGAGGTAAGTTGATTTCCGTGAGAGTTATCGAAGCTATCTTTAACATTTTGATCTCTTGACCACCCGCAGCGGCAGACAGCCCTAACGCGCGGAAATATCACAATATAGGTGCGCGCCGACGGGATCGATGATCGGAATTGCCCCGGATCGTCGCGGTGCCTTAAATGGCGTCAGCTTGAACCGGTAATACCTAGTCTAATTGGAACACGAGCGATGCTCATTGCACCACTTCGAACTGTAAAAACTGACTTGCCGAAAGCTGTTTTCCGTTCTCATCAGTGACGACGACCTGCAGGATGTAATCCCCGGGCACCATCGACCTTCCCACCTCAATGGCTCCGGACGCGTGAATTCGGGCGAGGTCTTTCTGGCCGTCGGTCGGAACCGCATGCGGCGTGCCGTCGAGAAATATCTTGCCGTCGCGAAATATGCGTATCCTCGCATTCAGGTTCGGCTGTTTGGACGGTCCGGGCTTGGCGTTATAAATGTCGTAGCCGTATTGCAGCACCGAACCGGACTTGATCCGCCGAAGTGCCGTGTCGGCGATCGGGCCTCTGCCGCCACTTCCGTCATTAGAAGCGGCACGCCGGTTCCACTGATCCGGCGAGTAACTCACGAGGGCTATTCCCGACAACGTCAACTGCTTCTTCTTGAGATTAGGCACCTCGATGAACTGGCTCGCCGAGCCGATCCGGCCGCTGACCGTGTCGCGTATCGCCATACGATACTGATACGTGCCGGGATCTTTGACCGGGAAGACAAGATCATAGACGAATCCATCGGCCCGCAGCCGCTCATAGACCTCAGGCTTGATCGGAAACGTGTAGGTCTTTGCGATCTGGTCCGCGGCCTGACCGTTCTCGCCAAAACTAACCGCCAAAACATCGAACGCCACCTTTTTCATCCCATCCTTTTCATCGGTAAAGGTAAGGTCCGACGCATCGATGTGCAGGAGCGACCGGACGTACGACCCATTTGCCTGATCGTTTCCGAACAACGCGTTCAACCGTACGGTGACGCCCTCCGCCGCAAAGGGCGAAGTGAGCGCAGCCTTGAGCTGTTGCACCGGCGATTTGACCGTAGGAGCGGCGTTATCTTCTGCTGTGGCAACGTTGAAGAATCCGCTGCGGTACCTGACCTTTGCTCCGGGCCGGCTGACCTTGACCTCAAGCTGGTTGTAGCGCCGAACCGCCGGATCGAATGTCTCCTCATCGGGTACGTATCCGACGAGATAATAGCTTTTGTCTTCGAGGACCTTAACAAGGCTGCCGGTCAGGTCATTGTTGTTTAGGACAGCCATTCCGCCCGTTTCCTTCGCCAGAAATGTCAGCCCCTCCTGGGTCGAACGCAAGTGATCGGTCCGGGTCGCGAGACTCTGAGATATCTCGTCCGGGGTGTCGATAACGATCAGGTCCTTGGGTGAAAAGGCAGTCGTTTGGGCACCGCGGGCATCGACTGTGTAAATGACGACCGACGACCGGTTGGCAAGGTCGATTATCTTCTTGATCATTGAAGCAACGCGTCCGCCGGATTCGAGGCCGTAATCGTCGCGCTGAGTCAGCCGAAACCCTTCGGAAAACATTACGACGGTTTTTCGTCCGGGCAACTCGCTCATTCCGGCGACCACATATGCAAGGGCACCGAGCGTGCCGCTGGCGAACACGCTCGCTCGCTCGTCATCCTTGGCATTGTTCTTTCGGCGTTCTTCTTCGATGTCCTGCATCGAGATCGACGCGTCGCCGAGGGCCTTTCTTTGCTGCAGGAGCGTCGGCTCCAAACCGGCAAACGCGCTGGTTTCGCCATATCCGACCGGGTTCCACTTAATGTGTTCGATCGCAGCGTAGAGCGCGCGTTTGTCCGACGTGAACTGCTGCAAGGCACCGACACCCGCACCGGTTTCGATGATCGCGACGAGATCGGTGCTTTCCATCTGCTCATCGACGAATTTCTTCAACGCCTTGCGTGTCGCGATCGCGCTTTCCCAAGACAGCGAAAGATCGTCCACGACGAGTGCCATCGTGCGGCGTACGTTCTCCCGTCTCAAAACTTTGGCCGGAAGCGGAACGTTGTCCTTATCCGGTACCTTCGCCTTTTCCGCCGGTGCGTTTGACGGGGCGGCCGTTGAGTTGAATGAGAAATTCGTGATCTTCTGTTTCTTTCCGTTCTCGAATATCTCGATCTCATCGGGACTAAGATCCGTGATCGCCTTACCTTTCGAATCGGTAACGGTTACGTCGATCTGGATCAGATCGGTCGAGATCCTTACGACATCCGAGTCGACCGGCGCCGGCGGCGATGCCGACGGGGACGGTATCTGCGCGAATGCTCCCACGGTCGCGAGAACGACTACGAATATTACTCTCAACAGGAATTTCATATGGTTTTCTGTCAAAAACCGCCTATTGGACCACCTCGAACTGAATGAACTGCGTCGCGATCTGCTGTTTCGCCTTTGCCAGCGGGTCGGTGACGATGACCTGTAGGACGTAGTCGCCAGCCTGTAACTTATTGCCGATCGAGAGCGCTCCGGCCATTTTCAGGTGCTGCATATCGGTCTGGCCGAGCAGGTCAAATGGTACCGCCTTGCCGTCGAGGACGAGGCTGCCATCGCGAAATATGCGTATCTTCGTCTGCAGTGACGGTCGCTTGTCCGAACCGAGCCGGGCATTGTAGATCTCGACGCCATATCGTAGGACCGTACCGATCTTGATCCGGCGAAGCGCCGTGTCGCTGACTGGGTTTCGTGCGACGACGGGAACGTCCGATGCCATCATCCGATCGAATTCTGCCACAGTCAGGCTCTCGAGAACGATGCTCGACAGAGCAAGCCTGTTCTTTTTTAGATTCGGAACCTCGATGAATTGGCTTGCCGATCCGACCTTGCCGCCCTGGGCATCGCGGATCGCGACGCGATACTGGTAGGCTCCGGGCGTTTTGACCGGAAAGACGAACTGGTAAATAAATCCGTCCGCAACGAGCCTTTGAAATGCGTCTGCCTTGAGCGTTAGCGTGTAGGTTTTAGCGATCTTGTCGACGGGCTCTCCATTGTCGCCGAAGCTCATCGCCAGCACTTCGAGGACCGCCTTTTTGGTTCCGTCCAGCTGGTCGGTGAACTTCAGGTCAGACGCGTCAATATGCAGCAACGAGCGGACGAACGGCCCATTCGCGGCGTCGTTGCCGAAGAGCGCGTTGAGCCGCAGGTTGATGCCGCTGACCGCAAATGGCGAAACGAGAGCATTTTCGAGCTGGGCGACCGGTGAGGTATCGGCCGGCGCTTTTGCGGCCTCCTTGTCGGCGACGTTAAAGAACCCGGAGCGGTATCGCACGGAGGTTCCTTTGCGAAGCACCTTGACCTCGAGCTTGTTATATTTTCGTTTCGCCGGGTCGAACGTGTCCGAATCGGGCTCGTACGCGAGCAGATAATAGCTCTGATCGTCGAGCACGCGGCGAACGCCGCCGCTCAGGTCGTTGCTGTTCTTAATGGCAAATCCGCCTGTCTCCTCGGCAAGGAAACTTAGCCCTTCCTGCGTATCCAGCAGCTGATCGCGGCGTGATTGCGCAGCCTTGTTCATCGCGTCGGGGCTCGTGTCGCTTATGGCGTCGGCGGCGGTAAACCCGAGCGTCTGCAGCCCGCGGGCGTCGACCGTGTAAAAAACGACCGACAAACGGTTGGCGGTGTCGACGAGCTGCCGGAGGAATTCGAGCACGCGGCCGCTTTCCTGAAATCCGGATTCGTCCTGCTCGAACATCTTGAAACCGTCGGAGAAAAGGATGACGGACTTTCTGCCGGGCAGTTGGCTCATTCCGGTGACGATGTACTTGAGTGCCCCGAGCGTGCCCGTCGCAAAAACGCTGCTGCGAAAATCATCGAGGCTCTGGCCGGCACCGGTCGAGGCGGGCGTCTGGTCGGCCGGGTCAGTCGGGTCGGTCGAGTCCGTTGTGTTTTGCAGTGATGTGTCCGGTGTCGATTCGATCGGGGCAAATGCGCTGATGCCGCCGCTTCCCAACGGGTTCCACTTCACCTTTTCTATCGCCGCGTAAAGTATGCGTTTGTCGGAGGTAAATTGTTGCAGTGCGCCGATGCCTGCGCCGGTGCGGATGATCGCAACCAGATCGCCGTCCTGCATCTGCTCGTCGACAAATTTCTTGAGTGCACGGCGTGTCTGGTAGGCGCTTTCGAACGAGAGCGAAAGGTCGTCAACGACGAGAGCGACGGTTCGCCGGATCTTTTCCGGACGAAGCTGCGACGGAGGCAGCGGGATCGCGGCCTTGTCGGCAGCGGTGGGCTTCTCGGTCGTTTCGCGGACCGACGAGATGAACGAGAAGTTAGTGATCTTTTGCTTCTGGCCGTTCTCGTAGATCTCGAATTCCTCGGGCTTGAGGTCGGTGACGATGTTTCCCTTGCTGTCGGTCACCGTAACGTCAAGCTGGATCAGGTTGGTCGAGATCTTAACGACATCGCTGTCGTCCTGCGGTTTTGGTGTGGGCGTCGCGGTTTGCCCAAAAATGCAGGCGGCGGCGACTAACAGGACGGCAAACGTGAGGATCAACTTCTTCATCGATAGGGTGTCAGAACGCGAACAGAATGTCTGCTATCATATTACTTAACCGGGCCATTTGGAAGAGATCAGATGCCTGCCGCCAGCCCGATGTTGTTAGTTACGCGGAACTATATCCGCTCCGAATATTTATGCTGAAGTACGCCTTCCATTTTTCGATCTCGTTCGTCCTTATTTTGGTGGTCCTGACCGTCGGTTGCTCGGCACAGCAGACCGAGGAACAGGCTCTCGCCAGCCTGCGGCAAATGACCAGCAGCGGCAAGCTCCCGCCTGAAAATGTGGTCGCCGACATTGAGTCGAGGTTTGCGAACAAAGAGACCGGTGCCCTCGCGAAACTGCTCCATGCACGCATAAAGTTTGAGAACAAAGACTTTGCCGGTGCGGCGGATATCCTGAAAACCGATGTCATCGCCAAGCGAACCGGTCTCGGGGACTATGCTCTTTGGCTCCGCGGCAAGGCACTGCAATCGGCAGGCGACAATGCGGAGGCGATGGCCGCGTTCGATAGGCTCGTACGCGAGTATCCGACGTCGATCCGTGTCCGAGATGCGAAATTATTGTGGGCGGACTCGGCGATGGCCAGCGGGAAAGCCGTTGACGTGCCGCCGTATCTGATCGCACTGACCGAAAACAACGACCCCGACGCCCTGCTCGCAACGGCGAAAGCATATGACGCCCAGAATTCGCAGCGTGAGGCCATCGACTATTACCGGCGCACCTATTTTTTCGCCGCCGGATCGGCCGCTGCGAAAGAGGCAGAGACGAAATTGACGGCACTTTCTCAGCCGCTCACTCCGCAGACCGCCGATGAGCAGCTCGCTAGGGCAAACCGGCAGTTTGCGACAAGGAATTTTGCCGATGCCGCAGATGCGTACACGCTGCTGGCGACGAATTTTCCGAACACGTTGACGCCGCAGACGCGGCTTCGGCGGTTGACCGCCCTCGCCTCGGCTGGCAAGATGACGGACGCCCAAGCCGCGTTCAATTCTCTGCCTGAATCAGCGAAAGAGCGCGAAGACGGCTACCGACAGCTCGTTCTCGGCTACGCTAAAGCGAAAATGTGGCCGCAAGCACGATCGACGGCCGACGAGATGAAGCTGAAGTTCCCGAATGGCTCGCTTGTCGCACAGACGTTTATTGACGCGGGCCTTGCTGCCCGCGACGCCCGCAACCGATCGGATGAAAGCTATTTCCTGAATACCGCAGTTGCAGCGTTTCCGAACTCGGTCGAGGTCGCACAGGCACAGTTCGAGGCGGCGTGGACGCAGCACGAGAGCGGCAATTTCGCGATCTCGTCACAGATGTTTATCGAACATCTTGCCCGATACGCCGATAAGGACACGACCAACCGCGGCAAGGCCGGATACTGGGCGGCCCGCGACAGCCAGCGAGCCGGCAAGCTCGACGATGCCTGTGCCCTTTACGACGGCGTCAATTACCGTTACGGTTCGAATTGGTACGGCTATCTCGCTCTCGACCGGCTGACGACAATGAAAAGTCAAGGCAACTGCCGCTCGACCGCCGCCCCAAACGCGACCGTCGCCAAAGCGGTCGCGAACCTCAAGACCGTCACAGTGGCAGCCGAAACCGCCACGGATAAGGAACTTGCCCGAGTGGAAAAGAGCGACGAACTAAGCATCGTCGGTCTTTTCGACTGGGCGATCGACGAACTCAACGAAGCGAAGAAGACGGCGAACAATAGTCCGAAGATCAATCTGGCACTCGCCCGTCATTACCGCTGGAAGGGCGACAACACGTCCGCTTTGATCGCAATGCAAAAGAGCTATCCGGATTACGCACAAATGTTTCCGGAGGAAATGGACCGCGAGGTATGGAGCTTTTTCTACCCGCTGACTAACTGGAGCGATATCAAATATTGGGCCGGCCAGCGAAGCCTCGACCCGTATCAGGTCGCAGGGCTGATACGGCAGGAATCGGTTTTCAATCCGAACGCAAGGTCGGGCGCCAACGCCTTTGGCCTGATGCAATTGCTCGTCCCGACGGCTCGTACGATGGCTAAAAAGTACGTTTCCAAAACCTCACTGGTCACGTCCGATTCGTTGTATCAGCCGCCGCTGAATATTGAGCTCGGTACGGCGTTCATGCGAGACCAGCTGGATAAATTCGGGCGGCTCGAGTACGTCGCCGTCGCCTATAATGCCGGCCCCGGCCGCGTGCCCCAATGGCGTGCGACCCTGCCCGCCGAGATGGATGAGTTTGTAGAGGAGATACCTTTCAAGGAGACCAAACAGTACGTCCAGGGCGTGATCCGCAATTCCGCCCAGTACCGCCGTCTCTACGACGAAAACGGCAACTTCCGCTCGAACGTGGGAACGCGTCCGCTCCGCGGCGAGATCGACAGCAAACCCCGCGACCAGTTCCTGGCCGAGTACCCGGAGATCATGCTCGACGACTCTCGAGGCGAGTGACGCCGCTGGCAGGATCCGGATAAAGTTTGGCGATCTATCGAAACGGCGTATAATTTAAGTTAATACTTCGATCTTTCAACGTGCCCGACGACCGCGATCGGTTTGACCCGTCAACACAAATGTTTGTGCACGGGCCTGATCTCGCTACCATCCGATCCGGCACTCGGCAACCGCAGCGGAGCAAACAATGACCAACGGAATTGACGATAGAGAACCTGGAACTGAGGCCGAACTTCAGTTGCAGGCTGATGAAGAGATACTGCTCGACGAACTCGGCATCTTCGGCGAATCGCGGCGCAAGTTTCTCGGAAAGGTGGCCGCGGCCGGCCTCGGGGCACTCGTCCTCGAGATCGTCGCCGAGCAAAAGGCCCTTGCATTCGACGCGGCCGAACCGTCTCTCTCGCCGCTGACTGTCGAGAATCCGGTAACGGTCTCGTTCTCGGTCAACGGGATGAAAAAGAGCATCGAACTCGATTCCCGGATGACCTTGCTCGACGCTCTTCGTGAACGGCTCGCTCTGACGGGGTCGAAGAAAGGCTGCGACCACGGACAGTGTGGCGCCTGCACCGTCATGATCGACGGCCGCCGCGTGCTCGCCTGCCTGACGCTAACGGCACAGTGCGAGGGCCGCGAGATCACAACGATCGAAGGACTCTCTCACGGTGCGGACCTGCATCCGATGCAGACGGCCTTTATCAAGCACGACGGATTTCAATGCGGCTTCTGTACGCCGGGCCAGATCTGCTCGGCGGTCGCTCTGATGCAGGAGGCCAAAAACGGCGAGCTGAGCTACGTGACCGCCGACGTCCGGCAAAAGACCGCGACCATCAAACTCTCCGACGACGAGATCCGTGAGCGGATGAGCGGCAACCTTTGCCGCTGCGGTGCCTACCCGAATATCGTTGCCGCGATCCGCGAGGTCCACACCGGCAAGGCGACCGACCCGATGGCCGAATTACCGTTGGAGGTGGAAAATGCGAGCGTTTAAGTTCACCCCAAGTTCCGAGCCTGAAGCTGCCGTGAAGGCAGTAAAGGCCAATTCCGAAGCAAAATTCATCGCCGGCGGCACGAACCTTATCGATCTGATGAAAGAGGGCATCGAGGGCCCGTCGGAGCTTGTCGACATTTCGCGCCTGAATTTGACACAGATCCGATCGACATCGACCGGCATTTCGATCGGGTCACTCGCAAAGAATTCGGACACCGCGAATCATCCGTTGGTACGGCGCGACTTCCCGATGCTTACTCAGGCCATCTTGTCGGGTGCTACGGCCCAAATACGGAATATGGCTACAAACGGCGGAAATATCGCCCAGCGAACCCGTTGCCCGTATTTCTACGAGGTGTCGGTGAATTGCAACAAACGCCGACCGGGCTCGGGCTGCAGTTCGCTCGAGGGCTACAACCGCAACCATTCGATCTTTGGGTTCAGCGATAAATGTGCGGCGGTGAACCCTTCGGATATGAGCGTCGCCCTGGCGGCACTCGACGCCTCGGTCAACGTGCTCGGAGCTGACGGGAAAACGCGTGTGATCAAGTTCAACGATTTTCATCGCTTGCCCGGCGACACGCCGCAGCGTGACAACAACCTTGAGCACGGCGAGCTGATCACCTCGATCGAAATACCGAAGTCGAATTTTGCGCCGCATTCCTATTACCTAAAGGTCGGTGACCGGGCGAGTCATTCATTTGCACTGGTGTCGGTCGCAGCCGCTCTCGAACTGGATGGCGGCAAGATCAAGCAGGCCCGGATCGCGATGGGCGGCGTCGCACCCAAGCCTTGGCGGGCTTACGCTGCCGAGAAATTCCTCGCCGGAAAGACACCGAGCGAAGAAAACTTCAGTGCCGCCGCCGACTCTGAGATGAAAGCTGCAATACCGCTCGAACACAACGGATTCAAGATAGAGCTCGGAAAACGCGCGATCGTTCTCGCCCTCAAGCGGGCGGCCGCCGGAAACGCTTAAGAGGCATTTATGGCTAGAGATACAAAGGTAATTGGCGAAGCGATCAGCCGCATCGACGGCTTGCTGAAGGTGACGGGCGGGGCGAATTACTCTACGGATTTCCCCGTCAAGAACGTCGCGTACGGCTTCATAGTCAAAAGCAGTAATGCGGCCGCATCGATAAAGGATATCGACACAACGGCAGCCGAAAAAAGCCCCGGCGTGATCGCCGTCCTGACGTACAAGAACGCCCCGAAAGTCGCCGGATCCGGAAATCTGAGCGGCGGCGTCATCCTGCAGGAGCCAAAGGTCGATTTCTACGGCCAGCACGTTGCGGTGGTCGTGGCCGATACGTACGAACAGGCGAGGTATGCAGCCGAACTGGTAAAAGTAAATTACGAGCCCTTGCCGGCAATGGTCGACTTTGACGCCCATAAGGGCGAGGCCGTGGAACCGCAGCGCGGCCGCGGATCGAAGCGTGGCGATTTTGACGCCGCATTTGTTGCCGCGGAGCACAAGGTCGATCAGACGTACCTGACGCCGGTGTACCATCATCAGCCGCTCGAACCGCATTCGACGATCGCCGTATGGGAAGGCAGCAAACTCACGCTTTACAATGCGTCGCAGGTCGTCAATGGCGTGCAGAATGCGATTGCGGCCGTCTTTGGCCTCAAGCCGGCCGACGTACATGTCGTCACACCGCATGTCGGCGGCGGTTTCGGCTCGAAGGGCAGTGCGTGGCCGCACGTCGTGCTCGCGGCAATGGCGGCGAAATTGGTAAACCGGCCCGTCAAGCTGGCATTGACACGGCAGAATATGTTCAATTCGGTCGGCCTGCGGCAGCGCAACGTCCAGCACGTTCGTCTAGCAGCTTCCGCTGACGGCAAACTGACGGCGATAGGCCACGATACGACAACGCACACGGCGGTGACCGGCGAGTTTATCGAACAATGCGGCCACCTTTCCTCGATGATGTATGACGCCCCGAACGCCAGCATCGGCTACCGCGTCCTGCCGATGAACGTCATTATCCCGACCTTTACCAGGGCTCCGGGCGAATCGACCGGCAGCTTTGCGACTGAATCGGCCATCGATGAACTCGCGTATGAATTGAAAATGGACCCGATCGAGTTTCGGCTGAAGAACTTCTCGATGACCGATCCGTCGAACGGCAGGCCGTTCTCGTCCCGGGCAACGGCCGAAGCACTGAAGAAGGGTGCCGAAATGATCGGCTGGACAAAACGCAAAATGCAGCCGAGATCGATCCGCAACGGCGATTTCCTTATCGGTTACGGCGTTGCCATCGGGTCGTATCCGTCCCGCCAGGTACCGTCCTCGACTCTTGTGAAGTTGAAACGTGCGGGTAACGATGTAACGGCAACCATAGAGACTGCCGCAAGCGACCTCGGCACGGGAACCTACACGATAGTCGCCCAAACCGCCGCCGAGACGCTCGGCCTACCGATGGACAAGGTCGAGGTAAAGATCGGCGATTCTGAGTTTCCGCCAGCGGCCGGTTCGGTCGGCTCGATCGGTGCCGCCAGTTTCTGCAACTCCGTCAGCGAGACCTGTATTCAGGCAAAGAACGAACTGCAGGCAAAGACAGGCCGGACGTGGGTCGCACCGCCAACCGTGGCCCAACTGATGGAGGCGGCGAACCTCAACGAATACCAGACCCGTGTCGACGCACGGCCATCGGCCGAAGCTCAGAAATATTCATCGCATGCATTCAACGCGAACTTTTCCGAAGTCTGGGTCAACGCATATACGGGCGCCGTCCGCGTTCCGCGGCACGTCGCCGTCACGGGTGCCGGCAAGATCATTAACGCCAAAACTGCACGCTCGCAGATCATTGGCGGCTGCATTTGGGGGATCGGCATGGCCCTGACCGAGGCGTCGATACTCGATCCGCGATGGGGCAATTTCGTCACGCGTACCTACAACGATTACCACATCCCGGCGAATCTTGATGTCGGCACGATCGACGTCGCTTTTATCCCGGAGGACGACCGCGTCGTAAATCGACTCGGGATCAAAGGCGTCGGTGAGGTCGGCATCGTCGGCGTTGCCGCGTCGATCGCAAACGCCGCCTTCAACGCCACCGGAAAACGCGTCCGCGACCTGCCGCTGACGCCGGATAAACTCCTGTAAGTAGGGCAGAACGCCAGCGGCCGTTAGTCGGTCGTCGTTCCCCTACCGCACTACAAATCGCAGCGGTGCGGCAACTGCCTGAGCCTCCGGATTGTAATAGTCGTAAACGATCGATGACGGCGTCTGCGCGTTGATAGCATAACGGGGCTTGAACCTAAAATTAAATCTCGTCCCGCCGGCCTTAGACCACATGTAGACGACGATCCTATCGGGTAAAATATCGTAGCGGCTGATGCTCCAGTCTGACTCGATCGCCTTTTCAAGCGATTCTCGGCTGACGTCCGCACCCGGAGGCGTTCCGATCTCGGCGAGCAGCATTCCGTAACCCTGGAAACCGACGCGTTCAGCCCGGACCGAGCAAGTGACCTCCTGCATTATCGCCGCCGACGTCTTATCGCACTGGTAATCGAGCTTGAGGGCCCGCGACCGGTTGACGGTCCGGCCGGAAACATCAGCATCTTTCCAATCGATATAGTGCGTCGCCACCGTTTGCGACATCATCGGGGAAGTCGAAGTGCCGCTGATCTCGATCGTGTTTTCCGCGGGATCGATCTTATCCGTCAAGTCGATCACGACGGGCTCGATACGGTCAGCGGGGACGTCGATCGCGGAAAGCGGTCTGCCGTTGAGCGATATGTTGATCTGCTGAGCCGCTGTCGTTTTTTCGTTGCCGATCGCCACCAGAAATGCGTCGAGGACGTTTATCGTCGTCTGTGTCGAGTACCAGACGCCGTAACGGTCTTTGTTTTTGAGCAGAAAGATCGTGCCCTTGCCGATCAACTGCTCCCTTTCCGGTGACGAAGCGGATCTTGAGATGCGGATGAGCAAATTCGTCACGAGCGCCGTCGTCTCGATGCGTCCGGCAGTTCCCCAGCCGTAGAAAGGCGTGTTGGTCTCGAGTTTCCAATAGACGCCGTCGCCCTCACCGATCGCCAAACCCTCAAGACGTTTGGCCACGGCCTCGGCCGCGCCGAGATCGCCGGCGTCGAGCGAGGCGAGCCCGTACAACGCGAGCGAATAAGGTTCGTCGATCTCACCGTTTCGTTTCCGAAGATATTCGAGGGCCCTGTTGAGGGCGTTCTTGTCGGAACCCTTGTTCATCGCGAGTGAGCGGGCGATGTAGGTTGTGAGCATTTTTGTGCGGTTCAGGTCTTCTTGTTTTTCCCAGACGTAACGTTCCGACCAGCTGCCGTCGGCCCGTTGCTGACCAATA
This sequence comes from Acidobacteriota bacterium, assembly GCA_029781855.1. Lineage (GTDB taxonomy): Bacteria > Acidobacteriota > Blastocatellia > Pyrinomonadales > Pyrinomonadaceae > OLB17. The sequence goes on along the minus strand of JAKOVX010000047.1, from coordinate 26,546 downwards.
AGCCAATCGGACGCGCGCTTGATGACGTCGTCATCTACCACGATCTGCGAACCCGCGTCGGTCAGGAAACGGATCGCGTACGCCGTGAGCGCGATATTCGACTTGTCTTTCCCTCCCCAGTAAGTAAATCCGCCGTCGGCGATCTGATAGCCGAGCAGGCGTTCGTATCCCTTTTGAAGAAAGGTGCGCGCCTTCCTTGCGATCGCTGACTCGGGCTTGACGAATTTCAGGATCATCAGGTTCGGGTACGTGGACGAGATCGTCTGCTCGCCGCAGCCATATGGACGGTGAAGCAGTCCCTCGACCGAGTCGGCAATGTGCGAATAGAGATTCGGGAATATCTTCAATTCCTCCCTCTGCGTATGCGGCAGCGCATTTGCCGGGAAGGTAAGACTCATCCGCTGCGTTCCCGTCGCGAATCGTGAATCCGTCCGCACTATCTCCTGCCCGTCCGGCCTGACCGTCACCGGTTTTTCGATCGCGTCGGAGTCGGCTTCGGCGATCGCTGTCACGCGCTGTTTTCCGGCCTTGATCGGCATCACGGCCTTAAAACCGAACACGGCATTCTTCGACGCGTTCGAATCAACCTCGATCTGTTGTTTCTCAGGCGTCAGCATCGAAAACCATTCGGCGCGGTCCATCGTCACATCGACCTTTTGTCTCTTATCGGTGTAGTTTCTTATCTGTGTCGGGAGAAATATCTCATCGCCCTCGGTCAGGAACTTGGGTGGGTCGAGGTCCGCGAAAAACGCCTGAAACGCGGTGACCTCTTTCTCAGCGACCCCGACCTTGCCGTCGCGGGTCGAAGCGATGGTGTACATCTTCCAGGTCGTGATATTGTCGGCCATCTTGAACTTGAGCTCCGCCTTGCCGTCCGCGCCGGTCACCAACTCGGGCTGCCAGACCAAAGTTTCCGGAAAATACTCACGCAGCCGCGGCGTTGAACTCTCTTGGTCGGTTGCCGACGTATTAGGGCGGAGTTTCAAAAGAGCAGAAAACGCTTTCCCTTTCGGCAACGCGTCGATCGTCGTTTTTGTTACCGTTGTGCTTAGCTTTGAACTCGATGCATCCGTTTGCATCGCTTGCGCTTCGCCAGTTACCTCGACCACACTACTGGTGGCCCCGACCTCGAGCCTGAAATCCGCTGTTGTGATTCCACCCGCGTTTACCGGAACGCTGCTCATCACAGAGTCCTTGAAATTCGGCGATGACACCTTTACTGAATATGTCCCGGCTGGAAGGTTTCCTATCAGGTAGTTGCCCTTATCACCAGACGCGGTCGAACGACTCACGCCTGAGGTCCCGTTAGTCGCGGTGACTGTCGCTCCGGCAATGATCGCACCGTTCGGATCGGTGATCGTGCCGCTGATCGAGCCGTAGCCGTCACGATGAAATGCGGCCGGCTTAATGACCGGCACCGGTTTAACGTCGTCTTTGGTTTGCTCGGACAGGACATGGACGATCTGCATCATGGTGAGATCATCGTAGGTTCCCGTCCGGCCGTCTTCGCCCGCGCTGCGGATCCTGAATTGAATTGTCTCCTGGGTAACCGGCGTGAAAATAGTGCGGTCGGTCTTTTTCTCGTCACCGTAGTTCTGGACCGACTCGATCGTGACCCTGTCCCAGTAACGTGAACGCTTTTCGACGATCACGTAGTACGGCCTGCCCCAGCCATCGCGAAGGTTGTTGAGGTCGAGGCCTCCTTCAATAAGCGAAGTGCGAAACTCGGCCTCATTCTTCGGTGCCGTGGTCAACTTTTGCTGAATTGCAGTGATCTTGCCTTCGGTGCTTGCGAAATAGTCGATGCTGTTCGTCCAAACATCGAAGTCGTCGCCGGCCCAATCATATTTTTCGAGTTTGCCGTCCTTACCGACACAGTGAACCCGTATTCGATAATTTCGGCCCGCCGTTTCGAAAAACAACCGGTACGGCCGGCCGAATCGGTCGATGAGCGATGGCGATCCGAGTTCGTTGAGCAGCGTCTTTTCATCGCGAACAAAACCCCCTGTGCGGGAATGGTAGTTGTTTACCGCGGTGTCGATCGCCTTGCCGATCGGCGTGAAATACTCGAAACCGGCCGTAAACGCTGTAAAATCATCCTTGGTGTCAAACTGCTTATCCGGCCCGGCAGAAATTGCGGAGAAGATGTCTCGCGTCTTTTCCACTTTGAATTTTGCGCGGTAGGCATTTCCCCACGGGTCCCGAAGTTTTCGAAAGTCTTCGTTCCGTCGGGTAAGGATCGCGTTCAGGCTGGCGTCATCGATCGGATGTTCGTAATTCTCGTTCTTATAGGTTTTGTTCAGTGCATCATCGACTGGCCTGAATTGGGCCGAGATTGCATTGCCGAATATCGACATTGCCTCGTCGTAATAGCTGTCGCTGTGAAATATCTTCGGATCGTAATAGCTGTCGCGGAGGATCACTTCGCTGGTGAGTTGCAATTCGTCGCTGATCGGCTTAGTGATGTCGAGTTCGTTCAGGTCCTTGACGTTGATCTTTCCGATCCCGTCGCCGTAGCCTATCCAGCCAAAATAGTCGCGCCAATATCCGCCAAATTCCGCGTCTGTGCGGGCCCTTTCTTCAACTGCACGGTCGATCACGATGATCCCAAGTGCACTCGCTATCGAGCGGCCGATGGAATCAACTACGCTGTACCTGACCGTCGCATCCTCGCCGGGCTTGTAAACGGCTTTGTCGAAGCTGGCGTCAACCGCGATCCCCTGTCGGGCGGGAAATATCACGCGTCGGCTTGCGGAGATCATCTTTTCTTCGTCGTCGAGCTCGGCGAATGCGGCAACTTTCAACTCGCCCTTGAAAGTCTCCTTATAGGGTATCTGGAGTCTGGCCTTGCCGCCCTTCAGAACCGCAAACCTCGAAACGACGACCGACCAGCCGCTGACGACGTCGATGTAGACCGGGCCGCTTTTCTTTGTCGCAGCTACCGACACATCCATCGTCTCTCCGGGTTTGTAGATCGACTTGTCGGTCGTGACCTGGATCTCATTCTCGTCTTCGTCAAAATCGACGGTTTCCTTGGCCGTTCCTCGACGGCCCATCCGGTCTCGTGCTACCACCCCGATATCCAGGTTGTCATCCGGATCGCCGATCTTCGGACGCATCATAGTTAGCTTTCCGACACCATATTCATTTGTGGTGACGTGGCCGATCGTCCGGAATTTTTCCTTGTCCTCGACACTGGCTTTTACGTCTACGTCGCAGTTCGCCGCCGTTCCATCTGCATAAAATGTCGAGAAATACACAGTAACCGGGAGCTCCGGATTCTGGTCCCGGTCCGCTCCCAGGATGTACACGTGGATCGGCTCCTTGGTGACCCGAACGTCGAACCGGCGTTGCTCGGTCCGGTTGGTCGACAGGTCGGTAAAATACGCTGCGAAATGAATGTCTTCGTATTTTCTCCACTCATTGTCTTTCAGATCGGTGTGAAATTCGGCAAGATCGAATTTCGCGGTGAACCGGCCGCTCGCGTCCGTCTCGCCCTCGCGGACCTGGCCTTCATTGATGTCATATTTCTGCTCCTTCCAGTTCCAGTCCCTGCTCGTCTCCTCAACGATGCGCACTTTCCCTTTCTCTACCGGCTTTCCGAACAGATAATCGGCATTGATCGCGACGCTCGCCTCTTTATCCGTGGGAAGATAATATGGTTTGTCGGGCTTTGCCTGAACGGCAAAGTTCGGCAGATCGTATCTCGACACCTTAACCCTCACACCACCGATCTCATCGCCGGATCCATCGCGGACCTCGATACGGTAATAGCCAAGCTTTGCGGCTGCCGGAACCTGCCAGCTGATCGATGCGATCCCGAAAGATGAGGTCCGCACCTTTTCGCGGTAGAGGACAGTGTCATCTTCGTCGGTAATTCGAAATTCGAGTTCGGCATCGGAGAGTACGGTTTTGGCTTCGCTGCCTTTCATCAGGATGCCGCGTACGTTGAGCTGCTGCTCGGGTTGATAGATCGGTTTATCGGTCAGGGACAGGAACCGTATATCGTCTTTGACACTCCGAAGTTCCTCTTCCGCTTCTCGCGTCAATCCATTCTTACGGCCAACGACGCTTATGGTGCCGTCATCGTCGAGCTTTGCCTCAACCGGTATGGTGAAGTCCAAGGTCGCGAAACCGTCACGATCGGTGACGCCAGCGCCATTCAGGATCAACTTGCGCTCCGTCTCGCCGGCGAGATCAAACTTAATATTCGCCGCGACATGAACGCCCGGACCTGGTTCGCCGGTAAATGGCTGGATAGCCCGCACCCGCACCCGATATGTCGTCCCGCTGAAGAGATACTCGCCTGCTATTATCCGTAGTTCAAACAGGTCCCGGATCAGTTGCGAGAGAGACATGATGCCGGACGCCGACCCGAGCGAGTAACGCACACGATACCATGCGATGTTGTCGGACTTTGCGGAGAGATTGTTCTCCACCGGCAACCGAAATTCGAGCACTTGCTCGCCGCTCCTGACTGCGACCGAGCGCAACGGGGAACGGGAGCTCACTCGTCCAAAGGTGTCCAGCAGTTCGATCGACACCGGCATGGTCTTTTGATCGTTTCCGGCGGACACGGCCAGCCTCAAAACAGCGAAGTTATCCTCGATCGACACGCTCGACCGGGATTCGTCGACGGTTTGGGCGGAAGCGGAAAATGCGCACAGTAAGAGTGCGACGAAAAAAGGTAAAAACCTCAGACGCATTAGAGTTACCTCAAACTTACGTTAAATTGTTTGCCGTTATGAGAACTGCCTGTGTGATGCCGCGAGATTTTATTTTGGTTGCTTTTGGTGCGGAATGTTGTTTCGTTCAGCTTGTGTTCCCGTGTCGTTTCTGAGCCAATGTCTTTTCCGGTCGAACTTTGCCGCATCGGTATCGAATTCCGTTTTGCCCGTGTTATAATACGTGCCAATTCTTATAAACAATTCGACCGGTAATTGATTTTTTTGTTTCGCACAATTGTGAGGAGATCCCGATGACAAAGATCAGTGTCAACAATAAACAGTATGAGACCTATGCGGACCCGAGCACTCCGATGCTGTGGGTGCTCCGTGACGAACTTGGTCTCACGGGTACGAAATTTGGCTGCGGCATCGCTCAGTGCGGTGCCTGCACAGTGCACGTGGACGGATCGCCTCGAAGGTCCTGCATTACACCGCTCAGTTCGGTAGTCGGAAAGGAAGTTACGACCATCGAGGGGCTGTCGCCGGATTCGAGCCATCCGCTGCAAAAAGCATGGATCGCCGAGGACGCGCCGCAGTGCGGTTATTGCCAGTCCGGACAGATCATGGCCGCAGCAGGTTTGCTGAAACAGAAGCCGAAACCAACCGACGCCGACATCGACGCCGCAATGTCCGGCATTATCTGCCGCTGCGGTACCTACAGCCGTATCAGAGAGGCGATCAAACAGGCCGCCGCTAATGGAGGTAAATGAGATGAAAAGCAACAACGAATTAGACAGACGCTCATTCCTCAAGGCTTCCATCGTCGCCGGTGGAGCGTTGCTCGTAGGCATCAATTTGCCTATGGCCTCGCGAGCTGAGGATCGGTTTGGATTTTCGGCAGAACCGGACGCTGATTTCAGCCCGAACGCTTTTATCAAGATCACAACGAATGGCAAAGTCACGGTCGTCGTCGGCCAGTCGGAAATGGGCCAGGGCGTTTTGACCAGTTTGCCTATGATCGTCGCCGACGAACTCGAGGTCGACTGGGCAAATGTCGGCTATGAGCAGGCTCCTGCCAACAAGGCTTTCATTAATCCGGTGATGGGTATGCAGGGCACGGGCGGCAGTTCGAGCGTCCGCGGTCTGTTCAATCCGCTGCGTAAAGCCTCGGCCCAGGTCCGCGAAATGCTGATCGGAGCCGCGGCCGCCTCTTGGGGCGTGGCAGCCGACACTTGCAAAGCCGAGAACGGCAAAATACTGCATTCGGCGTCGAACAAGAGTGTTCCCTACGGCGAGTTGCTTGCGGCAGCGGCCAAGATCACGCCCTCGGACAATCCAACGCTGAAGGACGCAAAGGATTTCAAATACATCGGCAAGGCCGTCAAACGCCTCGACACGCCTGCAAAGGTCGACGGCACTGCCGTCTTCGGCATCGACGTTAAGGTCCCTGGAATGCTCTACGCGACGATCTTGCGGTCGCCCGTAATTGGCGGAAAGGTCAAATCGGTCGACGATTCGGCCGCCAAGGCAACCAAGGGCGTCGTGAAGGTGGTCGATCTCGGTTATGGCGTCGGCGTCATTGCCGACAGTTACTGGAACGCCCGAAAAGGCCGCACGGCACTAAAGGTCACCTGGGACGACGGGCCAATGGCTAATGTATCCAGCGAAACGATCTACAAATCCTTCGCCGATGCTGCCGATAATAAAAAGGGTTTGGAAGCCAAGAAGATCGGTGATGTTGCCGCCGGAAAGTCGAAGGCCGCAAAGACCATCGATGCCGTCTATTGGGCACCATTCCTGGCACACGCGACGATGGAGCCGATCAATTTTACGGCCGATGTACGCTCTGACGGAGCCGAGGTTTGGGGCGGTGTTCAGGCACAGATGCTGGTCCAGGCGACAGTCGCGAAGACGGCCGGCGTCCCGGTCGATAAGGTCAAGGTCAATACGACGCTGCTCGGCGGCGGTTTTGGACGTCGGTTTGAAATGGACTATGTGATCGACGCGACACTGCTCTCTAAGGCTGCCGGAAAACCAGTCAAAGTTGTTTGGACACGCGAAGACGACACCCAGAACGACATGTATCGACCGGCCACATACAACAAAATGTCGGCCGGCATCGACGCCGGCGGCAAACCCGTATTCTGGCATCATCGAGTTGTTAATGACGCGATCATGGCCCGTGCCGGGAAAGCGTTTGGATTCACTCTCAAGGACGACCAGCTCGACAGCTCGTCTTTCGAAGGGGCGAATGAACTCCCCTACAATTTCACGAATTTTCAATGTGACTGGGTCAGGGTGGACACGGGCGTCCCTGTCGGATTCTGGCGTTCGGTCGGCAGCTCGCACACGGCGTTTTCGGTGGAGTGCTTTATGGACGAGCTTGCCGCGGCTGCGGGCAAGGACCCGCTCGAATTCCGATTGTCGCTGCTCGAACCCAACTCACGGCATGCCGGCGTGCTGAAGCTGGCAGCGGAGAAAGCCGGCTGGGGCAAGAAGATGCCCGCTGGTTCGGGCCAGGGCATCGCGGTCGCCGAAAGTTTCGGCAGCTATGTCGCCCACGTTGCGGACGTCACGGTCGGTGCGGACGGCAAGGTCAATGTTGACCGCGTCGTTGTCGCAACCGATTGCGGCCAGGTCGTCAACCCCGACACGGTCGTCGCTCAAATGGAAGGCTCGGTCGTCTTCGGCCTGACAGCAGCGTTGTACGGCGAGATCACGATCAAGGACGGCAAGGTCGTTCAGAAGAACTTTCCGGATTACAAAATGGTCCGGATGAACGAGATGCCGAAAGTCGAGGTATTCCTGTTGCCGAGCAAGGAGAATCACGGCGGTGTCGGCGAACCCGGCACGCCGCCGATCGCTCCGGCTGTCGTGAACGCGATATTTGCCGCAACCGGCAAACGTGTTCGCAGCCTGCCGATCCGTCCCGGCGACTTGAAAAAAGCATAAGCGAACCATGAATGGACCGTTGCCGATCGTGAACATCGACCGGAGACCTTGGTCTCCGGTCTTGTTCGTCGGCTCCCGATCTGCCGAAAGCGGATCGTCCTAGATCCTAAACACATGAAAGAGATCAGAGATATTCTCGCCCGCGTCGCAACGCTCATTGCCGGCGAAAGGGCAGTACTTGCGACTGTGGTCGATCTACAGGGCTCCGGTTATCGGCTGCCCGGAGCCCGGATGCTGATCACGGCGGATCGCGGGGCCTTCGGTACCGTTTCCGGCGGCTGCCTCGAAGCTGATGTGTTGGTGAGAGCGGAGAGAGTGCTGGAAACCGGCCGCGCCGAGGTTTTCACTTACGATACTACCGCGGACGAGAATTCCGTCTTTTCGCTTAACATGGGCTGCCGGGGCGTGATCCGTATCTTGCTGGAAACCGTAAATGCCGATAGCGAGATCATCGCTGCCCTCAAGAAGGTCTATGTCGATCGACGCAATATCGAGATCGCGACCTTGATCAATGCGGGCGTCGACAGCGAGGTCGAGGTCGGACAGCGAATAATCGTCGAGGAATCGGCCCTCGAGATCGTCGGCTCACGGTCGCTGCTGAAGCCCGTACCGCAACTCCACGATGATCTGTTGACGTTCGCGGGGGCAACGTCGCGGAGCGAGACCATTCGCTACCAAGAGGGTGAGGCAACGCTCGAATTTGTCTTTGAGTCGCTCCGGCCGCCCGTTCTGCTGCTCATTTTCGGCGCTGGGGCCGACGCCGTTCCGCTCGCCGGACTCGCGCACGACCTGGGCTGGGCGGTGCGAGTCTATGACCACAGGCCGGCGTTTGTCACCGGCGAACGATTTCCAAAGGTGAACGAGGCGACGCTGCTCGATCGTGACGAGACCGTCGAAATGGCCGCCGACAGCCTAACCGCGATCGTGCTGATGAATCACAATTATGACCGAGACAAGGCAATGATCCCGTCCGCGTTGAGCTCGAAGGCATTCTACATCGGTGCGCTCGGGCCTAAATTGCGTACGAAGCAAATTTTGGACGAACATCAGGCCGGCGGGCCAAAATTCGACGAGACATCACTCGCTAGGCTTCGTTCTCCGGCCGGACTCGACATCGGCGGCGACTCGCCGGAAACTATCGCTCTCTCGATACTGGCCGAGATACAGAGTGTTCTAAAGAACCGAGACGGCGGGCCGCTCCGTGATCGTGAAGCCCCGATCTATGACCATAAGTGAATCGGTGCGGATCGGCGGAATACTGCTTGCCGCAGGTGGTTCGGCACGTCTCGGCACGCCCAAACAACTCCTGCTTTTTGACGGAGTCTCGCTCGTCAGGCGTGCAGGTTTGGCACTAGCATCGTCCGTTTGCTCCCCGCTGATCGCCGTCCTCGGCGCCGAGGCCGAACGCTCACGGGCCGAGATCGACGACCTGCCGCTCCAAGTAATTGACAATCCTGACTGGCAAACCGGAATGAGCTCCTCGATCACGGCGGGCCTGCACGAACTGTTGCGGATCGAGCCCGATCTCGCCGCCGTTGTGATCACTCTCTGCGACCAACCGCTCGTCACTTCGGACCACATCAACGCCCTTGCAGCGTATTTTCACGAGGGCGGTCCGGCGATAGTCGCGGCCGCCTATGGCGACACGTTCGGTGTGCCTGCCCTCTTTTCCCGCGAGATGTTCCCTCGCCTGCTTGAGCTTTCAGGCGACAAAGGTGCCCGGATGCTGATCCGCAGCCACCCTGACCGAGTTGAATCCGTCCCGATTCCCGAGGCGGCGTTCGACGTTGATACTCCGGCTGACCTTGCTCGCGAACCATCCCTATCCGGGCCGTCCAACAAATAGTTTTCACACAACGATTTTTGTCTTGACAATAGTCGTTATAACAAATATCATTTGACGCATGGTCAGTAAGCTCAAAAGCGAGATCAAGCAAACAGCCGATTTTGTCAGTCTCGAGGAAGAAGCAAATTTGAATATCGTTCGCACCGCCGAGCACCTTGGCTCGAGGATCGCGGACCTTTTCAAAGGCTTTGGGCTAACTGCGACCCAGTACAACGCTCTGCGGATCTTGCGCGGAGCCCGGCCCGGCGGCCTGGCCTGCGGAGAGATCGGTGAGCGGATGCTCACAAAGGAATCAGACATCACACGCCTGCTCGACCGGCTCGAAACACGCGGCCTGATATCGCGCAAGCGGCCGGCAAACAACAGACGGACCGTTATCACAAAGATCACCGCCGACGGCGAATCATTGCTGGCGGAACTGGACGTGCCGGTCGCAGAATTTAACCGAACGGCCGCCAGCCGGCTCGGTCGTGACGAGCTCGAGACATTGATCGGGCTGCTTGAAAAACTCAGAGACGATTGATCGTCACTGACATCAGATCAGTCGGCAGAAGGGTCAGGAAAACTGTTTAACGTACTTATCAGGAGATTAATGAAGATGAAAACAAATAGAAACAAGATCGCGTTCGCCGTTACAGCGGCACTTATTCTGGCAATTTTTAGTGCCCTCTTTTCGGGTTCGTTTACCCCGACTGCGGCGGCGAAGGCCGTCGACGTCAAGTACGCACCGATCCCTGCGGGAGCCTATAACATTGACCCTGCTCACAGCATCATCGGATTCGCCGTACGGCATCTCGAGATCAATTGGGTCGAGGGACGTTTCAAGGATTTCACGGGAACGGTAAATTTTGACGATAAGGACATTACGAAATCAACCGTCCAGTTCACCGCCAAGATCGCCAGCATCGACACCGGTGTTGACGCACGCAACAACCATCTGAAGACGGCCGACTTCTTCGACGCCGCCAAATATCCGGATCTGAAGTTTGTCAGCACCAAGGTCGAGCGAAAGGGCAAAGACAAATACTTGCTGACCGGCGACCTGACGATCAAAGACGTCACGAAGACGATCTCGTTCCCGTTCACGCTGACCGGAGCGGTCAAGGACCCGTGGGGCGGAACCCGATTTGGCATTCAGGCCGAGACCGTCATCAACCGGCAGGACTACAACGTAAAATGGGGACACGCCCTTGCCGAAGGCGGACTTGATGTCGGAAACAACATCACGGTCAAACTCCAGCTCGAAGCTGTCAAACCCGGGCCGAAACCGGCGGGTAATTGATCGCATCGTTCGTCCAAAATGTTTATCGGGCGGATCGAGGACGGTAAGGATCTCAGTAAAGGTCCATACCGAACCTTGCTCCGCCCTATTTATTTTCTAAGGTGGTTCACGCCTTCGGATGTGCCCGATCGTAGACCTCGATCATTTTTTCCATCGAGACCTGCGTATATATCTGCGTCGTTGAGAGTCGTGCGTGGCCGAGGAGTTCCTGGATGTCGCGAAGGTCGGCACCTTGATCGAGCAAGTGGGTAGCGAACGTGTGCCTCAAGCTGTGCGGCGAAATGTCGTGGATATCGGCGCAGAGCCGGATATATTTGTCGATCATCCGCCCGACAGATCGTGTGGTCAGACGCCCGCCGCGGCGGTGAAGAAACACGGCATTCGGATCGCGTTCTGTCTCGGGGCACTCATTCAAAAACACCGTCCTCGATCGGTCGAGGTACAGCATTAACGACTGCAGTGCCGGCTCGCCGAACGGTACGATCCGCTGTTTCTTTCGCTTGCCGGTGACGCGGACCATCCGCTCGCGAAAGTCGATGTCGGCAAGGTCTATGCTGACGAGTTCGCCGACGCGGATGCCAGTCGCATACAGAAATTCGAGGATCGCACGGTCGCGGCGGCCGAGGTCGGTATTGATGTCGGGCGTTTCGATGAAGCGGACCGCATCCTCCATCGAGAGGTGATTGGGCAATTTCCGCTCGATCTTCGGTGTGGCAACCATCTTTGCCGGATTGCTCTCGAGCTTGCCCTCGCGAACAAGGAATTGGAAAAAGGTGCGGAGGCTCGCGAGCTTGCGGGCGACCGAGGTCTTTTTGTGGTCGCCGTGAAGCGACGCCATCCACTCGCGGATCGTCAGCCGGTCGATCGTCGAGAGCGGAATGTCATCTCGTTTTTCGACACCGCAAAGGTACAACTTGAATTGATCGAGGTCGCTGGCGTAATTCCTGAGCGTATGAGGGCTGACATTGCGCTCGTACTTCAGGTGTTGGAGAAATTGATCGAGATATTCCTGGAGCATCCAATTCTTACCGAAGGAAGCAGCTATTTCTTAGGCACATAATAACCTTTCCTGGTACGAATCGTCATATTCGGCTGGTTTTTGACCGCGAGCGTGATCGTTCGAAATTCGCCGCGCTTGTCCGCGTCGTCGTCTGGATAATAGCTGAGGATGTATTGCTGGGCAAGGTCGGCGAATATTTGGGCAAAGGCGGCGTTCATCTCGTCTTCATCGATCGGGGAGAACACAGCACCGCCGGTTTGGGCAGCGATCTCGATCATTCGGCGTTCGGCGGTGAGGGCCCGAATATTTGCGTTGCCGCCGCGAACGCCGGTCCGCTTATAGTTCTCAAAGTCTTTTGTTTTCACCACATAGACCTGACAGTCGTTCAACTGGAGCGCTTTGACGACATCGTCGAGCGTAGTCCTCATATCGCTGTATGTATCTTCGCCGTCGGAAACGATGACGACGACACGCCGGCCGGAAACAGACTTGAGGTATTGTGCGACCTGGATAATGCCGTCGAGCAGGGCGGTTGCACCTTTCGGCGGCGGAAACAGATCGATCGCCCTAGTTAGCATTGAAACGTCACGCGTCAACGGCTGCTCAAGCCGCGTATAATCCGACAACGAAAACAGAGACGCCATGTCACGATCGGGCCGCACCACTCGTCGAAAAAATTTAACAGCCGCCTCTTTCTCGAAATCCCTCGCGATCAGCACGCTTGACGAATTATCGAATAGCATAGCGAGGCGAATGGGTGATTCCGACCGGGCGAGTTCACCTATCTCGACGACTTTGCCGTCGATCCGAAGTTCAAAATCCGATAGTTTCAGGTTTGTCACCGCCCGGCCGGACGCGTCGACGACGGACACAGGAACCGGCACCAACGAAGAATCGACCTGGATCACGTCGGGATCGTCATTGGGCGTCGGCGTGGGCGTCGGGGTTGAAAGCGAGGCCTTGCTAACAGGCGTCGTTTGCGACTGTAACGGGTCGGTTGTCGGTCCCGATAACTGCGACGGCGTCGGTGTCGGCGATGGCCGGGCGCGGCCCGATTGTGCGGCCGCCGCCGAAGCCAGGACAAGGACAAATATCGCGACCGATCTCATTTATTGTTAAGCGCCAAAATTCTGCTTTGTTTGATTACGAAATCACCGGAATATATGCCTAGACAAAAATTAACTTGAAACCGGCAAACAGCAGAACGACTGCAAGTACGCGGCGCAATGTGATCGAGTTAAATTTCTTACTACCGAGCGTCGAACCGATAAAACCGCCGGCGATCGCAGCGGCGATCCAGATCCACACTTCGGACGGCAAGCCGTTCAATAACCCCTTGGAATACTGGCCGATAAGTCCTGCCGCCGAGTTTACGAGAATAAATAGGACGGAAACGCCCGCCGCCACCCGCGTTTCGGCCCAATGCATCAACAGCAGTATCGGCGTCAGGAAGATGCCGCCGCCGACACCGACCAGGCCGGAGAGAAGCCCGACCGCGGCCCCGATGATAAGCGCCATCCAGATCGGCGGTTCGTTCACGCGGTCATCGCCCTTGAGGTTAATGGCGAGTCGAAGAGCGGCAAGCATAAGTACTGCTCCAAGCACGATCTTGTATACGTCCGTCGGCAAATGGATCATTCCGCCGACGAACGCCATCGGGATCGATGCCGCTGCAAACGGCAGGAATATACGCCACGAAAAATATCCGGCCCGATAGAACTGCACCGTTCCGATCGTCGCCACGAACAAGTTCAGTACCAATGCCGTCGGCCGTGTCACCTCGGGTGCGACCGCCCAAAATGCCATCACCGCCAAATACCCCGAAGCGCCGCCATGCCCGACCGATGAATACAGGACGGCGACGATGAAAATTGCGGCAATAATTAAGGCGGTAGTGGGTTCCATCTCAAATGCTCAGTGTCTTTACAGTTCCTTGGTGAAGTTTAGATATGAAAGCATCCCAATCGGCCAATGCCCGTTCGACCTGGACCATGTGCCGCTCGCGTTTGTTTCGGTGTTTCTTACGTAATTCGACCGGCAGCGGCTCTAGCAATCCGAACGTGATATTCACCGGCTGAAAATTCTTGGTCTCGACGTTCGAGACGTAACGGCAGAGTGCGCCGATGGCGGACGTCTGCGGAGCAGTGATCATCGGCTGATCGCGAAGTACGCGCACGGCGTTGATACCGGCGAGCCAGCCGGTGGCGACGGATTCGACGTAGCCTTCGACACCTGTGATCTGCCCGGCGAAAAATAAACGCGGATTTGCGCGTGTTTCGAGCGATTCGTTCAGGATCTTTGGGCTGTTGATGAATGTGTTGCGGTGGATCTGGCCGAACTGCAGGAATTCGGCGTTTTCCAAACCAGGGATCAGTTTCAACACCCGCTCCTGTTCGCCGTAACGCAGATGATTCTGAAATCCGACCATTCCGAAAGCATCAGCCATCAGATTCTCCTGCCGAAGCTGAACACAGGCGTAGGGCTCCTCGCCGGTTTTCGGATGACGCAGCCCTTTCGGCTTCATAGGGCCAAAGCGTAAGGTCTCGGGACCTCGGCGGGCGATCTCCTCGATCGGCAGGCAGCTTTCGAACCAGTGGGTGTCCTCAAAACGCTTCAGCGGGACGGAATTTGCTTGCAGGAGTTCTGCGATGAACAGCTCGTATCGGTCCCGGTCCATTGGGCAATTGATATAGTCGTCGCCACCCTTGTCGTAACGAGCGGCCTTGAACGCGATCGACATATCGATCGAATCCGCAGCGATGATCGGGGCGATGGCATCGTAGAAATAAAGCTGATCGTCGCCGGTCAACCTCATTATTTCGCGTGTCAACGAGTCGGAGGTCAACGGTCCGGTCGCGATGATGGAGACGCCCTCGCCGGGGATCGTTGTGACCTCTTCGCGGACGATCTCGATGTTCGGGTTTGCCTCAACGCGTTCGGTGATGATCTCAGCGAACCTGATCCGGTCTACCGACAATGCGGCTCCCGCCGGCACACTAGTGGCATGAGCCACATCGAGCACCATAGAACCACCGCGGCGAAGCTCTTCCTTCAAAAGGTAAGGAGCGCTTCCCGGCTCATCCGTTTTAAGCGAGTTCGAACAGACTATCTCCGCGAGCTTATCTGTACGATGTGCCGGTGTTTGTTGCACGGGCCGCATCTCAAAGAGCCTTACGCGAGCGCCCGAGATCGCGGCTTGCCAGGCGGCTTCGACGCCCGCCAGGCCACCGCCGATCACATTTATGACTTGATCGTCTTTCATTTCAAACAATTATAGATGAAAACCGAAAAGAGTTCAGAGTTGCCGAGACGAGGACCTTGATCCGAAGCGAAGATCCGATGTCCGGTTCGTCCGAACGTTTCGAGCTAAACAAAAACCTTGACAATAAACAATGTTTAATACATAGTATCAGTCGGAAATGTCTTTCCGGCCAGGCGTCGTGCGCAAGTCAAAATCGGATGCCGAGGTTGGATTCATGTTTCCGCTCTTCTTATCCTAAACTGCCCTGCCGAAAGATCAGTCGTTCGATCCAAAAATATTTTCATGGCTTTCTCAATGCAAAATGAAAAGCGCGAAGGCGCAGACCGTTCGGCAAAGCCTCGCGGCTTGTCGCCGACGTCGACTGACGCCGGAATTTCCGATTTTGAGATCCTTCCGTTTGACGATCAGCACAGGACGGACGGTGGTCGAACCAATCTACAGAGTTTAGGCGACAGTATCTTTAATTCTATCAGCGACACTATTCTGGTCGTTGACCTGAATGCAACTATCGTTAGGGTCAATCCCGCAACTATCGCGCTGACCGGTTTTTCTGAGGATGAACTGATCGGGCAGTCGATCGATCTACTGGCCCGGAACCGAAGGGTGTTTACAAAAGTCCTCGCCCGGACATTCAATAAAAACAACTATTCAAAGCGTATCGAGACCTTCTGCCTTCGCAAAGATGGGAGCTACTTCCCAGTGTCAGTTTCTGCTTCGAAGATATACGATCCCGAAAGCGACCAGAAACATATAGTATGTGTCGCAAGAGACATTTCGCGTCAAAAACGACTCGAGGCCGAGGCACGGGCGATCTCGAAGATCATACACGGCGTCACCACGACCGCCAATTTGGACGAGCTTCTTCACCTGATACACCGGACGATCAAAAAGATCGTGTATGCGGAGAATTTCTTCGTTGCACTATTCGATCCGGAAACGGATCTGCTGACGATGCAGTTCTGGGTAGACAAGTACGACGCGATGCCGGCACCTCTAAAGGTCGGGCGAAGCCTCAGTGCGTATGTCTTTCGCCATGGCGAATCAATGTTATTCACTCACGAGGACGCCCAAAAACTCATCGACGCCGGTGAGGTGGAATCCGTCGGCACCGATTCACCGATCTGGCTGGGCGTGCCGCTAAAGACGCCCGACGGAGCCATCGGTGTGCTTGTCGTTCAGGATTACGAGAACGCTGACACGTATTCACAGCAGGACGTCGAACTTCTCACGGCCGTGGCCGACCAGATCGCGATGGCGATCGAACGAAAACGTGCTGAAGAAGCCCTGCGCCGGAGCCAGGAAAGATTTGAGCTCGTCACCAGGGCGACCAGCGACGCGATCTGGGACTGGAACCTCTCCACCGACGAATTATGGTGGAATGAGGGATTTAAGAAACTATTTGGCTATTCGGGTGAGGAGATAGGGTCGGACCTTTCCTCGTGGACGGACCGGCTGCACCCGGATGATGCCGATCGGGTCATTCACGACGTTCACCGACATATCGATAGCGGAAACCACAATTGGTCCGACGAATATCGCTTTCGGAGGCGCGACGGTTCATACGCGTTCGTCATCGACCGCGGTTACATAGTTTACGACTCGGACGATACGCCCGTCCGTATGCTAGGCTCGATGATGGATGTAACTGTCCGAAAATCGCTCGAAGATCAGCTAACCCATCAGGCACTCCATGACCCGCTGACCAAGATCGCCAACCGTGTGCTATTCCGTGACCGGGTTGAACATGCCCTGTCAAAACTGATCAGGAGCCACGTCTCGATCGCTGTGCTGTTTTTGGACCTCGATAATTTCAAGGCGATCAACGACTCGCTCGGCCACGCGGCGGGTGACAAGCTGCTCGTTGCGGTCGCCGACCGTTTGCAGGACTGCCTCAGAAACTCCGATACCGCGGCTCGGCTCGGCGGAGATGAGTTCGGCGTGTTGATCGAGTCTGTCACGCACTTCGGAGAAGCAGTCACTATTGCTGAACGCATACTTGAAGTTTTCCGGCAGCCATTTTCGATCGAAGGGAACGAAGTGTATGTCGGGGCAAGTATCGGAATAGCGGCGGGTTCGACCGATACCCAGGGATCCGAGGAACTGCTCCGGAACGCCGACCTTGCAATGTATCTTGCCAAGAGCAAGGGCAAGGGCAACTACGTGGTATTCGAGCCCAAAATGCACGAGGCATTGATGGAGCGCATCGAACTCGAAGCCGACCTCCGTCGCGGCATTGACGAGAATGAATTTACCATCCATTATCAGCCGATCATCGATCTTCAGTCCCGTGGAATAATGGGTATGGAGGCTCTTGTCCGATGGCTGCACCCGAAATTTGGGCTGCTGTCGCCGATGACGTTCATTCCGCTGGCTGAGGAGACCAATCTAATCGTACCGCTCGGCGAGTGGATCATTTGCGAGGCCTGCCAACAGATGCAGGATTGGCGGACCCAGCATCCCGGGCTTAACGACATTTCGTTAACGGTCAATATTTCGATACGGCAATTTATGCAGATCGAACTGGTTGAGATCGTCAGCCGGGCGCTTGAATCCTCCGGCCTGCCTCCGAGGTGTTTGATCCTGGAGATCACTGAGAGCTTCATGATGCAGGATACGGAATCTACGATCTTGAAACTCCACGAGCTCAAGAAACTTGGCATCCGGTTGGCGATCGACGATTTCGGAACCGGCTACTCGAGCCTCAGCTATTTGCAGCGTTTCCCGATCGACATCCTGAAGATAGACAAGTCGTTCGTCGATAAGCTTGGCCAGGGCAGTGAAGGGAACGCCGTCGCACGGGCGATCATAATGATGGGTGACTCGCTAAATCTTAAGACCATTGCCGAGGGCATCGAACATAATGATCAGATCGCGGCACTGCAAGACCTCGGCTGCGGGGCCGGTCAGGGCTTTCACTTCGCAAAACCGCTCACGAAAGAAGATATGAACAGTTATCTTGCAGGCGAGCGAACTGCCGTTCAGTTTTGATACAGGGTTCCTAATGTAATTCTATTTGGCTTCGCCGGAAACAGCGAGGCCTTTTTTGATCCCGGAAGGGCCTGAATTTAAGCCAAAAATCTTTGACTTTTGTTTCATAGATGCAATATACTTGCATTGCCGCAAGCATCTGTATGAGACATCTGAGCCTGGTAAAAAGTCTATCCCACCTGCAGGAAGAACAAAAGTACACCGAGGAGGTCGTGCTCGATGCGGTCGGGATCGCTCTGACGCGGGGGACGCTGAGCGAATTTGTCGGCGACGCGAGCTCCGGGCGGACGAGCCTGGTGCTCAATCTACTGGCGAAACTGACGGCGAGCGGCGAGGTCTGCGCGGTCGTCGATTCGGCCAACAGCTTTGACCCTTGCTCGGCCGCGAGGAGCGGTATCGTGCTCGACAACCTGCTCTGGGTGCGGTGCGAGGGCGACCTCGAGCGGGCATTTACGGCCGCCGACTATCTGGTGCAGGCAAAAGGCTTCGGCTGCGTATGGCTCAACCTCGACGGCCTCTCGAAACGAAAATTACGGATGGTGCCGCGGACGTATTGGTTCCGCTACCGCACGCGGATCAAGGAAACGCCGACTCTGTTCGTCGTCACGGCCGAGGACCCGGTCGCCGGTTCCGCCTCGCACCAGTCGTTCGAATTATCACGTAAGGACACCGTCTGGTCGGGCCTCGGGCGTTACAAGCTGCTGCGCGAATTTCACCTCGATCTTCACTCGCGCAAGCATTTTTACAGCCAGCCGGGTTCGGCCCGGATCGGGTTCGACTACAGCGATGTCTAGGGCATATGCGTGCATCATCTCACAAAATGCCGGGACGGACGCCGAGATACTGTTGGCGATCGCGTACGGATTTGCCTATCGTGTGGAGCGGCTTGAGGACGGCGTTTTGTTTGACGTCAGCGGCCTCGAAAAACTGGTCGGCGACGACAAAAAGATCGCCCGAAAAATAGTGAAGGAACTCGAGAACAACGAAATTTCAGGAAATGTCGCCGTTGCCGAGTCGGTCGAGACGGCCCTGTTGCTTGCACGGGAGAACCGCGGACTGAACCATACGGTCGCCTCGCCCGATAATTTTCGCCAACTGCCTTTACGAAATCTCGCGATCGACCACGACACGATCGGTGTTTTTGAAGCTCTCGGCATCAGCCGCATCGAGGACCTCGACCAGATCCCGCCCGATGAACTGGTCGCGCGCTACGGCCACGATTTTCGCGATGTGATCGACGTCATCGCGCAAAAAGACAAACGCGACGTTGTGCCGAACGTCGCCGAAACAAGCGTTCAGTGGGCGTACGAGCTGGATTTTCCGGTCGACGATTTTGAGCAGCTGATCTTTATCGTCAACCGCGGCCTAGAGGAAATGCTCGCCGCCGCCGGCAAGGACGGTCACAGCACAGAGCAACTCGACATCCAATTTAAGGTCGATAAGAAAGGCCATAAAAACTACGAGATCAAAACGTCGTTCCCGACGCTCGATAAGGTTTTCTGGCTGAAATTGATAAACCTGCGGATCTCGGTCGACCCGCCCGAGGCCGGCATCACGGCCGTCCGCGTCGTTGTCCATTTCACGCGTCCACGGCCGGCGCAGAGCGGGCTTTACGCCGTATCGCGGCCTCAGCCTGAAAGTCTGCTGCTGACGGTCGGCAAGATCAAAAAGCTCGTCGGTGACGACAACGTCGGTGTGCCCGTCCTGCTCGAAAACCGCGTCGAACGACCATTCGCCCTCGTTGCCGACCGCCTGCCTGCGGGCCGTGAACTCATCGACGCCGCACCACGGGCACCGGTCATCGCTTTTCAATATTATGAGCCGCCCGTGCCGGCTGAGGTCCTGGTCCGGAACAAGCAGCTCGTCTATCTGCGGACGCCGTATTTCGCCGGCCGCGTTGCGGCGTGCAGCGGCGTCTGGCGGCTCAATTCGCGTTGGTGGGAACGGGCATGGGACATCCAGGAATGGCACGTCGAGATCGAAGGCGGCGGCGTTTACCGTCTGCGAAAAACGGGCAGCGAATGGCTGGTCATCGGGGAATTTGATTAGCGGAAGAGGGTGTCTGGAAACTCAGACAACCTTACGATTTAGAGTTGTTCTTAAACGCGGATCGAGCGAATGAGGCGGATCAAACGGACGAAGCAGAAAATTTAATAAATATCCGGCCTTTATCCGCTCGATCCGCCAGATCTGCGTTCAAAAAATTGCGAGATATTCGAGTTTCCGCCTTTTCAGACATCCTCTTGCTGGTATTCCAATATGTTTTTTGAATTGCATACACGTTCAGCATTCAGCTTTTTGTCTTCGGGTTCACTGCCAGAGGACATTGCGGTGCGCGCCGCCGAATTGGGGATGCCGGCCATCGGGATGATGGACCGCGACACGGTGTCGGGTGCGGTGCGGTTTCATCTCGAGGCCAAGGAACAGGGCGTGCGGGCGATGATCGGTGCGGAGATCACGATGGACGACGGCAGCCTTCTGCCGCTGATGCCGATCGACCTCGCGGGCTATCAAAACCTCTCGCGGCTGATCACGACCGTGAAACTGCGGCACAAGAAAGGCGAGCATTTCGCAACGCGTGCCGACATCGAGGAACACGCCGCGGGATTGCTGTGCTTTACGGGCGGAGCTGACGGATTCATCCACCGCAGCATTAAGAATCGCCGCGGCCAGGAGGATCTCGCGTGGCTCAACTACGTCTTTCCCGGCCGCCTCTACGTCGAACTCCAACGCCATCACCTGCCGCACGAAGAGGACATAAACCAATCGCTGCTCGGGCTCGCGCACAAGTTGCGGCTTCCCTACTTTGCGAGCAACGGCCCGTATTATGCGGCACAACGTGACCGTGAGCTTTTCGACGTTTTCACCTGCATCAAAAATCACTGCACCATCGAGAACGCCGGCCGCCTGATCTCGGAAAACAGCGAACGCTATCTCAAATCGGCGGCGCAGATGCTCTACCAATTTGACGATTACCAGCAGGCCATCGCGACGACCGAAGAGATAGTCTCGCGGATAAAATTCTCGATGGACGAGCTTGGCTACACGTTCCCCGATTATCCGGTGCCGCCGGGCGAGACGATGGACTCTTACCTTCGCAAGCAGGCCGAAAAAGGTGCGGTTTGGCGTTACTGGTCGCTGACACCGAAGGTGCGTCAAAAACTCGACTACGAGCTGAACATGATCGCCAAGCTCAAGCTCGCCGGATATTTTCTGCTCGTCTGGGACATCTCGCAATTTTGCCGTTCGGAGAATATTCTCTCGCAGGGACGCGGCTCGGCGGCAAACTCGGTCGTCTGTTACGCGCTCGGCATCACGGCGGTCGACCCGATCGAGGCCGATCTGCTGTTCGAGCGTTTTTTGTCAGAGGAGCGGACCGAATATCCGGACATCGACATTGACCTGCCGTCCGGCGACGACCGCGAAAAGGTCATCCAGCACGTCTATCAAAAATACGGCGAACGCGGTGCCGGTATGACCGCGAATGTCATCAGCTATCGCGGACGCTCGGCGGCACGCGAGGTGGGCAAGGTATTCGGCTTTGACGAAGCGTCCCTCGGCCGCCTGTCGAAGATCATCCCGCACTACGGTACCCACACGCGGGCCGAGATGATGTCGCGGTTCATCGAGGCCGGTTTCGACCCGAAGGACAATTACCGCATCGCCAAATATATGGAGATGTACGCCCGCGTGCTCGATTATCCGCGGCACCTCGGGCAGCATTCGGGTGGAATGGTGATCTCTCTCGGCCGCCTCGACGGCGTCGTGCCGCTCGAGCCCGCGTCTATGCCCGGCCGCAACATCATCCAGTGGGACAAGGACGACTGCGAACGGCTCGGCATCGTCAAGGTCGATCTGCTCGGCCTCGGAATGATGGCCGTCATCCGCGACACGCTTACGCTGATCGAGGAGCACCGCGGTGAAAAGGTCGATCTCGGCCGTCTGCCGAAAAACGATCCGGCTGTCTATAAAGCCCTGCAGGAGGCCGACACGATCGGGATGTTTCAGGTCGAGAGCCGTGCCCAGATCAACTTTTTGCCAAGGTCGCGGCCCGAGAATTTTTACGACATCGTCGTGCAGGTAGCCATCATCCGCCCGGGCCCGATCGTCGGCAAAATGCTCAGCGGCTACATCGCCCGCCGGATGGGCAAGGAGCCGGTCGACTATATGCACCCCAGCTTCGAGCCGATCCTCAAACGTACGCTCGGCGTTCCGCTCTTTCAGGAGCAATTGCTGCGGATGGCGATGGTCATCGCGGGATTTACGGGCGGCGAGGCCGAGGAACTGCGGCGGGCGTTGGGCTTTAAGCGTGCCGACAAACGCCTCGCGAAGATCGAGGTGCGGCTGCGTGCCGGTATGGCGGACAAGAATATAACCGAGGCGACGCAGGACAAGATCGTCAAGAGCATCCTCGCCTTTGCCAACTACGGATTTCCGGAATCGCACGCGGCGAGCTTTGCCCTGCTGACCTACGCGTCCGCCTATCTCAAGGTGCATTATCTGGCGGAATTTACGACCGCAATGCTCAACAACTATCCGCTCGGTTTCTACGCACCGGCGACGCTCATCAAGGACGCTCAGCGGCACGGCCTGCATTTCAACGCCATCGACATCAACCGCTCGCAGCGGCTCTTTACCATCGAGGACGGCCGCGTCCGCATCGGCCTCAAATACGTAAAAGGCCTCCGCAAGGACGTCGCCGAAGCGATCGTCGCAAATCGTGTCAGAACCGGGAGCGGTAGCTATTGGGTTCCTGCCGATGAGCCCTATACCAGCGTCGAAGACCTCGTCCGCCGCGTCCCCGCCATCAACAAAAAAGAGATCCGTGCCCTCAGCCTCTCCGGCGCGCTCAATTTCGACAGCACGGTGCATCGCCGCCAGGCACTGTGGGAATCGGAACTGGCGATCCAGCCGGCGGGCGATTTATTTGAAAATATTGAGGAAAAACAGCCCGTGCCGCCGTTCATCAACCAGATGAGTAAATGGCAGTTGATGGAGACCGACCTGATGACGACCGGCATCACGATCGGCAAGCACCCGATGGCGTTCCTTCGTGAGGAGCTATCCAAACACGGCGTCCTGGCCGCAAACCAGACCACTCACCTCAAAAAACGCGACGTCGTCACGGTCGCCGGAGCGGTCATCGTCCGCCAACGGCCGAGCACGGCGAACGACGTCGTGTTTATCACGATGGAAGACGAGACCGGCTACTCGAATTTCATCGTGATGCCCGATGTTTTCGACAAATTTCGGTCCATCATCGTCTCCAGCGATTTTATGCTCATCCGCGGCATCGCCGAGGAAGGCGGCATGATCAAAGCCCTCTTTTTCGAGCCCATCAACGCGTTCATCAGCAAGATCGTCTCACACGATTTCCAGTAGCAGGTTAATTCTTCCCGTATTTCGCACGGATCTTGACGGCACGTTCGATGAGGTCGACGTTTTCTAGGATCTTCAGCCGCAGGTCATTGTCGAGGTTCGGATTGTCGGCGAGGAATTTGTTGACGATGTTCAGGGCCTCTTCAGAGCGTTGCCCGCCGATGAACGCTCCGAGCCAGCCGTTGACGAAGAATATCTTGCGATTGCGTTTCAGGTTCGGGAGCTCGGCAAGGGCTCGCTGGAGGTACGGCAAGCTCAGATCGTCGTGGCGGATCGAGTTAAAAGGCCCCATCGCGGCCTCGATCCAGCTCTCAGAAATTTCCTTGTTATTGACGAAATCGTTCCAGAATTTCTCTCAGTTCTCTTTCGTCGCGAACGCAGCATGTGCGGCATAAGCATATCGCTTCGCATCATCCGACGTCTCGGTCTTCTCCAGCTCCGCCAGCAGCCGTTCCGCCTCCGGATCACCCAAAACGATCAGCCGCGTGACGATATCAAAGCGATCCTTGGTCCGCAGCGGGATCGCTCCGCTCATGTCGGTACCACCTGCCGTAGCGGGTGGGGCTTTTGTCGCCGGAGCCGAGACCCCACCCGCTACCGCAGGTGGTACTGACTTCAGCATCTGCTTCAGCACATTCCGTGCATTCCCGCTCGCCGCGATATTCAAGAACGCCCGGTAGAACGTGATCCGCTGCCCCAATGTCGGTGCCTGTCGCATCCGCTCGATCAGCACGTCCTCAAGCCGCGTCCGCAAGTCAGAACCACCTGCGGTAGCGGGTGGTTGAAGTTTGTTATTGTTCAAGCCGGGCCTCACCGAGACCGTCTTCGGTTTCGCGGCGTCAGCGGTGCTCCGAGTTAAACCACCCGCTACCGCAGGTGGTTCTGACAGATAGTAGTTCATCGCGGTTGACGCTCGTCCGAGGATCGACGAGACGATCGTCTCATCGGTTTCCGCGTTCAGAGTTACGCCTTTAGGCGTGATGTTCTCTCGCGGCTGAAGCCGCAACTCTGTACCGCCGAGATTCTTCACCACCAGCTCAACATACTCCTTCGGGTCAAGTTCGCCTTCGCGGACGCTGTCCCAGAGGCTGCCGTACATCATCGAACGCAGGAACGGGTCCTTTTCGTTCCGGATATTTTTCAGGACGTAATCGCGGCTCTTGTCGTCGAGAAGGAAGATGCCGTAGCCGTAGTCTTGGTAGTTGGGGAAAACGTAAGCGATGCCACTTATCTCAAATGGTTTAGATCCGTTGAGTTCACCTTCCCACACGCTGCCCGTCATCCCGCCGACGTCGCCGAAGTTCATTCGCACCTTCTGTTTCCAAATCGTGGTTTGGTCAGTTCTGCTGATTGGCATCACCGTTAACGTCTCATTTTGTTTTGATCCTAGGCGTAGACTTCTAATCAAAGGAAGTCCTGGTTTCTTAACCCACGTGTTCGCCCAGTCCTTCAAATCCTGGCCACTCGCGGCCTCGAATTCCTTCACCAGATCTTCCCAACCAGCATTCGCGTACTCGTGCTTCTTCAAAAACGCCCGGACGGCGGTTTGGAATTTGTCGGGACCGAGGTAAAACTCGGCTTGGCGGAGGAACGAAGGGGCTTTGCGGTAGACGATGTTGCCGTAGGCGGACTTTGCGGCCGACAGGTTGTCGATCTTTTGATAGATCGGCGTCGTTCCCTTGGTCGAGTCGGTCGCGTAGGCGGCCTGTTTGTTGCGTTCGTAGAAGACCTTCCAGGCATTGGCGTCTGGCATCACATGTTCGAGCGTCTTGTACGCCATGAACTCGGCAAAGCCCTCTTTCAGCCACAGGTCGTCGAACCATTTCATCGTCACCGTGTCGCCAAACCACTGATGCGCCGTCTCGTGAAAGATCAGGTTCGCCCGCGAAATATAGTCGCCCTTGGTCGGCTCCTGCGGGAAAATGACGGACGATTCTCTCAGAAAAGTCGCCCCCGCATGCTCCATCCCGCCAAACGGAAATTCCGGTATCAGCACAATGTCGTATTTCGGGAACGGGAATTTGTAGTCGAAATAGGTTTCGAGATATTTGATGCCTTCGCGGGTGAGACGAAAGACCTCGGCCGCGTGGGGTTGGAACTTGGCGGCCTGCGATTTGCGGACGTAGATGTGCGAAGACAGGTCGGCAACAGAGGCGGAAACCCGACCTGTAGGGAGGGTGCGCGAGTCGGATGGTGTGCCGCGTTGCGCACCCTCGCTACCGCTCAGGTTTCCGCCTTGTCCGCCCGCGTCCGTGAATTCCTGGAACGGCCCCGCCGCGAATGCGAAGACGTAGGTGCTGATGGGTTTGGTCTCGTCAAACTCGCAAGTGTAATATTCTTTCCGTCCAAAGCTACCGTTGAAGTTTTCGACCCATTCCTTTCCGGCAGTATTCGAAATGAACTTCCAATCAAGTTGCGGTTTTAGATCCTTTTGCCAATCAATCGGCTCTGAAATGGTCAGGCTAAACCGCGCCTTCAGATCCGGCTGGTCAAAGACCGGAAACGCCGTGCTGGCGTCGGACGGGACGAAGAGCGAATAGATGTATTCTGCTCCGTCCTCTTTGTCCACGTATCGAGTGATCGCCGACCCGCTCGTCAATATCGGCGAAGTGAAATCGAGCTTGATGATATTCTCACCCGGAACAACGCCGTCGCGGAAAATGAGGTGTTCGCTAAAGTCAGAACCGCCTGCGTTAGCGGGCGGCCAGTTCGTCGAGACCGAAACAGCCTTGCCATTGAGGAAAACGTTGCTGATAGTCGACTGCTGTTCATGTCCGGCGATCCTCCGCCAGTCGAGCACTATCGGCGTCACTTCCGGACTGCGAGACTGGCCGCCCGCTGACGCAGGCGGTTCTGACACTTTCACCCTGATCTCGATCGTCCCCTTCAGCACCGGCGACATCTTTTCGAGCGTCAGGTTCAGCTTGTATCGTACATCGCTGTAATGCGCCGCCCGCCAGATCGCAAGGTCATGCGAAACACCCGGCCCGATCGAAGGAACTTGTGAAGACGCTGTAATTACGGCGAAAAACAGGATCAATGAGAGTCTGATGAACATATAAATTCGGTTTCCGGGAGACAATATTTCGTTCCGTGACTTCAGGATTTCCTTCCCAGACATCATTGAGAGAAATATTGTATGCCCAAAAGGTTTAGGCGGCATACCTCGC
>JAKOVX010000046.1 GCA_029781855.1 Acidobacteriota bacterium | reverse complement strand
GACTAATTTTCTTGTTTCAAGGCTGGTCGTGAGCTGCTCGGCGATCGAACTGGCGGTGTCGGCGAATCTCCGCGACGTACTGCGCGAGTCGCTGATGCTCGTATTTTTCTTTGGCGCCGCTTTCTACTTCAACTGGCGGTTGACCCTCGGGGCGCTGATCATCGCACCGTTGATCGCGTTTCTGACCACGCAATTCAGCGGGCGATTGCGAAAACTTGCCGAAATTTCGGTCGAAGGCAACAAATCTCTCACCGACACCGCCCAGGAGGCGATCGCAAATCTCGCGATCGTGAAGGCATACACCGCAGAGTCACGGGAGAAAGGCCGATTTTCGAAACTTGCGCAGCTGATCGCGAATTCAAACTTGCGCTCGGGCAGGATCGCCGCGATCTCGCCTCCGACCATCGACCTGATCGGCGTGCTCGCGATCGTGACTCTGCTGTATTTTGGATTGCGTGAGATCCACTCGGCGACGATGGACGCGGCTCAATTCTTCACGTTTATCTTCTTTCTGCTGCGGAGCTACGATCCGATGCGAAAGATCTCCCGGCAGCATAACGAGATAAGTAAAGCATTTGCCGCCGCACGCGACGTTTGGGACATACTTGACGTGGACGATACGCTGCCTGAGAAGCCGAATGCGACCAAACTCGGCCCGCTTGCTCGTTCGATCACGGTCGAGAACGTCTCATTTCACTATCGAAACAGCAAGAAACAGATCCTCGCCGGTGTGGATCTCGAGATCCCTGTTGGCTCGATGGTCGCACTGGTCGGAGAAAGCGGCGGCGGCAAATCGAGCTTGATAAAACTGATCCAGCGGCTATACGATCCGACGAAAGGCCGCATTTGCTGGGACGGCACCGACCTTCGTGACGCGGACATCCTGAGCCTGAAGCGACAACTCGCATTGGTCACGCAGGAAACAGTGCTGTTCAACGACACGATCCTCTACAACATCTCGTACGGTAAGCCGGATGCGACGGCGGACGAGGTTCGCGAGGCGGCACGGGTCGCGTTCGCAGATGAATTTATCGAACAACTCCCTCAAAAATACGACACCCTGGTGGGCGAACGCGGCACGATGCTCTCCGGCGGACAACGCCAACGAATAGCGATCGCACGAGCAGTTCTGGTAAACGCACCGGTGCTTATCCTCGATGAAGCGACGTCTGCCCTGGACACCGAGAGCGAACGCCTCGTTCAAAAGGCGATCGGTAACCTGATGCAGGACCGGACGTCGATAGTTATTGCTCACCGGCTCTCAACGATACAGCGAGCAGACAAGATAGTTGTGATGGATAAGGGACGGATCGTCGAGTCCGGAACACACGAAGAGTTGCTGGAGAGTGGTGGACGCTATAAGACGCTTCACGAGTTTCAGTTTGAGGACCTCGATGACAGCGTGCGAGGAAATTGACCGTTATTAATCGGCGTCGAGTAGCTCGACCTGCCGCTTGAGACGAGCGAGGTCGTCGTTGATCGACTCGCTGACGTTTCGGGCAAAGACCGAGCTCGGCATCTGCCGGTATTCGTTCTCACCGATACTTTGAACCCGCATTTTTGCGAGGGTCCCGCCCGGTGCTTCGGCGAGTTCGTACCTGAGCTTCATTTCGAACGGCTCGTCGGCGGAGATCTCGAGCGTATATTCGTCAATTTCCTTGATGACCCTGAGGTTCGCCGAATAGGCCCGATTTAGGAACACGCCGACGCGTTCGACGTGCGAGCCCTTCTTCAATAATCCCGACGACATCGGAAAGACGTTTGTCAGGCCGCCGACCCAGAGTTTATCGCTTTTCGGATCGAACATCACCGACGCGACGGTTTTTCGGGACCGCTCGATAAAGATTTCGGCTTTAGCATCAACTGTCATTTGTATTTTGGACTTCCGGGGTGAATCCGGAACAGATGGCGAACAGGATAGCAACCATTTGTGAACCTGTAAAGCCCCGGCCTTTCCGGATTATGGCTGCGTGTTGCATAATACACGTTTCGGATCTCCCGTTCGGAGTGCATATGAGATCAATGACCGGATTTGGCCGTGCGACGGCCGCTGAAAACAATTTTTCGATCACCGTTGAACTAAAAACGGTGAACAATCGCTTTCTGGACGTCAATTTGCGGCTTTCGAATGAGCTGCAGGCACTCGAGTCGGTAATCAAACGAATAATCGGCAACCGTCTCTCGCGAGGGCGTGTCGACGTCAATCTTCAATACGAACGGCACGAAGAGACCAGCTACGAACTTAATCGACCGCTGATCAATGGCTTTCTCGCCGCGATGCGGTCGATGAAGGAAGAATTTAACCTCGACGGCGAGCCCGACCTCAATGTCATTGCCCGTCTTCCGAACGTCATCGTCGCAAGTAAAAGCGAAGCCACGCCGGAGTTTTTTGCGGCCGTCGAGACTGTGATCCTCGACGCCCTTGACGACCTCGAGCGGATGCGCGAGGTCGAGGGCGGACTGCTCGCCGAGGAATTGGCGTCGCGGCTTGCGGGGATCGAGAACCGCATTCCAGCGATAGAGAGCGAGGCCGCGAAGATCGCCGTTGAATTTCACGAGCGGCTGTCGAAACGCATTAACGATATGCTCGCCAAAACGGACTCGCAGATCGACATCGATCAGGGCCGGCTCACGCAGGAAGTCGCCTATCTGGCTGACAGGGCGGACATTTCCGAAGAGATCACGAGGCTCAGGACGCACATCGAGCATTTTCGGTCGATCATGAACGAAGACAAGGACGTCGGCAAGCGGCTCGATTTTCTGACACAGGAGCTGAACCGCGAGGCAAATACGATCACCTCGAAGACCAACAATATGATCGTCAAGGAAAACGCACTCGCGATAAAGAGCGAGATTGAGAAAATCCGCGAACAAGTTCAGAATGTCGAATAACAAATGCGTGGACGCCTAATAATCATCAGCTCGCCGTCCGGCGGCGGAAAAGGAACGCTTATCAAGGAAGTGCGCGGCATGATGCCGGAACTTGCTTATTCCGTTTCGTTTACGACCCGCCAGCAGCGTTTCGGCGAGGAAGACGGCCGCGAATACCACTTTGTTACGCGAGAACGGTTCGAGCAGTTGATCGCGAGCGGCGAGTTTCTCGAATACGCCGAAGTTCACGGCAATCTGTACGGAACGTCGATCAGCGAAAGCGAGAAGCTGTTCGACGCCGGAAAGGACGTGATCGTCGAGGTCGATGTTCAGGGCGCCGTCCAGATAATGGACAAAAAAACCGTCGACAGCATCGGTATTTTTATCCTGCCGCCGTCGTTTGAGGTTTTGAAGGCACGATTGACCGCCCGCGGGACCGAGGGAGAGGCAGAACTTAGGACGCGGCTGCGTAATGCATTTAACGAAGTGATGCACTATTCGCGATTCAAATACGTCGTGATCAATCAGGATGTTCCGGTCGCCAGCCGACAAATGGCGTCGATCATAATGGCAGAACGTCAGCTGCTGGATAGACAAAGTGGCGCGATTCAGGGTATCCTTGATAGTTTCGATGCCTCTAAGCATCAGTTCGAACTTTGAGACAATTATGGCTGAAGAAATCCTGAACGACACCGACGAAATGGAAGAAACCGCTCCGGCGGTGATCGATCCGCCCGCTATCGATTCCAAGTACCGAATGATCATCCTTGCAGCTCAACGCAGCAAGCAGCTTCAACGCGGTGCTAATTCGCGAACGGACATAGATATTCGAAAGACGAAACCTACGCGTGTTGCTATGAAGGAGATCGCGGAACGAAGGGTAAATTTCAACTTTACCGATCAGAACGACGAAATAATCCCGGCTGAATAGGCCCAAACAAGATTTTATGAATAAAAAAGCCGTCATTGCTGACGGCTTTTTTCATTCGGCGAAACTTCACGCACGGCTACATTCCCTTGTAATTCGGCCCGCCGCCGCCCTCCGGCGTTACCCAATTTATGATCTGATACGGGTCGGCGATGTCGCAGGTCTTGCAGTGGACGCAGTTCGAGAAATTGATCTTCAGTTCCCTGCGGCCGGTCGCAGGGCTTTCTTCCATCTCGTAAACTTGAGCCGGGCAAAATCGTTCGCATGGATTGCCGTATTCCTCGGCACAACGGGTCGCACAGACCTCGGTGTCGAGCACGTGAAGGTGACACGGCTGGTCCTCGTCATGCGAAACGCCGGCGTAAAACACGTCGGTAATTTTGTCGAACGTTAGTTCCTTGTCATACTTTACCGCCTCATATCGGTCGCCGATAAGTACCGCTCCCGGTTCGGTCAATTTCTTCATCCTTTCGAAACCGGGCACGTGATGTTCCCTCGGCATAAAGCCCCACGCGAGACCGCGTGTGAGAAATTGAAGTCCTGTATTGATGAGTGCGGACCAGCGGCCTTTTTGAAACGCCGCGTGGAAATTGCGAACCGGATGCAGTTCGTCGTAGATCCAGCTCAGATTCACCTTTTCATCAAAATGCCGGAGCGTTTTCGACGTGAAATCCTGGTGGTCAAGAGCCGTGACGATCGTCTCGGCGGCGAGCATGCCGGATTTCATCGCGGTATGGATGCCCTTGATCCGCTGACCGTTGAGGAACGACGCACAGTCACCGACAAGCAGGACGCCGTCGGCGTAAAGCTTCGGCATCGTGAAATAACCGCCGGCATTGATCGTTTTGGCACCGTATTTGATCATCTTGCCGCCCTCAAGAACGGCCGCGATCATCGGATGCGTCTTGAATTTTTGAAATTCCGCGTGCGGATCGATCGTCGGATCCTCGTAATCGAGACCCGTTACGTAGCCGATGCTGACCGTGTTATTCGGCATTCCATATATCCAGCCGCCGCCGTATGTCCGGGTGTCGGACGGAAACCCGAGCGTATGAACGACCTTGCCCTCGGGGAAATTGCCTTCGGGCAGTTCCCACAGCTCTTTGACGCCGAGCGAAAAGACCTGCTCTTCCTTGCCCTCATTGAGGCCGAGGCGAGCGGTCACCTGCTTGGCGAGAGATCCGCGTGAGCCTTCGCCGAGGACCGTCACCTTCGCCAGCAGATCGACGCCCGGCTCGAAATTGGCCTTTTGTTTTCCGTCCTTGTCTATGCCCTTGTCGCCGGTACGGACGCCGATGACGGCGTCATTCTCATCGTAGAGCACCTCGGCGGCGGGAAACTCGGGGAAGATATTGATGCCGGCCTCTTCGCACTTTTCGCCGAGCCACTCACAGATCTTGCTAAGGCTGACGATGTATTTGCCTTTGTTCTTGAGGGGCGGCGGAACGATCGGAGCATTGATACCGCGTTTCTCGGTCAGGTACCAGAATGCATCCTCGGTCACGACAGTATCGACCGGGCAGCCCTCGGCGAGGAAGTCAGGCATCAGTTCGCGTATCGCTCGCGGGTCCATCACGCCGCCCGACAGAATGTGGGCTCCGACAAACGGGCCTTTTTCGACAATGGCGATCTCGATATCGCCGATCTTTCGGCCGTGCTTGAAGCCCTTTTCGACCAGCTCGTCGTGAGCGGCGATCTCGCTTTTCAGGTGCAGTGCCGCCGCCAAATTCGCCGGACCGGCCCCGACAAAGACCACATCCATCTCGATCTGTTCACGTTCTATCATATATTTTGTAGAATGAATGGCTATTCAGTTACCAAAAAGTATATCAAATCAGTGGCGGAAACACGACCGGTAGGGAGTGTGTTCTTACTCTGTTAAGCTTGTAAAATGATCATGCAACGAAGAGGCACACCCGCCGTTGGTCGTGTTTCTGCCTTCATCTTCATCGCCTTTTTTTCGGCGTGTAGTGCAAAGAATCAGGTCAATCCAAAACTCGCCGCCGAGATGCCGAACAAGATCATTTGGGCGTGGGAACGGCCGGAGGACTTGCGGTTCCTGGACCCGAAGGAATATGGCGTGGCGTTCCTGGCACAAACGATCTTCCTCGAAAATGACCGCGTGACGCCGAAGCCGCGTCGTCAGTCGCTCGAAATGGCACCCGGCACGTACGTCATTGCCGTGACCCGCATCGAAACCAACAAAAAGACCAACCAGCGGCCCAATTATTCGCCGGAAATGATCGAGAAAACGGCTTTGCTGGTGAGATCCACGCTCGAGCTGCCTGAAGTGAAAGCGATCCAGATCGATTTCGACGCGGTCCTCTCCGAACGGGAATTTTACCGGCTGGTCATGAAAAAGATACGAGAACGGCTCCCCGCGGAAACGCCGCTGACGATGACGTCGCTCGCTTCGTGGTGCACGGGCGACGCATGGTTCAACGACTTCCCCGTCGACGAAGCCGTCCCGATGGCGTTCCAGATGGGCTCCGACGAGGAAAAGATCAAAACCTACCTACGCAACGGCAACGACTGGCGCGAACCGCTCTGCCGCGGGAGCTACGGCATCTCGGTCGATGATCCGCTAAATGTCGAACTCAAGCTCGGACGGCGGGCGTATTATTTCAACAACTCCGCGTGGCAGCGGGAGGACCTCGAGCGGATCAAATAGAACGTTCGACTGAACGCTCCCCTCCTTACGAAGGAGGGGTGGCAGCCGCTTCGGCTGACGGGGTGGTTCTCTACGTCAGCGACTACGGACGCGACCTATTCTGAAATTCTATCCCGCCAGCCAAAACAGCTCTTGATCTTATCCTCGACCCATTCACGCTCTTCAAACACCTTCTTATTTTCAAATCGAAGAACCCTGATTCCGAAATGCTCCAGGAACAGCTTGCGCTCTTGATCGTATTCAAACGCCCGCACATTGAAATGCGGGTTGCCGTCCAATTCGACCCCGAGCATTTCCGACGGGCAAAAGAAATCAAGAATGTAGCGACCCACGCTATGCTGGCGTCGGAATTTTCTTCCTTCGAGCCGTGAATTCTTTACGAGGTTCCAAAATGACGCCTCGGCTGGGGTGAGGCGGCCGCGGAGTTTGGTGCGGAAGGTCCGAAGCTCCGGGAGGTTGTGAATATCGGTTGGGCTTCGTTGGAACGCCATCTCGAGATAATCGACCGGTCTTTTCGCCACATAGAGAACCACCCCGGCCTTCGGCCACCCCTCCTTCGTAAGGAGGGGAGCTTTTTAGGCATCCTCAAACTGTTTCTTCAAACTCTCCGTGTACGGTGCCCTCGCGACGCCTTTTTCGGTGATGATCGCGGTTACGAGGTCGTTGGGGGTGACGTCGAAGGCGTAGTTGGTAATGCCGACACCTTCCGGCGCTAGCTGATGGCCCTTGACGTGTGTGACCTCGACGCGGTCGCGCTCTTCGATCGGGATCTCATCGCCTGTCGGGCAGTTTAGGTCTACGGTCGAGAGCGGAGCGGCGACGTAGAACGGGATGCCGTGGCGTTTGGCGAGAACGGCGACCATATAGGTGCCGATCTTGTTGGCGACGTCGCCGTTGGCAGCAATGCGGTCGGAGCCGACGACGACGGCCTGGACGCCGCCTTTTTTCATGATGTGGCCGCTCATATTGTCGGTGATGAGCGTGACGGGAATGTCGTCCTCCATCAGTTCCCAGGCCGTCAAGCGTGCTCCCTGAAGATACGGGCGAGTCTCGTCGGCGATGACGGAGATGGTCTTGCCCTGATCGACGGCACCGCGGATGACGCCGAGAGCCGTGCCCCAGACGCCGCCGGTCGCGAGGGCTCCGGCGTTGCAATGGGTCAGAACGACGGAATTGTCATTGATCAATTCGCCGCCGAACTGCGCGATCAGACGCTGCGATTCGATGTCTTCCTCATGGATGGCTTTGGCGTCCTCGACCAGGATCTGCTTGATCTCGCTGACCGACTTACCGTCCGCTTTTGCCTTTTGAAAAGTGCGGTTCATCCGGTCGATAGCCCAGAACAGGTTAACGGCGGTCGGACGTGTTTTGGCGAGCGTGTCACTTACAAATTCGATCTCGTCTTCGAGATCAGCGACGGTCGTGCCGACGAAATTTTTAGCGCCGACGGCGATGCCATAGGCTGCCGAAACGCCGATCGCGGGCGCTCCACGGACGACCATGTCCTTGATGCCGGCGGCGACCTCGTCGGCGGTTTTGAGCGTGAGCCACTTCTCTTCGGTAGGCAGCAGACGCTGGTCGAGCATCAAGACGCCTTCGTCGGACCATTTAACGGGAATGATGTTGTATTTCATTTGAATTTAGGTTTTACGAAGTTGTCGATTATACCTAAAAGGTTTGCTGATGTGAACGGACGGCGGTTACTTTGCGGCTTTGCGGGAGAAGATTTCCCGCAAAGCCGCAGAGACGCAAAGGCAAAACAAAAGACTGAGTTTCTTGAAAACAATTTGGCTAACTTTTTCGTTCACTTTCCCATGAGACTCGAACACGTCCTTGACGATCTTCATGTCGCCGTTACCCGCCGGTGGTGGACGCAGCTTTTTACGGCGTTCACACGGTGTTTGCTTGCGTTTGGCTTTATTCCGCCGAGCTACAAGAAGATAATCCACGAGCCATTCACAACGCTGCCGGATTCGAATCCGGTCGGGCATTATTTTAATGCTCTGATGGCGACCGGATTTTATTACGAATTTATCGGCTGGGCGCAGATCATCGCGGCGATCCTGCTGCTGATACCGCGTACGTCGCATATCGGGGCGATGATGTTCCTGCCGATCATCGTCAATATCGCGGTCCTGACGAGTTCGGTCGGGTTTCAGGGAACGTGGATCCTGACGATCTTTATGTCGCTGGCGTCACTCTATCTGGTCGCGTGGGAGTACGACCGTCTGAAGCCGATAATCTTCGACAGCCGCGACGACCGGCCGCGAAAATTCAAATACCAGTGGATCGTGATCCCGCTCGTTTTCGCTTTTGGATCTTTGCTCCTGAGCGGAGCAGCCTATTTGCTGCGAATCGGCAATTTGTCCAATTACCTCGTCGTCGCGCTGATATTTATGGCCATCTCGTTCGTTTTCGGCGTTGTTGTGGCGATCCAGTACCGATTTATGCCTGTGGGCCATCTAAAACCTCCGGAGCCCGAACATACGGGCTAAGACACCTCGATATTTGATACTCACGGCTTCATAGTTTATAGTTTTTGGATACTTCGCTCGCTTAAACAACAAAGTATTGCGATGTAGCTATGAACGAGTTTTTCGATACGATTTCCGTAAATATGAAGCCAGCAACAGGCCTTGCGCACGTCAGCGAAAGCCAAGAAACATTTGAACTGCACCGCGTTTTGCCTCCGGCGCTGAAGCCGCTCGAGGCTATTTCCGCCAATTTCTACTGGTCGTGGAATCCGGACGGTACGCAGCTTTTTCGTGATCTCGACCCGACATTATGGGACATCTGCGAGCAAAATCCTCGCTTGCTTTTAAAGAAGATCAACAAGCTTCGGTTGTGGCAGCGAGCGGCCGACACCGAGTATGTCGAGCGGCTGAAGCGCTTTGATGCGAAGTTCAATGAATATTTGGCGGCTAAGCAGCACGAGGCCTCGTCGCCGCGGATCGCGTATTTCTGTGCCGAATACGGCGTGCACAATTCCCTGCCGAATTACTCCGGCGGCCTCGGCATCCTTGCAGGTGACCATCTCAAATCGGCGAGCGACCTGAACCTGCCGTTGACAGCGGTCGGGCTGCTTTACCGGTACGGATATTTTCGCCAGCGGATCGCACACGACGGTTGGCAGGAAGAGACGTACAACGACATTTTTGAGTCCGAACTGGCCGTTTCGCCGGTCTATGACTCAAATGGCGAACGCGTGACGATCTCGGTCCACATTCGCGGCCGCGAGGTCGTCGCCCAGGCGTGGTTGGCACGGATCGGACGCATTCCGCTCTATTTTCTTGACACAAACGTCGAGCAAAACAGTGATGTCGACCGTCTGATCACGGGACATTTGTACGGCGGCGATACCGAAACGCGGATCGTGCAGGAAAAGATCCTCGGCATCGGCGGCGTCAGACTCCTTGATAAATTGGGGGTCGCGCCCGATGTGTACCATCTGAACGAAGGCCATGCGGCGTTTTCGACGCTCGAACTTGCACGCGAATTCCTGAAAGCGAACCCGGAGGCAAATTTCGCCGATGCGGTCGAAAATGTTCGCCCAAGATGCGTATTTACGACGCATACGCCTGTCGCCGCCGGGAACGATATGTTTGCTCCGGCATCGCTCACGGCCTGTTTCAGCGAGAAGTTCATCACTTCGTTGAAGCTTACGACGGACGAGTTTCTCGCCCTTGGACGCTCTGATTTGAGCAATAACGAAGAGTATTTTGGGATGACTCCGCTCGCGATCCGTATGTGCCGCTCGGCGAACGGCGTGAGCGCGAAGCACGGCGAAGTCTCACGCGGATTGTGGCTGAAGATGTTTCCGGACCTCGCCGACGCGGACGCCGTGCCGATCACTTCGGTCACTAACGGCGTACACGCCCCGACTTGGATCGCTCCGCTTTTTCAGTCGCTCTATCAGAAACACGTGGGTACGGATTGGAACGAGATGGTCCGCGACAGCGATGCGTGGGCGGCGTTCATTTACAGGCTGTCTGACGCGGAGATCTGGGACGCCCATATGACGCTCAAGAGCCTTTTGATCTCGTTCATCCGCGAACGGACGCGGGCCAAGGAAACGGGCCTGCTGAATACGATCAACGAGCACGAGGACACGAGGCGTTTATTTTCGCCTGAGCTGCTGACTATCGGCTTTGCCCGGCGGGTGGCGGCCTACAAACGTTGGGACTTGCTGTTTACCGACCTCGACCGGCTCTTGAAGATGGTCGACGACGCCGACCGTCCGGTGCAGTTCGTGTTTGCCGGCAAGGCACACCCCCAGGACCGGACCGCAAAGACTATCCTGCAGGAGCTGATGAGCATCAACCACGAATCGAACTGGCAAAACCGGGCCGTCTTCCTTCCCGATTACGACCAGGAGGTCGCGAAATATCTCGTTCAGGGCGTCGATGTATGGATGAATGTGCCCCGGCGGCCGATGGAAGCGAGCGGCACGAGCGGGATGAAGGCGGCGATGAACGGCGCCCTCAACTGTTCGATCCTCGACGGCTGGTGGATCGAGGGCTACAACGGCGAGAACGGCTTTGCGATCGGCGACCTCGAAGCGGACCTGAGCGACGAGGAAATGGACGCCGCGGACGCCGAAGCGCTATATTCGACCTTGGAGAATGAGTTGATCCCGGCTTATTATTCGCACGACGAACGAGGGATACCGGCCGAGTGGGTCCGCCGAATGCGGAATTCGCTTGCGACGCTGACCTCGCAGTTCTCTTCCGACCGAATGGTCACAGATTACCTCAGCAACATTTATACGGACTGACGAACGTATGCAGAACATTGAATTCAAGACAGGCGTGATCCGACCGATCGAGTGTTTTCGCGAAGGTTGGGAACTGATCAAACCATATTACTGGATCATGTTCGCGATAACGATCGTTGGGATGCTGATCGCAGGAGTTGTGCCGTTCGCGATCTTGATGGGTGCGATGTATTGCGGCATCTATTTTGTGCTTTTTCGTCTGAGCGAGGGAAAGCCGCCCGATTTTGGTGACCTTTTCAAAGGATTTAATTACTTTCTCCCGGCGTTGATCGCAACGCTGATATTCATCATTCCGATAGTTGTCTTCACGCTGGTCTCTTGGTTTTCGATGATGGGAGTGATGTTTTCGATGATGGACAAGGGCGGAAGGCCCGATCCGTCGATGATCTTCACGCTTTACGGTGTCATGATCGGCGAAGGTCTCGTCTTTGGCATCATTATCAGCTGTATCCACGCGTTCATTATCTTCACCTATCCGTTGATCGTCGAACACGGCCTGACCGGTATCGAGGCCTTCAAGCTCAGTGCAAGGGCCGCTTGGTCTAATCTCAGCGGCGTCATCGGCCTGATATTGTGCCAATTCGGGTTATACCTTATTGGCATGTTGGCTTGCGTTGTCGGTGCATATTTTACCTTGCCGTTAATGTTTGCCGCGGTTTTTGTTGCGTATAGAAAGGTTTTCCCGTCGTTTAACGCTCCGAATCTCGCACCGCCGCCGCCCACTGCGTATGAGGGCCTATCCTGATGTCTGCAAATTTTGTTAAGCTCGATTCTGTCGATAAACTCGACGCGTTATTTGCTGCGTCGTTTTCGCGGCCGGTGGCACTTTTTAAGCACAGCAACAGCTGCGGGATCAGCTCGGACGTTCTCGAACAGGCAGGGACGATCGACGGCGAATTGAACGTGCTGGTGATCCAGGAAGACCGGCCGCTATCGAATGAGGTAGCGACCCGCACCGGGTACCGACACCAATCGCCGCAGGCGTTCGTTATCAGGGACGGAAAAGCGATCTATCACGCGACGCATTACGGCATCGATCCGATCATTATCGAACAGCTTCTGAACGAACGGGACTAATTCACTTCCCTATTACGACAATGCTCCAGCCACTGCAGATCATCGAAGAATCGGACAGCGAGGTCTCGATCAAATGGTCCGACGACACCGAGACCCGTTATTCGGCGGCCCAATTACGACGGGCGTGCCCGTGTGCGACGTGCGTCAACGAATGGACCGGCGAGAAGATCATCCGCGACGAGAATGTCGCCGACGACCTCAAATTTAACCACATCTCGATCGTCGGGCGATACGCCCTCAACTTCCATTTCGCCGACAGCCACGACACCGGCATCTTCAGCTTCGCTTATCTTCGCAAACTGTCGGAACCACCTGCGGTAGCGGGTGGTTGAAAATAGTCAATTTACAACCATCGAATGAGATGTGGAACGACAACGACGAACCGCTTGCCTTTCTGATCACATTTCGCACCTACGGCACTTGGCTCCACGGTGACGAACGTGGTTCTGTCAATCGATTTCACAACAAATTTGGCTCCGCCAGGATCAAACATGAGCCCAGTTGGTTAGATACCAATCGACGCCGGCTAAAACTAGAGCCCGTAACCCTAAACGCCCGTCAAAGGGGAACAACAAATAAAACCATAAAACAGACCTGTAAGATCCGAAAGTGGATGTTATTGGCGGTAAATGTCCGTACCAATCACGTACATGCTGTCGTCCGTGCTCCGGGCAAGAAAGCATCGGCAGTGCTGAACGCGCTAAAAGCAAATTCGACGAGATTAATGTGTGAACGTGGACTGTGGTCCCGTGAAAGGAGCCCGTGGGTTGATAAAGGAAGTACTCGCTACCTGTGGAATGGGGTCCACGTCAATCGCGCATGTAATTATGTCGAACACGGACAAGGTGATGACCTGCCCGAGTTTGAGTGATATACTGCGTTCAACCACCCGCTACCGCAGGTGGTTCCGAATTGTATGCACGAACGCGATATTTTTGACGAACGGCAAGAAGTAAAAAAGGCGAATTTCTCATGTCCGCACTGCCGTGAACGGGCCGACCACGATGTCCGCTGGATAAAACGGACCAAGAAGAAGCAGGCTCCGCGAAACCTGAACGAACATGAGCGGGCGCAGTTCGCCAAATCCCGCGATTATATGGTCCGGGTGGACGACATGCTTATGTGCAAAAATATGCGTTGCCGGCGCCGGTTTGAGATACCGTCGTCGCAATCAGTGGTCTTTATTTAGTCACGATCGTTGGATCAAGGAGGGATGAATATGACCGCAACAGAACCGAAATACGATGACGAGGGTTTGTCCGAGGACGAGCAGATCAAAGAAGCGATGGACGAACAGATCGCAGAAGCCCCGCGAGGCTCGGAGCAGTTATTCGAGCGTCTTCGGGAAAATACGTCTTCGTCACCCGCAGATTCGGGCGGCGACATTGACGCAGACTGGGAAGAAGTAAATACGTCGGGTTCGGAATCGGTCTTCGGCGATAATCCTACGCCGGACCAGTCGGACGTCGAGGAAAACGCCCACGCGATGGGCATTAACTTCGAGGACAGCGAACCGCTCGATTTCCTGGGAAAGATGGAGGAACGGGACCGGCACAGGTTCGAGCTGGACGAAGATTCAGAAGGACCTGACGGCACGATCTGATCGAATCGTCAACGAGAACAAAAAGGGCATCGTTTTTCAACGATGCCCTTTTTGCTACTTTGAATTCGGCCGAGGATCAATAGATCGAGAATGTATATTCGACCTGTTTCGTAACGGTCATTCCGACGCCGTTCGATTTCGCCGGTTCGAACCTGATCGAACGTGCCGCTGCGATGGCCTGTTCCGTCAACCCGTTCGGCAAACCTTTGACCGGTGAAATGCTGCCGATAGCTCCCGATGCGAGGAACGTGACACGAAGAATGACGGTTCCCTGCACCTGATTCTGCCGGGCGGAGTCGGTATAGGACGGTTTCGGCTTCGCGAGTATCTTGAGCGCCTGCGTCACGCCACGCGGAGGCGGAGCTCCTACGTCGCCGTCGCCATCGCCGTTGCCGTTGCCATTACCATTACCGTTACCGAATCCGGAACCATTCCCGTTGCCGGCTCCTGTTCCGTTTCCGTTACCCTGGCCGGTGCCGCGTCCGCTGCCGATACCGCCACCGGTTCCGGGTCCGTTCGAATTACCCGGCAAACCGTTCGGATCGCCCCATTTGCCGTAGATCTTCGGAAACTTCATGTTGCCTTCGGTTGACGGAGGCGCGAGCATCGGCGTGTCCGACTTCATCGTATTGACGTTTGGCGGACGTGTCGGATTCTTTTGCTGATCTGCGAGGTCACCCTGAGATGCAGGATCTTTTTCCTTGTTGCCGCTGCCGCCACCGCCGCCGGCTTTCTTGTCGTCCGCTTTCTTCTGCTCTTCCTCGACGGTCATCGGTGTCGTTTCGGCTATTACCGCGTTGAACAGGTCGTCGCCGTTGATCGAGCCGATATCGATGTCCTTCATGAAGATGCTGTAGATCATTCCCACGGTCAAAGCACAAAGCATGAACACGAGCGTCCCGAGCAGGAGGCCGTTTCGGGTACCAACGTTCTTCTCTTCGATAACGGTGACGTAAAACGCGTCGTCATCAGCCCGGCGATTGCCTCCGGAATACGAATTAGCCGGTTTGCTGTCGACATCGAGTGCCTTTTTCGAGGTGTAAACCGGTACTGACGCCTTCGGCTGCCAAGATACCTTCTCTTCGACAACCTCCGGAACTGTCTCCGGTTCAGGAACCACAGGAGCCGCTTCGACGACAGGTGCGGCCTCGACCTCGACGGGAGCGGCTTCGATAACTTCCGGAGCGGCCTCGGCTGTCGGTTCAATAATTTCTTCGGCTTCAGGGGCAGAGAACGCCTCGGTTACGAGCTGCTCCGGCTCAACGAACTCAGGTTCGGCTGCAAGGAGCACCGCCGTGGCTTCGGGATCGACGGCGGGAGCCGTTTCTACCGGTGCGGGCGGAGCCGTTTCGACCTTTGGCGACGCTGCCGGAACGACCGGAT
The DNA here is from genome assembly GCA_029781855.1 of Acidobacteriota bacterium. GTDB lineage: Bacteria > Acidobacteriota > Blastocatellia > Pyrinomonadales > Pyrinomonadaceae > OLB17. The sequence continues at coordinate 1,394 of JAKOVX010000046.1, read as the reverse complement.
TCATTTCGAACAACTGCAGAGTTGCTCCGCACGTCGGGCAAAAAACGAACCTCTCGGCAAAACTCTCTTCGCAGGTTCCACAATACTTAACTATTTTTCCCATCGTATTCGGCCTCTCTCCGCACCGCGATCCTACATCTCGCGTGCCATTGATATAACGAGATTATACCGCTAAACTTGCATCAAGTTAAGCAAATTCTCAACATTTTCCGCGTTGATCGCCGTTGCGGAAGGTTCATTGGTGATAGATGCCTCTTTCGTTTGACGCGATGCCTGCAGCCAACTAAAATTTCAGTTTGACCTTGCGAGGGCGAAAATCGGCGGTTACAACCGTTCGGTGTCACGACGCAACTAACGGAAAGTTATGACCAATTCGTCCTACAATCTTATGAAGATCGCAAAACTATCGATCGGCCTTCTGATGCTCTCTGTGCTGTTGGCTGCGGCCGTTACTGCACAGACCGTCACTTCGCAGCCGAAGACCGACAATCTGCTGAACGGCCTGAAAGTGCTGATGTGGCCGGATAGGTCGGCCGACAAGATAGAGATCCGCATCCGAGTGCACAGCGGTGCCGCATTCGACCCGCAGGGACGCGAAGGCGTGATGAAATTGCTAACGGAGAACCTGTTCCCGAATGACGCGGCCCGCGACTATTTTCGCGAAGACCTCGATGGCAGCCTCGAACTGCGAACGACCTACGATTACATAGAGGTCAATGCCACCGGGCGTTCCGACGCATTGCTGCAGATGCTCGAAACGCTGTCGTCGGCACTCGAAAACCCGGTCATCGACAAGGAAACGACAGCGAAACTGAAAACTTCCCTTCTCGAACAACTTAAAAGATATGAGAGCGACCCCGCATATGTCGCCGACCGTGCGATCGCCAAGCGGCTTTTCGGGACGTTTCCCTATGGCCGACCTGTGTTCGGTACTACGGAATCGGTAAACAAGATCGACTTTGCCGATCTGATCGACGCAAAAGAAAGATTCCTGACGGCCGATAACGCTACCGTAACGCTAAAGGGAAATTTCGACCGTTCTTTTGGATTTAAGGCCGTTCGCCGGCTATTCGGTGCCTGGCTAAAATCGGACAAACGTATCCCGTCGACTTTCAAGCAGCCGGATGACCCGGCGGCCGGCATTCAGATGGTCGAATCGCCGAAGACGGACGAGTCCGAGATGCGTTTCGCAGTCCGTGGAGTGAGCCGGAACACGTCGGATACGGCAGCAGCGCGTGTTTTTGCAAATGTCCTGCTCGAACGGCTGAAAGCACGTGTTCCGGCGGAACACGCAAACGACGTTGTCGTTCGCAGCGAAGAACGAACTCTTCCGGGCATCTTCATCATTGGCTTTCATATCAAACGCGACCCGGCAAGCGACAAGAAGCTGGACG
>JAKOVX010000041.1 GCA_029781855.1 Acidobacteriota bacterium | reverse complement strand
GCGTACTGGCCGATCGACACGATCGACGGCACGACAATCGTGCTTGGTGGCGAGTACGGAAGGGTCGGACTCGGCTCATCCGACCCTCCGCGGATTCCCTATCGCGGCTCCGGTGGATCACTGACGACCTACGCGCTCACGCCGATCAACGTGACTGCCCAGCAAGACGTCCAGGACAGCGGAACCGATGGAGCACCAATCGAATTTTCGTTCGGATGGAACCGGACGGATATGTCGACACGGGAGTCGTGGTCAGACATAGGCATTGATGCCAGTACGTTCGTCAGTAGCGGGTACATGGTCAATACGTTTTCCGCTTTTGCTTCGAAGAACTATGTTTCCTGGTCGGCATTTGGTGCGTGCCATTTCTATGAGGCCGCACTTAACTTGAACAATCGGTACGGTACGCGCCTTGTTGACGTGCGCTTCTCCGGGTGCAGATACCCAGTACAGGTCTACGAGTCAAATGTAACGAACGGCTACACCTATCTGTCGATTGTCACGACAATGGGTGCATACGGGCTCTATTTGTGGAGCGGGATCGCGGCAGATGTCGTCGTTGAGGACTCTGTCATGCGGAACGGCCACTCCGGCGCAATTTGGGCGAAGGTGCCGGCCGGCGGCCTGACGGTAGTGAACTCGCTTATAGAGAGCGGAAGCACTTCCGCAGCGATTGAAACGGTTGACGCGGCGTCCGGGCCACTGAATGTCATTGAGTGCGACTTGCGAACACAAGGGTCGGCTGACGTTTGGATCTCGGGGTCTGGCAGTTTGAAAGCGGCTTTCACTAACAGTCTGTTTTCGCAGACAGGTTGGTGCAACGCTTCGTCAGCATCACGATCAACACTCGTAACCAGTCACAACCACAACAATTCATCCGGCGATCACAGGATCGTCTCGCGCGGGTGGACGGGGGCCTCAGAGGCCACGGTCAGGCACACGGCGAGCGGACTGGCGTGGAAGGTGTCTCCGACGGATGCGACGTACTGCGATTCTTCGCACAGGGCTCAGATCCCGCTTGCGAGAATCGCCTGCAACGGGTCGACGACAGTGACCATCAAGTGTTGGGTGAGGCGCACCAATACGGGCATTACGGCAGGCATCGAGGCGAAACGCGGCGCTGTCAGCGGCCTCGAATCAGCGTCAATGACGGCGGCGGCCGATACCTGGGAAGAACTGACGTTGACCGTCTCGCCGACCGCTAACGGAGTCATCGAGGTGTTCGGCTTCGCGTATGGCGGCACGACATACTCGGCCTACTTTGATGACA